>PLET01000042.1 GCA_003137095.1 Gammaproteobacteria bacterium
CAGGATCAAACTCTTCAGTTAATTACACTAAGTCACTGAAGCTTTAGCGATCCCAAACTCTCACCCATCCAAACGTGTTTTCAAGGCACGAATGAACGACTGGTCGTTCGGTACTCGCAATCATCAATTGCACCAAAGGCACAATGACGCGAGTCCCCACACAAATTACCTGTTCGAATTTTTAAAGAATGACCCGCGACTACAAAGGCCCGGGGGAAAGACTTTCAAGTATAGCGCGAATCCGGATCCCGTCAATGCACGCGCGCTCTCAAATTCGGCCTTTCACTTGGAAGGGCGCGCAGTATAGCCCCAGGTCTAGCGCTGTCAACCGGGCCCCTAAGTCCTTGATTGGGGTCCTTAGATTGAGGGTCCTTAGATTGAGGGTCCTTAGTTTGGCGCCTGCTTAGCCGCTTTTGGCCAGCCGTACCTTGGCGAAGGATCGCTTGCCCACCGACACGATGTAGGTGCTGCCCGCCGCCAGCTCATGGCTGTGGCTCGAGATTCTTTCCTGGTTCACCTTCACGGCGCCTTCGGTGATTTTCCGCGACGCCTCGGAGCTCGAGGCCACGAAGCCGATTTCCTTGAGGATGGCGCTCAGGCGTGCGGTCGGCGCATCGATTTTGATCAATTGCTCCGGCAGGTCCTCCGGTACGGCGCCGGCCTGGAAACGCGCCGTGAAATCGCGCTGTGCGCCGGCGGCGGCCTCGGGCGAATGGAAGCGCGCCACGATTTCCAACGCCAGCTCGAATTTGACGTCGCGCGGGTTCCTGCCCGCCTCGATCGATTGGCGCAGCGCCGCAATCTGCGCCAGCGGCCGGAAGCTGAGCAGCTCGAAATAGCGCCACATCAGCGTGTCGGAGATGGACATGAGCTTGCCGAACATCATGCCGGGCGCATCGTGGATGCCCACGGTATTGCCCAGCGACTTGGACATCTTCTGCACCCCGTCGAGGCCTTCGAGCAGCGGCGTGGTCAGCACCACCTGCGGCTCCTGGCCGTAGGCCTCCTGCAATTGCCGGCCCACCAGCAGATTGAATTTCTGATCGGTGCCGCCGAGCTCCACGTCCGCGCGCAACGCCACCGAGTCGTAGCCCTGCACCAGCGGATAGAGGAATTCGTGGATGGCGATCGGCTGGCCGCCGCGGTATCGCTTCTGGAAATCGTCGCGCTCCAGCATGCGCGCCACGGTGTGCTTGGCGGCCAGTTCGATCAGGCCGGCGGCGTTCATGGCCCCCATCCAGCGCGAATTGAAATCGATCAGGGTCAGCTCCGGATCCAGGATCTTGAAGATCTGCTCCTGGTAGGTGCGCGCGTTGGCGGCGATTTCATCGGGCGTGAGCCGCGGCCGGGTTGCGCTCTTGCCGGTCGGATCGCCGATCATCCCGGTGAAGTCGCCGATCAGGAAAATCACCTGATGGCCGAATTGCTGGAACTGGCGCAGCTTGTTGATCAGCACCGTGTGGCCGAGATGCAGATCCGGCGCCGTCGGATCGAAGCCCGCCTTGACGCGCAGCGGCGTGCCGCGCCCGAGCCGCGTGCGCAGCTCCGCCTCCTGAATGAGATCCACGGCGCCGCGCTTCAGCTCGCTGATTTGCTCCTCGACGGGGATGGGCAAGATGGATCCGTCAGCGGTGGCGGTAGGTCTTCGAGAAGCCGTTGCGTGCATTGGTGACGGTGAAGCTGCCGTCGGGCAGCGCCGAGACCTTGATCCACCAGGCCGGCGAATGATCCGGATTGCCGATGTCCGGCGGACGCGTGCCCATCACCGGCGGCGGCGGCGGATTGGCGATCACCGAGGCGGTGATCGCAGCGGTTTCCAGGTTGGCGATGAAGACGCCGGGCACGTTGTGCTCCAGGCCGCCGTTAACCGCCCAGTGCAGCTGCCACAGATTCTCGAGTCCGGGCGAGGATTCGAGCATCTGGAAGGTTTCCACCTGCCCCCCCTTGCGCGTGCCGGTGTTCATGACCACCACGCGCGGTTGCAGGGCATATACCAGCGCCGGAACGCCCGACCAGCTCATGCCGTGATGGGTGGTCAGAAACACATCCACGGTGCCGATGCGGTTGACGGGACAGGCGAGTTTGGCCTCCCAGTTCCACAACAGATCGCCCAGGTCGACGGTGCGGAATTTGCCGTAGCTGATCACGCTGCCCACCGACTGGCTGTTCTCCATGTCGACGTCGATCTGCTTCGGCTTGTAGTCGGCGCAATACGGGTTCCGGCGCCCGGCGCCGGGTGCTCCCGCCATGTTCGCCTCGAGCGTCTTGCCGGCCGAGGACACGATGGTCCAGTCGAGCCCCTTGACCGGCAGCTTGTCGCCGACCTTGGCCACGATGTGCGGCGATTTTTGGATGTCGGCGTCCCATTGCTGCTTGGAGGCGATGTTCTGTTCCGGCTGCACGGTCGGACCGTGATCGACCAGGTGCCGGATGGGAATGAGCTTGGAGAGTTCCTGATAGCCGCCGATGTGGTCGCCGTGATAGTGGGTGATCAGCAGGTAATCGATCTGCTTCAGCCCCGCCGCATGCACCGCCTCCATGATGCGCCCGGCATCGCGGGATCCCGGAAAGCCGGTGTCGACCAGCACGCTCTCACCGCCCGGCGCCACGAACAGCGTTGACTGGCCGCCCTCCACGTCGATGTAATAGATGTCGAGCGGCTGCGGCTGCGCTTCAGCCATGGCCGCTCCGGGCGCCAGACCCAGGCTCGATAAGCCCAGGCTCGATAAACCCAGGCTCGACAGGCCCAGCAATGCCGGCAATGCCCGCTGTGTTCTCTTGTTCATGTCGCATCTCCCCCGGGACGTTCACGTGGATTTTTTGATGATGCTCGATTCTTCAGGGCCTTGCCAGAAGAAATCCTCGCCCACGGGCTTGTGCTCGAGGATTTCCTCGCGCGTAAGCCCCTGGATCTCGTGCGGAAACACCAGCCAATTGTCGGTGTCGCGCACGTAATAGTCAGGCACCAGCGCGCTGCGGTTGCGGGCCGGCTTGTAGTACACCGTTGCGATGCGGATCTTCTCCGGCAGATTGCGGCGGCAGCGGCGTTTGAGCACCGCGAGCACGGCTTCGAGACTGCGGCCCGAGTCGAACACGTCATCCACCAGCAGCAGTTCGTCCTCGGCCGTCAGGCGCGACACCAGAT
This sequence comes from Gammaproteobacteria bacterium, assembly GCA_003137095.1. Classification (GTDB taxonomy): domain Bacteria; phylum Pseudomonadota; class Gammaproteobacteria; order Steroidobacterales; family Steroidobacteraceae; genus Bog-1198. The sequence goes on from PLET01000042.1 coordinate 3,146, forward strand.
AGTCGGTCGCGTGCACCCTCACCTGTTTGGCCTGGCTGTCGATGCCCGTATAGGAGCTCGTGCGGATCGCGATGTGATCGGTGTGGATGGAGTGGTATTCGAGCACCTCCTGCACCGCGATGCCGATCGGCGCGCCGCCGCGCCACATGCCGACCAGAAAGGTGGGCCGGTAGCCGCTGCGCACGATGCGCATCGCCAGTTCGATCGAATCGCGCAGCAGCGAATTGGCGGAAATGAAGATTTTTTCCATGGGGGCCGCATGCTGCGCCATTCGCGTCGATCCGGGCAAGTCGGCACCGCATCCGCCCCCGACATTGTTGGCGCCCTCCATTGACCGCGCCGCGGGCGGCGGCTAGCCTGCCGAGGTACAACAACAGGGGATAACATGCAGATCCTCACCCGGATCGGTGTCTGTGCGGCCGCTGCCCTCGCGATGCTGCTGCTGCGCCATCCGCACCCTGAAGGGTCCGCCGCCGTCCCGCCGAGCGCCGCCACCCCGCCCAGTTCCGCTGCGCCGCAGGTGGTGGTGCAGGAGGCCGGCGTGGCGGCCGCCATCCCGGCCTCTGTCATCCGGATCATAGTGGCCCGCAACGACACCCTGGACGCCATTTTCAGGCGCATGTCGCTCGACACCGCCGATCTCGCCGCGATCCGGGAACTGCCGGGCATCCGCCAGAGCCTGGATTTCCTCAAGCCCGGCGACGCCATCAAACTCACCCACGAGGACGGCGCGATCTTTGAGCTGACCCGTAAGGTGAGCGACACCCAGACGCTCAAGGTGGTGCGCGCCGACTCCGGATTCGCGGCGCAGATGATCCCCAACGAGGTGCAGACCCGCATCCGCACCGCCCGTGGCCGCATCGAATCCTCGCTGTTTCAGGCCGCCGAGGCGGCCGACATGTCCGATGTGATCGCCCTGAAGCTGGCCGACGTGTTCGCCTGGGACATCGACTTCGTGCTCGACATCCGCGAGGGCGACAGTTTCACGGCGGTCTACGAGCAGATCTACGAGGATGGCCGCCGTGTGCGCGACGGCGAGATCCTGGCCGCCGAGTTTGTCAATGACGGCAAGGTCTACCGCGCCGTGCGCTACGCCGAGGGCGCCGGGGCCGGCGCCCGGGCCGGGTACTACACGCCCGCCGGACAGCCCATGCGCAAGACGTTCCTGCGCGCCCCGGTGGAATTCACCCGCGTCAGTTCCGGCTTCAATCCCCGGCGTCTGCACCCGATACTCAATCGCATCCGCGGCCATATGGGCACCGACTACGCCGCCCCCGCGGGCACCCCGGTGCATGCCGCCGCGGCCGGGCGCGTCAGCTTTGCGGGCACCCGGGGCGGCTACGGCAATGTCATCATTCTCGGGCATAGCGACGGCGTATCGACGCTGTACGGGCACCTGTCGCGGTTTGCCGCCCGCCTGTCCACGGGCGCGCGCGTGCAGCAGGGCGACGTCATCGGCTATGTCGGCATGACCGGCCTCGCCACCGGCCCGCATTTGCATTACGAGTACCTGGTCAACGGCGTGCACCGCAATCCACAGTCCCTGCGCCTGCCCGGCGGCGTGCCGCTGCCCGCCGCGGCGATGGGCGAGTTCAGGGCCCGCACGGCGCCGCTGCTCGCCCGCCTGCAGGAGTCCCCCGCAGCAGCGCCGGCCCCGGCAGCAGCGCTCACCACCGCAGCGCCGCTGACCGCCGCCTCGCAACCATGACCAGCGCACGATGGGCCTGTATCTCGGCCTGATCTCAGGCACCAGCCTGGACGCCATCGACGCGGCCCTGGTGGATTTCGACGCCGACCCGCTGCAGGTGGTGGCGGCCACGGCGGCGGCCTACGAGCCGTCGCTCAAGCGCCGTCTGGCAGCGCTGATCGACGCCCCCGATCTGGCCGCCCTCGACGACATCGGACAGATGGACGTGGAACTGGGACGCGCCTTCGCACGGACCGCCAACGGCCTGTTGCAGTCGGCGGGAGTGGCCGCGGCCGAGGTGACCGCCATCGGCAGCCACGGCCAGACGCTGCGCCACCGCACCGACGTGGAGGTGCCGTTCACCTGGCAGGTCGGGGATCCGAACACCCTCGCCGAACTGACCGGCATCACCGTGATCGCGGATTTTCGCCGCCGCGACGTCGCCGCCGGCGGCCAGGGCGCTCCGCTGGTGCCCGCCTTCCACGACCAGGTGTTTCGCTCCGCCGCCGAAGACCGCGTCATCGCCAATGTCGGCGGCATTGCCAATATCACCGTGCTGGTGCGCGACGCTCCGGTCATCGGCTTCGATACCGGGCCAGGCAACCGCCTGTTGGATGCCTGGGTATCCCGTCACCGGGGCCTGGACTTCGACCGCGGCGGCGCCTGGGCCGCCGGCGGCCACATCGATGGACCGCTGCTCGCGCACCTGCTCGAAGAACCCTATCTGTCGCTGCCGGCGCCGAAGAGCACCGGCCGGGAGTTGTTCAACTCCGCCTGGCTCGACCGCCGTCTGGCGGGCCGCACCCTGTCGCCGGCGGACGTGCAGGCCACCTTGCAGGAATACACCGCCCGGACCCTGTCCGCCGCCGTGCGCGTGCACGCCCCCGGCGCCGCGCTCTATGTGTGCGGCGGCGGTGCGCACAATGCCGGCCTGCTCGCCGCGCTGTCGAAGCTGCTGGCGCCGCGTCCGGTCACCACCACCGCAGCCCTGGGCCTCAATCCCGACTATGTCGAAGCCGTCGCCTTTGCCTGGTTCGCCAAGCGCACCCTGGCGGGCGGCAGTTCGAGCCTGGCGAGCGTCACCGGGGCGCGCGGCGCGCGGGTGCTCGGGGGGATCTACCACCGCTGACGGTCTTACCCGGGTGAACCGGTCGCCGGATGAACTAGCCTGAAGTTCCTGACTAGCCGCGCAGTTGGCGACCCGTCATCATGGTGTCATAACGGCCCGCCAGATTCGCCCCATGAACGACACCGATCTTCAGGTACCGCAGCTTTACATCAATCGTGAACTCTCGTTTCTCGAGTTCAACCAGCGCGTCCTGCAGCAGGCCAAGGACCCGCGCATCCCGCTGCTCGAGCGCGTCAAATTCCTCGGGATCTCGTGCTCGAATCTCGACGAATTCTTCGAGATCCGCGTGGCCAGCCTCAAGGAGCTGTTGGAGGCCGGCGCCGTGCAGTCCGGCCCCGACGGATTGTCGGTGCCCGAGCAGCTCAAGGCCATCCGCCTGCGTGCGGTGCGGCTGGTGGATGAACAATACCAATTGCTGAACGACGTGCTCATGCCCGAACTGGCCCGCAGCGGCGTGGTGTTCGTTTCGCCCGACACCTGGACCGAGGCGCAGGCCGCCTGGCTGGCGGATTATTTCGTCCGCGAGGTCGAACCGGTGCTCAGTCCGCTCGCCCTGGATCCGGCCAGGCCGTTCCCCAAGATCCTCAACAAGAGCCTGAATTTCGCCATGGTGGTGGACGGCGAGGACGGCTTCGGGCGCAACAGCGGCCTCGCGGTGGTGCAGGCGCCGCGCTCGTTGCCACGGCTCATCCGCCTGCCGGATGAACTGGGAAGCCGCCAGTTCGTGTTTCTCGCCACAATCGTCGAGGCCTTCGTGTCCAAGCTGTTCGCCGGCATGCACGTGCGCGGCTGCTACCAGTTTCGCGTCACCCGCAACAGCGACCTGTTCGTCGAACAGGAAGAGGTCGACGATCTGCTGCGCGCGGTGGAGGGTGAGCTCGCCTCGCGCCGCTACGGCGACGCGGTGCGGCTCGAAACGGCGCACGATTGTCCCGAGGAGATCCTGAGCTACCTGCTCAGTCAGTTCGGGCTCACGGGCGACGATCTGTACCGCGTCGCGGGGCCCGTCAATCTGAACCGCTTGATGGCGGTATATGATCTGGTGGACCGCACCGAGCTCAAGTATCCGTCGTTCACCCCGGGCATCCCCGAGCGGCTGCGCACCGGCAACGATCTGTTCGCGGCGCTGCGCGGCGGCGATGTGCTGCTGCACCATCCCTACCAAGCCTTCGGTCCGGTCACCGATTTCATCAAGCAGGCCGCCGCCGACCCGCAGGTGTTGGCCATCAAGCAGACCCTGTACCGCGCCGGCAGCGACTCGAGCATCGTCGGCGCGCTCGCCGAGGCCGCGCAGGCCGGCAAGGACGTCACGGTGATCATCGAACTGCGTGCGCGCTTCGACGAGGAAGCCAACATCGAACTCGCCACCAAGCTGCAGGAGGCGGGAGCGCATGTGATGTACGGGGTGTTCGGCTTCAAGACCCATGCCAAGCTGGTGATGGTGGTGCGCCGCGAGGACAAGGGCCTGCGCCGCTATTGCCACCTGGGCACCGGCAACTACCACGCCAAGACCGCGCGCCTGTACACCGACTATGGACTGATGACCGCCGATGAGCAGATCGGCGAGGACATCCATGACATTTTCCTGCAGCTGACGGGGCTCACCGGCGTGCCGCGCCTGCGCAAGCTGCTGCATGCGCCCTTCAGCCTGCACGATGCGCTGCTCGTGAAGATCGAGCGCGAGGCGCTGCACGCCCGCAGCGGCCGGCCGGCGCGCATCATCGCCAAGCTCAACGCGCTCACCGAGCCCACCGTGATCCAGGCGCTGTATCGCGCTTCACGCGCCGGTGTGGACATCGATCTGATCGTCCGCGGCGTTTGCTGCCTGCGCCCGGGCGTCGCCGGCGTTTCCGATCGCATCAAGGTGCGCTCGATCATCGGCCGCTTTCTGGAGCATTCACGCGTCTATTGGTTCGAGAACGACGGCGCGCACGAGGTGTTCTGCGCCAGCGCCGATTGGATGGACCGGAATCTGTTCCGGCGCATCGAGGTGGCCTTCCCGGTGGAATTGCCGGAGCTGAAGGCGCGCGTCGGCGACGACCTCAAACTGTATCTGGCCGACGACACCCAGGCGTGGCTGCTCGATTCCAGCGGCAGCTACACGCGCGCCGGTGCACACGAGCATGTCTGCGCTCAATCGCGCTTGCTCGCCCTGTACGACGAACGCGTGGCGCTGCTCGAGGCCTGAGCCGCCGCTCAGCCGAAGCTCAGGCGAAAGCCCGCATCCTTGAGGTATTGGCGCTCCTGCTCCAGATCCTCCAGGGTGAGCGGATGCTCCTTCATCCAGCGCGCCGGCAATTCCAGGCCGAGGGTGCGGCCCTTGACGCGCAGTTTGACCTCCGGCAGCGGCTGCGGGCTGCGGCCGCGATGCAGCAGCACCGACAGACGCAGCAGCACGATCAGGAACTCGGCCTGGCGATCCCATGGCGGCAAGAGGTCCTCCAGCGGCTCGAACGACAGCTGCCGGCGGTGCGCGCCCACCAGCGCGGCGAGCAGCTGCTGTTCCTCGCGCGGAAACCCCGGCATGTCCGCGTGCTCCAACAGATAGGCGCTGTGCCGGTGATACTTCGAGTGCGCGATGTCCAGGCCCGCCTCGTGCAGACGTGCCGCCCAGCGCAGAGCCGATTCCGCGAACGGATCCTCGAGTCCCCATTCGGACTGCACCTGATCAAGCAGCGCGGAAGCCGTCGCCTCCACCCGGTCGGCCTGCAGGCTGTCGACGTGATAGCGCTGCTCCATCGCCCGCACGCTGCGCACGCGCGCGTCCTCGTCGGTGAAGCGGCCCATCATGTCGTAGAGCAGGCCCTCGCGCATGGCGCCCTCGGCGACGCGCACGCGGTCTATGCCCAGCGATTCGACCAGCTCCAAAAGGATCGCGAGTCCGGCGGGAAATACCGGTGCGCGCTCCGCGTCCACGTCGGCCAGTTCCAGCTCGTCGATGTGGTCGGCGGCGAGCACCCGTTCCGCCAGTTTTTTCAGCGTGGAGGGCGTGATTCGCGGATCGTCGGGACACAGGCGGCGCACGACGTCGCCGATGACGCGCACCGTGCCGGAGCTGCCGAAGACCTGCATCCAGCCCATCTTGCGGTAGCCTTCCTGGATCGGCTCGAGTTCCAGACGCACCGCCGTGCGCGCGCGCTCGAAGCGCTTCTCCGAGATCTTGCCTTCATCGAAGTAGATCGAGCTCATCCCAACGCAGCCCACCGACAGACTTTCGAGCAGCAGCGGATTGAAGCCCTCGCCGATCACCACCTCGGTGGAGCCGCCGCCGATGTCGATGACCAGCCGCTTGTCCGCGCTCATCGGGCTCGTATGCGCGACCCCGGAGTAGATGAGGCGCGCCTCCTCCAGTCCCGATATGATCTCGATCGGATGGCCGAGCGCCGCGCGCGCCCGCTCCAGGAACCAGCGCTTGCGCTTGGCGCGGCGCAGGGCGTTGGTGCCGACCACCCGCACGCTGTCGGCGCGCATTGCACGCAGGCGTTGGCCGAACCGCTCCAGGCAGCGCAGGGCGCGCGTCGTGGCATCGTCATCGAGCCGCCCGCTCTCGCCGAGGCCCGCCGCGAGGCGCACCATTTCGCGAAGACGATCGAGAATGACCAGCTGGCCGTGCGAGTAGCGCGCGACCACCATGTGAAAACTGTTGGACCCGAGATCGACGGCCGCGAGCACGTCGGGCACGGCACGTCCGCCGCTCAATCTACACCGGACGCATTCTTAGGCGGAGAAGGAGGACCCGCAGCCGCAGGTGGTTTTCGCGTTGGGATTGCGGATGACGAACTGGGCGCCCTGCAGATCCTCTTTGTAATCGATCTCCGCGCCCATGAGGTACTGCACGCTCATCGGATCGACGAGCAGCTGCACCCCGTGGTTTTCGATGCAAAAGTCGCCTTCTTCGATCTTCTCGTCGAAGGTGAAGCCGTACTGGAAGCCGGAACAGCCGCCGCCGGACACGAACACCCGCAGCTTGAGGTTGGGGTTCGCCTCCTCGCGGATCAGCTCGCCGACCTTGCCGGCAGCCGCATCGGTGAAAATGAGCACCGTGGGCGGCGGGGCGGGTTCCAATGACATTTCGGCGGTGGTGCTCATGGCACTAGTGTACTCGCGCACCGCCGCCCAATCAAAGCGACGGCTCCTGCTTGCGCGGCACGGACTCGAGCTTGCGGACGGGTTCACCTTCCTTGCGGCCAGGATCATCGTCCTTGCGGAGGGCCTCGGCCTGGCCCGCGCCCGAAACCGCCTTGTGCAGCAGTTTTCCGTTGATTTGGGCGCCCACGGCGGTTTCGATGGTGGTGTAGTGCACATTGCCCATCACGCGCGCCTTGGGGCCGAGTTCCACCCGGTCGCAGGCCTCGATGTCGCCCTTGACGATGCCGTTCAGCACCACCCGCGGCACGGACACCGAGCCTTCGATGCAGCCCTGCTCGCTCACCGACAGCACCGCACCGCCGCTGGCATCGCCCCTGACGTTGCCATTGATGAAGCCATCGAGGTGAAAGCCGCCACAGAACTCCACGTCGCCGTTGATCCGCGTCTTGGCGCCGATCAAGGTTTCGATTTTCGGCTGCTTAGTCCGTCTCCGCTTGAACATCTAATGCACCCTTGCCCTCGGCACCGTCCGGTGCCTCAGTTTCCACCGACATGCCCTGTGCTTTCCAGACAAAGGCCTGCCTGAAACTGTGACTCGCGTCCCGTCCTCGATGAATTTCCACTCCCACGCGCGTCGGCTCGAATCCTGCGGGCAGCTGCAGCTGCTCGTCATAATCCTGAAAGTACAGGAACGAGTATGCCAGGCTTACGCGCCCCTTGGGCGATACCTGCGCGAAACTCAGGCTCATCGGCTTGCCCTGCTGCAGCCCGTCCAGGGTGATTGATGCGCTGCCGGACACCTCGCCGGCCGGTTTGCCCGATTGCATCAGGACGAACTTGAGACGGTAGGCCCCGCGGGCCGTCTCCGGCACGATTTGCATCTGCTGCACCTTCACGCGCACCGTGGAGTCCGGCTGCACCAGGCCGCGGTAGAAGGACAGGTCCTGATTCAGGCGCGCAATTTGACTTTGCATGTCCCCGAGGCTCTTCTCCACCTGGGCATAGCCCTCGCGATCGACGCGGCGCGCGACCTCCGCCGCTTCGAGCTGTGTGCGCTGCCGCTCGTTCTCGGCCTCCAGGTCGCGGATCCGTTTTGCGGTGGACAGTGCCCCGCGCACCGAATCGACCACGCGAAACCCGGCGTCATAGCGCCCCAGTTCGAACGCGCCGTACAGGATGAACAGTCCGAGCAGGGCCGTCACCGCGAACAGCATCGCGAGCCGCTTCGGCGCATAGGAGCGAATGACCAGCCTGTCGAACCATTGAGCCATGGCTATGGATTCCGCCGCATCACGGTATTATCCACCCATTGTTACCCACCTTGGCGAATCGGAGGAACGATTCATGCTCTGGCTGAAGGCCTTCCATGTCATCGCCATGGTCACGTGGTTCGCCGGCCTTTTTTATCTGCCGCGCCTGTTCGTCTACCACGCCGACGCGGTGGACGGCATCAGTCGCGAGCGCTTCAAGGTGATGGAGCGCCGGCTGTTCGCCATCATGACCATCGGCGGCGCGGCGACCGTCGTTTTTGGCATCGCCATGCTGGCGGCGGCGCCGTCCTATTTGGGCATGGTGTGGCTGAAGGTCAAGCTCGCGATCGTGCTGTTGCTGCTCGTCTACCACTTCCTGTGCCGCAGCTACATGCTGGATTTCGCCCATGATCGGAACACCCGCGGCTCCCGGTGGTACCGCGGCTTCAACGAGATTCCGTCGCTCATGCTGGTGGCCATCGTGATCCTCGCGATCGTCAAGCCGTTTTAGGCGTATCGATTTCCGGCCACCATTCGGGATAGGGGGGCAGTCCATCCGGGAAGATCAATTTGCCGAGATCGTGCAGCGCGCGCACATACACGCGGCGCTTGAAATACACCACTTCGCGCACCGGGGTCCAGTAATCCGACCAGCGCCAGCGGTCGAACTCCGGCTGGCCGGTGGTGTCGAAACGCAGCTTCGATTCGTCGGCGAGGAGCCGGAGCAGGAACCAGCGCTGCTTCTGGCCGATGCAGCGGTCGCGCACGTATTGGCGCGGCAGCCGGTAGCGCAGCCAGCCGCGGGTCGAGCCGAGCAGCTGCACGTCGCCGCGCTCGAGGCCGATCTCCTCCTGGAGCTCGCGGAACAGCGCGTCCTCGACGTGTTCGCCGCGGTTCACGCCGCCCTGCGGAAACTGCCAGCCGCGGCCGCCGACGCGGCCGCCGAGAAACACCTCGCCCGCACCGCGCGTCAGGATGATCCCCACGTTGGCGCGGAAGCCGTCCTTATCGATGTAATCGGTGCGGTTTGCGGACATGGGGGCAATTGTTCCACATTGCCGGCCGGAAGTGGGCTGCGTGCTTGTGATCGCGACGCACGCTCCGTATGGTGCGCCCCATGAAGGCCAGCCGCCTGCTGCCGTTGATGGCGCTTCTCGCCGCGCTTTGCCTGCTGGCGGCGGTGTCGGTCGGCAGCACGTCGCTCTCGCCCGGCGCCGCGCTGCGCGCCGTGTTCGGCGACCGCGACTCGCTCGCCCACCAGGTGATCTTCGCCCTGCGGCTGCCGCGCGCGCTCAACGCCTTCAGCACGGGTGGACTGCTGGCACTCGCCGGCGTGCTCATGCAGGTGCTGCTGCGCAATCCGCTCGCCGATCCGTACGTGCTCGGCATCTCCGGCGGCGCAGCGGTGGCCGCGCTCGGCGCCATCCTGCTCGGCTGGGGCGGCCTGCTCATCGACGGCGCGGCCGGCGCCGGCGCGCTCGGCGCCACCCTGCTGGTGTTCGCGCTGGCGCACGCGCGCGGCGGCTGGACGCCGCAGCGGCTGCTGCTCACCGGCGTGGTGGTGGCGTCCGGCTGCGCCGCCGTGGTGAGCCTCATGCTCGCGCTCGGCGATGAGACCCGGCTGCGCGGCATGCTGTTCTGGCTCATGGGCGATTTGTCCTTCGCGCGCTTCGCGCCGGGCTCGCTGCTGCTGCTGGTGCTGGTCACGGTCTGCGCCACCGCCGGCGCGCGCAGCCTGAACGTGCTGGCGCGCGGCGACCTCGAGTCGCAGGCGCTCGGCATCGCGCTGCGGCCGGCGCGAATCGCGCTGTTCTGCGCCACGGCGGCACTGACCGCGGCGGCCGTGACGACGGCCGGCGGCATCGGCTTCATCGGACTGCTCACCCCGCATTTGGTGCGCCTCATGGCCGGCAGCAATCACCGCATCGTGGTTCCGGCCTCGGTGCTGCTCGGCGGCAGCCTGCTCACGCTCGCCGACACGGTGGCGCGGGTGGCCGCGGCGCCGCGCCAGCTGCCGGTCGGCGCGCTCACCGCGCTCATCGGCGTGCCGCTGTTCCTGATGCTCATGCGCCGCGAACGGCACATCGTCTGAGCGCGGTCACGAGCCCACCTGCACCCGGTCGCGGCCGAGCGCCTTGGCGCGGTACAAGGCGGCGTCGGCATCGGCGAGCAGCCGGTCCGCCAGCGCCTTCAGATCGGTCTCGTGCCTGCCCGGCTGCACGGCCGCCACACCCACCGACACGGTCACGCGCCGCTCCACCTGCGGCGTCAGGGCGAAGGGCACCGCGGCGATGACCTCGCGGATGCGCTCGGCCAGCTTCGCCGCATCCTCCGCGGCGGCGTCGGGCAGCAATATCGCGAACTCGTCGCCGCCGAAGCGCGCGGCCGTGTCCATGCTGCGGATCTGGGTCTCGACCCGGTGCGCGATCTCCTTGAGGGCGACGTCCCCGGCGAGGTGGCCGTGGCCGTCGTTGATGCTCTTGAAGCGGTCGATGTCGATCATCAGGCAGGAGACCGCGCCGCCGCGCCGCTGCGCGCGCGCGAGCTCCTCCTTCAGGCGCTGCTGCAGATAGCGGCGGTTGTGCCAGCCGGTGAGGAAGTCGGTGATGCCGGCGCGCAGCAGCCGCGTACGGTTGACGGCGTTCTCCAGGCACACGGCCGCGAGCGCCCCCAGATGCTGCAGGAAATCGCTGCCATGGTGCCGGGTGAATCGCTCCGCGTCGCTGCTGCCGAAACACAGGGCACCGATGACCCGCTCCTTGCGCGGCAGCGGCAGCAGCGCCACGCTCTTCAGGCCGGTGGCACCCGCGAACATCAGCTGGTGGTCCGCGCCGATGAACGGGCCGAGCCAGGGCCGGTGCAGACCCGCGAGCTGCGGCGCCAGGCCGATGAGCGAATCGACGAACACCACCTGGCGGAACTCGTCCGGCCGGTCGTTGCCGGACAGCAGCAGGTGACGTACCTCGTGCTGTGGGTCGAGCAGCACCACGCTGACCGCGTCCAGCGCATAGGATTCGCGCAGGTCGGACACCATGGCACGCAGCAGCTGCTGCAGGCTGTCGGCCCTCAGCAGCGACAATTCGCGCACCAGGGTGCGCTTGAGTATCGATTCGTTGCGTTCGGCCTGGACGGTCAATTCCTCCAGCCGCCTCTTGAGCTCCTGGATCTGTGCCTGCGCGTCCGGATCCATCAGGAGCCTAGCCGGCACGCGCGGCGGCGCGCACATCCAGATAGGCGCGGCCGCGGTTCATGATGGCGGTGAATTCGCCGGCGTCGCGGCTGCGCACCGCGGCCACCAGCTGTCCGACCGCCTGCTGCAGTGCCTCGAGCGATTCGCCGCCGTATTCGTTCAGGCTCTGGATTTCGAAATACAGCTCGGGACTTTCCGCGGCCACCCGTGCGGCCACCTCGAGCTGCGCGTCGAAGGTCGTGCTCGACAGGCGTGCCAGCCGTGGCGCCGCCTCGCGGCTGTCCGCGAGCGCCGTGAAGAAGGCGATGTTGAGGGCGTGCGACAGGCCGAGCACATAGGCGATCAACCGGTCGTGCTCGTCGAGGTTCATCACCACGCGCTCGGCCATGGTCGCCGCGAACAGCTCCTGCGCTTCGACGAGGGCGGCGGCATGGCCCAGGTCGATGAATATGACGTGGCGCCCCGACAGCAGCTCGGTGTCCGGACCGAACATCGGGTGCAGCGAGGTCACGCGGCAGCCGGCCGCCACCAGGGCGTGGAGGCCGGCGCGCAGCGGGGTTTTCAGGGAACCGAGATCGAATATCAGGCCGCGCGGCGCGCGGCGCGCCAGCACCGTGAGCAATTCCGCGGTGACGCCGAGCGGCGTCGCCAGCACGATGACGTCGAAATCCAGCGGATCGCTCTGCCAGTCGGCAACCAGCCGCATGCCGGGCAGGCCGCCGGCCGGATCGGCGATGCTCACGCCGAAGCCCTGCGAGCCCAGAAAATCGGCAAACCAGGCGCCCATCTTGCCGTGGCCGCCGATCACCAGCGCACGCTTGCCGCTGCCCTGAGCCTGTGCCGCCACTCGCGCCTGTTCCTGGGTGGCGAGCGAGGACTGGATGAGCTGCCGCAGCAGCGATTCGGCCAGGTCGGGCGAGACCTCGAGCCGCTCTGCGGCGGTGCGCGCGCGCAGGATCACTTCGCGTTCGCGGGCAAAGTCCCGGGTCGGCTTGCCGGTGGCGCGCTTCACTTCCGCCACCTGCTCGCTCAGACGCTGGCGGCGCGCGACCAGCTCCACGAGCCGTGTGTCGAGCTCGGTCAGTTCGGATCGCAGGTCATCCAGGTTCACGCGCACTCCCCTTGTCGAAGCGCTTCTCCTTTTACTGGCACCTCACCGGGTCTGCAAGCGCAAACCCCGCAATCTCGGCTACCATCGGCCCATGGACTCGCACCTTCCGGACCCGCTGCCGGCCAATCCGCTGGCGCTCCTCGATGACTGGCTGGCCGAGGCCCGCACGGCAGCGGCGCAGCCGAATCCGAACTCCATGGTGCTCGCCACCGTGGATGGCCACGGCCAGCCCTCCGCGCGTGTCGTGCTGTGCAAGGAGATCGCGGCGGAGCGCGGATTCATCGCCTTCTTCACCAATTATCATTCGCAGAAGGGCCGCGAACTGGCGGCGAATCCGCGCGCCGCGGTGGTGTTTCATTGGGATCACGCCCATCGGCAGGTGCGCGCCGAAGGCCGGGTCGAGCGGCTGCCGGATGCCGACAACGACGCCTATTTTCGCACCCGGCCCTGGCAGGCCCGCCTGGGCGCCTGGGCCAGCCGGCAAAGCGAGCCGGTCGAGTCGCGCGAGGTCCTGGTGCGGCGGGTCGCCGCCGCGGCCCAGCGCTTCGGCATCCCCTATGGCGGCCCGGGCACGGCAGAGCCGGCCGGCGACTTCGATCTGCCGCGGCCGCCGAATTGGGGCGGCTACCGGCTGCACGTCGAGGCCGCGGAGCTGTGGGTTGAGGGCCGCTACCGCATTCACGAGCGCGTGCGCTACAGCCGCACCACGCCGCCGGGCGCCGCCGGGCCGATCGGCTGGTCGGCCGTGCGATTGCAGCCATGAACCTGCTGCAGGGTTGCGACGCCCAGTGCCCGCATTGCTGGCAGACCATCAATCTGTCGCTCGATCTGTCGGTTCCGGAGCAATCCTATGTCGAGGACTGTCCGGTGTGCTGCAAATCCATGCTGGTCACCTACACGGCCGCCGACGGCGAGGTGCTGGAGCTGACCGTGGAAGCCGCCGATTGACGCCGCTCCTGGAGTGCCGCGCCGTGGACGTCGGCGTCGGCTCGCGCAACCTGGTGCGCGCCCTGGATCTCGCGGTGGGGGCCGGCTCACTGCTCGCAGTGCTCGGACCTAACGGCTCCGGCAAGAGCCTGTCACTGCACACCTTGGCGGGGCTGCGTGCACCGCACGCCGGCGAGGTTCTGATCGACGGCCGCCGCATCGCCGCCTGGCCACGGCGTGCGCTGGCGCGCGAACTCGCCCTGCTGCCGCAAAACGTCGAGGATCCGTTTCCCGCGAAGGTGCTCGAAACGGTGCTGCTCGGCCGCCATCCGCACATCGCCCACTGGCAATGGGAGTCCGCCGCCGACGTCGCGATCGCCGCGAACTCGCTCGCCGCGGTCGGGCTCGCCGGCTATGAGCAGCGTGACGTGTTCACCCTGTCGGGCGGCGAGCGCCGCCGTGCCGCGCTCGCCGCGGTGCTCGCGCAGACGCCGCGGATCTTCCTGCTGGACGAGCCCACCAACCAGCTGGATCCGAATCATCAGCTCGAGGCGCTCGAGCTGCTGCGCGCGCGCGCCGATCGGGGCGCCGTGGTCGTCGTCACCCTGCACGATCCGAATCTCGCCGCGCGCTTCGCCGATCAGATCCTGTTGATCGGCGGGGATGGCCGCTGGCGCTCGGGCGCGACCGCCGACATTCTCACCGCCGGGAATCTGTCGGCCCTGTACGACACGCGCTTCCTGGCGGCGCAGTTCGACGGGCGCAGCGTGTTCTTTCAGGCCTGAAGGGCCGCCAGCACCGGCGCATGCAGGCCGCCGTTGGTCGCGAGCACCGAGGTCGAGCGCAGCGTGATCGGCGAACCATCGAGTTCGGTGAAGCGCCCGCCGGCCTCGGTGACGATGGCGACCGCGGCGGCGATGTCCAGTATGTTCACGTCGCTCTCCACCACGGCGTCGATCTTGCCGGCGGCGAGCAGGTGATAATGCAGGAAATCGCCGTAGCCGCGGATGCGGTTCAGCCGGCCGACCAGGGCGCCGAAACGCGTCCATTGGCGGCCCAGCGCCAGACTCTTGAGATTGCCCGTGGACAGCGCGGCCGCCTCCAGCGTCGCGATGTCGCTCACGCCGAGCGGCCTGCCGTTCAGATAAGCACCGCGACCGCGTTCGGCATGGGCGAGCTCGCCGTACACCGGAGCGCTCGACACCCCGAGCACCAGCTCGCCGCCGCGCATCAGCGCGATTTGCGTGGAAAACATCGGATATTCGCGCACGAAGGCCTTGGTGCCGTCGATCGGATCGACCAGCCAGATGCTCTCCGCGTCCCGGTCCCGGCTGCCGGTCTCCTCGCCGAAGAATCCGTAGCTCGGGAAGCGCGCCTCGAGAATCTCGCGGATCGCGATCTCGCAGCGCACGTCCGCTTCCGTCACCGGCGACTTGTCGGCCTTGATGTGCACCTCGACGTTGCGCTGGTACAGGGACCGCACGATCTGCGCCGCCCTGGCCGCGGCCTCCAATGCCGCGTTCAGTTCCGCTGACGGATTCATCGAAGACGCTCCTTGACAGGGGCTTGGCCGGCCACCTACCGTCGCTCCCCCCGGCGGAGTTATCGGATCATGGGCAATCGGCTGAGCAAGATTTATACGCGTACCGGCGACGAGGGTAGCACCGGGCTGGGCGACGGGTCACGCGTGCCGAAAGATGGGCCTCGGATCGAGGCCTGCGGCGCCATCGACGAGACCAACAGCGCCATCGGCGTGGTGCTTGCCGCCGCGCTTCCGGAGGACATCCGCCGCACGCTCACCGACGTGCAACACGATTTGTTCGACCTCGGCGGCGAGCTCGCCATTCCGGGCACGCGCCAGATCACCGCCGCGCAGGTCGAGCGGCTCGAAGCGGAGCTGGACCGCTTCAACGACCCGCTGCCGCCGCTCAAGGAATTCATATTGCCGGGGGGCGGTCCGGCGGCCGCGGCCTGTCACCTGGCGCGCGCCATCTGCCGGCGCGCCGAACGGCGCACCTGGACCCTGGCGGGCGCCGAGGCGGTCGCACCCGAGTCGCTCAAATACCTGAACCGCCTGTCGGATCTGCTGTTCGTGCTGGCGCGCGTCCTGGCGCGCCTCGAAAGCGGCGGCGAAGTGCTGTGGCGGCGCTGAGGCGCGCCAGCCGTTGCGAGATCAGCCGGCGCGCGCGCCGCCAGTCGAACGCCGGGCCCGGATCGGTCTTGCGGCCCGGCGCGATGTCGCTGTGGCCGACCACGCGCCGCGGCGACAGCCCCGGATAGGCGCCGCACAGCACCTCGACGATAGCCGCGAGCGCGCGGTACTGCACCCCGGCGTAGGCGCGGTGATCGCTGCCTTCGAGCTCCACGCCGATGGAAAAATCGTTGCAGGCTTGGCGCCCCCGGTAGCGCGATTTTCCGGCATGCCAGGCCCGGTCGCGGAAGCTGACGAATTGCGCGATCGACCCGTCGCGCCGCACCAGCAGATGCGGCGCCACCCGCAAATCCGCGATCGTGCGGAAATACGGATGCGCGTCGGCGGGCAGGGAATTGGTGAACAGCCGCTCGATCCACGGGCCGCCGAACTCCCCCGGGGGCAGGCTGATGCCGTGCACGACGATCAGCTCCGGCCGCGCTCCGGCCGGCCGCGCATCGTGATTCGGCGACTCGATGAAGGCGGCGCCGCACAGCAGGCCGCGGCGCAGGTCGATCCGCAAAGCCGGCAAGCGCGAATAGGTGCTGCGCATTAAAAACCCCCGCCTCGAGCGGCCGCTGACGGCAACGGCGGCCGGCGTCGGCACATTCGGTCCGGCGTTAGCATATGCGACAATGACGGACAGATGAACGCCGCCGCCGACAATTGCGCCTGACGCGCGTCCATGTCGATGCCGCCCTCGGCGAAGGCATGATCGTCGAGCTGCCGTCCGACGCCTCGGTGCATCTGGCCAGGGTGCTGCGCGCGCGCGGCGGCGAGGACATCGTGCTCTTCAACGGCGATGGCCGCGAATTCCTGGGCTCGATCACCAGTGTGCGCGGCTCGCGCGTGCACGCCGCGGTGGGCGCCGCGGCGCTGGTGGATCGCGAGTCGCCGCTCGCGCTCACGCTGGTGCAATGCGTGCCGCGCGGCGATCGCATGGATTTCATCGTGCAAAAGGCCACCGAACTCGGTGTGAAGCGGATCGTACCGGTGCTGAGCCGGCGCAGCGTGGTGCGCCTCGACGAGCGCCAATCGGCTGCCAAGTCCGCGCATTGGCGTGCGGTCGCCGCAGGCGCCTGTGAGCAATGCGGGCGCAACCGGCTGCCCGTCATCGAATCGCCGCGCCCGCTGCTCTCCTACCTCGGCGGTCCCGGGACGGCGCTGCAGGCGGATGCCGCGCCGCCTCCCGTGCGTCTGTTGCTCGACCCCGATGCCGGGGCCGGCGCCGCCATTGCGCACCCGGCGGGCGGCGCCGACCTCGCGATCGGACCGGAGGGCGGATTCGGGCCGGATGAGCTCGAAGCATTTCGGCTGGCGGGATTCACGCGCATCAGCTTCGGGCCGCGCATTCTGCGCACCGAGACCGCGGCGATCGCCGCCGTCGTCTGGCTGCAGTCGCTTTACGGCGATCTGCGCCGGCCGGTGTGAGTAATCCGCGCGGTGCGGGACTATTGCACCCGCTTCAGGCGGGCTCCTGGCCGATGACCGAGGTCTCCTCGGCGATCATCTGCTCGAGCCGTTCCAGATCGGGAATGAGCGGGGTCTCGTTGACCATGCGCACCTGGCAGATGACCGGCGACCTTTCCGCAAAACTGCGGGTCGGATCCGGCCGGATCACGTCCGCATTCACCCGCACCAGCTGCGGAAACCCCTGCGTCAGGATCCCAAAGCAGCCGGACTGCAGCTTGCCGACGGTGGCGTGAAAAACCACGATGCGGGTGCGGCTGGTGACCGGCGGCAGCGCCTGCCCGCAGGCGCCCTCGAAATACACCAGCGGCACGCTGCGGCCGCTCCAACTCACCACGCCGGCATACCACGGCGGCGCGTTGCTCATCTCCGCCGGGGTCTGATAGCCGATCACCTCGGCCACGCAGGCGCGCGGCACGATCAGACGGTCGCCCGCCAGCGGCACCAGCAGGCTGTAGAGCTCTTCGCGCAGATCCGACAAGGTTTCTCTCCGTAAATGCGGCTTATTTCGCAGCCGCGCTGCGGCGATTGACCAGCGGATCGATGGCGTCGAGCAGCTGGGTTTCCTGATAGGGCTTGCCGAGATAGTCGTCGACCCCGAGCTCGATGGCACGCGCGCGGTGCTTCTCGCTGACCCGCGAGGTGATCATCACGATCGGCACGTGCCGCAGTCGCGGGTCGTTGCGCACGTGCGCGGCCACCTCGTAACCGTCCATGCGCGGCATCTCGATGTCCAGCAGAATGATGTCCGGGACGTGCTCCTGCAGCAGCGACAGCGCGTCGACGCCGTCCTTGGCGGTCAGCACGCGCATGCCGTTGCGCTCCAGAAGCCGCTGGGTCACCCGGCGCACCGTGATGGAATCATCCACCACGATGGCGAATTTGCGCCGGTCCCGCTGGTCGAGCGCGGGCAGGTCCGCCGTCCGCGCACGCCATTCCGAACGCACCAGCGAGCCCATGTCGAGAATCACCACCACGCGGCCGTCCCCCAGTATGGTGGCGCCCGCGATGCCGCGGATGGCCGACATCTGCGGCCCCAGCGATTTGACGACGATTTCACGGCTGCCCACCAGTTCGTCGGTGACCAGCGCCGTGGAATGATCGCCGGCGCGGATCAGCACCACGGACATCGACACATCCGATTCGGGCAGGCGGGTGGCGCCGAGACCGACGAAGGAGCCGAGCTGCTGGAAGCGGTACTTTTGATTGCCGTACTCGAACGGCGGCGCGTCCTTGCCGAGATGGCGGGCGACGATGTTCTTCGGCAGACGCACCACGCCCTCCACCGTCGCCAGCGGCAGCGCGTACACCTCCTCGGCGACCCGCACGATCAGCGCCTGGCTGATGGCGAGGGTGAACGGCAGACGGATGGTGAACTTCGATCCCTGGCCCGGCGTCGATTGGATGACCAGTCCGCCGCCGAGCTTCTTGACCTCGGTGGCGACCACGTCCAGCCCGACGCCGCGACCGGCCGCTTGGGTGACCCGCCCGGCGGTGCTGAAACCCGGCTCCAGGATGAGGTGCATGGCCTCCTCGTCGCTGAGCCGGGCATCCGGATCGACCAGCCCCAGCGACACCGCCTTGTCGCGGATCGCTTTCACGTTGATGCCCGCGCCGTCGTCGGCGACCACGATGACCACCTCCGCGCCGTCGCGCTCCAGGGTGACCGTGATGTGGCCGACGTCCGGCTTGCCCAGGGCCGCGCGCCGCTCCGGCGTCTCGATGCCGTGCGCCACGGCGTTGCGCAGCATGTGTTCCAGGGGCGGCACCATGCGCTCCAGCATCTGCCGGTCGAGCTCGGCCGCCGCTCCGAGCACCGAAAGCTCGGCGCGCTTGCCGGTGTCGTTTGCGGTCTGGCGCACCAGGCGGGTCAGGCGCTGCACGTGGCGCTGGAACGGCACCAGCCGCGTGCGCATCAGGCTGTTTTGCAATTCGGTGATGACCCGCGCCTGCTGCGTCAGCAGATTCTGCGCTTCGCGCGCCAGGGTCTCGAGCAGGGCCTGAATGCTCGCGACGTCGCCGGAGGTCTCCGCGAGCGCGCGTGAGTACTGCTGCAGCGCGGAGTAGCGGTCGAGTTCGAGCGGATCGAAATCGCTCTTGCGCGAATCGATGTCGCGGTGGCGGTTCAGCACCTGCGCCTCGGTCTCGATTTCCAGGCTGCGCAGTTGATCCTTGAGGCGCGTCACGGTGCGCGCGAGTTCCGCCAGATTGAAGTCGATCGAGTTCACCTGCTGATCGAGACGCGCGCGGAAGATGCTCACCTCGCCGGCGTTGTTGAGCATGGTATCGAGCAGATCCGCGTCCACCCTGGCCATTTCGGTGCGCTCCGCCGGTGCCGCGTCGCGGCCGGGCAACGCCGGCGTGTCGGCGGCCGGCAGCGCCTCGGCGGCTGGCGCGGCCATCGATACCGGCATGGCTGCGGCAGGCTCCATTGCGGCAGGCTCCACCGCGACGGGCGTTGCAGTAGCCCGCGCCGCCACAGCAGGCGCCGGCGCGGCGATCGGCGGTACGGCGATCGGCGGCGCGACGATCGGCGGTGCGGCAATGGGCGGCGCGACGATCGATATCGGCGCCACCGGCGGCGGCGCGACGGTTGCCGCCGGTGCCTGTGTGAACAGCAGCTGCGCCGGCGCCGGCGTGGNNGGCGTGGACGCCGCAGCCGGCAGCTCCACCGGCTGGGTGATGGCCAGCGGCTGGGTGATGTCGGGTGAGGGCGTCTGCGGCGGCGCGGCGGGCGCCGCCGTCGCGGCTTCCGGCCCCGCCATCAGCATCCGCAGCTGCGCCAGAATGCCGGTGGCCGGCGGCGGCCGCACCCCGTCGCTCACGATGTCGCGCATGCGTCCCAGTTCATCGAGGCTGGCCTGCAGCAGCGCATGCGCCCGATCATCTCCCGGTACCGCGCCGGATTCGATCTGGATCACCAGCGACTCGAGCTCGTGACTCAGGTCGCCCATGGCGCTGATGCCCGCCATCCGCGCGCCGCCCTTCAGGGTGTGCAGCTGGCGCTGCAGGTCGGCCACCCGCTCCTTGTCGTGACGGTTAAGATTCCAGGCAGTCAGCGAGTTTTCGGCGGCCTCCAGCAGCTCGGTGGCTTCCTCGCTGTAGATATTGGCGATCTCCAGGTCAAACTCGTCGTCCGGCGGCGCCACCGACAATGCCGGCATCATGCCGGACATCGCATTCGCGTCGGCGGTGTGCGCCAGCGCGGCATCGAGTTCGGACTCCAGCGCCTGCAGCCTGGCCAGCAGCGACGGCTGCTCCGGGAAGAAGGCCGAGTTCTCGTCGATGTGGGACACTACGTTTTCGATGGCGCCGACCGCCTGCGAGAGCGTCGCCAGCCCGTCATCGGACAGGCCCTGGCCGCTGTCGAACACTTTGCGCATGTAGCGGTTCAACGGCTCCGTGATGCGCACGCCCTGGCGCGCTTCGGCCATCTTCGAGCTGCCGCTCAAGGTGTGAATGGCGCGGTACACGCTCTCCGGCAGGGGATGCGGTGCGGCCTGTCCGGCACGCTTGCGCAGGTAATCGCGTATTTCGGTCAAGTGACTCGCAGTCTCCTTGCTGTAGATGTCGTGCAGCACCGGATCCATGGCGGATGGTGCCGCCAGGCGCAGATCCGGTGGCGGCTGGATCTGAGTTACAGGCGGCGGCTGCACCTGGGGTACGGGCGGCGGCTGCACCTGGGGTACGGGCGCCGGCTGCACCTGGGGTACGGGCGCCGGCTGCACCTCGGGCACGGGTGCCGGCGGGACCGGCGCGGCCTGCGGCGGCGCAGGTGTCGGGAGCGGGGCCGGCCTGACCGCTGCTCGCGGCGGCGGCGAGGCGATCGGCGCCAGGGTGGTGGTGTGCCCGGAACGATCCTCCGGCGCCACGTGCCGCAGCGCGGCCTGTTCCGGATCGAGACCCTCCGCATAGGCATTGGCGCGCGCCATGAGCGAATCCACGCGCATCGGCAGCGGCCGCCCGGTCTCGAGCTTTTCGACCAGCGGCGGCAGTGCGGCGACCGCCGAACGCAGCAGCGTCATCATCCCCGGCGTGCGGGTCAGCGTTTTGTCGAGCAGCCGGTTGAGCAGATTCTCCATGGACCAGGCGAATTCGCCGATCAGGTTCGCGCCGACCATGCGGCCGCTGCCCTTCAGGGTGTGAAAGCTGCGCCGCAGTGTGGCGAGCGACTCCAGGTCCATGGGATTCTGGTCCCACAGCGGAAAGCTCATGCCGATCGAGGCGATCTCTTCCTTCGCTTCTTCGATGAACAATTCCAGGAGCTGCGGATCGGGCGGAGCGGCGAACGGCCCGGCGATCGGCTGGGTGGCGCCGTGCGCGCTCCTGGCCCGCTCCAGGGCCGCGGCCCGCTCGGCCACCGCCGACACGTGCCGCTCGAGCACCTGGGTGACGCCCGCCTCGGCGGCGGGCGCCAGCGAGGGCACGCGCAGCGGCTTTTCCACCTTGAGCGCGTTGATGCAGATCTCGGCGTTGTCGAGCATGTACCACGGATCGTTGCGGCCGCTCTGCAAAGTCTCCATGTAGTATTCGATGCTGACGATGGCATCGGCCACGCGCTCCAGACGCAGCGCATCCGGCGGCGGCGCGCCGGGTTCCACCAGCGTGCGGATGTGCGCGCCGATGGCATCCATCAGCTCCACGGCCCGGCCCTTGCCGAGCATCAGCAGTCCCGCGGTGATCCCGCGCAGCAGCTGCGGCACGTTGTCGAGTCCCTGCGGCGGATAGTCCCCGGCCTTGTGCACGGCGGCCGATACGGCATCCTTGATGCGCGCCAGATTGACGATGCATTCGCGCAGCACCGCTTCGCTCACCAGGCGGAACTCGGCGTCCTCGTCGGCGGGCGGATCGGCCTGTTCGTCGCTGCGCTGTGCGGGCAGGATCAGGCGCACCAGCTGATCGTCGAGGCTGTCCTCGACCGACAACAGCACGCCGGCCACCTTGACGAGCGCCTCCTCGGACGGGGTTTTGCCCATCGAGAGCATTTCCGACAGATCGGTGACCTCCTGCTGCACCCGCTGGCGCAGTGCGCCCAGGCCGAGCACCCCCAGGGTGTCGCTGATCTTCTTCAGCAGATCGAGCTGCGGCGCGAGCTCATCGATGCGACCGCCGCCGCGGCGCACGAAAATGTCGAGCACGTCCTTCACCTTGGACAGATCCTCCTTGATGGCGCTTGCGACCGTGTGCATCAGTTTGACGCTGGGCGCGGACAGGCTTTCGCGCTCGTGCTCGATGGAATCGTCGACGGGCAGCAGCTCCGACAGCCGGAACGAGGCGCGCACCGAGCCGATGCGGCCGCCCTCGGTGGTGGCGCGCGCCACGTAATACAGCAGATTGTTGAGCAGATCGATGGGCGGGTTCTCGCAATAGCGGGTCTCGCCGATCTCGTACAGGGTCTTGATCTGCCGGTCGGCCTGCCCGAGCAGGCGCTTGAGGGTGGCGCTGCCCGGCAGTCCGTTCGCGCGCAGCGCCTCGATCACCGCGCCCGTGACCCACCAGAACTGAAATACCGGCTGGGTGGTCGCGACTTGCTCGAGCTTTTCGGCCACCTTTCCCATGATGTCGAGATTCTGATCGACGCGCTCGCCGCGGATGTAGCCCAGGAGGCCGACCTGAAACCGGGGCCGCAGGCGCCGCGCCCATTGCGTGACGGTGATGGGTGCTTCGCCCGCCTGCAGCGACCGCGGCTGCGGCGACTGGTTGGACTTCAGATTGAGCAGCAGCAGCGTGCCTTCGGAGAGCAGCGGGCTGCCGCGCACCGAGCGCAGGTCGTTGAGCAGCGGCAGCAGCACCAGGGCCAGATCCCGGCCGCCCGAGAGCACCCTCTCGAGATAGGTCGGCAGCTGCACCATGGCGCGCATCAGCGCGTCCAGGCCGTCGAGCTGGCGCTTCTGATCGCCGCTGGCGTCGATCAGATAACGCGTGACGTGCTCCATCTCCTCGGTGAGCAGCGCGGCACCGTACACCTCGACCAGGCGCAGCACCCCGTGCGCGACATGCAGGTGGTCAGCGCACTTTTCGAGCAGATCCCGCTGTTCGGGACGTTCCGCATAGGCCTCGAGCGATTCGCGTGCGTCGGCGAGCGTGATCGCCAGTTCCTTGGCGACCAGATGCAATGTTTGGGAGCTGATGTCGGTCATGCTTGGCAATGGGCGGGCATGCCGTCCTCACGCGCCTAGGCCGCTGACCTTGCGCACCGGGGGGGATTTTCCGCCGGCGGGATTGCCGCTGCCCGCATTGACCGGCTCCTTGAGCGCGGGCAGACGGGTCGAGGAGGCGGCGCTCAGCGTGGTCGTGCCGCCGCCGAAATCGGGCAGCCGGAAGCCGGCGACCGATTTGCGCAACTGCGCCGCCAGGGCCGCCAATTTGCCGATCGAGGTGGACGTTGCGGCGGAGCTATCGGCGGTCTGCGTGGAGATCTCGCGCACCACCTGCATGTTGCGCGAGATGTTGCCCGAGGCCACCGCCTGCTGGCGTGCGCTCGCCGAGATGTTCTGCACCAGGTTGGCGATCTGGTTGGAGACCTGTTCGATCTCCTCGAGCGCGGCACCGGCGTTCTCCGCCAGCAGCGCGCCGCCGACGACGTCGGTGGTGCTGCGCTCCATCGACACGACGGCCTCGTTGGTGTCGGTCTGAATGGTCCGCACCAGCACCTCGATCTGCTTGGTGGCGTTGGCCGCGCGCTCGGCGAGCCGCTGCACTTCGTCCGCGACCACCGCGAAGCCGCGTCCCGCCTCACCCGCCATGGACGCCTGGATCGAGGCGTTGAGCGCGAGGATGTTGGTCTGTTCGGCGATGTCGTTGATCAGCTCGACGATGTTGCCGATCTCCTGCGAGCTCTCGCCGAGCCGCTTGATGCGCTTGCTGGTTTCCTGGATGGTCTCGCGGATGGCATTCATGCCGTCGATGGTGCGGCGCACGGCGTCGCCGCCCTTGTGCGCGATGTCCACCGAATGGCGCGCGACGTCGGAGCAGCGCTCGGAATTCCCGGACACCTCCTCGATCGACGAGGCCATGTCGGCCATCGAATCGCTGGCGGCGGTGATCTGCCGCGACTGCGCGCCGCTGGCCTTGGCCATATGGGCCGCCGCCGCCTGCGTCTGTTTGGTGGCTCCGTCGAGCTGTATCGCGCTGTCATTGATGGTGGTGACCAGTTCGCGCAGCGCCTCGACGGCATAGTTGATCGAATCGGCGATCGCCCCGGTGATGTCCTCGGTGACCGTTGCCTGCACGGTCAGGTCACCGTCCGCAAGACTCGACAGCTCATCCAGCAGCCGCATGATGGCCTCCTGGTTGCGCTCGTTCTCGCGCACACGCAGCTCCGCCGTGCGGCGCACGTTGACCGAATTGCGGTACACCCAGGCGAGCACCAGCAGCGTCAGCAGCGCGAGTCCCAGGCAGCCCAGTATCCACGGCGTGTAGCTGCGGCCGGTGTCGGCCGGTGCGGCCGCGCGGTCGCCCAGTTCTGCCGTGAGCTTGGCGGCGGCCGAGGGCAGCAGGCGTGCGGCGGCCTGCGCCTTCGACAGGGGTTCGGCGGCACCGATGGCCTTGCGCACACTGGCCGCAAACTCCAGGTTGCGCTGCACGAGGATCTTCAGGTGCTTTTCAGCGTCCGCGCCGGTGACGCGCGACAGGGCCAGCCCCGAGTCCTCCCCGGACAGCCCGCGCATGACCTGGTTGAGGAATTCCAGGCTGTCGGCGAGCCGCTGCGCGGCGGGAGCGGCGTCGTTCACTCCCGATGACAGGCCGTTCAGATCCTGCTGGATGCGCTGGATGGTCAGCTCGAAGCGCTCCAGATAACGGCTCATGCCCTCGAGCTTCTGCACCCCCACCGCGCTCGCCAGATCGCCGAGTTCGGACAGCAGCTTCGGTGCCGTTTCGCGCACCTCCAGGCCGGCCTCCTGAATGGCGGCCACCGCCGCGCGCGCGTCGCCGACCGTGGTTGCGGCGTCGCTCAACCGGCGCCAATTCGAATCGGCGAGGTCGGTACCCGGGTGCATGTCCGCGCGCAGCGCCTTCAGCTGCGCCATGCTCTTGGCGAGCGTGTCGAAGGTGCTCGGGTTGCCGCGCAGGGCGTTTTGCGCCTCGTAGGGGATTCGCTGGGCGACGAAGCTGAACTGTTCGACGGTGGGGCCTGCCGGCGGGGCCGTGCGCGTCATGAGCGTCAAGGCGGCGGCAATCCCCAGAAACAGCACGATGATGGAGACCAGCGCCGGCGGCAGCAGCGCCCCCAGGCCGGTATTCTTCTCCGTTCGTGTCGTGTCGTCTTTCAACTCGCCGCCTGCATGAATCCCTGGCTCTCGACCA
Organism: Gammaproteobacteria bacterium; assembly: GCA_003137095.1. GTDB lineage: Bacteria > Pseudomonadota > Gammaproteobacteria > Steroidobacterales > Steroidobacteraceae > Bog-1198. The sequence continues at coordinate 28,497 of PLET01000042.1, forward strand.
AACTCTTCAAGCTCAACACCGGCCACACCTCGCCGCCGCGGCGAAACGCGCCGGCCAGGTAATGTTCGCATCGAATCACCGTGGGCGGCACATCGGCGTTGAATTCGCGATCCGCGAAGCGGCGAAACCCCAGCACCTCGTCGACCACCAGGCCCGCGGGGATGTCGCGGTGGTTGACCACGATCACCCGGGTGTTGCGGCCGGCGGCGGTGACACCGCTGCCGAGAAACTGCCGCAAATCCAGCATCGGCAAGAGCTGCCCGCGCACGTTCGCCAGACCCTTCACCCACGCCTTGGCGCCTGGAATGCGCGTTACCGCGGCCGGATAGCCCAGCACCTCGCGCGTCTCCTGGCGCGCCACCAGAAAAGTCTCCCCGCCCATGCGAAACGCGACCCCCACCCACTCGCGGCCGGCAGCGGCGTCCGGCTCGCTGCCGGCGGCCACGCTCCGGCTGCGCTTTTCCAGCTCCTTGAGCAGTTCGAACGGCCGGTCGCGCAGGCTGCGCAGGCTGTCCTTGGATCCGCTGTCGGCGCTCGTCATATGGCGAGGGCGGCCGTCGCCTTGTCGACCAGAGCCTGGGCGGACACCGGTTTGACCAGATAATCCACCGCCCCCTGGCGCAAGCCCCACACCCGATCCGTTTCCTGACCCTTGGTGGTCACCATGATGATGGGAATCTGGCTGGTCTGCGGATCCTTGGCCAGCGCCCGGGTCGCCTGATAGCCGTTGACCCCGGGCATGACAATGTCCATGAAGATCAGGTCCGGCTTCATCTCCTTCGCCTTGCGGATGCCTTCGGCGCCGTTCTCGGCGGCCGCGGTCTTGAAGCCGTGTTTCTCCAGGGCCTTCTGCATCACGAATACTTCGGTGGGTGAATCGTCGACAATAAGAATCAATGCCATGCGCGGATTCTCCGTCATTTGCCCACGTGCGCCTCGATGGCGCCCAGCAGTTCGTCCTTGGTGAAGGGTTTGGTCAGATAATGTTCCGAGCCCACGATGCGGCCGCGCGCACGGTCGAAAAGACCGTCCTTGCTCGACAGCATGATCACCGGGATCTGCTTGAACACCTTGTTGTGCTTGATCAGTGAACAGGTCTGATAGCCGTCCAGCCGAGGCATCATGATGTCCACGAAAACGATGTCCGGCTGGTGATCGGCGATCTTCGACAGCGCGTCGAAGCCGTCGATCGCCGTGAACACCTCGCAGCCCTCCTTGGTGAGCAGCGTCTCGGCCGTGCGGCGGATGGTTTTGCTGTCGTCGATGACCAGCACCTTCAAGCCCGTGAGCTTGGCTTTGTCGTTCGTGATCGCGCTCTCCATCGACCCGTCCTTCTAAGGCTCGTATTAGCCGGGTGCTGTATGTGCTGGAATCCTGTGGCTTTTTAACATATCCATGCGTTGCAAGCCACGGCAAGCCCTCCACATTTCGACCCAAGCGAGCGCAAACGACGGAGGCCTGGTTCACAGTTCTCAGAGGTCGCTGCTGCGGCACGGGCTTGCGCTAGACTGCGACGCGCCGCCGGCTTTTCGAGGCGGCGAAGGAACCCGCATGTCTTCCGGACTACGTCTCGTCGTGATCATGGACCCCATCGAGGCGATCAAGCCGGCCAAGGACAGCACCCTGGCGATGCTGTTGGCGGCACAGGAGCGCGGCTGGCAGCTGCATTATGCGGAACAGCGCCATCTATGGCTGCGCGACGGGGTGGCCCACGCGCGCCTGGCGCCGCTCGCGGTGTACGACGACACCGCGCACTGGTTCGAGCGCGGCGCGCCGGTCGCTGCCCCATTGGGCGATTACGACGTCATTCTGATGCGCAAGGATCCGCCGTTCGACATGGAGTACATCTACACCACGTATGTGCTGGATCGCGCCCGCGAGCAGGGTGCGCTGGTGGTGAACCACCCGCAGGGACTGCGCGATATGAACGAGAAGGTCTACACCGCGTGGTTTCCACAATGCTGTGCACCGACCCTGATCACCCGCGACATGCACGACATGAGCGAGTTCCTGCGCGAACACGGCAGGGCGGTCTGCAAGCCGCTGCACGGCATGGGCGGCCGCTCCATATTCGTCCTGGAGAGCGGCGATAAGAACCGCAACGTGGTATTTGAAACCCTCACCGACTACGGCACCCGCTTCGCCATCGTGCAGCGCTATCTGCCGGAGATCGTCAGTGCGGGGGACTGCCGGATCATCCTGGTGAACGGCGATCCGGTGCCATTCGCGCTCAAGCGCGTGCCCAGCGGCGATGACAACCGCGGCAATCTGGCCGCGGGGGCCCGCGCCGAAAGCCGCCCGCTCAACGAGCGTGACCGCTGGTTGTGCGCGCAAATGGGGCCGAAGCTGCGCGCAGCGGGCATGATTTTCGTCGGAATCGACGTCATCGGCGATTATGTCACCGAGATCAACGTCACCAGTCCGACCGGCATCCGCGAACTAAACAAGCAAAACGGTGTCGACATTGGTGGCATGCTGATGGACGCCATCGTGGACATCCTGGGCGGATCGTGACTCCGGATCTGATCAAGGCCGCACTGCCGCCGGTCTCCGACCGGTTGTTGACCACCTGCTTCCTCGCGTTGCTGCTGCATGGCATCCTCATCCTGGGCATCACCTTCAGTCCGCCGCGCGCTGCCGGCGGCGATGGGCCGCCCGCCCTGGAGGTCATTTTGGTGAACGACCAGGTTCCGGCGGCGCAGGACAATCACAACGCCCGCTATCTGGCCGAGCGCAGCCAGCACGGCTCCGGCAACACGCCGCGGGACGAACGCGCCCTGATCCCGAAATCCTCCGCGCTGGCGCTCGACCGACTCGGCGTCGCCAGCGGCGACGGGGTGGCCGCGCAGCACGACGCCGCCGGCGAGGGCGATGAGGAAATGCTCACGACCCGCTGGCCGGCGGTGAGAATCCAGTACTTCGCGGGCCCCCAAGTGCCCCACGACACGCCCCAGCTGCCGCTGCTGCTCGAGAAAAAGCCGGATTTGGGCATGACCCCCAACGATGACGGCGTGGCTTTGCGCCTGCGTGGCGAGACGAAGGATCAGTTGTGGATCTCCGCCGACACCCGGCAATCCGATCTGGCCGTGTATCTGGACGCGTGGCGACGTAAAGTGGAGCGCGTGGGAACGATGAACTTTCCGGACGCGGCGCGCCGCGCGAAACTCTCCGGCACGCCGGTGCTCGAGGTCACGGTGGCCGCCGACGGTAGGCTGACGGACGCAGTTGTGCGCCGCAGCAGCGGACACCCCGAAATCGACGAGGCTGCCATCCGGATCTTGCGGCTGGCCGCGCCATTCGAACCCTTTCCCCGCGAACTCGGCGCCACGCACGACGAAATGCGCATCGCCTACGAATGGCAATTCCTGGATGGCGCCGCGCAGGGACCCGGCGTTTTCATTGCGGCACCGGAGGCGGTGGATCCATGATGCCGGCATCGTGAGCGAATCGGGCTATCTGACCAACCAGCTGCTGATCGCCATGCCCTCGATGGCGGATCCGAATTTTTCCCAGTCCGTGGCGCTGATCTGCGATCACAGCTCGCACGGTGCGCTCGGCCTGATCCTCAACAAACCGCTGCCCATGCGCATGGGCGAGATCTTCGAGCAGCTGGAGATCAGCATCGCCCAAGGGCCGCTGCGCGAGCGCGAGGTGCTGCGCGGCGGACCGGTTCAGACCGATCGCGGCTTCGTGGTGCATCCGGCCGGCGGAACCTGGGAATCCACCCTCAAGGTGTCCGACGCCATCCACGTGACCACCTCGCGCGACATCCTGGCGGCCATGGCCCGCGGCGAAGGTCCGACCGAGGCGGTGGTGGCGCTCGGCTATGCGGGCTGGGGAGAAGGCCAGCTGGAGGACGAGATCCGCGCGAATGCGTGGCTGTCCGCGCCGGTCGACTCGGCCATCATTTTCGATCTGCCGTTCGAGTCGCGCTGGGAGGCCGCGGCCCGCCTGCTCGGTGTCGAGCTGTCGCGCATCAGCGCGATCAGCGGCAACGCCTGATGGCCGCCGCCCCGGCGCCACGGCTCATTCTGGCTTTTGATCTCGGACTGCGGCGCATCGGCGTGGCGCACGGCGACACCCTGACGCGCACGGCCGCGGCGCTCGCGACCCTGCACGGCGGCCCGCAAGGGCCGCCGTGGGACATGATTCATTCCTTGGTGCGCGATTGGCAGCCCACCCTGGCGGTGGTCGGCCTGCCGTATAATGCCGACGGCTCCGAGAGCGCCATGTCGGCGGCGGCACGCGGCTTCGCGGCCGAGCTGACCCGCCGCTGCGCCCTGCCCGTGACGCTTGTCGATGAACGCTTTTCGTCGCTGGAAGCGCAGGCGAGGCTGCGGGAGGCGCGCGAATCCGGGCTGCGCAAGCGGCGGGTGGCCAAGGCCGACGTCGACGGCGCCGCCGCCTGCGTGATCTTGGAGCGCTGGTTCAGTGGATCAACCTGAGGCGCACATGCGTTCACAACAAGACGGCGCCGGCGGCCTGCGCCATCTCGTCACCCTCGACGGCCTCGCACGCGACGCCCTGACGGCGATCCTCGACCGCGCCGAGAGCTACCGCCGCTTTCCGGGACAGCCGGCCTACGAGGGCCGCGAGCTGGCCGGCGTCACCGTCGCCAATCTGTTCTTCGAACCGAGCACGCGCACACGCGCCTCCTTCGATCTGGCCAGCCGCCGCCTCGGTGCGCACGTCATCAATCTGGACCTGCAGTCGAGCTCGCGCGCCAAGGGCGAGACCATGCTCGACACGATCTACACCCTCGAGGCGATGAACACCGATGTGTTCGTGATCCGCGATTCCGAGGCGGGGCTGCCCGAATTTCTCATCGACCACGTCGCGCCCCACGTCTCGGTGATCAGCGCCGGTGAGGCCCACCTGTCGCATCCCACCCAGGGCCTGCTCGATGCGCTCACCATCCGCTCGCACAAGCGTCGCTTTGCGGGCCTCAAGGTGGCGATCGTGGGCGACATCAGGCACTCGCGCGTTGCCCGCTCCGCCTCGCAGGTGCTCTCGACGCTCGGCACCACGGACCTGCGGCTCATCGGACCGCAGTCGCTGCTGCCGCCGGAGGATGAATTTCGCGGCGCGCAGCGCTTCACGCGGATCGAGGACGGCATCGCGGGCGCCGACGTGGTGATGATGCTGCGCATCCAGAAGGAGCGCATGGCGCAGGCCGCGGCGCTCGACGACGCCGCGTACTTTCGTGAATACGGACTGGATGCGAAGCGGCTCAGGCTCGCCAGCCCGAGCGTGCTGATCATGCATCCCGGACCCATGAATCGCGGCGTCGAGATCGAATCGGCCGTCGCCGACGGACCGCGGTCGGTGATCCGCGAACAGGTCAACAACGGTGTCGCGGTGCGCATGGCGGTGCTCGCCGCCATCGCCGCGACCCTGACCCGTCATCGCAGGCCGCTGTGAGCCTCGCGCCCGACACGGCCGGCGGCGGCGCGGTGGCGCCGGCGGCGCATCGCGGGACGATATTCGTCGAGGACGATGCCGTGGTGCTGCGGCAGACCGCGTTCGCGGCCGGCCAGTTCATCATCCGCATCCAGGCGCCGCGCTGCGCCGCGGCCGCCATGCCCGGATCGTTCGCGCATGTGCGCTGCGACGAGTCGCTGCCCATGCGCCGGCCGCTGTCCATCATGCGCGCCCATGCCGCCGAGGGCTGGATCGAGATCCTGTACAAGGTCCACGGCCACGGCCTCGAGCTGCTGTCGCGGCGCAAGCCGGGCGAACACCTGGCGCTCATGGGGCCGATCGGCGTCGGCTTCAGCCTGCACGCCGGCCGGCCCCGCGGCCTGTTGATCGGCGGCGGCGTCGGCATTCCGCCCATGGTGTTTCTCGCCGAGACGCTGGCGGGCCGCGCACCCTGGCGGCCGCTGGCGCTGTTCGGTTCGGAGATTCCCTTCCCGTTCAAGTCCCGGCCCTCCACCATCCTGGTGCCGGGAATGCCGGCGGGTGCGATCGCTTCCATGCCCCTGCTCGAGGAATGGGGCGTCGCCAGCCGCCTGGCGAGCTGCGCGGGCTACGCCGGCTGCTACGACGGCTTCGTCACCGCACTCGCGGCCGACTATCTGCTTACGCTGAATGCCGCGGCGCTCGCCGAGGTGGAGCTGTTCGCCTGCGGCCCGACGCCGATGCTGCAAGCGACCGCACGGCTCGCACGGCAGTTCAAGGTCCCCGCGCAGGTGTGCCTGGAGGAGTTCATGGCCTGCGCGGTGGGCGGCTGCGCCGGTTGCGCCGTGGCGGTGCACACGCCCGCCGGGCCGGCCATGAAGCGCGTCTGCGTGGACGGTCCGGTGTTCGACGCGGCCGCGGTGTTCTTTGCCGGACCCGGCTCAGCGGACGGCGAGCAGGAATAGCCGCGGGAAGGGCAGCAGCACGCCGCCACCGGGCAGCGGCGGCAGTATGCGCCGCACGCCGGCGAGGTAGCGCTCGAGATAGGCGCCCCGCTCAGCCTGCTCGAGAGGCTCGAGGAAGGGCCGCAGCCCGCTGCCCTTGAACCAGTCGACCACGTCGCCGGGGCCGCCTGCGAGCGCGTGAAAATAGGTGGTGCGCCAGATCTCCACCTGCGTGCACCGCACCCGCAGCATCGCGTAATAGCCCTCGGCGGTGGCCGGCGCCGTGCGCTGCCGCGCGGCGCCGGCGAGCTTGGCCGCCCATGGTCCGTCGAGCGCGATGTCGCGCATCAGCCGCTGCACCGGCTCATCCAGATTGTCGGGCATCTGCACGGCGAGGCAGCCGCCCGGCGCGAGCCTGCCGGTGAGCGCCGGCAGCAAGGTGGCATGGTCCGGCAGCCACTGCAGCACGGCGTTGGCAAGCAGCAGGTCGAACGGTCCGGGGTCGCCCCAGGATTCGAGGTCTGCCAGTTCAAAACGCAGTCCGGGCAGGCGGCTGCGGGCCGCTTCGATCATGTCGGGCGAGCTGTCCAAGCCGGCCACCGCGGCGCCGGGAAAGCGCGCGGCCAGAAGCTCGGTGGAATTGCCCGGACCGCAGCCGAGATCCATGGCGTTGCGCACGGCGATGGGCGGCAACGCCGCCAGCAGATCGCGGATCGGGCGGTTGCGCTCAGCCTCGAACAGAGAATATTGTGCCGCCGACCACGTCATCGACTAAAACCCCCGCGCCAGGCGTCGCCCCAGGCGTCGCCGGAAGCGCCCGCCGGCAATTGCATCAATCCGCGTCCCATGTTGATGCGGGTGCCCGGCAGCCCGCTGCACAGTGACACGCCGGCGGGTGCGAACACAATGACGGTGGAACCGTGCTCGAACCAGCCGAGCTCCTCGCCCTTGCACGCCGCGACGTCGCAGGGGATCACGTGCGGCCCCCGATAGCGCAGATGCAGCCGCACGTCCAGAAAGCGCAGACGGATGCTGGCCACCAGGATGGCCGCCACCGGCACCAGGGTGATCAGGCGGCCGCAGGCCAGCCGGCAGCGGATGATGGCGCGTTCGTTCTTGCAGAACAGCCGCTCGATCCGCTGCAGGGCGATCGGATTGACATTCCAGGTGTCGCCGGAGATGTAGTTGACCTGTTCGATGCGGCAGTCGGCCGGCGCATGAAACCGATGGTACATGCCCGAGGTCAACCTCAGGGTCGCATAGCTGCCGCCGCGGTAATATCGTACCAGCGCCGCGTCCCCCAGCAGATCCATCAAGGGATAGGGAAATCCCTTGGCCTGCAGCACCGCGCCCTCGGTCACCGTGCCGCAGGCACCCACGATCGCATCGCAGGGACTCGCGAGCAGCGCCGGATCCCGGTCGATGGGCCGCGCGCCCTCGGCCAGTTCGCGGGTGAAGCAGTCGTGCAGGCTCGAGAAGCGTGCCCGCCGGGAATCGCTCAGATCCAGTTCGGTGAACAGCCGCCACACCGCGATGCCGGCGCGGCACAGCCACGGCTGCTCCAGCCGGCTGAGCCACCCCATGAGTCGCGTCAGCGCGCGCCGCGGGATGCGGTTGGTCAGCAGGAAATTCAGGTCCTCCTGCAGCAGCCGCAGGATCGCCGGGCGCCGCGTCCGCCCGGTCATCGAAGTGTCATCGCCATGCAATACAGTGGCCGCCGAGGAAACAGGTGAGCACGTCCCCGATCATCGCGGTATTGGCGTCCGTCCTGGGCGCTGCCGCCCTGGTGTTCATGCTGCGCGCACTGAGGTTGCGGCTGCAGCTGTCGGCTGCCAAACATCGATCGCTCGCCGGGCACTCGCGCATGGCACGGCGCGTTGCGCGGCTGGTCCCGTACTACGAATACGGCGAGGCGGAATTCTTCCGGGCGGATGCCGCACCGGAGGAGGTCGCGGCGGCGCGGCGGACCGGCTTCATGCGCCTGGCCGCGCTGTATGCCGGTCGCTTCGCCGGCAGCGCGGCGCTCACCGCCGAGGCTGCGGACGGCATCTCCGACCTGCAATTCACCTCCCGCTACCGCGTGCCGTTCCAATTCAGCCGTCATGTCCGCGAGCATCTGCAGGGCGGCGCCTTCGTCGCCGCCTCCGCCGGGGTGGAAGTGGTGGATCTCGACGGCAACCGGTTCTACGATCTGACCGGCTCCTACGGCGTCAACGTCTTCGGCTACGATTTCTACAAGGACTGCATCGCCCGCGGCGCAGAGCGCGTGCGCGATCTGGGCCCGGTGCTCGGCGCCTATCATCCGCTGGTCGCCGGCAATGCGCGCCGGCTGCTCGAGATATCCGGCATGCAGGAGGTCTCGTTCCACATGTCCGGCACCGAGGCCGTGATGCAGGCGGTGCGCCTCGCGCGCTATCATACCGGCCGCCGCCATTTGGTGCGCTTCTGCGGCGCCTACCACGGCTGGTGGGGCGACGTGCAGCCGGGTGTCGGCAATCCGCAGACCGCCCGCGACACCTACACCCTGAAGGACATGGACCAGGCCGCGCTGCGGGTGCTGCACGGCCGGCGCGACATCGCCTGCGTGCTGGTCAATCCCCTGCAGGCCCTGCATCCGAATCATGGCGCCCCGGGCGATTCCACCCTGGTCGACAGCGGGCGCGGCGCGCATTTCGACCGCGAAGCCTATGCCGTGTGGCTGCGCAAGCTGCGCGCCGCGTGCACGGCGCGCAATATCGTGCTGATATTCGACGAGGTGTTCGTCGGCTTTCGCCTCGCGGCGGGCGGCGCCCAGGAGTTCTTCGGCGTGCGCGCCGACATGGTCACCTACGGCAAGACCGTCGCCGGCGGACTGCCGGTCGGCGTGCTGTGCGGATCGCACGCCAACATGCGGCGATATCGCGAGGACCGGCCGGCCGACGTGTGCTTCGCGCGCGGCACCTTCAATGCACATCCTTATGTGATGGGTGCAATGGCCGAATTCCTCGGGCGTCTCGAGACTGCCGCGGTGCGCGCGCTGTATGCGGATCAGGACGCGCTGTGGAACGCGCGTGCCGCCTCGCTCAATGCGCGCCTGCGCGATGCCGGGCTGCCGCTGCGGCTGGCCAACCTGTGCTCGATCTGGACCATCGACTACCTCAATCCGTCCCGGTACAACTGGATGCTGCAATATTATCTGCGGGCGGCCGGCCTCGCCCTCAGCTGGGTGGGGACCGGCCGCCTGATCTTCAGCCTCAATTTCACCGACGCCGATTTCGCCGCGGTCGCCGACCGGATCGTGTCGGCGGCTCTCGCCATGCAGCGCGACGGCTGGTGGTGGGCACCGCCCGCGCTCACCAACCGTTCCATCCGGCGGCGCGTGCTCATGGAGATGATTCAGGCGCGCTGCTCGCCGCCCATCGGATCGATGAGTTCACCGCGCAGCAGGTGAAGCGGCGCCTTGCAGTAGAGCTTCACGTCGTGGAACGGGTCGGTGATGATCTTGGTCAGCCACACCAGTCCGGTCTGCACGTCCTTGATGAAGAACAACTGCACGGTGCGGAACAGCAGGCCCCCGCAGCCGATGATCAGCCATATGAGGCCCATGTGCCGCACGAACTGTGCGCCGTCCGCGTGCGGCGCGAACATGCCGAAGAACGTCGGGTCGAGCCACAGTACCGCGGGCGAAGCCGCCCAGACGGCGAGCAGCACGATCTTGCGGCGCAGGTTGTAGCCGACCTTGATCTGCTCCTTGTACTCGTGCGTCGCCTGATTGACAGCGTCATAACCCTTGGGCTCGAAGAAGAAATGCCCGGCCTGGCGGCTGACCATGGCCACCAGCCAGGCGATCAGCGCGGCGGCCGCGGGGTTGCTGAACACCATCGCGTACGCGGCCAGGAAGCTCAATGCGCTGAGCAGGTGCAGTGACTGGTTGATCCGGCTGTGATGATAGTAACGATGGTCATCCCAACGTTGGGTCTGGAGCATTCGCCAAAAGCTGTGCATGGGGGTTCCTGGGGTGGGTTGAGAAATCGTGCATGAAGCAAATATAGGATTTCCATTGCAGGCGCATGACAGCGCGCGCCGTTTCTTGCGGCCGCATGCCCCGTTCATCGAATCTTCATGCACCGCTGTCACAGTGCGCCGATGAGAATCGCCATCGTCACGGACGCCTGGCACCCGCAGACCAACGGCGTGGTGAACACGCTGTCGCAGACCGCCGCCTGGCTCGGACGCTTCGGGCACTGCGTGAGCATGGTCACGCCGCAGGATTTCCGCAGCATCCCCTGCCCGACCTATCCGGAGATACGGCTGTCGCTGCGGCCCTACGGCCCGCTGCGCGGGCGGCTGCTCGAGTTCGCTCCGCAGGCGCTGCACATCGCCACCGAAGGGCCGCTCGGACTTGCGGCGCGGCGATTCTGCAGGCGCCATGGCTGGCGCTTCACGACCTCCTATCACACCCAGTTCCCGCAATACCTGCGGGCGCGATTTCCGATCCCGGTCGTGCTTTCCTACCGGCTGCTGCGCTGGTTTCACGGCGCAGCGGCGCGCTGCATGGTGAGCACCCCGAGCGTGCGGCGCCAGCTCGCGGCGCGCGGCTTCGACAACCTGGCGGTGTGGCGACGTGGGGTGGATACGGAGCTGTTCAGGCCGCGCGGCAAGGAGTTCCTGTCATTGCCGCGGCCCGTGGCGGCCTATGTCGGGCGCCTGGCGGTGGAGAAGAACATCGACGCCTTCCTCGCGATGCCCTGGAGCGGCAGCAAGCTGGTGATCGGCGACGGTCCGGAGCGGGCGCGCCTCGAGGCGCAATATCCGCGGGCATGTTACGCGGGCTTCCGCTTCGGCGAGGACCTCGCCGCGCACCTGGCCGCGGCCGACGTCATGGTGTTTCCGAGCCTGACCGACACCTTCGGGCTGGTGAATCTCGAAGCGCTGGCGTGCGGCGTGCCGGTGGCCGCCTTTCCCGTGGCCGGACCGATCGATGTGATACGCGACGGTGTGACCGGCGCGCTCGATGAGGATCTGGCAAGCGCGGCGCGGCGCGCACTGGCGCTCGAAGCCGGCGCGTGCCGGCAGTACGCCATGGGCTTCGGCTGGGAGACGTGTACGCGTGAATTCGAGGGCAATCTCGTGCCCTGCCGGGCCGGGCAGTCCGAGCCGGTCGAAGCGCCGGGGCTGCCGGTCCCGGGAAGCCTCAGCCGAAGTTGATCTTGGCCTCGAGATTGGTGCGCGAATCGGCGCTCGCCAGCGCCTCCTCGAGATCGATGCGTCCCTCGCGCACCAGGTTGTACAGCGAGCTGTCGAAGCTCAGCATGCCGCGCTCGGTGCCGGTGCGGATCGCCTCCTTGACGCCGATCACGTCGCCCTTCTTGATCAGCTCGGATATGTGGGGCGTGTTGACCATGACCTCGGACGCCGCCACGCGCAGTCCGCTCTTCGCGGATACCAGACGCTGCGAGAGGATGGCGCGCAGGTATTGCGACAGATCCAGAAAGATCTGGTTGTGCTGGTCGCGCGGAAACATGTTGATGATGCGGTCCAGTGTCTCGGCGCAGTTGTTGGCATGCAGTGTCGATATGCACAGGTGTCCCGTGCCGGCAAGCGCGATGGCCGCCTCCATGGTCTCTCGGTCGCGTATCTCGCCGATCAACACCACATCCGGCGCCGCGCGCACCGCGCCGCGCAGCGCACGTGCGAAGGATTTCGTGTCCAGTCCCACTTCGCGCTGATTGACGATGGATTTCTTGTTGGAATGCAGGAATTCGATCGGATCCTCGATGGTCAAAATGTGATCCGAGGAGATTTCGTTGCGGTAATTGATCATCGCCGCCAGGGTCGTCGACTTGCCCGCGCCGGCGGCGCCGACCATCAGTATCAGTCCGCGCTTGAGCATCACCAGATCCTTCATGATCTCCGGCATGCCGAGATCCTCGAGCCGGGGCATCTCCGCGGTGATGTAGCGCAGCACCATGGCCGGGTAGCCGCGCTGGTAGAACACGTTGACGCGGAAGCGGCCGAGGCCGGGCTCGGAGATCGCGAAGTCTATCTCCAGCTCCTCCGTGAAGTGGTCGATCTGGTCCTGGGTCATCAGCCCGAGCGCGGCCTGGCGCACGGTTTCGGGGCTCAGGATCTGCTTGTTGACGGGAAAGATCTTGCCCTCGATCTTGATCTTCACGGGCGCATTGCAGGTGAAAAACAGGTCGGATGCTTTTCTCTCCACCATGAGTTTGAAAAGCGGCTTGGTGTTCATCACCTGCGCTGTGGCGACGGATGACATCAGCGGGACCCCTAAAAGACCTGGCCTTCTTCTTCCTCGACGATGCGCAGGTTCTGGCCCGCCGCCTCCGGATTCTTCATTTCGCGCTTGCTCTCGAGCTTGACGCGCAGGCGCAGCTCGTTTTTCGAATCCGCATTGCGCAGCGCATCCTCGTAGGATACCAGCCCCTGTTCATAGAGTTCGAACAGAGCTTGGTCGAAGGTCTTCATACCGAGCCGGTTCGAACGCGCCATCACGTCCTTGATCTTGTTGACCTCGCCCTTGAAGATCAGATCCGATATCAGCGGCGATGCCAGCATGATCTCCATGGCCGCGATCCGCCCGCTGCCCGATTCCCGCGGAATCAGCCGCTGCGAGATGAGCGCTCGGATGTTCAACGACAGATCCATCAGCAACTGCTCGCGCCGCTCCTCGGGGAAGAAGTTGATGATGCGGTCGAGCGCCTGGTTGGAGCTGTTGGCATGCAGCGTGGCCAGAACGAGATGGCCCGTTTCGGCGAATTGGATGCCGTATTCCATGATCTCGCGGTCGCGAATTTCGCCGATCAGAATCACGTCGGGAGCCTGGCGCAGCGTGTTCTTGAGCGCCAGATGCCAGCTGTCGCAATCGACACCGACCTCGCGATGGGTGATCACGCAGCCCTTGTGCGCGTGCACGTATTCCACCGGATCCTCGATGGTGACGATGTGGCCGCGGGTCTTCTCGTTGCGGTAGCCGACCATCGCCGCGAGCGAGGTGGATTTGCCCGAGCCGGTGCCGCCCACCAGAATCACGAAGCCGCGCTTGGAGAGCACCACGTCCTTGAGAATCGGCGGCAGCTCGAGCTCCTCGAGCGTCGGTATCTTGGCGTTGATGGTTCTGAGCACCGCTCCGGTGTATCCCTGCTGGACGAAGGCGCTCACCCGGAAGCGTCCGATGCCGGGGGGGGCAATGGCGAAATTGCACTCCTTGGTGGAGTCGAATTCCTTGGTCTGGCGGTCGTTCATGATCGCCCGCACCATGGTGGCGCTCTGTTCCGGGCTGAGTGTGCGGTCCGATTGCGGCCGGATCTCGCCGTCGACCTTGATCGCCGGCGGAAAGCCCGCGGTGATGAACAGGTCCGAGCCCTTCTTTTCGACCATCCGCCGCAGCAGATCCTGCATGAGGCGGATTGCTTGTTCGCGTTCCATTTAGATGCTGTCCTTGTTTTGAGCCTTGAAGCGCGCTTCCTCGCGGCTGACCAGCCCCTTTTGCACCATGTCCTGCAGACACTGATCGAGGGTCTGCATGCCCTGGCTTTGGCCGGTCTGGATGGCCGAATACATTTGAGCGATCTTGCCCTCGCGGATCAAGTTGCGTATGGCAGGCGTGCCGATCATGATTTCGTGCGCCGCAATGCGGCCGCCGCCGACCTTTTTCATCAGCGTCTGGGAGATGACGGCGCGCAGGCTCTCCGACAGCATGGCGCGCACCATTTCCTTCTCGGCGGCCGGAAACACGTCCACGATGCGATCGATGGTCTTGGCGGCCGAGCTCGTGTGCAGGGTGCCGAACACCAGGTGCCCGGTTTCGGCCGCGGTCAAAGCCAGGCGGATGGTCTCCAGATCGCGCATTTCGCCCACCAGCACCACGTCCGGATCCTCGCGCAGCGCCGAACGCAGCGCCTCGCTGAAGCCGAGCGTGTCGCGATGCACCTCACGCTGATTGACCAGGCAGCGCTTGCTCTCGTGCACGAACTCGATCGGATCTTCGATGGTGATGATGTGATCCGGACGGTTGTCGTTGCAATGGTTGACCATGCCCGCGAGCGTGGTCGACTTGCCGGAGCCGGTCGGGCCGGTGACCAGTACCAGCCCCCGCGGAAGCATGCACAAGTCCTTGAAAGTCTTGGGGGCGTTCAGTTCGTCCAGGGACAGGATGGCCGTGGGAATGTTGCGGAATACCGCGCCCGCGCCGCGATTCTGGTTGAATGCGTTGACGCGGAATCGCGCGAGCTTGGGAATTTCGAATGAAAAATCGGTTTCGAAGAACTCCTCGAACGCCTTGCGCTGCTTGTCATTCATGATGTCGTACACCATGCTGTGCACTTCCTTGTGCACGAGCGCCGGCATGTTGATGCGCTTGATGTCGCCGTCCACGCGGATCATCGGCGCGACACCCGCCGAAAGATGCAGGTCCGACGCATTGTTCTTCACCGCAAAAGCGAGAAGCTGCGCAATATCAACCGCCATTCACGGCTCCTAATTCCAGGCCCCGGCCACCAGCAGTATATAAGAGGGTGTCGCCATTCAATATGTTAATTGGTCCGCAGAATTTGGCGGTTCACGTGAACCACGTCCGGTCTCGGATACGCACTTCGGCCCTGGCGGCCGGCCGCGACCCTGCATCGGTCACGCTGGTTGCCGTCAGCAAGTCGCAGTCTGCCGCAGCCATGCGGTCCGCCGCCGCTGCCGGCGTCACGGATTTCGGCGAAAACTACCTGCAGGAAGCCCTGCCGAAGATGGACGCGCTAGCCGACCTGAAGCTGCACTGGCATTTCATCGGCGCTTTGCAGTCGAACAAGACCCGCGTGGTCGCCGAGCGCTTCGATTGGGTCCACAGCGTCGACCGGCCCTTGCTGGCGCGGCGCCTGTCCGAGCAGCGTCCCTTCCACGCGCCGCCGTTGAATCTGTGCATCCAGGTGATGCTGGTGCCGGAGCCGGGCAAGCGCGGCGTCGATCCCTCGCAGCTCGCCGCTCTGGCCGGCGCCATCCGCGGCCTGCCGCGGCTGCGGCTGCGCGGGCTGATGTGCATGCCGCCCCCGCAGCCGGATGCCGCGGCGCAACGCGCCGTGTTTGCCCGCCTGCGCGACCTGCGACAGGCGCTGAATGTGGACGGGCTCGGCCTCGATACACTGTCGATGGGAATGAGCGCGGATTTCGAGTCCGCGATCGCCGCGGGCGCGACACTGGTGCGCATCGGCAGCGCGCTGTTCGGCCCGCGCTGACGGCATCACGCACGGAGCGCCCATGAACAACATACGCAAACTGGCATTCATCGGCGGTGGCAACATGGCGGCCGCCCTGATCGGCGGCCTCATCAAGCGCGGGCTGCCCGCCGGCAACGTCGTGGTCGCCGATCCCAGCCCGGATCAGCTGCAGCGCCTGACCGCACAATTTCGCATCAGGACTGCCGCGGACAACGCGCTCGCCGTGAGCGGCGCCGAGGTCGTGGTGCTCGCCGTGAAACCGCAGCAAATGCGCGCCGTGGCCGCAGGATTGGCTGCGCATCTCGGCGGGCAGCCGCCGCTGGTCATCTCGGTGGCCGCGGGCATCCCCCACGCCGCGCTCGCGCGCTGGTTCGGGCCGCGGGTCGCGGTTGTGCGCACCATGCCGAACCGTCCGGCCTTGAACGGCTTCGGCGCCACGGGTCTTTATGCGCCGCCGAGCGTCGGCGCCGCCCAGCGCGCGCTCGCGGAGTCCATCATGGCCGCCGTGAGCGCCACCGTGTGGGTGGAGCACGAATCACAGATGGATACCGTCACCGCGCTGTCCGGCAGCGGTCCCGCCTATTTCTTCCTGTTCATGGAGGCGCTCGAAGCCGCCGCCCACGAGCGCGGCCTGCCGGACGAGGTCGCTCATCGTCTCACGCTGGAAACGGCGTATGGCGCCGCCCAGATGGCGCGCCAATCCACCGAATCGCTGGCGACCCTGCGCGAGCAGGTGACGTCCAAGGGCGGCACCACGGCAGCGGCCCTGGAGGTCCTGGATGCGGCGGGGCTTCGTGCTATCGTTGCGCACGCCGTGGCGGCGGCCGATCGCCGTTCCGCCGAACTCGGCGCGGAATACGGCGCACTGTAGGGAGCCTGTCGCTCCGCGCCGCAGCGAGGCTTCTCAAGATGGATGCGATCCGGTACATCGTCGACACGCTGCTGTGGCTGCTGACGCTCGCTTTCGTGCTGCGCCTGCTGTTCCAGCGGGTGCGCGCCGATTTTCGCGACCCGATGGCCGATGCCATCGTGCGCGTCACCAATTGGCTGATACTGCCGCTGCGGCGCGTGCTGCCGCCGGTGGGCAAGCTCGACACCGCCACGCTGGTCGCGGTGCTGCTGATGGCGGCGGCGCGCACCGCTGCGCTGTTCGGCCTCTCGGGCCTGAGCTTCGCCGATCCGCTGGCGTTCCTGCGCGTCACGGTCGTCGATCTCCTCGATATGGTGCTGCGGATCTACCTGTTCGCACTGCTGGTCTACTGGTTGACCAGCTTCATCGCGCCCGGCGGCTACGCACCGGGGGTGCGTCTGCTGGCGCAGCTCTGCGAACCGGTGCTCAAGCCGGTGCGCCGGCTGATCCCGCCCATCGGGCAGGTCGATTTTTCGGTGTTGTGGGTCTGCATCGCCATCGGCGCGCTGCTGGTGCTGCTGCATTGAGCGGCACGTTGTCAGGAACGGCAACAATGTGCGCTACGTTGCTGAAATCACTGCGGCCGGCGTCGAGCGCTGGTCGCAGGCGTCTGCATTCGGCGACGGATGCGCGCGGCGCACGTCGCGTGCGAGGCGCGGAGGCCTGAAAATTCAGGCTCGCGCGCACTCCCCGCGTGCAACTTTTTTTGAAATTGCGCTAAACATCGGCTTTTTTCTATGTTATTTTCGGCGCCGAGTTGAATTTGTCAGAATTTAAAGTACAAGATCGCAACCCGCAGTAGGAGATTCAATATGGCGAAAAAGAATGCAGCACCGACCAAGTCCGAAATACTCGCCGGCATTTCGAAGGAAACGGAGCTTTCCAAGAAGCAGGTCGGAGCCGTGTTGGAATCACTCTCCGCCGCAATCAAGAAGAGCCTGCGCAGTCACGGCATTTTCACCCTTCCCGGTCTGCTCAAGATGAAGGTTGTGAAGAAGCCCGCCACCAAGGCGCGCGAGGGAATCAATCCCTTCAACGGCGAGAAGATGCTGTTCAAAGCCAAACCGGCGAGCAAGAAGGTCCGCATCGCGGCGCTCAAGACGCTGAAGGAATTCGTGAACTAACCGGCTTCCTGTCCGGTGCGGTTGGCATCCTGCCGGCCGCTCCGGATCTCGCCGATCACGGCGTCGGAGAGTTCCTGCAGGCGGCCGTGGAAAAAGTGCCCGACGCCGGGCAGAACCACCAGATGGGGCCGCGGCATCAGACCCTCTGCCCAGTGGATGACGCCGGCGGCATCGACCAGCTCGTCCGCATCCCCTTGCACGATGAGCCACGGGCACGCGGGCGGAGACAGATCCGAGAAATCGAAGCGCTGCAGCGGCGGCGCCACGGTGATCAGCCGCTCGAGTGGGCGCTGCCGGGCAAGGCGCAGCGCGACGTAGGCACCGAAGGAAAAGCCGGCGACGACCAGGCGCCCACCCGGCCAGCGGCGGGCACCCCAATCGGCGACCGCCGCGGCGTCGTCGGTTTCGCCACGACCCTCGTCATAGACACCGGCGCTCGCTCCCACACCGCGAAAATTGAAGCGCAGGGTCGGCATGCCGGCCGCCTGCAGGGCCCGCGCCAGAGTCGTCACCACCTTGTTGTGCATGGTGCCCCCGTACAGGGGATGGGGGTGGCAGATGACCGCGTAGCTCGCGCACTGCGCGGCCGAGTCGGACTGCGGTTCCTGCGCGGCTTCGAGATCGCCGGCGGGACCCGGTATCCGCAATGTCATCGGCGCCAAGGTCATCGCCGGGATTATGCCGCCACCGGGGGGCATGTCGCCACCGCGGCGGGCGGGTGGATTTCTAGAGCGCGGCTTCGGCTTCGGTGCGGCGCTTGACCGAGAGCGCCGCGGCCGCCAGCGTCACGGCTGTGCAGGTCATCAGCAGCACGGGCGCCGCACCCCGCAGCAGCGCCACCACGAACAATCCGGCCGCGGCGGCGCTGGCGAGCAGCACGGCGATCTTGGTCGCCGATCCGAGCCACCACTGCCTGCAGGCGGCGAGCGCATCGTCGCATTCATCGATGGCTTGTAGAACTCTTTCCATGCGCATCAGTCTAGTCGCGCCACCGCGCGATGAACGTGAGTCGCCTCACAACTGCAACGATTGCCGCCGGGCCGCCCCTTGCCACGCCGGCGTGCGCTGCGTACGCTTTATGGTAATGCAGCGAATTCTCATTCTGAATCCGAAGGGCGGCTCGGGCAAAACGACGATCGCCACGAATCTCGCCGGATATTTTGCGAGTCTCGGCGACCGCCCCAT
Organism: Gammaproteobacteria bacterium; assembly: GCA_003137095.1. GTDB lineage: Bacteria > Pseudomonadota > Gammaproteobacteria > Steroidobacterales > Steroidobacteraceae > Bog-1198. Next base: position 47,263 of record PLET01000042.1, read on the forward strand.
GTTGTCCGACGGCGACCCTCAGGGTTCGAGCAGCCGCTGGTTGAAGAAGCGCCGCCCCGAGCAGGCCCACATCCACGGCGTCACCACGTTCGATCGCAATGTGCGCGTCACACGCTCCTGGCAGCTGCGCGTCCCGGAGGACGCCGCACACGTGGTCATGGACACGCCGGCGGCGGTGCCGCCCCGGGATTTTCCCGAACTGACGCGCAGCGCCGACGCCATCATCGTGCCGGTGCTGCCTTCGGACATCGACATCCATTCGTTTTCGCGCTGCATCTCCGACCTTTTGCTGGTCGCAAAGATACGCCGGGAGGAAAACAGCATCGGCGTGGTCGCCAACCGGGTGAAGCGCAATACCACCGTCTACCAGAAGCTGATGCGCTTTCTGGACACCCTGCGCATTCCGGTCATTGCGACTCTTCGCGATTCGCAGAATTACCTGCGCGCGGCGGAATTCGGTCTCGGGCTGCACGAGATGAAGCGCCAGATGGTGGCGCAGGATGTCGAGGACTGGAAGCCCATGCTCGCATGGTTGAGGGCGAAGGAGCCGCTCCGGCAGCCTTTGAGTGGCTTGAATCAGCTGTCCGAGATTGCGTGAGCGCGCGGCCGGGCGGCCTGGTTATTTCTTCTCGTCGAAGGACCCGCGGATTTTTTCCGCCCAATTCTTGTAGCTGTGCCAGCTGTACAGGCTGTTGGTGATGGCCGAGTGGCGTCCGCCGGGCTTCTCGCTGCGCTTGAGCAGATTGGCGTACGCCTCGCGGGATCCCGCGGTGGTCGGCTTCGGGGCAGTTTCCGCACGCGTACCACGGCGTTCCGCTCCGGAATATCGACCATGATGTTTGCTGTCGGTCATCACCTATGCCTCGTTCGATGTTGGTGACAGTACGTCCCGCGCACCGTCATCGACAGGAACTGTGTCACAAGCGAACCGGCGCCGTCCCGGCCGTGCCGCGAGCGTGGGATACGCATCTCACGCATTGTCGCGGTAAGTTAAATGACCTGTTTTTTTTCAGCGCGCCAGGCGTCGAACAGCGGCTCGAGTTCGTCGAGAGAACGGGCCAGCGCGGCGGGTAGTGAAGTCGTGTAGGTGTCGAGAATCGCGATCGCGTTTCTCGCAGGATCGGTGCGCGTCGCCGCGCCCAGGCGCTTCGCAATTCCGCGATTCACGACGTGCAGATTCTCATACAGCGCCTTGAGCGCGTCGTACGCGGGCTCGTCGCTCTCGCCCATCAGCTCGCGCGCGAGCAGATACATGCTCACGCTGCGGTACACGGTTTCCGTTTCGCTCGCGAACGGCAGGTGGAAGCGCGCCATGGGGCGCAGATGATCCGTCCATGGACAGCCGGCGGTCGCCATGATCAGGCCGAGCACGGAGACCATGGCGTGCTGCGCCGAGGTTTCGACGTGAATGGTGCGCTCCGCCTGCGTCACCGTGACCGCAACGGTGTCGAACGAGACCAGCGATTTCAGCTGCTCGATCGGGCCGACCATCTGCAGCGCCGCCGGACAATGCGGCTGCTGCGCGGCGCTCAGCGGACAATTGGCGCATTGGCAGAATTCCAGCTCGGCCCAGAACGGCGCGACCGGCGGAACCGCATTGGCCAGGCGGAAATCGCGCGCGTCGAACCGGAAATCCATCGCACGCTTGGTTCCGTCCGGCAGGTCGAAGACGTAGCGGATCGATTGCGCTGTGTTCACGCGACGAGCCGGTAGCAGGGGACGTATTCGGCTCCGGCGAGTTTCATGCGCCGCTGCGCGACGAAGGAGCGCAGCAGCTCGTCCAGCGGCTCCATGATCGACGGATCCCCGGTCAGTTCGAACGGGCCATGGCGCTCGATGGCGCTCACCCCGTATTCCTTGACGTTGCCGGCGACGATTCCAGAAAAGGCGCGGCGCAGATCCGCCGCTCGTTGATGGATCGGCCGGTCATGCGACAGGCGCAGCGCACGCATCGATTCGTGGCTGACTTCGAACGGCAGCTGGAACTCCAGTGGAATCCGGAGCAGCCAGTTGTAGCTGTAGGAATCGCTCTTTGCGCGGCGATAGTCGCGGATCAGCTTCAGACCCTGCACCAGCTCTCGGGCCACGCCGGGTGCGTCGTCGATGATGATCTTGTAGCGCATTTGTGCCGCTGCGCCGAGCGTTGCGCCGACGAAGCGGTGTATCTGCTGAAAATATTCGATGCTGTCCGCCGGGCCGGTGAACACCACCGGAAGCGGCAGATCCTGATTGGCGGGGTCGAGCAGGATGCCGAGCAGATACAGGATCTCTTCGGCGGTGCCCGCCCCGCCCGGAAATATCACGATGCCGTGGGCGAGGCGCACGAAGGCCTCGAGGCGCTTTTCGATGTCCGGCATGATCACCAGCTGGCTGACGATCGGATTCGGCGGCTCGGCTGCGATGATGCCCGGTTCGGTGACGCCCAGATAGCGCCCGTTGACGATGCGCTGCTTGGAGTGCCCGATGGCGGCGCCCTTCATCGGACCCTTCATGGCGCCCGGACCGCAGCCGGTACAAACATCCAGCCCGCGCAGCCCGAGCTCATAGCCGACTTTCTTGGTGTAGTCGTATTCGACGCGGCCGATGGAGTGCCCGCCCCAGCAGACGACGAGATTCGGCCGCATCTGCAATTCCAGCACCCGTGCATTGCGCAGTATGTGAAACACGGCATTGGTGATGCTGGAGGAGGACTTCAGGTCGAAGCGGCCGCCCTCCATGATCTCCGTCGAGATGAACACCACATCGCGCAGCACCGCGAACAGGTGCTCCTTCAATCCCTTGATCATCTCGCCGTCCACGAAAGCCGAGGCCGGCGCGTTCTTGATCTCCAGCTTGATGCCCCAGGGCTGGCGCACGATGCGCAGATCGAAATCGCGGTACTTCTCGAAGATCCGCCGGGAATCATCGACGTCGCCGCCCGAGTTGAGGACGGCGAGCGCGCATTTGCGGAACAGCGGGTACAGGCCACCCTGGCTGGAATCGGCCAGCCTCTCGATCTCCTGCTGCGACAGTTGTTCGAGGCTGCCCTTGGGACCGACGCGCGCATCCACCATGTCACTCGATAGAATCGTGGTTTCCACGGGGCACCGTCAGGGACGAATTTCGATCGGGGTATTGTCTTGTGTGCGCAGCCAAACCTCGACCATGTCGGAATTGGACAGGGCGATGCAGCCGTCGGTCCAGTCGTTTGACGCGTAATATTCTGGCGAATGCTTGGGCGCATTGGGCCAGCCGTGGATCATGATCGCACCTCCCGGAGCCCAGCCCTTCTTGTGCGCCCGCTGTTCGTCTTCCTTGTTCGGATAGGATACCTGGATGGCGAGAAAGTACTCGCTGCGGGTATTGCGCCGCGCCAGGCTGTAACGTCCCTCCGGCGTGCGGAAATCGTGCTCGCGCTCCTTCTGGCCGATCGGATTCAATCCCAGGGCCACCCGATACGCCCCCAGCAGCCGGCTGCCGTTGTACAGGTACAGCTTGTGCTGCGATTTGACGACGACGACGCGGTCTGCGGCCGCGATCTCCCCCGCGACCGCGGCGCCGGGCTCGCCGGCCGCGGCAATGATCACCGATGCGCCGAGCGCCAGCAGCGCACGGACGGCGCGGCGTTTCGCCGGGCAGGGTGGATTTCGATTTGACATTGGCAAAATTATACCGTGAAGCGCGGCCGGGAGGATCTGCCGTGGCTCACGTCCCGGCTATACTGGCCGCATGCGTTCATGGCGAATCTTGCTGGGCATGGCCGCCGGCCTCGCGCTGGGCTGCGCCGGCCAATCGCAGAAGACCGTCGAGGTGCTCGACCCGCGTACCGGCGTTACCGTGGGCGTACTGGACGATCCCATCGAGTTCGTGCAGCTCTCCGGGGTGGCATTCGGCAAGCGCTCGAATTTCGCCTATCTCGGACCGGTCGAATGGAATCGCATGGGCAGCTACAGCTATGGACTGTGGGTTCACATCGCCCCCGGCAACGACGTGCAACCCGCCGATATTCGCGCGCCCGCGGCACTCAGCTTGCTGCTCGATGACGGCCCCATGGTGCTCACGCCGATCGATCCGCCGGCCCTGGTCGGCGACGCGTATCGTCCCGTGGTCTCGTGGGGACAAACGGCATATTTCGCGCTCACGGTGCCCGGACTGAAGCGGCTGGCCGCGAGCCGCCGGCTCGATCTGCAATGCCGTGCCGTCGGCGGCGGCGACATCGCGATGCTGCCCTCCCACGATACCCGCGCGGCGCTCGATCGGTACGTGCGGGCGCGCGGTCTCATCGGCGATTGATGGCGACGACCTTGGGCAGCACGATCGGCGTGCCCGACCGCACTTCGTTGAAATCCACGTCCGGATTGTATTGCGCCACCAGCCAGATCGGCAGATCGGCGTGCGTTTGCGCGATGCTCCACAGCGTTTCGCCGCGCTTGACGGCGTAGCTGTCCGTACTGGCGATGCGGTGCAAGGCGAAGAAAGCCTCCTGCAGGCTCTGATGATAGGCGCGCCGCGCGGTCTGCACCTGCGCGGCGGACACCCTCGACAGATCCAGGGTGACCCTTCGGCCGAGGGCCACCATGGCTCCCTTGAGGTGATTGAGCGCCCGCAGCCGCGCCACGCTCACGCCGCACCAATCGGCGAAATATCCGAGCGTCTCGGCCGGCTGCACCACCACCGTGCCATCGCCGCCGACGCTGTAATCCAATGTGTCGGTGCTGCCCGCCGGGGCCGCCGCCGGTGCCAGTGCGGCGCTCTGCGGCTGCCAGTCGAACTCCGCCTCATGCACGCCCCGCCGGGTGCGCGCAGGCAGGGAGGCCTCGATGGGCGGCGCGCCGCGCGGCAGCTGGGGCAACTCGGACCACTGGGGCGATTGGGGTGACCGAGGCGACGCTGCGCGCGCGGCGCTTGCGCCAGCCGCCGGCGGCGCCTCCCCGGCTGACTGCCCGGCCGGCGGCGGCTCGTCGAGCGCTTCCGGCGCATCAATCTGCCGGTACCCGAAGGCGTGCAGGTACGCAGCGGCCGGCGGACGCGGCGGCAATGAGGCATCGAGAGGCGGGGGCGTGCGCATCGCCAACAGCGGGACTGGCGGCGCGGCGCTATCGGATGGCGCGCGGTCGGCGGCCGGGTTTGGCGCGGCAGGTGACGTGATGGCGGTGGGCGGTGCGCGGGTGGTGGACGGCGTCAGGTCCGCGCCCAGCCCCTGTCCGGCGCGCGACAGCGGCAGCGGCAACGCCAGCGTCTCGCCACGCTGCACGGTGGCCGTGCTCCGCATGCCGTTGGCCGCGAGCAGGCGGCTCAAGCTCACGCCGATCCTGGACGCGACGACCGCCAGCGTCTCGCCGCGCCGCATGCGATGGCTGCCGTCGTTGCGCTGCGCGAGATACCGCTGGCTCGCGGGCAGCCGCGACCACGCGGCCGCGAGTTCGGCCGGGGCCGGCGCCGCTCCCGGCAGGCGCAGCGCATAGCCCCGCGGCACGAAGCGTGCGCCGCTCCAGATGGGCGGGCGCAGCGCCGGGTTCAGCACCTTGAGCGCCCCCAGGTCGACCCTGAAGGCCCTGGCCAGCGCCTCCACGGGAATGTAGTCGGGCAGTTCGGTGGTCCAGCTCTCGGTGTTCGGCAGGCGCACGATCGGCCCGAAGTAACCGTCGGCGCGGCGGTCGATCTCGAGCGCGGCCAGGAACGCCACGTAGAAATTGCGTGAGGCGAAGCCGAAGTTGGGTCCTTGATAGCGCCGCAGGATGGTGGCGATGTTGCTGGTGCCAAGTTCGTCCTGGGCGCGGCGCAGGCCGCCGGGTCCGTGATTGTAGGCCGTGACCGCGAGCGGCCAGCTGCCGAGCAGCCGGTAGTTGTAGAGCATGAGATTGGCGGCCGCCTCGGTGGCGCTGTACGGATCCAGCCGCTGATCGACCAGGGAGTCGACGCGCATGAAGCGGCGTGCGGTCGAGGGCATGAACTGCCACAGGCCGGCGGCGCCTACGCGTGAATAGGCCGCGGTATCGAACGAGGATTCGACGTGCGGCAACGCCGCGATCTCCTCCGGCACGCCGAGATCGCGCAAGCTGCGGGCAATGTGCGTCTCCCAGGCGGCCGCGCGCTGCAGACCTTCGTGAAACCGGTCGGCCTGTCCCAGCTGAAAGCGGATGCGCGTGATCGCGTCGCGAAAGTCCGCGGCCGATGCCTGTTCGCCGAAGGCGTGCCGGATGCGCCGCTCGTGCGCGTTGCCGGGCTCCCCGCCCGCCGCGAAGCGGCGCAGCAGTTCGACGTAGCGCGCCTTGGCTTCCGTCACCCGCTTCTCGCGCAGCTGCGGGGCGAGGTCGGCGTCGAAATGCAGAACCTCGTACACCAGTCCGAGATGGCGGTCGTCGTGCAGCAGCCCCGCGCCCGTTCCCACCTCGGTGTAGACCCGTATCCAGAAGCGCACGTCCGGCTCCAGTTCCGTCGGATACACGAAGGGACTGCTCGCAGGCGCCCCGGGCGGCGGTGGCATTTGCACCGGATCGGCCGCCCGCGCCGGCGGCGCGAGCAGCGCGATCACCGCCGCGGTCGCAAGATATCGCGTCGCGGCTATGTTGATCGCAATGCCGGTGACCTGGCGCGTGATCCGACGCCTATCCGCATTTCGAGTCGCCGCAGTTCAGGCAGGTATGGCAGCCGTCCATCATGACCACCGCGGCCGTGCTGCATTTCGCGCACAGCTGCGCGCCTTCGGGAAAATGCGATTTGGAGAACGCATCCGTCTGCTTGGCGCGTGCCTCGAACTCGGCGCGCTTTTCCTGAACCATCTTGAGCTGGTGCACGTCCAGTTCGGGCTTCTTCAGCAGGCCGATGGATTGCAGGTGGCGCTCGATGACGTAGCCAAGCTCCGCGATGGTCGAGGGCATGAACTTGCCCCCCGGCTGCCAGTAGCCGCCCTTCGGATCGAACACCGCCTTGAGCTCATCGACCAGGAACGTGGTGTCACCACCCTTGCGGAACACCGCCGAGATGACGCGGGTGAGCGCCACGATCCATTGAAAATGGTCGAGATTCTTCGAATTGATGAACACCTCGAACGGCCGCCGCTGCTCGTGCGGCGTGCCCTCGTTGAGCACGATGTCATTGATGGTCACGTACATCGCGTGATCCGAGACCGGGGTCTTGATCTTGTAGGTCGAGCCGATCAGCACTTCCGGCCGCTCGAGCTTCTCGTGCATCCAGATGACGTTGTCCTGCGTCTTCAGGGCCTCCTTGGGCGCAGCCGCGGCGGCGTCCTTGATCTCCGGCTTGAGCACCCGGTACTTGGTGATCTTCTTGTCTATCTTGATTTTTGCCATGATCAAAATTTCCCGTAATAACCTTCTTTGAGCGCGTCGTAGAGATTCGCGGCGGTGTGCATCTCGCCGTCGTATTCGATCTCCTGATCACCTTTCGCCTCGACTTCGGTGCCGTCCGCCAGCGTGAACACATAGGTCGTGTTCTTCAGGTCCTCCTCCTTGACCAGCACGCCCTGGAAGGCCTCCGGATTGAAGCGGAACGTCGTGCATCCCTTGAGCCCCTGTTCGTGGGCGTACAGATAGATGTCCTTGAAGTCCTCGTACTTGTAGTCGGTCGGCACGTTCGCCGTCTTCGAGATGGACGAGTCGACCCACAGCTGCGCAGCCGCCTGGATGTCGACGTGCTCTTTCGGGCCGATGTCGTCCGCCGATATGAAGTAATCCGGCAGCTTTTCCGCCGGATTCTGCGAATTCGGCATGGCGCGGGGGTTCACCAGCTCACGGTACGCGAGAAGTTCGAACGAGAATACGTCCACCTTCTCCTTCGACTTCTTGCCCTCGCGGATCACATTGCGGAAATAGTGGTGTGCGAACGAGGGTTCGATGCCGTTGGAGGCATTGTTGGCGAGCGACAGGGATATCGTGCCGGTGGGCGCGATCGAGGTGTGATGCGTGAAGCGCGCGCCGATTTCGGCCAGTTCGTCGACCAATTCCGGCGATGCCTCGGCGATTCTCTGCATGTAGCGGCTGTAGCGCGCGTGCAGGACGCGGCCGGGCACCCGTGCGCCGACCCGCCAGCCGTCCTTGACCATTTCGGGGCGCTTGCGCAGCATTTCGCGCGTGACCGTGAACTCCTCGCTCATGATCGGCGCCGGGCCCTTCTCGCGCGCCAGATCGAGCGCCGCTTCCCAGCCGGCCACCGCCATCTCACGCGAAACGTTCTGCGAGAACGCCACCGATTTCTTGGAGCCGTATTTCATGCACAGCATCGTGATGGTCGATCCGAGACCCAGGAAGCCCATGCCATGGCGGCGCTTGCGCAATATTTCATTGCGCTGCGGCTCCAGCGGCAGGCCGTTGATCTCGACCACGTTGTCGAGCATGCGCGTGAACACCTTCACCACCTTGCGGTAGGTCTCCCAGTCGAAGCGCGCGCTCTCGGTGAAAGGATCGACGACGAACTTGGTGAGATTCACCGAGCCCAGCAGGCAGGATCCGTAGGGCGGCAACGGCTGTTCGCCGCATGGATTGGTGGCGCGGATGTTCTCCGCCCACCAGTTGTTGTTCATCTCGTTGACCTTGTCGACCAGGATGAATCCCGGCTCGGCGAAATCGTAGGTCGACGACATGATCAGATCCCACATGCGCCGCGCGGGCAGGGTCTTGTAGATCTTGCAGGCGACCAGCCCCTCCTCGTTGGCCACGTAGCCGTCGGTATGGGGCCACTCGCGCCACACGAATTTGCCCTCGTCGGACAGATCGGGGGATTCGCTTTCGAACTCCTTGATGCCGAGGGGGAACGCCAGCTTCCAATCGCCGTCGCTTCTGACCACCCGCATGAATTCATCGGTGATGAGCAGGGACAGATTGAACTGCCGCAGCCGGCCGTTCTCCCGCTTGGCGCGGATGAACTCGAGCACGTCGGGGTGGCCGATGTCGAAGGTGCCCATCTGGGCGCCGCGCCGGCCGCCCGCCGAGGACACGGTGAAGCACATCTTGTCGTAGATATCCATGAAGGACAGCGGACCGGAGGTGTACGCGCCGGCGCCCGACACATAGGCGCCGCGCGGCCGCAGCGTCGAGAACTCGTAACCGATGCCGCAGCCCGCCTTGAGCGTGAGTCCGGCTTCGTGGACCTTGTTCAGGATGTCGTGCATCGAATCGCGGATCGTGCCGGACACCGTGCAATTGATGGTCGATGTGGCGGGCTTGTGTTCGAGCGCGCCGGCATTCGAGGTGACGCGGCCCGCCGGAATCGCACCATGGCGCAGCGCCCAGAGGAACGAATCGTTCCACTGCTCCCGGCATTCTTCCGGCTCGACGTCCGCGAGCGCGCGCGCGACCCGCTTGTAGGTGTCGTCCATCGACTGATCGATGGGCGTACCGTCCTTGGCGGTCAGGCGGTATTTCTTGTCCCAGATGTCGAAGGAGGCCTCCTGGAAGGGAATGCTGCCGACATCTTTTGACTGAAGCTTGACCACCGTGTTCATGGGTACGAAACCGCTCCGTTATACTTTGTCCCGACTTGATCCCGACAAAACAGAAATGGCCGCAAAACCGCGCAGGTCCGCAATCGATCGATCGAGTTTTGAATTGAACCTGAGGGGGAACTAACGCGAGAGCCAACCACTACATCTTGTGCCTATGGTGAAAGGTTAAGACTTGGCGGCGACCACCGTCAAGATATTTCTCTGCCAATTTAGTCGATAAAAATATTATATTTTTCAATGAATTATAAAAATATCTAGATAAATCACCTGATTGCACTTTGCGAGCCCTAGGTCAAGAGTAATTTCCGGACATCGCAAGATCTTGTGTTTCCACACCGCATCCACATTATGTCGCATTGACGGGCTCGCCCGATCGGTACTGCGTCACGGAATCGCCGCAACTCGCCGTTGAAATCCGCCGCCCCAACCCTATTTCGTGTGCATGGAAAAAAATGCCGTGAGCACCGCTGCACGGCATCTTCAGAAATGATTTTTTGCGGATTTTCGGTTGGATTTTTCAATTTACACATCCATTTTTAAGGAGACAGTCCATGACAGTCGTACGTTATGAGCCCTGGGCGCTGGTCAGCCGTCTGCAGAAGGACATCGATCGCTTGTTCGGCGCGCCGCAGACCACTGCCACCGATTCCGGCGCCTGGCTGCCGCCCGCCGACATCCATGAAGAGGCCAATCAATTCGTGCTGCACGTCGATCTGCCCGGAGTCGATCCGAAGGCCGTCGAGATCACCTCCGAACAGGGCGTGCTCAGTATCCGCGGACAGCGCGATGAGACCCGGCGCGAGGCGCGCGAAGGCTATCGGCGCGTCGAGCGGGTCAGCGGTGAATTTCTGCGCCGCTTCAGCCTGCCGGAGTCCGCCGATGCCCAGAACATCAAGGCGAAGTCCGTCCATGGCGTGCTCGAGGTCGTGATCCCCAAACTGGCGCAGGTCCAGCCCCTCAAGATCACCGTCGAAGCGGCCTGACGGCCCGCGGGCGGCGGCGCGGTCTTTGCGTGTAAGATCGCGGGTCTGAATCGGGGGTGGCGGGGTCGGACGGGTCCGACCACGCCACCCTTGTCCCGGCGAGACATCAAGATAGTTCCACTCCAAAGGACCGCGCATGAATCTGCGTAATCAGTTTGCCGCCATTGCGCTGGCGTTGGCCTTTTTCTCCCAGTCCGTGGTTCCGGCGCACGCAGCGCTGCCCGCGGTCCTGGATGCGGCACCGCTGCCGTCGTTGGCGCCCATGGTCAAGCGCGTCTCGCCGTCCGTGGTCAATATAGCCACCCGCGGCACCATCAAGGAGCAGCAGGGACAGCGCAACCCGCTGTTGGATGATCCTTTCTTCCGGCGCTTCTTCGACGTGCCGCCGGATTCCGGGCCGCGCGAGCGGCAGTTCCAGAGCGCAGGCTCCGGCGTCATCGTCGATTCCAAGAACGGCTACATCATCACCAATCATCACGTCGTCGAGAACGCCAGCGAGATAACCATCACGCTGCTCGACAACCGCAGTTTCACTGCCAAGGTCATCGGCACCGACGAAGGCTCCGACATCGCCGTGCTGCAGGCCAAGCAGCCGAATCTCGTGGCCATGTCGCTCGGCGATTCGGCCAAGCTCGAGGTCGGCGATTACGTGGTGGCCATCGGCAATCCGTTCGGTCTGCAGCATACGGTGACCGCGGGCATCGTCAGCGCCCTCGGCCGCTCAGGAATCAATCCGGAGGGTTACGAGGACTTCATCCAAACCGACGCCTCCATCAATCCCGGCAATTCCGGCGGAGCGCTCGTCAACCTGCGCGGCGAGCTGGTCGGCATCAACTCGGCCATCCTGTCGCGCAGCGGCGGCAACATCGGCATCGGCTTCGCGATTCCGGTCAACATGGTCAAGGGCGTGATGGACCAGCTGATCAAGTACGGCGAAGTCAAGCGCGGCGTGCTCGGCGTCAACATCTACGACGTCACGCCGGACATCGCCAAGGAGTATGGCCTGTCCGAATCCAGCGGCGCGCTGGTCGCCGGCGTCGTGCAGGGCTCCTCCGCCGAACGTGCCGGCGTCAAGACCGGCGACATCATCACCACCGTCAACGGCGTGACCATGAAGGGCGCGGGTGAGCTGCGCAACGCCATCGGCATGATGCGCGTCGGCGACAAGGTCGAGATCGGCCTGCTGCGTGACGGCAAACCGCGCAAGGTCATCGCGCTGATCGCGGAGCGCAATGACACCGAGACGGCGAATGCCGCCGAGATCAACAAGGGGCTCGAAGGCGCGGAGCTGGTCGATGCCGCCGACGGCGGCGGCGTGCTGGTCAAGGCCGTGCAGGAAGGCAGCCCGTCGGCGCAGGCGGGGCTGCGCGCCAATGACACCATCATCGCCGTCGGCCGCACTCCGGTCGCCAGCACCAAGGCGCTGCGTGAAATCGCCAAGGGCGCCAACGTGCTGGTCTTGAACGTACGCCGCGGCTCCAACCTGCTGCTCATCCCGATACGCTGACGCCATGCGGCCGATGTCGATCTGCGTGCTCGGCGGCAGCGGCTTCCTGGGAACCAGGCTGGTCTGCCGGCTGATCAAGGATGGCCATCGCGTCACCGTGCTGTCGCGCGACCGCGAACAGCACAAGCACATGCTGGTGCTGCCCGGTCTCGCGCTCGAGAATTGCGACGTGTATGACCCGGCCGAACTGGCCGAGCGCTTCCGTGGCCAGGACGTGGTCATCAATCTGATCGGCATCCTGAACGAGCGCGGATTCGGTGGCGGCGGTTTTCGCCGCGCGCACACCGAATTGACTCAGGGTGCCCTGCGGGCCGCCAAATCCGCCGGCGTCGCGCGCTTTCTGCAGATGTCGGCGCTCAACGCCGCCCCCGACGCACCCAGCCATTATCTACGTTCCAAGGGCGCGGCCGAGCGCCTGTTGCACGAATCGGGGAGTTCGCCCGGCTGGACCATTTTTCAGCCGTCCGTGATTTTCGGACCCGGCGATTCATTCCTCAACCGCTTCGTGTCGCTGCTCGCGGCGGTGCCCTGGGTGTTTCCGCTGGCCAAGCCGCGCGCCCGCTTGCAGCCCGTGTACATCGACGATGTGGTGGAGGCCATGGTCCGCTGCCTGGCGCGCGCGGACAGCATCGGCCGCACCTATCAATTGGGCGGTCCGAGAGACTATTCGCTGAGAGACATCGTCGCCTGGCTGGCCGCGCTCACCGGCCGCCGCCGGCTCATCATCGGCCTGCCGGACTTCGTCTCGCGGCTGCAGGCGCTGGTCATGGACTTCGTTCCCGGCCGTCCGTTTTCCACCGACAATTACCGTTCGCTCGGCATCGACAGCGTCTGCACCAGCGATGGCCTCGCAGCGCTCGGCATCGCGCCGCAATCGATGGAGTCCGCCGCCGCCCTGTACCTCGGGGCTTTCGAGGACAACGCGCGCCTCAGCCGCTGCCGCGCCGCCGCGGGCCGCGCCGGCCGTACCGGTCCCGGCCGGCCTTAGCGGCCCGGCCGCCTTAGCGGCCCGCCCGGATATTGCTGCGGGCGCATACGGCGGCGTCGCGCCGCGCGGATTCCAGCTTGGCGAGCTCGCGAACCTGCCGGAAGAATGCCTGGAGATTCCCGCCGGCGCCTGCCAGGAGCCGCGCGAATCCCGGCACGCAGCGCCGGTAGGTCGACACCGACACCAGGTTCGCGTTGTTCAAGTCTTCGTCGAACCATCCTTGATACGGCGCGCGGCCGCCCCAACCGGCCCGCAGGTCGGCGTAGGCCGAGCGCAGCGCCGCAAATGCTGCATGCTTGTGCTCGCGCATCTGCGCCGGCGCGAGCCGTGAGGCATAGACGCTGCGCAGTTGTTCGCGGGTGCGGCCCAGGAGTTCGAGAACCTGCTGCGCGCGGGACTGCTGTAGCGTGTAATCGGCCAGGTCCTTCTCCCGCCCCGTCTTCAGCAGCCAGCGGCGGACCCCCTCCTCTTCCACGAAAGTGGCCAGCGCCTCGTTGAACGAGGAATCGTTCTTGACGTACACGAGCTGATGCGTGAGTTCATGAAAGATGATCGAGGCGAGTTCCACGTCGTTCCAGCCGAGCATGGTGTTGAGTATGGGATCGTTGAAGTGGCCGAGCGTGGAGTAGGCCGCCACCCCGCCGAGCGCGACATCCAGACCGCGGGCGCGCAGCCTGGTCGCGTAGGCGCGGGCGTTGCGCTCGGCAAAGTATCCGCGGTAGACGACGCAGCCGACGATCGGATAGCACCACTGCTTCGCGTCGACGGAGAATTCGGGGGCGGCGAACACGTTCCAAACCACGTAGCTCCTGCCCAGGTCCGCGTAGCTGCGATAGCTGCCGTTGTCCGGCAGGCCGAGATCGCTGATGGCGAAGTCGCGGATCGCGGTCACCTGTTCGAGCTGCTTGCGCACCGCCGGCTGCGTCGCGGGCGCGGCGATCACGCGCGCGATCGGCACGCGCCTGGACATCAGATCGAGCTGACCGCCCGCGCTCTGCAGCCAGTAGCAGCCGCCGCTCGAGGCGGCCGCTGCGACCATCAGGGCGGCGCGGGCCGCCGGCGCGATGCTGCTACTATTCACCCATGCAAGTGTATCTGGTTGGCGGTGCCGTCCGGGACGCGCTGCTCGGTGTGCCGGTCAGGGAACGCGATTGGGTGGTGGTGGGGGCAACCCGCGAGGAGCTGCTGGCCGGCGGCTACCGCGAGGTGGGCCGCGACTTTCCCGTGTTCCTGCACCCCGAGACCCACGAGGAATACGCGCTCGCACGCCTGGAGCGCAAAGTCGCACCCGGCTATCGCGGCTTCGCGGTGGAATTCGGCCCCGGGGTGACCCTCGAGGAGGATCTCGCGCGGCGCGACCTGACCATCAACGCCATGGCGCGCTCCGGCGACGGTGCCCTTATCGATCCCTACGGCGGCGCCGCCGATATCGAGGCGCGGCTGCTGCGCCACGTTTCGCCCGCCTTCGCCGAGGATCCGGTGCGCGTGCTGCGGGCTGCGCGATTCGCAGCGCGATTCGCGCCACTGGGTTTTCGCATCGCGCCGGAAACGCTCGCCTTGATGCGCGCCATGGTCGAGCGGCACGAGATCGATGCGCTGGTGGCCGAACGCGTCTGGCAGGAGACGGACAAGGCACTGCGCGAGACGGCGGCCTCGGAATATTTCCGCGTGCTGCGCGGCTGCGGGGCCCTGCGGGTGATTTTTCCGGAAATCGACGCGCTTTTCGGCGTGCCGCAGCCGGTCGAGTGGCACCCGGAGATCGACACCGGCGTGCACGTGCTCATGGTGCTGGATCAGGCGGTCGCGCTCGGCGCCGATGCGGCGGTCCGCTTCGCCGCCCTGGTGCACGATCTCGGCAAGGGCGCGACGCCGCGCGCGGAATGGCCCGGCCATCGCGGCCACGAGGAGCGCAGCGTCGCGCTCATCGAGACGCTCGCGGCACGCCTGCGCGTCCCCACCGCTTATCGCGAACTGGCGCTCATCGTCGCCCGCGATCACGGTCTGGTCCATCGCGCCCTCGAACTGCGGCCCGGCACCATCGTCGAAATGTTCGAGAGAGTGGACGCCTTCCGCCGCCCCGACCGCTTTGCCGACATGCTGCTCGCCTGCGAGGCCGATTACCGCGGACGCGCGGGATTGCAGGCGCGCCCCTATCCGCAGCGCCCCTGGCTGCAGGCGGCGCGCGATGCCGCGGCCGCGGTCAGGCCGGCGCCCGGCGATCTCGCCTCGGGCAGCGGAGTGAAGATCGCCGCCGGGCTGCGCCGTGCGCGCAGCGCCGCCATCGCCGCCATCGCCGCACCCAAACCCTGATCACAGCACGTGGCGCAGATCGCGCAGCGCGAAGCCGCCGAGCGCTGCCCGCATGCCGCGCGTCCAGGCCATGGCCTTGAAGCGCTCGCCCATTTCGCCCGGCAGCATGAGTCGGCGCGCCTCGTTCGCCAGGCGCGCGAACCGGTTTTCGTCGGACTGCGCCAGCGCCAGCATTTCCTGGTCCACCCCCAGGCCCGCCAGGAAGTAGGTTTGGGTGGTGAAACCCGCCACCTCGAACCCGGCGCCGGCGGCCGCCAGCGCCAGTGCGGTGAAATCAACCCAGGCCGTGATGTCCTCGAGGCCGGGCAACCGCAGCGGATCAGCGTGCGCGCGGTGGCGGAAATGGCACAGCAGCGTGCCGTCGTGCCGTTCTGGCAGATAATAGTGCGCCCGCGGCAGGCCATAATCGAACCACAGCACGGCTCCCGCCGCGAGCGGCCGGGTCACGGCGGCGGTCCACGCGGCGAGCCGCGGACAGTATTCCGACAAATAGCCGTCCGGCCACTCGCCGGCGCCGGCCGCCGCGGCCGCGCGCGCGAGGACGTCAACGGCACCGGCCATGTCACGGCCGGCGTCGCGCGCCGCCCAGATGAAGCGGTCGCCATCGACGGCGACGCCCAATTCCTCCACCCGCGAGCGCCGGCGGCGAAACCGCGCCACCGGCAGCGCATCCAGCACCTCGTTGGCGAGGATGACGCCGTCGAAGGGCTGCACCGGCGGGGCATCGAGCCACATCACCCGTCCCATGAGATGCGGCAGCCGCTCGCCCAGCAGACGGCGCTGACGCTCGCGCAGATCCGCGCTGATCTCGAGTATCCAATAATGCTCGGGCAGTTCGCCGGAGCGTTCGAGCCGCCCGAGAACGTCGGCCGCCAGACGGCCGCTGCCCGCACCGATCTCGAGGATGCCGCCCCGCCCCACCGCAGCGAGCACCTCGGCGCACTGGCGCGCGACGCAGGCGCCGAACAGCGCCGAAATCTCAGGCGCCGTGGTGAAATCGCCGCCGCCGCCGAACTTGTGGGCGCCGGCGCTGTAATAGCCGAGGCCCGGCGCATACAGCGCGACGTCCATGAAGCGCTCGAAGCTCAGCCAGCCGCCGGCGGCGAGGATCTCGGCCGCAATGTGGCCGTGCACGCGCGCGGCATGTTCGGCCTCCGCCGCCGCCAGCTGCGGTTCACGCTGCCCGGACATTCCGGTATCGTTGCTTCGCATGACGTCCAGTATCGCCGTGTCCACGCTCGATGGGCAGGTTGCGTTGATCACGGGCGGCTCGCGGCGCGTCGGGGCCGCAGTGGCGCGCGCGCTGCACGCCGCCGGCGCCAATCTGCTCATTCATCATCGCACCTCGGCCGCCGCGGCGCAGGCTCTGGCGGATGAGCTCAATGGTACACGCCCGGACTCCGCCGCCGTGCATGCCGCGGACCTCTTGGAGGGCGGCGCGGCGCCGGGCCTCATCGGTGCCGCCCTCGCGGCGTTCGGCCGTCTCGACATCCTGATCAACAATGCCTCGAGCTTTTATCCCACCCCGGTCGGCCGGATCACCCCTGCGCAATGGGATGATCTGATCGGCAGTAATCTGAAGGCCCCGCTGTTCCTGTCGCAGGCGGCCGTCCCGCCGCTGCGCGCCGGCCGCGGACTCATCATCAACATGCTGGACATCCACGCATTCCGGCCGCTCAAGCTTCATCCGGTGTATTGCGTGGCCAAGGCCGGACTCGCCATGCTCACCCGCTCGCTCGCGCGTGAGCTCGGCCCGGATATCCGCGTCAACGGCATCGCGCCCGGACCGGTCATGTGGCCCGAGGCGGGAATCGATGAATCACTCAAGCATGAAATCATCGCCCAGACCGCGCTCAAGCGGCAGGGCACCCCGCAGGACATTGCACGCACGGCGCTGTTCCTGGCGAAGGACGCACCCTACATCACCGGCCAGATCATTGCCGTGGACGGCGGACGCAGCATCTGAAGCGCAGGCCGCCCCGCATCCCGCTCTAAGGCGGCGGCTCGCCGGCAGCCGCATCGCCGGCCGTCGCATCGCCGGGCGGCGGCGGTGCGGATCCGCCCCTCTCCGGCGGCTCGCGGTGATAGGGCAGCCAGGCATAAATTTCCGGCGAGGTCTGCGGGTAGGCGAGGAACTCCTCGCGCGACTCGACCACGCGATCGGCCCTTCTGCGGCTGCGCCGCCACAGCGCGAACAGTGTGAAGGCGAGCGTGAGCACGAACACGTACACGAAGAAGGCGCCCGGCACGACCTGCATCACGAGGGTGCCGGTGGTCGGGCCGATCGCGGCGCCGAGCGCCCACACGAACAGCAGCGTCGAGGACAGCGCGACGTACTCGGTGACGACGGCGCGGTCGTTCGCATGGGCGACGCCCACCGCATACAGGCTCTCGGCGAGGCCGCCGAACGCGGCGAACAGCACGGCGAGCAGCACGAAAGACGTGTGCCGGTCGGCCGCCACCAGCGCGGCCGCCACCAGGAGTATGGCGGTTCCGAGTCCGATGAGGGCATACAGCCGGTCGACCTTGTCCGAGACATAGCCGATCGGCCATTGCAGCACCAGTCCGCCGAGCGAGACGCAGGCCATCAGCAGCACGATGCGCGGCTGGTCTAAGCCGATGCGCTCGCTGAACAGCGGACCGACCGTCGTGAACGCCGTCAAGATCAGGCCGTTGAGGAGGCAGGCCAGCACCGAGACCGGGGACGTGCGCAGCGCCTTCAGTATCTCGAGCCGCACGCGCTGCGGCATGACCGGCGCGCGCACGTTGATGGCGACCATGGGCACCAGCGCCAGGGTGGTGGCGATGCCGGCGATGAACAGGAATTCCGGACCGCGCACCTGAAGGTTGCGGCTGAGGAGCTGCCCCACCCCGAAGAACAACCCATAGACCAGCACGTAGATGGTCAGTATCCGGCCGCGCTGCTCGTTCGGCACCAGCGCGTTGAGCCAGCTCTCGACGATGATCGCGAGGCCGGCGGCGTTCGCGCCGATCATGAATCGCAGCACCACCAGGGTTTCGAGGCCGTCCGCAAAGTGCAGCCCCAGAATCGCCACCGCCTTGAGTCCCGCGAAGGTCGCATACGCGCGCTCGAGACCGACGGGCGCAATGAGCTTGTGTGCATACAGACAGCCGATCAGGAAACCGAGCGCCTCCGCCGTCGCGATCACGCCGATTACTCCGGGTGAGAAGCCCATCGCCAGGAACCGCAGCGGCAGCAGCGAGCCCATGACGCCGGCGCCGATCATGATCAACGCGGTGCTGACGAGGGGCGGCGCGACGCGCCACGGGATGGCCATGACGCATGTCCTTGCCGGGGAGGTTGAGTTGCTGGCCGGTAAAAGTTGAGTTCCTTGCCGGGCAGGCTATATTAGCCGAATCATCGTCGATCGGATTTTCAATCGGTGCGGGAAGGAGTTGAACATGGCGGCCAAGCATTTCAAGAAAGGTCTCGACGGTCGGCAGCGTGACAAGGGCGGCGGCATCCGGCACAAGCGCGGCGACACGCAAGTAAAGACGCTGCGCAAGGAATACGGCGCGCATTTTCTCGCCGAGTTTCGTCCGAATACGCGGCTCGATGCGGTGCTGAAAAAGAAAGGCGTTGACAGCCTGCACCAGCTGCTGAAGAAAAAATGAGATACGCACTGCTGCCGGCGCTCGCCCTGACGCTGTGTGCGATCTGCGTCGCGCCCGCCGGGGCGGCCGGGCGGCACATCTATCCCGCCCCCGAGCTCGCGGCCGCGGATCTCGCCGCCGGATTGCAGACCGCCGCCGCCGGCCACAAGCGCGTGCTGGTCGACTTCGGCGGCGACTGGTGCACGGATTGCCAGGTGCTCGATCTGTATCTGCACGACGACGCCAACGCAGCGCTGCTCGCGGCCAACTATGTGCTGGTGCACGTCAACGTCGGAAGGATGCTCGAACGCAACCTCGACATCGCCGAGAAGCTGGAGATTCCCTTGAAAAAAGGCGTCCCGGCGCTGGCCGTCCTCGAGCCGGACGGCAGGATCGTCTACAGCCAGAAATCCGGCGAGTTCGAGGCCATGAGGCACATGGAGTCGGCCGCCGTCACCGGGTTCCTGACGCAGTGGAGGCCGCGCTAGCGGCGCGCGGCTCCGATGAAAATCGGGGCAGGCCGTGACGGGCCAATCGGCGCACGGGTCCTCCCGTCGAGCACCGGCCGGCAATATCGCCTGATTGCGCCTCAGGGCCGCCGGGTGCGCAGCAATTCGCGCGCGCGTCCGATGTCGGGCGCAAGCGGACGATCGTCGCGATAATGCGCGGCCCGCGTGCGCACGGCGCGCCACAGCCGCACGGTGGCGGGTGCCGGCGCCGGCCCCGTCTGCAGGTCATACGCCTGCGCCGCCGCGAGCAATTCGATGGCGAGCACGGTTTCGGCGTTGTCGATGATGTGCAGCAGTTTCAATGCCGCCGGCGTGGCATGCGCGAGGTGATCTTCCTGCAGACCCGAGGTGACGCCGCCGTCGAGGCTCGCCGGCGCGGCCAGGCGGCGATTTTCGGCCACCAGCGAGACCGCCGTGTACTGTGCCAGCATGAAGCCCGACGCCGCCGCGCCGTCCGCGAGGAAGGCCGGCAGATTGCTCACCAGCGGATTGACCAGCCGGTCGATGCGCCGCTCCGCCATCGCCGCCAATTGCGCGACCGCCGTTCCGAGCGCATCGGCGCTCAGGCCGATCGCCGTGCCCACCGCGTGTGCTTCGGATATCACCCGCGGCGCCTGCGGGGTGCCGAGGACGACGGGATTGTCGCTCACCGAGGCAAGCTCTCGGTCCAGCACGGCCTCGCAGACCTCGAATACGTCGCGTACCGCGCCGTGTACCTGGGGAATGGCGCGCAGGCTGAGCGCGTCCTGGGTGCGGCGACCCGCGCCCGCCGCCAGCAGCGCGCTGCCCTCGAGCAGCGCGCGCAATCCGGCGCCGACCCGCGCAACCCCGGGCGATGACCGCAGCGCAAGCGCCTCGGCGTCGAACGCGGCCGGCTGGCGGTGCAGGTTTTCGACGGTCATGGCCGCGACGCCATCGGCCCATTCCAGGAGCCGCTCCAGGCGCAGCAGCGCCACCGTGAACAGGCCGGTCGCGCAGGGCGTGCCATTGACCAGGCTGAGGCCCTCCTTGGCCTCCAGCAGCAGCGGCTCGAGCCCGATCGCGCGCAGCGCCTCGAGCGCCGGGCAGCGCTCGCCGCGCACGCGCGCGTGTCCCGCTCCCAACAGCACCGACGCAATGTGCGCCATGTGGCTCAGATACCCCACCGAGCCGCCCGCCGGCACCTCCGGCACGCAATCCCGGTTGAGCAGTGCGATCAGCGCCTCCACCACCTCAAGACGCACGCCCGAGTAGCCGTGCGCCAGGTTGTTGACGGCGGCCGCGATGATGGCCCGGGTCTCGAGTACGCCGAGCAGCGGCCCCGCGCCGGCGGCGTGGCTCATCACGATGTTGTGCGACAGCTGCTGCTGATGCGATCGATCCACGATCACCTCGCACAGGGCGCCCACGCCGGTGTTGACCCCGTAGGCGCGGATCCCCCGCTCGACGATCGATTCCACCAGGGAGCGCGCGTGCCGGATGCGGCTCTCGGCCCGCGCCGAGAGCGCAACTGCACTGCCCTCGGCGATTGCGCCGGCCTCGCGCCAGGCGAAGGTGGTGTCGAGCGTGATCACCGGTGTCCGGAGATGAATTGGCGGAACCGCTCCGTCGGCGGGTCCCGAAACAGCTCATCGGGCGGCCCCTCGGCCTCCACCTGACCCCGGTGCAGGAACATGACCCGGTTCGACACGCTGCGCGCAAAGCTCATTTCATGCGTGACCACCAGCATGGTGCGGCCCTCCTCGGCCAGCGCGCGCATCACCCGCAGCACGTCGCCCACCAATTCGGGGTCGAGCGCCGAGGTCGGTTCGTCGAACAGCAGCGCCTGCGGGCGCATCGCCAGCGCGCGCGCGATCGCCGCACGCTGTTGCTGGCCACCGGACAGGTGCGCCGGATAATGATCACGCTTGTCCGCGATGCCGACCTTTTCCAGGAGCGCCTCGGCCTCGGCAATGCACTCGGCGCGGGCGCGCTTCTGCACGTGCACGGGTCCTTCGATCAGGTTCTCCAGTATCGTCAGGTGCGACCACAGATTGAAGCTTTGAAACACCATGGCGAGCTCGCCGCGCATGCGGTCGATCTGGCGCCGCAGGCGCGTGGAGCGCGCCGCGCGGCCGGCCCCGAGCACGATGCGCTCGCCGGCAACGGTGATCTCGCCCGCATCCGGCGTCTCCAGCAGGTTTATGCAGCGCAAAAAGGTGCTCTTGCCCGAACCGCTCGAGCCCAGGATCGAGATCACGTCGCCACGGTTCGCCGCCACCGAGACCCCCTTGAGCACCTCCTGCTGGCCAAAGCGCTTGTGGATGTTCCTGGCGCTCACGATGTTCATGGCGCGGCCGCCCCGGCCCGCCTCGCGGCCGGCGCCGCTGCGCGCAGCTGCGGCGACAGGCGGTATTCGAGCACGGCGATCAGGCGCAGGATCGCGAAATTCAGCAACAGATAGATGGCCGCGGCGCACATGAACACCTCCAGGGTCTTGTAGGTCGTGGAAATGATGCGCAGCGCGACGCCGGTGACCTCCCAGACGGTGACCAGGCTGGCCAGTGACGTCGACTTCACCATCAGCACGATCTCGGTCGAATACGCCGGCAGCGCCTGGCGCAAAGCGAGCGGTGCGATGATCCGCCGCAGCAGCAGCCAGCCGGACATGCCGCAGGCGCGCCCGGCCTCGATCTGCTGCACCGGCACCGCGAGCAGCGCGCCGCGGAAGATTTCCGCGGTGTACGCCGCCGTGCACAACGCGAGCGCGATGACCGCACAGGCGAACGGATTGCGCAGCACCGGCCACAGCATGCCGTGTCGCACGGCGGGAAACTGCGCGAGGCCGTAGAACACCAGGAACATCTGGATCAGCAGCGGCGAGCCGCGGAATACGAACACGTAGGCGCGCACCAGTCGCGCGATCCACGGCGCCCCGCGCAGGCGTACCCAGGTCAGGCCCGCGGCGAGCACGCCGCCGAGCGCAATGGAGGCCAAAAACAGCCCGAGAGTGACCGGCAGCGCCGCCAGCAGCTCACCCAGGGTGGCGGCGAGGAAGCCGAATTCGCCGGCGGACGGCAATCAGATCCCGCCCGGGGAGGCGCGCAGGGTCCTGCCGACGCGCAGCTCCGCGTGTTCGAACGCCCGGCCGGAAAGTCCCGTCATCGCCAGGTACAGCGCGCCGCCCACCAGATAGAACAAAAAATAGCGGTGGGTGGAGCCGGCGCCCACCTCCGTGGTGCGCATGATCTCGGCCACGCCGGTGACCGAGATCAACGCCGAATCCTTGAGCGTCAGCTGCACCACGTTGCCCAATCCCGGCAGCGCGAACCTCAGTACCTGGGGCACCACGATGCGCCGCAGCCGCATCGCGGTGCGCATGCCGATCGAGCGAGCCGCCTCGATTTCGCCGCGGGATATGGCGAGATAGCCACCGCGATACACCTCGGCCTGGTAGGCCCCCGAAATCACCCCGACGGCCAGGATGCCGGCCGCCAGCGACGGCATCCCGGCGACTGTGCCGGCGCCCAGCGCCAGGGCGACGCGTGTCACCAGGGTCGAGCCGCCGAAGAAAATCAGGTAGATGACCAGCAGTTCGGGAACGCCGCGAAACAGGGTGGAATAAATCTCACCGGCCCCGCGCAGCGCCGCGTTGCCGGAGAGCCGCGCCGCGGCGATCAGGCCGCCCAGCACGGCGCCCACGCCGAGCGCCGCCGCCGTCACCACGGCCGTCATGAGTGCCGAGAGCAACAGGGCGCGGCCCCAGCCGCCGGCGCCGAACCCGAAGATCTGCAGGACATCCGGCAGTGCCTCGCCCGGCGCAGCATGTCCGGACACACCATCGCCGGGCGGCGCTTCGGCCGGCTGCGCGCCGCCGCGCGGCGCGGCGGGCTCGCCACTGCCCACGGCGGCGGCCGGCGGCAGCTGATACGGCGTGACGTCGATCTTGAGCCATTTCTCGCTCAAGCGCCTGACGGTGCCGTCGGCGATGGCGGCGGCCACGGCCGCGTCGAATGCCGCCTTCAATTGCACGTCGTCGCGGCGAAAGCCGAAGCCCTCGCCCTCCCCCCAGATGGCTCCGCCGATCAACGGGCCGCTGAGCGTCAGTTCGCGCTCATCCGCGTTGGCGAGAGCGGTCTTGAAATAAGTGGCATCGTCGAATGCCACGTCGGCCCGCCCGGCGAGCACGTCCAGATCGTGCTCGGCCGAGGACTTGTATTCGCGCACCGTCGCGATGTCGCCGAAATTCAGGTAGATGAAGCGCGCGTAGATCGAGGCCGCCTGGATCGCAATGGTCCTGCCGCGCAGGGCGGCGCGTAGTTCCTGTACGGCCGGATCGTCGGGTGCGCTTTCCCGGCTCAAGGAGAGCGTGCGGCCGGACAGCGGCAGTCGCCCCAGCGCCGAGCCGCGCAAGGCCACGAAGGTCGCGGCGGTCCGCGCATACGGCCGCGAAAAGGCGAGGATGAGCCTGCGCTCCTCGGTGATCGACAGGGCGTCCATCAGCACGTCGACCTTGCCGGCCTGCAGGCTGGCGATCATGCCGTTCCAATCCTGCGCGACCAGCCGGCACTCGAGGCGCATGCGCGTGCACAGATCATGGACGAGTTCCACCTCGAAGCCGTCCAGCACGCCGTCCGCACGGGTCAGATTCCAGGGGGCGTAGTCGCCCTCGGTCGCGATGATGACGGCGCGCCCGCCCTGCCCCTGCGCGCAGAACGGCAGGAGGCCGGCCAGGGCGAGCATCAGGCAAGCCGCCGCACCCGCTGCGGTCGATGTGGTGCGTCGCGGCAAGCAACTCTCGATTGAAGACGGGACGGTCAGTATAAACCGCCGGCCCGCCAACGCGCCGCCGCGGCTTCAGTCCTCGTGCCGATTGCCGAGGAAGGTCAGGAGGAACACCGCCGAGCCCGCGGTGAACACCACCGGCAGCATGGCCGTGAGCACTTGCGCCGCCGACCAGCCGGCCAGGCGCATCTGTCCGGCCATCAGCGGTCCGATGATCGACCCGAAGCGCCCGACGGCCACCGCCGCGCCGGCGCCTGCCGCGCGCATCTGCGCCGGATACAGCAGCGGCGTCAAACCGTACAGGGAGAATTGCGCACCCAGCACCAGAAAGCCCGCCGCCGCGCACAGCACCACGATCAGATGAATCGGGCTGGCCAACCCCAGGGCGAACACCACCGCCGTCAGCGCGCCGTAGGTCATGAACAGTGCCCAGCGAAAGCCGATGCGGTCGACCACCCAGCCGAGCACCAGGGCGCCGACGATGCCGGTGAGATTGAAGGCCAGCGCCGCCGACGCGCCGTCGCCGGGCGAGAATCCCTTGGCGACCACCAAGCTCGGCAGCCAATTGAGCATCAAGTACAGGAACAGGATGGTCAGCAGGCTGGCGAGCCACAGCAGCACGGTGGGCGCCGCCTGACCCTTGCCGAACAACGCCGTGTGAATCCGATGGGTAGCGGCAGGCGCCCGCGCCGGCCGGGTCTCCGCCAGCAGGAACACGATCAGCGGCACCACCGCCAGCGGCAGCGCGCCGCCGATGGCGAATATCACGCGCCAGTCGACATGATTGCCCATGAGCTTCGCCAGCAAGGCGACGGCGGCGCCTCCCGCCGGCAATCCGCAGAAGATCGCGCTGGTGGTCGCCGCGCGGCGCCGCGGCGGGCTGATCTCGCTGGCGATCGCGATCAGGTTCGGCAGCGCCCCGCCGAAGCCCAAGCCGGTGACGAATCGCGCCACCAGCAGCACCGAGTAGTCGTGGCACAGTGCCGTCCACAGGGAGCACACGCCGAAGCCGATCACCGACGCGAGCAGTACCGGCTTGCGTCCGACGCGGTCCGACAGCCAGCCGCCCGCGAATGCACCCAGCACCAGTCCTACCATCGCCGCGCTCGCGACCCATCCCTGCTGGCCGCCGTTCATTCCCAGGGCGTGAATCAGTTGCGGCGCCGACACCCCGAAGGCTTGGATGTCGAATCCCTCGAGCGCGGTGATGACGCAGCAAACGGCGATGGTGCCGCCCACCCGGGAATGTCCGGCATCTGTGTTTTGCATCAAGGCTCCTGGGGCGCACACGGCCTGCGCAGGTGATCGGCAGCGGCACCGCAAACTTCAATGCCTCCGCGCCTCAATTCCAATGTTCCCCAGCCGATATCCACTGGGTCGGATTACGCGCTGGGCGGCAAGATGCAGGTTTCCTACCATGATTGGCTGATCCCACTATCGGTTGCCGGTATGGCGCTGCTCGTCACGGCATTGGTCCGCGCGCGCGCGAAGGCCAGGCGTTTGGCAGGCATGAACGCCGATCTGACACTGCAGGCTGTCAAGAACCGGGACGCGCTTTCGGATCTGGCGCGCTCCGAAGCGCAGCTGCGGGCCCGTGAAGCGCTGCTGCGCATCAGCAGCCGGGTGAGCGGCGTGGGCGGCTGGATTCTGGATACCACCAGGGAATCGCTATTGTGGTCGCCCGAGGTGTACAGACTGCATCAGCTGCCCTTGGACACCGTGATCACCCCGAAGGTGGCCATGGACTACATCGCACCGGAAAGCCGTCCCGCCTTGTTGGCCGCCCGGGATCGGCTGCTCGAAACCGGCCAGCCCTTCGATGTGCAGGTGGCCTACCACACCGCCTCCGGGGAGCCGCGCTGGGCACGCTTCAGCGCGGAGCGGGAGACCCGGTCCGACGGCTTCGTCATCGCCGGCTCCTTTCAGGACATCACCGAGCAAAAGAAGGACCAGGACCTGCGTGCCGCGCAGGAAGCCAGGACGCGCCAGAGCGAGGAGCGTCTGCGCCAGATCGCCGACAGCGTGCCGGCGATGATCGCCTATTGGGACCGGAATCTCATCTGCGGCTTTGCCAATCAGGCGCATTTTGCCTGGTTCCGGCTGTCCAGCGAGCAAATGATCGGCAAGTCCTTCGCGGAACTGTTTGGCCGGGTGCTCAACGCGGAAAAGCTCGCGCGCGTGCATGCGGCGCTACGCGGCGAACGCCAGAGCTTCGATCAGAGCTTCAATGCCGACGGGCGCTTCGTGCACGCCCTCGGCGAATACATTCCGCATCTCGTCGATGGCAAGGTGGTCGGGTTCTACTCCCACATCGTCGACATCACCGAACGCAAGCTCGCCGAGGAGCGCCTGACACGGCAGGAGGCCATGTTGGCCGCCACCAGCCGCCTGGGCGGGGTGGGCGGG
>PLET01000049.1 GCA_003137095.1 Gammaproteobacteria bacterium
AACGCCTCGATGACGCCGTCCGGCGCCCGCGCTTCCACCGCCAGGTCGCGGCCGAGGGTCTGGATGCCCTGGGAATGCAGAGAATTGACCTGCAGCCGATCGGTGCCGGCGAGCTCGCTGAGCAGGCCGCCCGGCTCCAGCGCCACCTCGTGGGCGGGACCGTACTGCACCTCGAGGGGCTGGGATTCGTCGTCGCGATGATCCAGGTTGCCCGGCACCTCATGCAACCGCTGCCAGAGCGTGCCGCCGAAGGCCACGTTCATTTCCTGAAAGCCGCGGCAGATTGCCAGTACCGGCAAGCCGGCCGCGATCGCCTGCGGGATCAGCGGAAGCGTCGTAGCATCCCGATTTGGGTCATGTAGCGTACCCGGCGCACTGGCCGGTCCTCCGTAATGATAGGGCTCGACATTCGATGCGCTCCCGGTGAGCAGCAATCCGTCGCAAACGTCCAAGAGCGCCGTCAAATCCAAGTCGGGTCCCAGGGCGGGCACGAGCACCGGCACCGCATCGGCGCCGGCGGCGACGGCATCGATGTATTTCTCGCCGACCATGTGGAAATAGTGGTTTCCATACAACCGGCGATCGGCTGGAATTCCGATGAGCGGCACGCGAGACATGTTTAAGATATTAAACGCCTAGAGAGAGAACTAGGCTCTCGAATCGGTTGTATTACACCACATGCACCCAATCTCGTCCTGTGCACCGCTGCAACATTGGCTAAGATTTAGGCATATCCAGCACTTAGCTGACTTTCGTGCGCCGCAGCAATCTTGCGCTTAAGTTCAATTACCCGGTAGGCTCACACGCGTCAATTTCTGTCAATAGCCCTAAAATTTTAAACACCCAAGCTGCCACGAGTTGTCAAGTGCGCCTATCCGATCCGCCCGCCCGCTCCTATTACGCCGCTTCGGCACCCGCCGTGCAGAGCGTGGCGCCGCCGCGCATGCCCCTCGAAGGCGAGCACCGCGCCGACGTGTGCGTGGTCGGCGCCGGCATCGCCGGCCTGTCGACCGCGCTGCACCTGGCCAAACGCGGCTACTCGGTCGCGGTGCTCGAAGCCCGTCACGTGGGCTACGGCGCCTCGGGACGCAGTGGTGGACAGACGATTTTTGGTCTGGCCGCAAGCCAGCAAAAATTGATCGGCCTGGTGGGCCGCGCGGACGCGCACCGGCTGTTCGATCTGACGGTCGAGGCGCTGGATTTGACCCAGTCCCTGATTCGCGAGCATGCCATCGATTGCGACTACCGCCCGAATCACCTGCACGTGGCCATCAAAGCGCGGCATCAGGCGGAACTCGAGGCCTGGTGGCATGAATTACATGACGAGTATGGCTACGACTCGGTGCATCTGCTCGATCGCGACGCGCTGCAGGCGCACGTCACCAGCGAGCGCTATATCGGCGGCCTGCTCGACACGCGCAGCGGTCACCTGCATCCCCTGAAATTCACCCAGGGGCTCGCGCACGCGGCCGAAACGGCCGGTGTGCGCATATTCGAGGACTCGCCGGCGCTCGAATATCACGACGGACGCGAGGTGCGCGTGCGCACGCCGCGCGGAGAGCTGCGCGCCGGTCATCTGGTGCTGTGCGGTAACGCCTATCTGGGCTCCCTGGCGCCGACGTTGGCGCGCCGCATCCTGGGTGTGGGTACCTACATCATCGGCACCGAACCGCTCGATCCGCAGCGCGCCCGTTCATTGATGCCGAGCAACGCCGCCGTCAGCGACATCAATTGGGTCTTGGATTACTTCCGCCTGTCGGCCGATCACCGGGTGCTGTTCGGCGGACGCGTCAGCTACAGCACCGTGGAGCCGCCGCGGCTCGCCCAGTCGATGCGCCGACGCATGCTGCGGGTATTTCCCGGCCTGGCGGACATCGCCGTGGACTATGCCTGGGGCGGCTATGTGGATATCACCTTGAGCCGCGCCACCGATTTCGGGCGGCTAGCACCGAACGTGTATTACATGCAGGGATTTTCCGGTCACGGCATGGTGCTCACCGCGCTCGGCGGCAAATTGGTGGCCGAGGCGCTGGCGGGCACAGTGGAGCGCTTCGATGTGTTCGCGCGCATACCGCATCGCGACTTCCCTGGCGGCCCGCTGTTCAGGCGCCCGTCCCTGGTTCTCGCCATGATGGTCTACCGGCTCCGGGACTTGCTGTAGCCGGGCTCCCGATGCGCTCTGTATGCGTGGTGTTTGCGGCGCTCTGGCTCTTTGGTCCGGCGGTGCTGCAGGCGCGCCCGGCCGATCGGCTGGCCAAGATCCGGCAGCGCGGATTCGTCACCTGCGGCGTCGCGCCGGAAATTCCCGGCTTCGCCTCGGTGGATGACCAGGGACGCTACAGCGGTCTCGACGTCGACATCTGCCGGGCCTACTCGGCCGTCATCTTCGGCACGCCCGACCAGGTTTCTTACCGCCTGACGTCGAACGTGCGCGAGTTTCTGCAATCCGACGATATCGACGTGGTCTCGAGACGGCTCACCTGGGAACTGCGCCGCGAAGGTGCCCGGGGATTGCTGTTCGGACCCGTCACCTTCTACGACGGCCAGGGATTCCTGGTCGCCCGCCGGCTGGCGGCGCACAACGTGCCTGCGCTCGCCGCTGCGCGCATCTGCGTCGCGCCCGGCAGCGGCGCTGCAGCCAACCTGGCCGCGTATTTTCGCGCCCGGCAACTGTCCCTGCGCCAGGAATCGCTGCCGGCCGGCCAGGATCTCGGCGCGGCGTTTGCAGCCGGGCGCTGCGATGCGTACACGGCCGACGTGTCGGCCCTTGGTGCGATTCGCAGCCGGCTGCCGAATCCGGCCGATTTCGAGATCCTCGCGCAACAAATCTCCAAGGAGCCGCTTGCGCAACTGGTGCGCCAGGGAGACGACGGCTTCTACGCGATCGTCCGCTGGACGGTATTCGCCCTCATCGGTGCGGAGGAGCTCGGCGTCACCTCCCAGAATGTGGATGCCATGCTGCACAGCGACGATCCGGCCATCCAACTGCTGCTCGGCGTGGTGCCGGGCAATGGAGCGGCACTGGGGCTCGATGAGAAATGGGCGTATGACGCGATCAAGACGCTCGGCAATTACGGCGAAATCTTCGAACGCAACCTCGGCGCCTCCAGCCGCATCGGCCTGGCCCGCGGATTGAATCGACTGTGGACGGACGGCGGATTGATGTATGCCCCGCCTCTGCGCTGACGGGTCAGGCGCGGCGCCGATGCGTGGCGGCGCCCGCGCCGGGCGGGAACCTCATTTGGCCGCGGCGGCCCGGTCGATTTTTTCCATCACGAAATCGACTTCCACCGCGCCCTGATTCTTGGTCGGCACCGCAGGGCCCACGGGTTTGACCTGCTTGTAGCCGGGGACATCGCAGACGATTTCGATGCGGCTGGGATCGACTTTCTCACCGAGATCCTTGATCGCGGCACCAATGTCCGGGCTGCGGTAATGCCCGATGACGTCGTTCATGAAGGGCAGCGTCAGGCCGGCTCCCTTGGCCGACAACGTCACCAGCGCCCGATCGAGCACGTGGCCGTCGGTGTCCTTGATCTGGCCGAAATACACCAGATCCACCTTGCCGTTGCCGGCGGGCTGGAAGAATTCATCGCCGTTGGCCCAGGCTGGACCCAAACCCAATCGGGACACTGCCAGCGCCGCGCCCAAGGCCGTGAACCCGAACCATTTGAATCGCCTGTTCATGGAACACTCCCCCAGAATCCTCGGGCGATTGGATCAGGGCTGCCCCGTCGCGTCAAGGACGCAGATCGATCATGCGGGCGCCGGGCGCCTGCGGTATGTGCAAGCGCAGATAGGGCTTCTCCGCCGCGACATGACAGCCATAGCATTGCCCCATCATGCCCCGGTAGGCCGCCTCGAAGGCGTGGGCGTCGTGTTTGTCGATCGCGGCCTTCAGATCGGCGATGCCGCCCGACAACACGGCCAACAGGATGGGCGGCAATTCGAGTTCCGCACCCGAGGACAGCTTGCGGACCGGCCGCACCCGCACCGCCCAAGTCAGATGCGACCGCGTCTCACCGAGATAGAATTCGGCCAGCGGCCAGTTGGCGTTGCGGGCGGCGAACCACAGGCTAGAGAAGTGGTAGTCCACGTCCGCCATGACATGGGCTTGGTCGGGCACCAGTCGCTGCAGTGCCGCAAGATCGTTCTGGAGCGATTCGACCTGCGCGGCGGCATCGCCGGGCTGCGGCCTTGCCGCCTCGGCCGCAGGCGGTGCCAGCCCCGGTGCCGGCGCCGGTGCCGATGTTGGTATCGGTGTCGGTGTCGGTGATTGAGCTTGGCTCATCCGGTCGGCCGCGAACAGGGTGATGCAGGCGGCCGCTGCGATGGCGGCACCCTGCCGCCGGTGAACTGTCATGCGCAACTCCTTCACTGACGAGAACCCGTGGATTATGAGTTTAACGCGGCCAACGGTTGCACGACGTCATTTGATGCGCAAAACCCAGCACCGATGGATGCGGGCGTTGCGCTCGAAATCCTTGGGGATGGTTTGCAGGCTGATGTCCTCGATGGCAACGTCCGCCAGGGCGGCGGAGTCCAGTTTGAAGCGCGAATAATTGGTGGAAAACACCAGCCGGCCGGGTGCGCGCAACAGCGCGAGCGCCCTGCGGATCATGCCGACATGGTCGCGCTGCACGTCGAGCACCCCGGTCATCCGCTTCGAATTGGAGAAGGTGGGCGGATCGAGAAATATCAGATCGAAGCAGGCGCCGCCCAGCGCCCGGGTCTCGAGCCATTGCAGACAATCGGCGCGCTGCAGATCGTGGAGCGGCTGGTCGAAGCCGTTCAACCGCAGATTGTCGCGCGCCCATTCCAGATAAGTGCTCGACAGATCGACGCTGACGCTGCTGCGCGCGCCACCGGCCGCGGCGTACACGGTGGCGCTCGCGGTGTAGCAGAACAGATTCAGAAAGTCCGCGCCTGCCGCCCATTCGCGCAGCCGCTGGCGGATGATGCGATGGTCGAGAAACAGGCCCGTGTCCAGGTAATCGCTGAAATTCACCCAAAACTTGAGGCCGCCCTCCGCAACCGCGTGGCGCTCGCCCGAGGCGGCCTGCTTTTCATACTGCTCGGAACCCCTCTGCGGCTTGCGGGTGCGCGAATGCACGCTCGACATCGGGACGTCCAACACGTCCGGCAGCACCGCAAACGCCTCGCGGCGCCGATCGCGCGCGCTCTGCGGCTGCACGCTGTGCGGCGCTGCATACTCCTGCACGTACACGTGCCGCGCTTCGGCGCCGTACACATCGATCGCAAAGGCATATTCCGGCATGTCGGCGTCATATACGCGGAAGCAGCTCACGCCTTCACGCCCGGCCCAGCTCTG
The DNA here is from genome assembly GCA_003137095.1 of Gammaproteobacteria bacterium. Lineage (GTDB taxonomy): Bacteria > Pseudomonadota > Gammaproteobacteria > Steroidobacterales > Steroidobacteraceae > Bog-1198. Next base: position 5,333 of record PLET01000049.1, read on the forward strand.
CAGGCGCTGCAGGTTCTTGCGCAGGCGATTGGCGAACATTTGCGCGCCCGGACGCAGGGCCCAATCCGCGCGCACGGCCTCGGCCGGCCGTTGCTCGCTGCCCGCCTCGAGATCGAAGCGCAGCAGTCGGCACTCGATCGCGCCGTTGAAAACCCGGTGAGTGCGCTTCGCATAGATGCCAAGGTGCCGCGCCAGGGGCGGGCTGCCCGTGAGAATCGCGGCCTTCCAACCCTTGAACACGGTGCGCAGCAGCAGCCCCAGGTCCGAATACAGTTCTGGCAGCTGTGATTCGGCGCCGATGCGCTCACCGTAGGGCGGATTGGCGACGATCAGACCGCCGTCCTGTGCCGGGCGCGTCACCTGCGCGAGGGCGCGCCGTTCCACCTGCAGCCAACCGGCCACGCCGGCCCGCTCGCCGTTTGCGAGCGCCATGCGCACCGCGTCGGGGTCGATGTCCGACCCGAAGATGCAGCGACGTGCGGTGCTCGCCGCGCGCCGCTCGCGCGCTTCCGTGCAGAGCCGCGCCCAGAGTCCGGCATCGTGGCCGCGCCAGCCGAAAAAGCCGTAGTACTCGCGTTCCAATCCGGGGGCGGCGGCGGCGGCGATGAGCGCGGCCTCCGTCAGAAACGTTCCCGATCCGCACATCGGGTCGACGATTGCACCGCCCGCGGCGAAGATCGCGGGCCATCCGGAGCGCAGCAGAACCGCGGCGGCCACATTCTCCTTGAGCGGCGCCCGCCCCCCCTCGAGCCGGTAGCCGCGCCGATGCAGGCTCTCGCCGGAAAAATCCACCGAGACCATCGCCTGGTTGCCCTCGACGTGCAGGTGCAGCAGCACGTCCGGGCGTTCCGGCCTGACGTCGGGGCGCGTGCCGGTCGTTTCGCGCAATTTGTCGCACACGGCATCCTTCAGCAATTGGGCGCCATACAGCGTATGGCGTATCGATTCGTTGCCGCCGCTGCAGTCGCAGGCAAGGCTCGCCCCTTCGCCTAGGTGCTCGCGCCAGTCGATCCGGTTCAGGGCGGCGTACAGGGCCGCGGTGCTGCCGGCCTCGACCGATCCGAGGCTGAGGAACACCCGCGTCGCCGTGCGCGACCACAGACAGGCGCGATAACCGGCCTCGAGATTGCCCTGGAACTTGACGTCGTTGCTGCGCTCGCGGATCTCGACCGCGCCGTATTCGGCGAGCTCCTCCGCGAGCACCGACGAGGCGCCGATCGGCGCGGTGGCGATCCAGTAGCGGATGTTGTCGATCACGGGCAGATCGTCGGCTGGCGCAGTTCTATCCAATCGGGCCTGTGCCTGGCCGCGAAATACCGCACCAGTATGCGGTACACGTCCGCATCGAATTGCGGCGGAGCGCTACGCCCGCGCAGCGCCTCGAGTTCCTCCTCGTCGCGGGCTGTGCCCAGATAGGCCCAGTTCTCGCAGACGTGCAGATCTACCTCGCCGCGCCAATTCGTCTCGCGCAGCGCAATGCGTCCGGGAAACGGCCAGGACTTGAGCTTCAAGGAGGACAGCGCCAGCTGCACACGCATGTCGTGCAGGATCTGCGGCTCCTTGCCGACGCAGGCTCCGCGGCAGCGGCCGAGCTGATGGCCGAAGCACGACCCCGGGCCATCCTCGATTCCCAGGATTTTCAGGCAAAGGCCCTGTGCGCGGGCGATGTCGCCGAGCGCCTTGCCGGCTTCGCGGCGCGAGCGGAATAATCCGAAGCATTGCGGCAGCTCCACGGGATCGAGCTCGTCCACCGGCACGAATCCGGCGCGACCCGATTCCGTCCGGATGGTGTGCAGCTCCGCGTTGCCCTTCAGCCGCCGGTTGTACAGCGGCTTGTGCGTCCTCACCCACTGCGCTTCGCGCAGCAATGCACCGAGTTCGCCGGCCGTTTCCAGCCACTCGACACGGCGCACCTGCCGCGACAGCTTTTGTTCCTTCGAGTCGGTGTGCTCCGCTCCAAAATGCGCTAGTACGCGCGTGCGCAGCGAATTGCTCTTGCCGACGTAGAGCAGCGCGTCGGCTTCGCCGTAGAAGCAATAGACGCCCGGGCCGTCCGGCAGCTCGTCGGCCAGTTCCGGCGGCAGGTGCGCCGGCAGACGGCCGGCGCCGAGCAGGCGCCCGACCGCGGCCCCCAGCTGCGCGGCGGTGAAATCGTCCTGCAGCTTGCGCCAGAATTCCCACAGCACGCGCGCGTCGCCGAGCGCCCGATGCCGCGCCGTGCAGGTCAGCCCATGCCGCTGCATGACGGCGTCGAGGCCATGGCGATGCTCACCCGGATAAAGTAGCCGCGACAATCTGACGGTGCAGAGCACCTTGGCCGCAAAGCGGCGCTCGAGCCGGCGGAACTCGCTGCGCAGGAATGAATAGTCGAATCGCGCGTTGTGGGCGACGAATATCGCGTCCTGCAGCTTTTCGAACACCAGCGCCGCAACGTCGGCGAAGCGCGGCGCGGCGGCGACCATCTCGTTGGAAATGCCGGTGAAGGCTTCGATGGACGGGGGAATTCTGCATTGCGGATTGACCAGGGTGCTCCACTCCTCGAGGAGTACGCCATTCCTGACGCGCACGATGCCCACTTCGGTGATTCGATGGTGGGCCGCGTTCCCGCCGGTGGTCTCCAGATCGACAAACACCAGGTCCTGGGGAAGCGGGGAATCCTCAGCCGCGTCCATCGAGCGACAGGATCGGATGATAGAGGTCGGGGCGCCGGTCGCGAAACACTCCCCACGCCCGGCGATAGCGCCGCAGCGCGTCGAGATCGAAGCAGGCGGTGAGCACGGTCTCGGTGACGCGGTCCGCCTCGGCCACCAATTCGCCGGTGTGGCCGGCGATGAACGAGGAGCCGTAGAACGTCATCGTGTATTTTTCCCCCTGCTCTGTACCGATGCGGTTGGAGGCGACCACCGGCATGATGTTGGCGGCGGCGTGGCCCTGCATGGTGCGCCGCCAGTGGCCGGCCGAATCGAGCGCGGCGTCCTGGGGTTCGGAGCCGATTGCCGTCGGATACAGCAGGATTTCCGCGCCCATCAACGCCATGGAGCGCGCCGCTTCGGGAAACCATTGGTCCCAGCAGATGGCGACGCCGAGCTTTCCAAAGCGCGAGCTGAAGACTTTGAAACCGCTGTCGCCCGGGGAGAAGTAGAATTTCTCGTGATAACCCTCGCCTTCGGGAATATGCGATTTGCGGTAGCTGCCGAGCACGGCACCATCGGCATCGACCACCACCAGCGAATTGAAGAAGGCATTGTTGGCTCGCTCGAACACGCTGAGCGGCAGCACCACATTGAGTTCTCGCGCCACGGTGCGAAAATGCCCGATCGCCGGATGATTCTCGAGGGGCCTGGCCAGGTCGAAATGCCGCGGCTGATGGTCCTTGCAGAAATACGGGGTCTCGAACAGCTCCTGGATCAGGATCACGTTCGCGCCGCGCGCCGCCGCCGCGCGTATCAGCTTTTCCGCGCGTGCGATGTTGGCGTCGCGATCCCAGCCGCAGGCCATCTGCGTGGCGGCCACCGTTACCGTGCTCATAGTCGGGCTATGCTACCTGAAGCGCGGATCAAAACGTCGGCGGCGAACTGGCACTCACGAGTTCACATTCCTCGCGGCCGATGTTTCGGAAGCGGTGCGGCAGCGAGCTGACGAAGTAGAAGGCATCCCCCGGACCCAGCACCCGCGTATCGCCGCCGACGGACAATTCGATGGCGCCGCGCACCACCACCCCGCCTTCCTCGCCGGCATGCGTGAGCATCTCCTCACCAGTGTCGGCGCCGGGGGCATAACGCTCGTGCAATATCGACATGTTGCGTTTCGCCAGGCGCCCGCCGACCAGCCGCAGTTCGACCTGTGCCGAGCCGATGTCCGCGAGCTCGTCCCGGGGAAAGAACACCTGCGGCTTGCCGGCCAGATCCAGGGTGAAGAAATCCGCCAATCCCATCGGAATGCCGTCGAGCACCTTTTTCAGCGAGCTCACCGAGGGACTCACGCGATTTTGCTCGATCAGCGAAATGAGTCCGTTGGTGACTCCCGCGCGCTTGGCCAATTCGCGCTGCGACAGGCTGTACATCTGTCTCACCGCTTTCAAATGCGCACCGACATTTAGACTCATGGTGTTGATTATTTTAAACACTCTTGGCTCAAATTGCGCAAAATACGGATTAATTGAGATAAGTGTCGAATTTCCTTATCATTCGAGTTCCGGATCATCCACTCCATAGGTCATGCCATGAATGCCCAACCCGGCCCCGTCCCATCGCACGACGCAACGCCCGCCACGGCGCGCAACCCGCTCGATGCATTCTGGATGCCGTTCACCGCCAATCGGCAATTCAAGGCGAATCCGCGGCTGCTGGCGCGGGCCGAAGGGATGCATTACTGGACCCCGGACGGTCGCCAGGTGCTCGATGGGGTCGCGGGGCTGTGGTGCGTGAACGCCGGTCACGGCCGGCGCGAGATCGCCGACGCGGTGGGGCGCCAGTTGAGCACCATGGAGTTCGCGCCGGCGTTCCAGATGGGCCATCCGCTCGCCTTCGAACTCGCGACCCGGCTCGCCGAGATAGCGCCGCCGGGCATGGACCGGATATTTTTCACCAACTCCGGCTCGGAATCCGTGGACACGGCGCTCAAGATCGCCATCGCCTATCAGCGCGCCCGCGGCCACGCCTCGCGCATGCGCCTGATCGGACGCGAAAAGGGCTATCACGGGGTGGGTTTTGGCGGCATGTCGGTGGGCGGCATGGTCAACAACCGCAAGTTCTTCGGTGCATCCATGTTGCCCGGCGTGGATCATCTCCCGCACACGCTGGACATGGGACACAATGCCTTCTCGCGCGGCCTGCCCGGCTGGGGCATGCATCTCGCCAACGAGCTCGAACGTCTGGTGGCACTGCATGATGCCTCCACCATCGCCGCGGTCATCGTGGAGCCCGTGTCCGGATCGGCCGGCGTGGTGCTGCCGCCGGTCGGCTACCTGAAGCGCATCCGCGAGATCTGCGACAAGCACGACATCCTGCTGATATTCGACGAGGTGATCACCGGCTTCGGCCGCGTCGGCAAACCCTTCGCGGCGCAGGCCTTCGATGTGACTCCCGACCTCATGACCACCGCCAAGGGACTGACCAACGGCGCACAGCCGATGGGCGCCGTGTTCGCGCAGCGCAAGGTGCACGACGCCTTCATGCAAGGCCCTGAGAACGTCATCGAGCTGTTCCACGGCTACACCTATTCGGCGCATCCAGCCGCCTGCGCCGCGGCGCTCGCCACGCTCGACATCTATGCCCGTGAAAATCTGCTGACGCGCGCCGCGACGCTGTCACCCACCTGGGAAAACGCGCTGCACTCGCTCAGGGGCCTGCCGCACGTCATCGACATCCGCAATTACGGCCTGATCGGCGCGGTGGAGATGGAGCCGCGCGCCGGCAAGCCGGGCGCTCGCGGATACGAGGCGTTCGTCAAATGCTTCGAGCGCGGCCTGCTGGTGCGTCCGGCCGGAGACGTGATCGCCCTGTCGCCGCCGCTCATCGTCGAGCCGGCGCAGATGGCGCGCATGGTGGAGATTTTGGGTGATGTGATTCGCGCGACGGCCTGAACCCGCGCCTGCAGAGGCGTGCGCCGCTCAGGCCGGCTCGAAGATTGCGTACCATTTTTTGCACGGCTCGGTGACTTCCCAGGTGCCGTCGAAACCGGCCGGCACGACGAAGGCGTCGCCCGCCCGCAGGTCGTGCCGTTCGCCGCCGGCCGATTCGATGCGCAATCGCCCTTCCAAAATGACGCAAAACTCGTGCTCGCTGTAGCGCACGCGCCATTTGCCGTTGGTGCTGGTCCAGATCCCGCAGAAGAACTGACGGCTCGCATCGCTGTATTGGTTCGACACGCGTGCCCGCGGGATGCCGGCAAGAATCTTCTCGGGCGACGGGTTGGCTGATTCGCCCAGCAACAGCCGATCGAGTACGACAATCTGCGGGGGCCCGTTCATCCGCTATCCTAGGCACGCCGGGCGCGCGGAAACAAGTGCGGCCCGGGGGCACCCCCGGGCCGCATCCCGGCTAATGCGCAGAGACGGTCTGGGCCACCGCGGCGGAATCATCCGCCTGCAGCGTCAGGCGCACCCGACGTTCGAGCGCGTAGCCATCGCCGTCGTCTGCGACGCTCTTGCTCTTGCCGTACGCATTGATCTCGAGGGACTGCTCACCCACGCCCGCGGCCAGGAACAGGTCGCGCACCGCGTCGGCGCGTGCCTGCGACAGTTTCAGGTTGTCATCGACCGTGCCCCGCGGATCGGCGTAGCCGTCGACGCGCACCTTGAGCTTGGGCGACTTGGAAACCGCCTGCGCCAACACCTGGATCTGGTGCTGCAGATCCTCGGTGATCTCGGCGCTGCCGGTGCGGAACAGCACATCGCCCTGCAGCCCGTTCAGCACCATGGCCGGGTCGTACTGGACGCTCTGGGCCGCCTGCACCGCATGCGAAAGCTGTCCGATCTGCTGCGCCAGCGTGCTGTTGGTCTGCGCAAGATCGGTCTTCTCGCTCAGCAGCGCCGCCTTCTCGCTCTTCAACTCGGCCACCTCGGCCTCCGCATGGCCCGCCTGGCCGGCCCGATACACGCGATTGCCGAGCCACGTGCCGAGGCCCGCGCCGACCAGCGCGCCGATGGGCCCGGCGGCAAAGCCGCCGATGATTCCGCCGGCGATGAAGCCCGCCGGCTCCTGTGGCGGCGCCTTCGCCTGGACCGCCTGCGCGGCGTCCGCCGCGAACGCCGCCCCGCCCATGCCCAATAAGCCGACCGTGCATGCCGTCCTGCAAATGAATCTGTTCATGACAACCTCACCCGTTTTGGCCACCAAGCGGCGCGACCGCGCCGCCTTGGGGAGCTATTTCAGTCCCGGATTCAGGCGCGGCCGTGCCGCCACGATGGCAAATTGTGGCGAAGCGGCGATCAAACCGGCGCCGCGCGCCTTGCATCCGCTCCCTTGCTCAAAAAAGGCTAGGCCTTCAGCGAGAACGGCGTGAAGTTGGTGTCGATATCGTAGTAATCCTCGTTCTCCGCCCTCTTGAGGAAGGCGACCACGCGGTACGTGAGGGGTGCCGCGAAGATCTCCCACAGGCTCTTGAGCGCGTATTGCGTGAACATCAGCGCGAGCAGATGCGAGGGCGTCATGCGGCCGAAGAAGGCAATCGAATAAAAAAGTACCGAGTCCACGAATTCACCGCACACGGTGGAGCCTACCAGGCGCGTCCACAACCAGCGGCCGCCAGTCCAGATCTTCATCTTGGCGAGCACGTAGCTGTTGACGAACGTGCCGCACAGGAACGCGATGATCGAGGCCGCGACGATGCGCGGCGTGCTGCCGAAGATCGCCTCGAGCGCCGCCTGATTCGCCCGTCCCTCTTCGGACGGCGGCAAGTGCACCACCACCGCGGACATCAAGGACGCGAATGCCAGCGCCCCGAAACCCGCCCAAACCACGCGGCGGTCGCGTCCGTAGCCATAAACCTCGGTGAGGATGTCGCCGAAGATGTACGAAATGGGGAAAAACAGCACGCCGGCGAGAAAGGGAAACGTGCCCACCCCGGGTATGTGCAGATAGCTCTCCTTGGCGGGCCCGATCAAATTCGAGCAAAGCAGCACGCAAACGTAGGCGGCCATCACGAAATCATAGTAGCGGTACTGCCGCGAAACGGGGGGTGTTTCCATGATTCGGGAGTGTAAACGTTACTTTTGAGACGTGGCGACGATATGTCATAAAAATCGTCCACGTTTTGGCGAATGCCATCACACCAACACCCGCCGGCCTGGGGTACATACGTGCACCACATTGCGATTCAGTACCTATGGAACAGGGCAGCCCCTTAAAATTGGTCGATGGTCCGCTCGTCGATTTCGACGGCGTGTGCCAAAAAGTGCGCGCGGCGCTCGAGCCGGCGCGCGCGCATGCCGTGTCCCTGCACGATGCGCGAGGTGATCTGTTGTGGCTCACGGAAAGCTCCATGGGACCGGATGAACACAACGCGGTGCGCGACTCGCTCGAGGGGTTCGCGAATGAACGCGGACCACCCGTGTTGACCTTTGATCTCGGTGACGCGCGCTCCGCCGTGGCCCTGCGTACCGTCAACGCTCGCCGCCAGATGGTGGGTCTGATCATGGTGGTCATCGATACCCGCGCCATCACTCAGGACGCCCGCGGAGTAGCGCGACTCATCACCCCGAAGCTGCAGCGCGCATTGATGGACTTTGCCTGCATGCTGCCGAACCGGGAAGCCGAGTTCGAGGCAGCCGCGGCGCCCGGCGTCGCGCGGACATCGTCCGCCACGCGGCCACCGTCGCCCGCCCGAACTGCCGCGGCGGCGAAACCGGCGGCGGCGGCGAAACCGGCGGCGGCGGCGAAGCCGGCGGCGGCGGCGAAACCGACAGCGGCNNGACAGCGGCGGCGAAACCGGCGGCGCCCGCCACGGCTCCCCTCACGCCGGGCACGCCCGCCCCGGCCAAGCGCTCGCGCCCGACTGTGACCCCGGAAATCGATCGCTTGCATTCAGCGCTGCGCCGCAGTCCCATCACGTTGTTTGTCCAGCGCCTGATACCGTTGACCAAAGGCACACAGGGCGGGTGCTTCGAGGTGTTGCTGCGTTCGAAGACCGAGGTCACGCCGATCGCGGCGCCCCAGGCCATGCTCAAGGCGGCCGTCGAGGCGGGCCTGGGATCGATGATAGACCGCCGCGTCCTCACCACACTCATCGGCTGGCTGGTGCGCAACTCCGATGCGTGGCAGGAGGGCACGCTGTTCACCGTGAACCTCACGGAGACCGCGCTGCACGACGAGAACTTCCTCAGATTCATCGAGTTGTGCCTGGCAAAATCGTCGCTGCCCAAAGGCACGATCGGTTTCGAAATCGACGTGCCGACCGCCCTGAAACCGGGCATCAATATCGCCTTGGTCGCCGCCGGCCTGCATCGGCTGCATTGTCCGCTGGTGCTCGATGATTTCGCGCTGCGCACCGAGTGCATCGACCTGCTGCGGCTGCCGGGTGTGCGCTACATCAAATTGGCGCCGGCGACCACGGCGCGGATGCGCACCGACAAACTCTCGCAGGCGGCCATCACCGCCATGGTGCAGATGGCGCGCGTGCTCGGCATGCACACGGTCGCCAAACGCGTCGACTCCGACACGGAGCAGGAATGGCTGAACGCGCTCGGCGTTGACTTCATCCAGTCGAACAGCCAGGCGGCGCCGGTGGCCATCGAATCGCTCGAGCGCCGCGCGACGCCGGCGCGCCAGGAACCTGTCTGAGCCTTGCGGCCTTAGCCTAGCCGCCCCGTGCGGCCATGCCCTCCCAGCCGCCGCCCAGGGCCTTGACGAGGTACACCGCGGTAAGCACCTGCTGGCCACGGATCTGCACCGCCGCCCGCTGATCGCTGAGCAGGGTCTGTTGGGTCGTGAACACGTCGAGAAAGGTGTCCACACCGCCGGAGTAGCGCTCGTTGGCAATGTCGTAGGCATGCTGTGCACTGTGCACGCTCGCGTCCGCCAACTCGCCGGCGCGGCTGAGCGCGGCCAGACCGGTGATCCCGTTCTCCACCTCCTCCATGGCGGTCAACACCGTCTGGCGGTAGCCGGCGACGGCGGCCTCGTAGCCCGCCGTCGCGATGCGTACGTTGGCGCGCGTCCTGCCCGCGTCGAACACCGTCTGGGCGGCGCTTGCACCCAGGGACCAAAAACGGCTCGGTGCGTTCAGCAGCGTGGCGAGCATATTGCTTTCCCAGCCGCCCACGGACAGCAGTTCGATCATCGGAAAGTAGGCGGCCCGGGCGACCCCGATGCGCGCGTTGGCCGCTGCCATGGCACGCTCGGCGGAGGCGACGTCGGGGCGGCGCTGCAGCAGATCCGAGGGCAGACCCACCGGCAGGACGGGCACCGTCATCGCGGCCACCGCGGGTTGCAGCGTGAAGCTCGGCGCCGGCACAGCCACCAGCGTTGCAATCGCGTGCTCACTCTGCGCGCGCTGGTTTTTAAGCAGCTCCAGCTGGCTGGAGCTCGCTTCAAGCAGCGCCTGCTGTTCGGCCAGATCCAAACCGGTGGCAAAACCCATCTCGTGCCGGGTGGAAATGAGCTCGAGCGCGCGCCGCTGCGCGTCGATGCTCTGCCGCACCACGTCGATCTCGGCGTCGAGTTCGCGCAACGTGAAGTAGTCGGAGAGCAGTTCCGCGACCAGTATCAATCGCGCGTTTTCGAAGTCGGCCTGCGCCTGACCGGCGGTGGCGCGGGCCGCCTCCACATCGCGCCGCACCGCCCCGAACAGGTCGGCTTCGTAGCTGACGGCGGGATTGAGCTTGAAGTCGTTTTGAACGGTGGCCGCGTTCGGAACCGTGTAGTTCGACAACGGACGGTTGGAGGAAGTCTTCGCACGCGCGGCAGCCGCGTCCAAATCCAACTGCGGATACAGCGCGGCTTCGGATATGGTGAGCTGCGCGCGCGCCTGCTGCAGCCGCGTGGCGGCAATCAGCAGAGTCTGGTTGCCGGCCAGCGCGCGCCGCACCAGGTCATCGAGCTGCGGATCACGGAACAGCTGCCACCATTCGCCCTTGAGCGCCGCATCGCCGGGCACCGCCTGCTGCCAGACGGGTCGGGGCTGCCAGTCCGGTGGTACCTGCGCGGCCGGCCGGCGATAGTCCGGTCCCACCGCGCAGCTTGCGAGCAACGCGGCCGCGGCGATGATGCCCGCGCGCGGCGGCGCCCGGTCGCGCCATGGCCCGGCAAGGCGCCTCACTGGGGCGCCTGCGGTTCGGTCAGCGTCACGACGTCGTTGTCGGCGAGTGAATCGGGCGGATTGAGGATCATGCGGTCGGTCGGAGCGAGGCCGCTCAGCACCTCCACCCGATCGCCGTAGTCGGTGCCGAGTTTGAGTGTGTGAAAATGCACGCGGCCGCCGCCATCGACCACCGCGACCCGCGGACCGACCGCTCGGAACAGCAGAACGTTGGTCGGCACGACCAGCGAGGTGGGCCGGCCGTCGATCGGCAGCATGACTTGCACGTAGGAGCCGGGAAGCAGCGCTCCGGCGGGATTGGGAATGCTGATCTCCACCTGCATGGTGCGGGTCACGGTGTCGATGGCGTGGGCCGTGCGCGCTATCCTGCCCTTGAACTCCTCACCGGGTCTTTCCATGAGTGTCATGGTGACTGCGTCCCCGGCCTTGACGCGCTGGGCCGCGGCTTGCGGCACGTAGACGTACAGCCGCAGCGGGTCGACCTGGGCAACCGCGAACAGAGCGCGGCCGGCTCCGCCGTTTCCGGCATCGATGAGATCGCCGACATTGACGTTGCGCCGGGTGATGACCCCGTCGAAGGGCGCCACGACGCGGCTGAAGTCGTGCAGGTGCCGCAGGCGTCTGACATTGGCGTCGGCGGCCTCGAGATTGGACGCCGCCTGCCGGTAGGTGCTGTCTCGCTCATCCAGGTCCTGTTGGGTGACCGCGTCCTTTCGCCGCAGCGCCGCCCAACGCTCCGCCGTGCTCTTCGCCAGGGCTAGGCTCGAGGCCGCCTGTGCGCGAGCCGCGATCGCCTGCGACAATTCCTGATCCACCTCGGGCGCGTCGATTTCGGCCAGCAGTTCGCCCTTGCGGACCTGGCTGCCGATGTCCTTGCGCCAACTCACCACGTAGCCGCTGGTGCGCGCGTAGACGGTCGATTCGATCTCGCCCTGCAGGGTGCCCGGCAGACCCAGCGGCAGCACATTGCCGTCGGCGGACGGCAATACGGTGGTGACGTACACGCGCGCGCCCGCGTTGGTCGCGATCGCGAGAGCGCGTGCCTGAAAGCTGCGAACGACCATGATGGCAGCGGCTCCGACCAGCAGCACGGCCACCATGACCGCCGCGGTCAGCTTGGCGAACCTGAGAACGGGGGGTGACGGTTCCGGCATGTCAGATATTCCCCTGGTCGACCGCTGAGGCGTGCGAGCCGCGGCGCTGCGCGCGCAGCATGAGCCGCCGATGGATGCCGGCGAAGATCACCGGCACGAAAAACAGCGTCGAAACGGTGGCGAACAGCAGCCCGCCGATCACGGCGCGGCCCAACGGCGCATTCTGCTCGGCGCCCTCCCCCCAGCCGAGCGCCATCGGGACCATGCCGATGATCATCGCCATCGCCGTCATCAGCACCGGCCGGATGCGGGTGGCTCCCGCGTCGAGCGCGGCTTTTGCGGGTTCGAGCCCGTCGCGCATGCGCTGACGCGCGAATGAGATCACCAGGATGCTGTTGGCCGTGGCCACGCCCATGGTCATGATGGCGCCCGTGAATGCCGGCACGCTCAGGGTGGTGGCGGTGAGGAACAGCATCCAGCAGATCCCGGCGAGCGCCGCAGGCAGTGCCGTGATGATGATGAATGCATCGATCCACGACTGGAAATTGACGACGATCAGCAGATACACCATCACGATCGCCATCGCCAGCCCCACGCCCAATTCGGTGAAGGAGGCGGTCATGGTGCGCGCCTGGCCGAGCACGGCGATTTGCGTTCCGCGAGGCAGTTTTGGCCGCAGATCATCGACCAGCCTGCCGATGTCGGCGGCGACCGCGCCGAGATCGCGGTCCTCCACGCTGACGTACACGTCGGTGGCCGGCAGCAGATTGTAGCGCGAGGCCACCGCCAACTCGGTGCCCGGGTGCACGTCGACCAGATTGTTCAGCAGCTGCGGCCCCGTCGGCGACGCCGCAGCGGGGCTGACCGCGGTGTTGAGCAGCGCATCCAGGCTGTCGACGTCGTATTGCGGGGACTGGACCGTCAGGGAATACACCACGCCGTTGACCGGATTCAGCCAGAAGCCCGGCGAGGTCTGGCTGGTGCCCGAGGTCGACACCAGCACATCCTGGGTGACGTCGGTGGGGCTGATGCCGAGCTGCTGCAGCTGCGTACGATCCATGTGCAGCGACAGTGACGGCGAGTCGAGGCGCTGGTAGATGTGCGTGTCGACCGTGCCCGGCACCTGTTTGATCTGCTTCATGAGGTTCGACGCGAGCGCATAATTGCCGTACAGATTGCTTCCTGTGAACTGCACGTCGAGCGCCGCCGGCAGGCCGAAATTGAGGATCTGCGTGACCATGTCGGCCGGCTGGAAGAAGAATTCCACGCCCGGGAAGTGCCTCGGCAGCTCGCTGCGCATGCGATCCTCGTAGTACTTGCTGGCGCGGTGCCCGTCATTGAGCGAGATGAGGATCTCGCCGTCGATGGATCCCATGGTGCCGGCGTTGCTGTAGGTCAGATTGATGCCGCTCAGAGGCATGCCGATATTGTCGAGAATGGTGCCGAGATCCCGTGGCGGTATGATCTGCCTTATGACCTTCTCGACATCCACCGCGACCTCGGCCGTCTGCTCCAGGCGGGTGCCGGAAGGGGTGCGCATGTGCAATCGCAGCTGGCCGCCGTCCACGCTCGGAAAGAAGTCGCGCCCCAGGAAGAAGACCAGGCCGCATGACAGCACGCAAAACCCGAGAAACAGCGCGCCGAAGAGCCTTTGATTCTCCAGCAGCGCCGACAGGATGACCCTGTAGCCGGCGCGAAACTGCTCGAAGCGCCGGTCGAAGGCCAGGTAAATCCGGCGCAGCCAATTGGACGCCTGCCGCGGTGCCGCGGAGGCGTGATCCATCATCAGCATCACCAGGGTCGGCACCAGCGTTCGCGAAAGCACGTAGGATGCCAGCATGGCGAAGACCACGGCTTCCGCGAGCGGCGCAAACAGATAGCGCGCCACGCCGCTGAGAAAGAACATCGGCACGAACACTACACAGATGCACAGCGTGGAAACCAGCGCCGGTATGGCGATCTCGCCCGCGCCGTCCAGGATGGCCTTGTGCAGATCCGAGCCAAGGTGCATGTGGCGCTCGATGTTCTCGATGGTCACGGTGGCATCATCGACCAGAATTCCCACCGCAAGCGCGAGGCCGCCGAGCGTCATGATGTTGATGGTTTCGCCGATTGCATACAGGGCGAGAATCGAGGACAGGATGGACAGCGGAATGGAGACGGCGATGATGCAGGTGCTGCGCCAATTGCCCAGAAACAGCAGTATCAGCGTCGCCGTCAGACAGGCAGCGATCACCGCCTCGCGAACCACTCCGCCGATGGCCGCGCGCACGAAGCCCGACTGATCGAACAGCGGCACGATCTTCAGGTCCTTGGGCAGCAGCTGCGCCACGTTCGGCAGCAGTTCGCGAAGATTGCTGACGATGTCCAGCGTGGACGCGCCGCCGTTCTTCAGTATCGACACCAGCACGCCGCGCTGGCCGTTCTGGCGCACGATGTTGATCTGCGGCGAGAAGCCGTCGCGGACGTGCGCCACCTGCGACAGGTAGGTGGTCGCACCATTCTTGGTGCTCACCGGAATGTTGTTGAGTCCGGAAATGCTGTCCGGCGAGCCGTTCATCGCGAGCACGTATTCGGTACCGCCGATCTTCGCGGTGCCCGACGGCAGGATGAGATTCTGCGCACTCACCGCATTGACGACATCGGTCGGGGTCAGCCCCTTGGCGAGCAGCGCCGGCATGTCGATGTCCACCGAGATTTGCCGGGCCTTGCCGCCGAACGGATACGGAATCGCGACCCCGGGAATCGAGACCAGGCGTGGACGCATGAAATTCATGGCGGTGTCGAGCAGCGCCGGCTCGGTCATGGACGGACTGGACAGCCCCAGCTGTATGACCGGTATGGCGGACGCCGAGTACTTGATGATCAGCGGCGGCTGTATGCCAGGCGGCAGATTGCGCAGCTGCGCGGTTCCCACCGCCACCACTTCCGCCACCGCCATCGGGATGTTGGCATTCGGATGGAAGAAGATCTTGATGATGGACATGCCGTTCAACGAGCGCGACTCGATGTGTTCGATGTCGTTGACGGTCGCCGTGATCAGGCGCTCGTTCACGGCTGCCACGCGCAGGCCCATCTGCTGGGCGGAAAGTCCGTTGTAGCCCCAGACGACGCTGATGACGGGAATGTCGATTTCCGGAAAGATGTCGGTCGACATCTTCGACAGCACCAGGGGCGTTGCGAGCAGAATCAGAAGTGCCATCACCAGAAACGTGTATGGCCGCCGCAGCGCAACTTGGACAATCCACATTGCCTTGAAAAACCTCTTAATCCCCGCCGCCGGGTGCCTGAAATGTAACAGAACGCTGATGCGGCACGGGTGCGACTGATTAGAACGTATCATCGGGAACCATGTCGTCAAATCTCAAGGAGTGCCGTATCCGTCGCATCTATGCAACGTATCGCTTGCAAATCGTTGCAAACACAGCAAACTATCGGGTGTCTGCATCGAGACACCGGAGCCGAGCTGAGTGTTTTGTTAGTCCCATGAGGTTCGGTTCCGGCTCCTCATGACCATCAATCTGCTGATTTTCGTCTGCCTGCTCGGCGGACTGCTGTTCGTGCTGGTCTGCTGGCGGCAGATTCTGCGGGGCCGTGTGCCCACCGCCCTATTGGGCGGCGCCTGCGCAGTGGTGCTGATTCTCGCGGCCGCCGCGGTCGGGCTGCTGGCGGCGGACCTGCGCAGCTATCAGCGCCTGAGCTTCGAACAGAGCGCGGCGGACGTGCGCTTCAGCCGCATCGGCGAGCGCGCCTACAACGCCGTCCTGACCTACCCCAACGGCAGCACGGAAACCTTCCTCTTGCGCGGCGATGAATGGCAGATTGATGCCCGCCTGATCAAATGGCATGCCCTGGCCAATGTCCTGGGGTTCGACACCGCGTACCGCCTCGAACGCATCAGCGGGCGCTACACCCGCATCGAGGATGAGCGCCGGGCGGCGCGCACGGTCTACCCGCTTTCCCCGCCACAACGCCTCGATTTGTGGTACCTGGCGCGCGAATACAAGCAATGGGTGCCCTGGCTCGACGCGCTGTACGGCAGTGCGGCCTATGTCCCGATGGCGGACGGCGCCGCCTATGAGGTCAAGGTGTCCCAATCGGGCCTGACCGCGAGACCGTTGAATCAGGCCGCCCGCAGCGCGGTAGGCGGCTGGCAGTGACACGCAAGAGCGGCTGGCGGCTCGTGGGCCGCGCGCTTCTCGGGGCCGCCGCCCTGGCGGCTCTCGGGCTGGCCTGCAGCCTCGGCTGGCTCAAGCTGCACGAAAACGAACTGGTGTTCCAGACCGCGCGCAGCCACCTGCGGGCGACGCAATCGCTGCCGGCGGACGCCGAGCGCATCACGTTGACGCCCGCTGCGGGTGCCAGCGTCGCCGGCGCGCTGTATCGCGCGGATCCCGCCTCAGACAACGGCTACTGGGTGCTGCACTTTCACGGCAACGCCGATTCGGCGTTTTCGAAATGGCAGATTCGCGATTGCGAAGCCCTGCGGCGCATCGGCTTCGGCGTCCTGGACATCGATTACCGCGGATTCGGCCTGAGCCCGGGTACGGCCTCCGAGCCCGGCATGTACGAGGACGCCGAAGCGGCATTCCAGGCGCTGCTGGAACGCAAGGTCCCGCAGAATCGCATCATCATCTGGGGCCATTCCCTGGGGTCCGGGCCCGCGGTCATGCTCGCCAGCCGCCACCACGCGGCGGCGCTGGTGCTGTTCGGCGCCTTCACCTCGCTGCCGGATGCGGCCGCCGACGCCTATCCCGGTTTGCCGGTACGATGGCTCACCGCGGAGGGATTCGATTCCATCGACAGGATCGCGGCGGTGCACATGCCCGTGGTCATTGCGCACAGCCGCGCCGATACTCTGATCCCCTATCGGCATGCACTCAGACTGTTCGCAGCGGCACACGAGCCCAAACGCCTGCTCACCCTGGATGGCGTGGCGCACGACGGCTACGGCGGCCACGTCGACGCGCTGTACGATCATCTGGACTTGCTCGCCGCCCAGTTGGCGCAGTTGCTGCCCGGAATATCGGCGCCCCGCTGAGGGGGCCGGCGGGGCGGTCGGGTCCCCGGCCATTGGAGCGATCGGTTCTAGCCGAACTTCGCGGATTC
>PLET01000030.1:0-5918 GCA_003137095.1 Gammaproteobacteria bacterium
GAGCTGCAGGCAGTCGAGCATGTTGCGTTCCTTCAAGAGCGCGGTCAGGTCGAGGATTTCGCTGATGAACAGCCCAAACTTGGACTTCTCGCCGGCCGATTCGCGCCAGCGCCCCGCCCCTTCGCTCGCGAGTTTGACGCGCACGCCGATTTTCGGCCGCACGCCGTAGTGCTCGGCATGCTTCAAAATAAGGTGGATTTCCTCGAAATTCTCGACGACCGGAATGATGGTACGGCCGAGTTTGGTCGCCAGGATGACCGCTTCGATATAGCTATCGTCCTTGAAGCCGTTGCAGACGACGATTCGATCCGGCGCGTCCTCGGTGATCGACATGACCGCGAGCAGCTCCGGCTTGGAACCCACTTCGAGACCGAAGCCGAATTCCTTGCCGTAACGATACACTTCCTCGACCACGAGACGCTGTTGATTGACCTTGATCGGAAACACTGCGGCATAGCGGTTCTTGTAATCGTTCTCGGCGATCGCCGTGCCGAACGCCTCCGCCAAATGGCGCAAACGGTGCGCGAGGATATCCGAAAAGCGGATCACGACCGGCGTGTTCAGGTCGCGCGCCTTGAGTCCCTGCACGACGTCGTACAGGTCGATCTCGCGCGCCGGGTCCATGCTCGGCCGGATCACGACGTGACCTTGCGCGTTGATGGAGAAATAACCCTTGCCCCAGGCCTCGACCTGATACAGGTCCAAGGAATCTTCAACCTTCCAGGCCTGGGCTGCCGAGACGGCTCTTGCGGGTGTGTTCATGTGGCGCGAACGATAACAAATTGCGGCGGCATGTAAATGACGGCGACGGTCGAATCCCCGCCGTGCGGGGGTCTCAGCGAGGCGCTTCGGCCATTCCCTTGGCGACCGGACGCGCGGATTCTTGAATCCATTCGCT
This sequence comes from Gammaproteobacteria bacterium, assembly GCA_003137095.1. Lineage (GTDB taxonomy): Bacteria > Pseudomonadota > Gammaproteobacteria > Steroidobacterales > Steroidobacteraceae > Bog-1198. Next base: position 899 of record PLET01000030.1, read on the forward strand.
CCAGGAGCCGGCGTAGAGTTTCGCGCCCGGAAGGCCCGCGACCTCGAGGGCGAGCAAATTGTGACAGGCGGTGACTCCCGAGCCGCACATCGCGATCACGTCGGCCGATGCACGGCTCCCCAAGCGCGCGAGCCAGCGGCGGCGCAGCTCGTCGGGTGCGAGAAAGCGGCCGTCGGCGCCCAGATTCAGCGCAAACGGATGGTTCACGGCGCCGGGAACGTGGCCGGCAACGGGGTCGATGGGCTCGACGGCGCCCGTGAAGCGTTCGGGCGCACGGGCGTCGACGAGCAGGCGCCGCGGGTCCCGCAGTGCCGCGACGACGGCGCCGCTCGTGAGCCAGGCAGCATCGTCGGGCGCGGCTTGGAAAGGCGTCCCGACGGGCGCCTCGTCGATCGGCGCGGCACCGGGCGGCGACGCGATCTCGGCGCCGGACTGCGTCGCGAGCCCGAGCGCGCGCCAGGCGGCGAAGCCGCCGTCGAGCACTGCGACCGCGCGGTGCCCCAGCCATCGCGCGAGCCACCAGAGCCGCGCAGCGAAGGCGCCGCTGCCGGCGTCGTAGGCGACGATCTGATTCGCCGCATCCAGCCCGAGTGCGGTGAATCGCGCGGCGAGCGTACCGGGTTCGGGCAGCGGATGGCGGCCGCTGCCGGCCGTGAGAGGCCCCGACAAGTCGGCGCCGAGATCGGCGTAGCGGGCGCCCGGGATGTGCGCGGCGAGAAAATCGGCGCGGCCCGCCGCCACCGCGCCGAGATCGTAGCGGCAGTCGATCACGGCCAACCGCGGATCCTCGAGCCGTTCCGCGAGTTCCGGTGCGCTGATCAGGGTCGTGTAAAGCATGTTTCGAAGCTTAGCGCGGTGGCGCCGCGAGTTCATCCGCTACAATCCGTCGATGGCACTCACTCTCTACTGGGGAAGCGGCAGCCCGTTCTCGTGGCGGGTCCAGCTCGCGCTCGAACACAAGGGCCTCGAGTACGAATCCCAACTCCTGCACTTCGACAAGCAGGAGCACCAGTCGCCCCAGATGCTCAAGCTCAATCCGCGCGGCCGCGTGCCGGTGCTCAAGGACGGGGACTATGTGGTGTTCGAATCCGTCGCAATCCTGTATTTCCTCGACCTCAAATACCCGCAGCAGCCGATTTTCGGCTCCAGCCCCGAAGAGGCCGGCGTCATCATGCGCGTGATCTGCGAATTCCAGGCCTACGCCGAACCGTCGCTCATCAAGATCACCAGCGCGGTGTTTGCGGGCAAGGTCGCCGACGGCATCGAGGAGCTGACCGATGCCATGCACGTGGTCGCGCGCGAGGCGCGCACCATCGAAGGGCGGTTGAGCAAGGAACCGTGGATCGTCGGGACGGGATATTCGGCCACCGACATGGTCATCTTTCCGTGGATTCAGCTGCTGCGCCGTGCCCTGGATCGGCCCGCGGCCGCCGAGCTCGGCGCGCGTTTTCTTCCAATGGAGCGCAACTACCCGGCGCTCGCCCGCTGGATCGGGCGCATCGAGGCGCTGCCGGGCTACGAACGCACCTACCCGCCGCATTGGCGCCACACTTGAGCTGCCGCCGGGGCGACAGGTAGGCTGGCGCCGGTTCATTCACCGAGGGAGAAAAAAATAACATGAGCAAAGCGGATTTGCGGGTGGAATTTGCCGGCAGGATCGTCTTCGTCGGCTTCGGCAGCATCGGCCAGGGGGTCCTGCCGCTGATACTGCGGCACGTCGGCATATCGGCGGATCGCATCACCATCGTCACCGCCGAGGACAAGGGCCGCGGCGAAGCCGAGCATTACGGCGTGAGATTTGTAAAGGCCGCCCTGACCCGCGAGAATCACCGCCAGACGCTCGAGCCGCTGCTCGGCGCCGGCGATTTCCTGTTGAATCTTTCCGTGGACGTGTCGAGCATCGCGCTGATCCGTCTTGCGCAGGAGCGCGGCGCGCTGTATCTGGATACTTGCATCGAACCGTGGGCGGGTGGCTACGTCGACCGGAGCCTGCCCCTCGAAGCGCGCACCAACTACGCCATGCGGCTCGAGGCGCTGGCGCTGCGCAGCGCGCCGGCGCCGACCGCGGTGCTGACCCACGGCGCGAATCCCGGCCTGGTCTCGCACCTGGTCAAGCAGGCGCTGCTCAACATCGCCGCCGATACCGGTGTCGAAGCCGGGGCGCCGCGGAGCCGCGAGGAATGGGCGGGGCTCGCGCAGATGCTCGGCATCAAGGTGATCCACATCGCGGAGCGCGATACGCAGGTGGCGAACGCGCCGAAAAGGCCCGGCGAATTCGTCAACACCTGGTCGGTGGACGGATTCGTGAGCGAGGGCGCCCAGCCGGCCGAACTCGGCTGGGGCACCCACGAGCGCCATTTTCCCGCCGACGGCGCACGCCACAGCAAGGGTTCGGGGTGCGCGATCTATCTGAAGCGCCCGGGTGCGAGCACGCGCGTGCGGTCGTGGACGCCGATGGCCGGATGCTTCCACGGGTTTCTGATCACGCACTCGGAGGCGATATCGCTCGCCGACTATTACACCGTCAAGGAAGGCGGGAAGGTGGTGTATCGGCCGACCTCCCACTATGCCTATCATCCGAGCGACAGCGCCGTGCTGTCGGTGCACGAATTCGCGGGGCGCAACTGGCACCTGCAGGATCGCAAACGGATCATGCTCGATGAGATCACCGAAGGCATCGATGAGCTGGGCGTGCTGCTCGCTGGGCACGCCAAAAACGCCTATTGGTACGGCTCCCAGCTGTCGATCGCGGAGGCGCGCAAACTGGCACCCTACAACAGCGCCACCAGCCTGCAGGTCACCGTCTCGGCGCTCGCGGGGATGATCTGGGCGATGGAGCATCCGGAGCGCGGGGTGGTCGAGCCGGATGATATGGATCACCGCCGGCCGCTCGAGGTCTGCATGCCGTACCTCGGCAGCGTGGTGGGGCGGTACACGGATTGGACACCCCTGTACCAGCGCGGCGAGCTGTTCGAGGAGGATCTCGACCGCGCCGATCCCTGGCAGTTCAAGAACGTCCGCGTGGTCTAATGGCCCGGCCGCCGCGCTGACGCCGGGCGCTTCAGATCCGGGGCCGTGCACCATATTGGACGTCGATGATGGTCAGACTCAAGGCTCCGGCGGGCAGTTCGACCAGCACCTGCTCGCCGCGGCTCCGGCGCAACAGCCCGCGACCGAGCGGCGAATCCATGCTGATGTAGTCGCTCGCCATGTCGAATTCGTCCGGCCCGACGATGCGATGCCAACGCCGCCGGCCGTCCTCGGACTCCACGTGCACCCAGGCGCCGAAGAACACGCGATGCGGATCGCGCCGGCCGCCGGCGCCCGCGGCACCCTGCGGATCAACGATGGTCATGCCGTCCAGGCGCTTGCGCAGGAAGCGCACGCGCCGGTCGATCTCATGCAAGCGCTTCTTGCCGTAGGTATATTCGGCGTTCTCCGAGCGATCACCCTGCGCGGCGGCGGCGGCCACCGCCACCGTGACCCGCGGGCGCTCCTCGAGCCACAGCCGGTCGAGTTCCTCGCGCAACCGCGCCGCCCCTTCAGGGGTTATGTATTGAGAGCCGGGGGCCGATGGAGGGCGGTATCGTGACACGGTGCAATACTGCGCAGGGGTACTCGCCAGGACGTGAACCGCTACCAGCCCGACTTCGACCGGTTGAGCGTCCGATCACAGATATCCGGGCCCTTGGTCTTTAAGCTTCCCACCCATGAGCGCCAAATACTACACCCACTTCATCGCGCAGTCGGACGGCGCCATCGAGTACAGCGAGTACCGCGGTGTGGTCGAGCTGCTCGGCCGTCCGGGCGAGGTGCACGGCAGCCGCGAAATCGCCCGGGTTCTGGCGCGCAGCTTCGACCTCGAAGAGGACGACATCCAGGTCCTGCAATGGCATCAGCTGCATTGAATCCCCTAGCGGGCTTTACTTCCCTTCATTAAAGTCCGCACCTCCACCCCGAGCCATGAGCTCGGGGTTTTTTTTGCGGGAATGCTAGACTGCGCCCCACGTCCCCCCAGACGAGGGGCGATTAGAGGGGAAATCTCGATGCGTAATTTGGGCTTATGCTTCATGGTCGCCGCCGTCGTGCTGTTGTCGGGTTGCGGCTACAATTCCATGCAATCGCAGGACGAGCAGGTCAAATCCGCCTGGTCCGAGGTGCTGAACCAATACCAGCGCCGCGCCGATTTGATCCCCAACCTGGTCAATACCGTGAAGGGCTATGCCTCCCAGGAGCAGACGGTGCTGCTCGGAGTGACCGAGGCGAGGTCCAAGGTCGGATCCATCCAGATCACGCCGGAGCTCGCCAACGACCCGGCTGCACTTGCCAAATTCCAGGCCGCGCAGGGCGAGCTGTCGAGCGCATTGTCGCGGCTGCTGGTGGTGACGGAGAACTATCCGCAGCTCAAATCGGACCAGAATTTCCGCGATTTGCAGGCGCAGCTCGAGGGCACGGAGAACCGCATCACCGTGGCGCGNNTTCGGCTACAAGCCCAAACCGAACTTCACGGTGGAGAACGAGGCGGCCATCTCCAAGCCCCCGAGCGTGGATTTCGGCACGACGCCGGCACCGGCCGCGCCGAAGTAGCGGCGCGGCCTTGATTCACCGGGGCCGCATGGGCCGGTTCGGGGCTGCGGCGGGGCTGCTGCTGGCCTCGCTGCTCGTCCGGGCGGACGTTGCGGTGCCGCCGCTCACTGCGCGGGTCACCGATCTGACCGGCACCCTGTCCGGCGCTGCGGTGACCCGCATCGAGACCCAACTCGCGGACTTCGAGACCAAAAAGGGCAGCCAGATCGCCGTGCTNNGAGGCCTGGAAGCTCGGCCGCAAAGGCGTCGATGACGGCGCCATCCTGATCGTCGCCAAGAACGACCGGCGGGTGCGCATCGAGGTGGGTTACGGCCTGGAGGGCGCGCTGCCCGATGCCATCGCCAATCGCATCATCAGCGAAACGATCACGCCGCATTTCAAGCAGGGCGACTATGACGGCGGCATCGAGGCGGGAGTCGACCAGATGATCTC
>PLET01000030.1:5930-6762 GCA_003137095.1 Gammaproteobacteria bacterium
CCGTCGCCACCGGCGGTCTGGCCGGAGTGATCGCCTGGTTCATCAGCCACGTGCTGCCCATCGGATTGGGTGCCGGGGTGCTCGGATTTCTGTTCGCGCTGCTGCTCGGCTCCACGCGCGGCTGGTCGACGGGCGGGGGCGGCTGGGGAGGCGGCATCGGCGGGNNGTTCAATCGGCTGATCCGTCACGCGGCGGCGACCCACTGGCGCACGCGCATGCTGTTCCCCAAGTCGACGCTGGATGCCATCGAAGCGGCCGTGAAGCGCGCCGAGAGCGGGCATTCGGGTGAAATCCGCTTTGCCATCGAAACCTCGCTCGCGCCCATCCATGTCCTGAACGACGTCAACCCGCGCGCCCGGGCGCTGNNCTGATCTACGTGCAACTCGCCGACCGTCGGGTCGAGATCGTCGCCGACCGCGGCTTTCGGGGCCGTGTCAGCCAGTCCGAATGGGATGCGGTGTGCCGCCTGATGGAGGAGCACTTCCGGGCGGGTCGCTTCGAGGCCGGTTCGATTGCGGGGGTGGAGGCGATCGGCACCCTGCTCGCGCGTCATTATCCCAACGAGGCTGCCGATTCCGGCGATCCGCGCAACCAATTGCCTGACAGGCCGGCTTTGCTGTAATAGGGTGCCCATGGTACCCAATCCGCAATCCTTGCCGCGCTGGCGCACGGCGGCCGCGCTCGGCGGCATGCNNCCGCCGCCGCCGGCCCCGCCCGCCGCGCCGCAGCTGCCCAAACCGGCCGCCACGCATCGTTTCGAGATCGAGCCCGGGACCGAAATCGTCGGCTACGTGCAAAAGACCCTCGTTGGCAAGGAGGACACGCTGCCGGA
>PLET01000088.1 GCA_003137095.1 Gammaproteobacteria bacterium
TAGCCGATCTTCTCCGACAGGTACGTGGCGTAGTAGATGAATTTAGGCCGGAAGTGGGTGTACTTCTTGTCGCGCCGCAGAAATCCGAGATCGACGCCGGTTCCAAAATCCTTGAGGGCTTGATTGATGAAGCCCGCATGACGCGCCTCGTCGCGCGCCATGAATCCCATCAACTCGCGGATGTCCGGATTCTCCACGCGCCGCTTGATCTCGCTGTACAGCACGCAGCCGGAAAATTCGGCCGTGACCGAACTGATCAGGAAATCGAGAAATTCCTGATGAAGCGGCGGCGGAAGCTGTTTGACCTCGGCATCGAACTGCGCGTTGCGTTCGAAATGATCGCGATTCACGTCGCGCTTGAATTCTGCCATCATCTGATCCCACTCCGCGCGCACGGAACTGACATCCAGCCGCTCGAGCGCCTGGTAATCGGTCTTGTAGAAGCGGGGGGTCAGAAGGGTGTCGGCCCCGGCCTTGCGGGTGGCGTCCTCGGTGCTGCTGATTCCGATGACTTCGTCGATCATGACTTTTCCTTGTGAGAGCTGCTCGCGATCAAGATATCTGCAAAAGCCCCTGCATTGGTCGGTCCGAACACTTCCAGATCCACGTGTCGGCCGGTCGACGGATCATCCAGCGACAGCCGTCCATCCGCCCAGCGCGTCAGTCGAAACGGAGCGTCGGAGCCCACGTGGTCGGCGCGGCGTTCGCGGGCCAAGCCGCGCAGCACGCCGCGAACGAATCCGTTGGTCCCCGGAAGCAGGGTATCGACCAGTCGATTTTCCCGGCTGAGGTAAATGGCCACGGCGCCGTCCGGATGATCCTCGAAGCGCAATTCCTCTCTTTGCACGATGCTGCTCGGCGGCGGTTTGGCGGGCTGATAGCCGCTCAACCGGGCGGTGATCACCAACAACAGGGCCATGCCAACGAGCACGCCGGCACCGATCAGCAGGCCGCGGGGCAGGGGGCCTGAATCAGCCGGCACTCGGACGTTGGCCTGCATGAGGATCCCTCAGGCCGCCGCAGCGCTACGCTGACCGACGGGGTTGGCGGCCGGGGTGCTCGGGGCGCCGATACGCACTGCCGCGACACCCGCGTGGGCGGCCAATGCCTGTCCCAGAATCTCCGCGGCGCGTTCCGGGTCCTTTAGTGCGCGGAAATCCAGCTCCGGACGGGTGATCTTACCGGGGCGAACATAGGGCCAGGTGATGATGTACCCCAGGCGCTGTCCGGGCGACAACGCGAGAGTAAGGTCGCCGGTGCCATCGGCATACCGCCTCAGAGCCGCGGAGGCGACCAAGGCGAAGGGTATGTTGATGGTCATGGGCACGGCGATCCCGTGGCGCAACAGCACCCGTTCGCTGGTGACGCTGTATACGGCCATTCGCGCGCTCCAATAGGCGAGCAGCGACAGAACCCCGATGGCGGTCGCACCAAGGCACACAATCCACAAACAGGACAGCGCCAAGGCAGAGACTCCATGCCCGGCGCTGATGCCGTTACCGATGCGCCACACCACCAGTACCAGGAAATACAGAGCTACCTTACGGATGTGATAGCCGTGCACGGCCAGTGATTTCCACTCGGGAGATCCTTGCCAGAGCAGCTGCTCGCCCTGCGGCAGCGCCGCCGGCAGGCCCGGTACGGGCTCGAACGCAAAATCGTCGTGATCGCTCATATGAAGGGCTCCGCGCGGGCGGCCGTGGCGTACAAGGTACCGCCGGCGTAATAGGCCGTGATCTTGTCCTCCTCCAGCAGCGTGACCCGATCGGGATTCTTCAACGCCGGAACGGCCGCGAATTGCGATGCCAGAATGGATCTGACATTGACGCAGCGCCTCGTGACGTTGAATTTGGCGTAGCCGATGGGCAGCAGCACACGCCGGCCGCCGGTCACTTCGACTTCGAGGTAGCGGATCTGCGGTTCGGCACGATCCGTCCAGACATCGCGCACCGTCCCGCCCCGCTCCCCGTCGCCGCCATACACCGCCATGCCGCGCGGATCCGGATCACCGGACGCCACGGTCGTAGCAGGCGACAGGCGCAGCGGCACGATCAGCGGCAGACCATCGGTGGCCAAGTCCGGATGGTCGGCACGCTGGGCCCAGGAGGCCGGACCGACGCCGTCCAGCATCGGATTGCCGGTGGGTCGAAGCGGCGAACCCGGGTAGTTACCGGTGGGCTTGGCCATGATGGGCCGCGAGTCGCGATATGGACGCGGTGCCTGCGCGGTGCCGCCGTGCGCCAGAATGTAGGTCTTGGGTGAGGGAACCGACGGAAAGCCCTGCAGCTTGTCCCCATCCGGGCGGTCCGATTCCAGCGGATATCCCTCGCGTTTGTCCTCCCGGCGCAGATAAATGATCAAACCAGCGAAAAAGATCCAGAACGCGTACAGCACGACCTGAGCCACGTCGAAATAACCGGTAATGGCGCCCGTATTCATCACGCAATCCCCCTAAAAACCCATGGATGACCGTTCAATTCGGAAACTCCGCCAACTTGTAATCGCCCGATTGGCTTACGCGGGTATCGGATCCCGTTCGGACCAGAGGGCCTATCGCCACCAGCGTGGCGAACAGCAACGCAATCTCGATGTGATAGACGACGCTGTAGCCGGTCGCTGCACCGGTCATCGCAGGCCCCAGTGCACCATGCGTGGCAAGGCTGGTGACGGCGTCGCGCACTGCGCCGCCCAGGGCAATGGCGAGTCCGGCGCTGGTGGCCTGCACCGCGCCCCAGGCGCCGAGCGCCAGACCGCTCTCGCCGTTGCGCTCGCGCGCCATCGCGCCCGCCAGGGTGCCGACCGAGAAAAACCCGCCGCCAAAGCCGATCAACAGGGTGCCGAGGCGAAACAGCTGGGCGGACCCCAGGGGCGCCGCGAAAATCACCGCGGCAAAGGCGAACAGCCCCATCACGGCGCCGTACGCCGCCAGGCGATAGGGGTCGGCGCCATGTCCCAGCAAGCGCGCAGAAATGGAAAATGCAGCCAGCGCGCCGCCCGCCAACATGGCGGTGAGCGCCGTGGTGGCTCCCACCGTCAGATGCAGTATTTCGCCACCATAGGGTTCGAGCACGATGTCCTGCATGTTGAATGCCGCTGTCCCCAGGCCGACGGCGACCAAAAACCGCACGGCGCGGCGGTGGCGGATGAATTCACGCCAGGAATCCCGGAATTTCGCGGTGGAGGCAGCCACCGAGGTCAGGACGGGATTGCGCGCCTCCTGTTTCCACAGCGCCGTGAGATTGAGCAGCATGGTCATGACCGCAGCGCCCTGAATGACTTGGATCAGGCGGATCTCGCTGAAATTCGCGAGCAATCTGCCGAAGGCCAGGCCGCTTGCCACCATGCCCACCAAGAGCATGGCGTACATCAGGGCAATCACGCGGGGACGAACGGCCTCGGGCGCCAGATCGGTCGCCAGTGCCAGTCCCGCCGTTTGGGTGGTCTGCAACCCGGCGCCCACCAGCAGGAAGGCGAATGCCGAGGCGAACTGGCCGATCCACAAGGGACCGTGCGTGTCGCCGGACAGGATCACCAGCGCGAAGGGCATGATGGCCAGTCCGCCGAATTGCAACAGGGTGCCCATCCAGATGTACGGCACGCGGCGCCAGCCGAGCGCCGAGCGGTGATTGTCCGAGCGAAAGCCAATCAGAGCCCGGAACGGCGCGAAAATCAGCGGCAGACCCACCATCAGCGACACCAGCCACGCGGGCACGCCGAGTTCCACGATCAACACCCGGTTCAACGTTCCGATCAGCAGCACCATGGCGATGCCGACCGAGACCTGGAACAGCGACAGCCGCAAAAGCCGCCCGAGCGGCAGTTCCGCGCTGGCCGCATCGGCGAACGGCAGGAACTCGGTGCCGATCCGCATCCATTTGCGCGCCAGGCGTTCGCCGAAGCGGCTCATGCGGGCGAGTCCTCCCGGCTGTTCACCAGTTCCATGGCCTGCGACGTATAGAAACCGCAGGCGATGCGCTGGGTGCGGGCGATCCGCCATTGTCTCAACACCGGATCCTGCGCCAGATGTCGACGCAAGGTGCTTTCCGACACGGGCTCGATGGCCGGAGCCCGGTCGTGGCGCGGGAACCATCGGCCCACGGCGTGCATGACGGTGAGCGCCGGGGTTTTGGGCGCAAAGGTGAACACGATGGAATGCCGGGTTCGAACCGCGAATCCCGCGAGCACGCGAACGACATCGACAGCCCGATAATGGATCAAGGAATCCATCGCCACCACATGATCAAATTCACCGAGTGCCGCGTCGAACATGTCGCCGACCCGGAAATCGATGCTGCCTCCGGCGAGCCGCGACGGCAGCCGGTCGCGCGCAATGTCGACCAGGGTGGGGGAGATGTCCACGGCCACGAGCTGCGCGCCGCGCTGTGCCGCTTCGACGCTCAGTGCGCCGGTTCCGCATCCCGCATCGAGAATGCGCCGGCCGGACAGCTGCGCCGGCAACATTCCGAGCAGCGTATGGCGCATCTGGTCGCGGCCGGCACGCACCGTGGCTCGTATCCTGCCAACCGGTGCCGTCGAGGTCAGTCGCGCCCAAGCTTCCACCGCGGTCCGGTCGAAGTAGGTTTGCAGCTGCCCGCGCCGCTCTTGATAGCTTGCGGCAGGCATCAGTCGAAACCCAACAAGTCGAAGATTTCGCGATCCTTGAGCGGCCCGGCGACCAACGGGTCGGTGCCATCCCACAGCGACTGCGCCAGGCGCAGATATTCGGTCTGCACGGCATCGAGCTCCGGGGAGCTCTCCATCTCGAACAGCGTGGCCTTCTTCAGGCGGCTGCGCCGGATGACGTCGAGGTCCGGGAAACGGGCCATGGTCTTCAAGCCCACCTTGTCGTTGAATTTGTCGATCTGATCCGTAGCCGCACTGCGGTTGGCGATGACTCCGCCGAGGCGGACGGCGTAGTTCTTCGACTTGGCCTGGATCGCCGCCACGATCCGATTCATGGCGAAAATGGAATCAAAGTCATTCGCCGTGACGATCAGCGCCCGATCGGCGTGCTGCAGGGGCGCGGCGAATCCGCCGCACACCACGTCGCCCAGCACGTCGAAAATGACCACGTCGGTGTCCTCCAACAAATGGTGTTCCTTGAGCAGTTTGACCGTCTGACCGACGACATAGCCGCCGCACCCGGTGCCAGCGGGCGGCCCGCCGGCCTCGACGCACATCACGCCGTTATAGCCCTCGTAGACAAAATCCTCGACGCGCAGCTCCTCCGAGTGAAAGTCGACCGTCTCGAGTACGTCGATGACGGTGGGCACCAATCGCTTGGTCAGGGTGAAGGTCGAGTCGTGCTTGGGATCGCAGCCGATCTGCAGAACCCGCTTGCCCAATTTGGAAAACGCCACGGAAAGATTCGACGATGTGGTGCTCTTGCCGATGCCGCCCTTGCCGTATACGGCGAAAACCTTGGCATTGCCGATCTTCAGATTCGGATCAAGCGGGACCTGCACGCTGCCTTCGCCGTCAGGGGGCCGGCTGACTCGGCTCTTCAGCGCCGATACCGGTACGGTTGCGACAGTCATGCGGCCACCCCTTCATATATGGCTTCGAGTTTATCTTCCAATTCTTCGCCGGCGGCGCGCAGCGCCGCCAGCATTTGCTCGTCCGGCTGCCAGTAGCGGCGTTCCGAAGCTTCGAGCAACCGATTGGCCACTTTGGCCGACGCGGTCGGGTTCAGCTTGGCGAGCCGGGCGCGCATCTCGGGATCCAGTATGAAGGTCTGCGTAATCTGCTGATAGACCCACGGCTGCACTTCGCCGGTGGTTGCCGACCAGCCCATGGTGTTGGTGACGTGCACCTCGATCTGGCGCACCCCCTCGTAGCCGTGCTCGAGCATGCCTTCATACCACTTGGGATTGAGAGTCCGTGTGCGGGTCTCCAACGCGACCTGTTCGGAAAGGCTGCGCACGGTGCCGCTGCCCTGGGTTTGATCCGCAATGTACACCGGCGTGGCGGCACCGCCCTTGGCGCGGCGCACCGCACTGCTGATGCCGCCCAGGGTGTCGAAATAAGTGTCCACGGTGGTCACGCCGAGTTCGACGGAATCGAGATTCTGATAGGTCAACTGCACGTCGGCGAGCACGCTGGTCAGCAGCTTGGCCTGTTGCACCGGCCGCCCGGAGCGGCCGTAGGCGAAGCTCTTGCGCCGGGTGTAGGTCTCGGCGAGTTCGTCCTCCTTGTCCCAGCGGCCGTTTTCGATCAAGTGGTTGACGTTCGAGCCATAGGTGCTTTCGGCATTGCCGTAAACGCGCAGCGATGCGGTTTCCAGATCGCAGCCATGTTCCTGCTGATAGCGCAGCGCGTGCTTGCGCACGAAATTACGGTCCTCGGGCTCGTCGGCCGAGGCGGCGAGGAACGAGGCTTCCGCCAGGAGTTTGATCTGCAGCGGCAGCAAATCCCGGAAGATGCCCGACAAGGTCACCATGACGTCGACCCGCGGCCGGCCGAGTTCCGCGAGGGGGATGAGGGTGGCGCCGGCAATGCGTCCGTAGCCGTCGAAGCGCGGCTTGGCCCCGATCAAGGCCAGTGCCTGTCCGATCGGGCCGCCCTCCGTCTTCAGATTGTCGGTTCCCCAGAGGACCAGGGCCACCGATTCAGGGAAGGCGTTGCCGTCTGCCAGATGCCGTTGAAGCAGGCGGGCGGCCTGGCGCGCACCGTCCATGACCGCAAACGCACTCGGGATGCGGAACGGATCGAAGCCGTGCAGGTTGCGCCCGGTCGGCAGAACAGCCGGCGTACGCACCACATCGCCGCCGGGCGCGGGCCGCAGGAATCGGCCGTCGAGCGCACGCAGGATCGCATCGACCTCCGGATTTTCGCAGAGCAATTGGTTGTCCCGCTCCAAATCGCGATACATCGCCAACCCGGCCGCGTGCGGCGCCTGTGGGTCGAGGGCAAGCGCAGCTTCGGGTGTCGCGCCCTCGACCAATGCCGAAACGGCATCCCGCGATGGACGGGTCTGGTGCGAGGCTTCGGCCATTGCCATCAGAAAGTCCACGCGCTGTTCACCGGAGATCGCCTTGCCGACCACGTGCAAGCCGTGCGGTATCAGCGTGTACTCGAGCTCCAATACCTGTCCGCTCAGCGTGGCCACATGCGCGCCGGCCTCGCTGCCCCAGGCAGGCTCGGCCCGGGTCAGATCGAGCGCCGCCGCCTGCGTCTGGATCAATTCGGCGAGAAACTCGCGCTCGCTTCGGGCGTCATCCGCCAGTCCGCGCCAGCTTTCGATCGAAGTCTTCAGTTCCACCAGCCCACGATACAGTCCGGCGTTGGCAACCGGAGGCGTCAGGTAACTGATCAGAGTTGCCCCGATCCGCCGCTTGGCGATCGTGCCTTCGGAAGGATTGTTCGACGCGTACAGGTAGATGTTCGGCAGGTCGCCGATCAGCCGGTCGGGCCAGCATGCGTCCGACATTCCGGTCTGTTTGCCCGGCATGAATTCCAGCGCGCCGTGAGTGCCGAAATGCAGCACCGCGTGCGCACCAAAATCCTCCCGCAGGAATCGATAAAAGGCCGAAAACGCATGCGTCGGGGCAAAGCCCTTTTCAAACAGCAGGCGCATCGGATCGCCTTCGAAGCCGAACGCCGGCTGCACGCCGACGAACACATTGCCGAAGCGCTCTCCCAGCACGTGGATCGAGGCACCGTCGCTCTGCTGACGCCCGGGCGAAGGGCCCCACTGCGCCTCTATTTCCTTCAAGAAACGCTCGCGCCGGACATGATCGGCTGCCGGGATTCGCTTGTGCACGTTGGCCATCGCACCGAACTGGGCGGCATTGCCAAAAATGATCCTTTCACGCAGTTCATCCACACTGGCGGGCAGCTCGTCCACCCGGTAGCCCGAGTCCCGCATCGACTGCAGGGTCCGATGGAGCGACTCGAAGACCGACAGGTAGGCGGCCGTGCCGGTATTGCCCGCATTGGGCGGAAAGTTGAACAGTACGATGCCGACCTTGCGCTGCGCCCGCTCGCTGCGACGCAGCGCCACGAGCTTGGCCAGACGGGCCGCGAGCATGGTGGCCCGCTCGGGGCAGGAGTGCATGTCCTGTCCGGAATCGGCCGCCGTGAACGTGCAGCCTTGACTGCAACCCGTGCAGGTGACACCGGCGGCGCCCGGCCGTCCGCCGAACACCATCGAGCCGGTCGCACCGTCGAGTTCGGGAATCGCCACCATGATGGTGCTCTCCACCGGCAGCAGACCGCGCTGCGATTCGCCCCATTGGTCGATCGTCTGGAATTCCAGCGGCTGCGCCGACACGTACGGCACGTCGAGTTCTGCCAGTGCGTCCTCCGCCGCCTTCGAATCGTTGTAGGCCGGTCCGCCGACGAGCGAGAAGCCGGTCAACGAGACCAGGGCGTCGATTTGCGCGACGCCGTCCTTGATGAAGAACTTGTCGATTGCCGGCCGCGAATCGAGTCCCGTCGCGAATGCCGGGATCACTCGCAGGCCGCGCGCCTCGAGGGCCGCAATCACGCCGTCGTAGTGGCGCGCATTGCCGGCCAGCAGATAGGATCGCAGCATCAAGACGCCGACCGTTCCCTTCGGGCCCGGCGCGAACGGCAGTTCCTCCATGCGCTCGCTGTAGCGTCCCTGCATGCGCGGGTGATAGACACCGACTTCCGGGTACTCGACCGGTGGCGGCACTTTCACGGACCTTTGCAGGCCGGCGCGCGGTCCCGCGGCATATCGTCCCACCAGGAATCGCACCATGTTCAGGATGTTGTCCTCCGAGCCCGCCAGCCAATATTGCAGCGCCAGGAAATACGCACGCACATCCTGCGCGGTGCCGGGAATGAACCGCAGCAGCCGCGGAATCCGCCGCAGCATCTTCATCTGCTCGGCACCCGCGGTGGCGGTCTTCTTCTTGCCGCCGCGCAACCGCTTCAACAGCGCCATCGGTCCGCCCTGCGAACCGTCCATGCTGAAGCGACCCAGCTTCGTCAGCCGCACCACCTCGGCCGCCGACATTGCGCACACCATCGCGTCGCACTTCTCGCGGCGCTTTTGCAGCACATCCAGCAGCGGTTGGTAGTGATCCTCCATGAACAACATCGTGACGACGATGATGTCGCCATGTTCGATGGCCCTGCGGCAGTGTTGCAGGGCGCAGGGATCGCTGCCCCATTCATCGGCGGCGTGAATCTCCAGTGACAAGCCGGGGAACTCGCGCACCAGCCGATCGCGGGCCCGCAATGTCGAACTCGTCAGATGGCTGTCCATGGTCACGATAACGACACGGATGCCTGTTTTGTCAGCATCCCGGATACGCGAATCGTCAGCGGCTAAAATGCGCTTTGGCATCGTAGAGCGTCTCCACAGTGATCAGAGCTACCGCGTTGTCAGCGGCGAAGCGCTCGGTATTTCGCCTGGCTTTCCCGCGTACAAAAAATGGAATCTTGCCCAGTTCCTTTTCCGCATCGACGGCCCACAGGGCACCGGCCGTCGCCGAGACCGGCGCTGACGGCCTGTCCGACACGGCCTCGGCAGGCACCGCCGGTTGCGCGGCCGGCGCAGCCGTCTGGTCGCGTGGCGCCGCGGTGAATCCTAGGTGCGAGGCGGGCGCCGCGTCGTGGAATTCAAAATCGCCGCGGAACATCGTCAACAGGTGCTCCTCGAGGCCCATCATCAGGGGATGGACCCAGGTATCGAAAATCACGTTGGCGCCCTCGAACCCCATCTGCGGCGAGTAACGCGCCGGGAAATCCTGCACGTGCACCGGAGCGGAAATGACCGCACACGGCACGCCCAAACGCTTGGCGATGTGGCGCTCCATCTGCGTGCCCAACACCAGTTCCGGCTGCAATTCGGCGACCTTGGCCTCCACCGCGAGATAATCGTCGGTGATCAATGCCTCGATTCCATACAGCTTCGCAGCCTCCCGTACTTCGCGGGCGAACTCCCTGCTGTAGGTGCCGAGACCGACGACCGTGAATCCGAGCTCCTGCGCCGCGATGCGTGCCGCCGCCACCGCGTGCGTGGCGTCGCCGAACACGAACACCCGTTTTCCGGTCAAGTAGGTCGAGTCGACCGAGTGCGAATACCAGCTGGAGTTCGAGGGAGCCCCGTGCAGCGCGCGACCCGGATCGACACCGGTCAATTGCGCGATCTCGGCGATGAATTCGCGGGTGGCACCGAGCCCGATGGGAATGGACTTGATGGTTTTTTGATCGAAGGTCCTGCCGAGCCACTGGGCAACCAGCGAGCCCGTTTCCGGATAGAGCAGCACGTTGAAATCCGCTTCGCCCAACCGGGCCAGATCCCCGGGTGAGGCGCCCAGCGGTGCAACCACATGAACGTCGACGTCGAGATCGGCCAGCATCAGTTTGACGGCTTGCACGTCGTCTCGATGCCGGAAACCGAGCGCCGTCGGTCCGAGAATGTTGCAACTCGCCCGTGTGCCCGGCGCACGCGGCGGACGCTTGAATCCCGGCGGCGGCGCCTGCGGCGCGGCCATGGCGCGGACAATTTGATAAAAGGTCTCTGCGGCTCCCCAATTCTCCTTCTTTTGATACGACGGCAATTCCAATTGCACCACGGGAATGGGCAGTCTCAGTGCACGGGCGAGGCCGCCCGGATCGTCCTGGATCAATTCCGCCGTGCACGACGCGCCGACCAGCATGGCTTGCGGTTTGAAGCGCTCGAAGGCCTCCCGCGCTGCGTTTTGAAACAGACCTGCGGTATCGCCTCCCAGATCCCTGGCCTGAAACGTCGTATACGTCACCGGCGGGCGGCGGGGCAGCCGCTCGATCATAGTGAACAGCAGGTCCGCGTAGGTGTCGCCCTGCGGGGCGTGCAGCACGTAGTGCACGTCGGTCATCGCCGTGGCGATGCGCATGGCACCCACATGCGGCGGCCCTTCGTATGTCCACACGGTGAGCTGCACTTAGGCCACCAGCCGGGTGCGGCGCACCAGCGGCCTTGCGAACAACTCGGCGAGATCCGCGGCTTGATTGAATCCTTGTATGGGCGTGAACACCAGCTCTATCGACCATTTGGTGGTCAGGCCCTGGGCCTCGAGCGGATTGGCCAGCCCGAGACCGCAAACCACCAGATCAGGCTTCGCGGCATGACAGCGGTCCAGCTGATTCTCCACATGCTGCCCTTCGACCACGCGGGTGCCCGGCGGCAGCAAGTCCAGATCCGCGGACAGGTGCGCACGGTGCAAATACGGAGTGCCCACCTCGACCAGCTCCATGCCCATTTCGGCCGACAAAAACCGGGCAAGCGGCACTTCGAGCTGCGAATCGGGGAAAAAGAAGATGCGCTTGCCCGCGAGCAGATCGCGATACCGCGACAACGCCCGCTGCGCGCGCTCATAGGCGGGCTGGGTGACGCGACGGTAGAGCGAAGGGTCCACCGCCCATGCCTCAGCCGCGGCCTTGAGCCAAGACGCGGTGCCCTCGGCACCCAGCGGAAAAGTCGCTGCAATTCGCCGCGCGCCGAGCTCCTCGAGGGCACGCGCGGTATCGGCGAGGAAGGGTTGCGCCAGTAGATAGCGGGTTCGGGCACCAACCGCCGGCAGCAGCGTGGAGCGCCGCGGCGGAAAGAACTGCACGTCGGCAATCCCCATCTCGTCGAACAGCCGGCGCATCTGGTCCTCGACCACATCCGCCAGGGCCCCGACAATCAACAGATTCGGCGCAGCCTCCTCGCCGAGCCGGGGCAGACCGGGAACCAGGGAGGCCAGACAGGCGTCCTCGCCCTGGGTGAAGGTCGTCTCGATGCCGCTACCGGAATAATTTAGCACCCGCACCTGCGGCGAAAACCGGCTCGAGAGGCGCAACGCCGCTCGCGACAGATCCAACTTGATCACCTCGGAAGGGCACGAGCCGACGAGAAACAACAATTTGATGTCGGGACGGCGTTCCAGCAGCTGGGTCACCACCCGGTCGAGTTCGACGTTGGCGTCCGCCAGACCCGCCAGGTCTCGCTCATCGATGATGGCCGTGGCGAAGCGCGGCTCGGCGAAAATCATCACCCCGGCGGCGGACTGCATCAAATGCGCGCAGGTGCGGGATCCGACCACCAAGAAGAAGGCGTCCTGTATCTTACGATGCAGCCAGATGATGCCGGTCAGCCCGCAAAACACTTCACGCTGGCCGCGCTCGGCCGAATAGCGCAAATTGCCGCGGGAAACACCGCCCTCGGCCGTGCAATTGCCGGTGGCGGCACTCATGAGGTGAGCCCGGCCGCCAGCGGCGGACTGACGGCGCTCTGTTCCGAGCGCACACCCTCAAGCCGGGCGGCGCGCAGTTTCAGCAAGAACTGCGTTGCGTTCAGGAGATAGGCGGAATAGGCTAGCAGCGCGATATACATCTGATAGCGGGCATGAAGCGATCCGAATAAGAGCGCGCCGATGTAGGCGGTGTGCAGAGCCAGCACGAGCATGCTGACGACGTCTTCCCAGAAGAATGCCGCTGCAAACAGGTAGCGGCCGAAGACATCGCGCTCCCAGATGCAACCGGTGATCATGATCGTGTAAAGGACGAGCGTCTTTATGACAACCGAGCCTGTTGCCGCCGCGAATCCCGTTCCGGTCACCAAGAATTTCAGCACCAGCCCGAGACTGATCAAGAACACCAGGAATTGGATGGGAGCGAGCACGCCCTGCACCAGCGTCCACTTCGAGGCATCGCGGCGCAATCGTTCTTCCTTTGTATATAGAGGCATTTGCGCGGGTTTCCGTGAATCGAATGTCCGGTGCATCAACCCTAGACCTGTTGCCGTGCATCTGTCAACAAAACTGTACGTAAAGCTAACTTGACAATCGTGGTAAGAGTTGAGATGTTCTGGATTGAGCCGGAGTCGAATTTGAATCGAGTTCCAAGACGATCTGAAAACGACCTCCGAATCTGAAGGAGGCTGTCGCTAACTGCGGGAGCCCGGGTCCCGCATTTCATTGGAGGGGTGAAACCAATGTGTGTCGGTGACTTGTCTGAAGAATGGTCGAATGGCGTTTCCAGGGAGGCAAGTGCAGCCAAGCCGGCGCAGCCTTCCGCGGAATCCGAGGTCAGGATGGCGCGGCTGGTAAGTACGATCGAAGGCGAAATCGTCCCGCGGCTGGTGCTGACACGCAGACTGACGCGTGTCTCCAACGAGCAGGCCTCGGAAAGTGCGCGGGCACCGGACCCGGTGGATGTGGCAGAACTGGTGCGCCTGCTCCTGGCACACGACGTGGGCGTGTCGTCGGCCTATGTTGAGACCGTAAGGCAGCGCGGCGCCTCGCTTGAAGCGATCTGCCTCGGCCTGCTCGCCCCGGCGGCGCGCAGGCTCGGCGAACTGTGGGAGGAGGATGAGTGCAATTTCATGCAGGTGACGGTGGGATTGTGCCGGCTGCATCAGCTGCTCCGGGAACTCAGCCCGGAATTTCGAACCGACGAGGAGGATGGCAAGACCAGTCGACGCATTCTGCTCGCGCCGTGTCCGGGCGAACAGCACACGTTTGGCGTCTCCGTGGTGGCGCAGTTTCTCAGGCGTGCGGGCTGGGACGTCTGGCATGAATTCCCGGCGACCCACGAAGAAATGCTGCGGGTGTTCTGCCAGCATCGATTTTCGGTGGTTGGATTGTCGATTGCATCGGAGACGCGCCTGGACGAATTGAAGGCAACAATCCGCGCGATCCGCCACGTGTCGCGCAACCGCGCGGTTGGAATTCTGGTGGGCGGCCCCATCCTGGTGATAAAGCCGGAGTTGGCCGCCTCGCTCGGCGCCGACGCCATGGCGGTCGATGGACCCCAGGCGGTGCTGCGGGCCGAGCAAATCTGCAGCGCGCTTGCGACGGTGAACTGACGGTGGGTGGAACGGCGGATTTTTCGTGAACGCCATGTAAATGAGGGTTTGTGAAGCAGTTTAGCGGTGCCAAGAAGTGGTTTAGCGAATTGGATTGCGACACGGCGGGAAAGCTCATCACCGTCGCGACCGATGTCGCGCTCGTGGTGTCCGATGCCAAACTGGGCGTGATTCGCGACGTGTCCTTCGGCAGCGACGAACTGGGCGCCGACATGGCCGAGAAATGGGTCGGCCGGCCATGGGCGGACACGGTCACCGCGGATAGCCGCCATAAGATCGAGGCGCTGCTGCGCGATTCCGGCGCCAAGGGAATGCCCCGTTGGCGGATGGTCAACCATCGCGCGGAAAATGGTTCCGACGTGCCGGTGCTGTATGCGGCCTTCAAGATCAACAGCCAAGGCCAGGTGGTTGCGCTCGGCCGCAGCATGCGGCTGATGGCCGCCCTGCAGCAGCAGCTGGTCAGTGCACAGCAGTCCATGGAACGCGAGTATCTGAAGCTGCGCCAGGCCGAAACGCGCCACCGGCTGCTGTTCCAGGTGGCCTCGGAGGCCGTGCTGATCGTCGACGCGACGACGCGCAAGGTGCTCGAGGCCAATCCGTCTGCCGAGCAGTTGCTCGCCGAGGGCAGTAAACGCCTGGTCGGGCGGCTCTTCCCGGACGGTTTCGACGAAGACAGCACGCAAGCCCTTCAAAGCATGCTGGGAGCCGTACGGGCGACCGGGCGAACCAACGGCATCGCCGTCCGATCCGCCGACGGCAAGCGCCAGCTGATCGCATCAGCCTCGCTGTTTCGGGAGGAGCGCTCGTCGTTCTTTCTCGTGCGGCTCGGGCCGGCGAACCCGGACATGTCGAACCTGGCGCTGCCGCGTCAGAATTCCAAGGTGCTGGAAATCGTGTCGAGCGCTCCCGAGGGATTCGTGGTGACCGGATTGGATGGACGTATCCTGTTTGCCAACCGCGCTTTTCTCGATCTGGTGCAGCTCGCGACCGAAGAGCAGTCACGCAACGAATCGCTCGAGCGATGGCTCGGGCGCCCCGGTGTCGATTTCAACCTGCTGACGGCGCAGTTGCGCGAACACGGATCCTTGCGGCTGTTCGCGACCCAGCTGCGCGGCGAATACGGCTCCAACACCGATGTGGAAATCTGCGCGGTCTCGGTGGTCGATGCGGAGGAGCCGTGCTTCGGATTCACCATACGCGACGTCGGTCAACGCGTGACATTCGATCGTCAGGTAAGCCGCGACAAGCCCAGATCGGTGGCGCAGCTCACCGAACTGGTGGGTCGCGTACCCTTGAAGGATCTGGTGCGCGAATCGACGGACATGATCGAAAAATTGTGCATCGAGGCCGCCTTGGAGATCACCGGCGACAATCGCGCGTCCGCGGCTGAAATCCTCGGCCTCAGCCGGCAAAGTCTGTATGCGAAATTGCGTCGCTACGGGCTCGGCGAGCTTGCTTCGGCCGAAAGCGAGCATTTCGAGTAGTGCTCGAAGGTTGAATGCATGTCGCGTCCGGCCGCCCCCGCATTGATCACGGATTATCCCGCGCCGAGCGTCGTACTGGAGCTCCTCAAACCGATCACCTGGTTCCCGCCGATGTGGGCCTTCGGCTGCGGCGTGGTGTCGGCGGGAACCGCGTTTGCAGGACGCTGGCCGGTGATCGCGGCGGGCGTCGTGCTGTGCGGTCCGCTGCTGTGCGCCACGAGCCAGGCAGTCAATGACTGGTTCGACCGGCATGTCGATGCCATCAACGAACCCTTGCGTCCCATTCCGTCCGGTCGGATGCCGGGCCGCTGGGGATTGTACGTGGCAATCTTGTGGTCGTGCCTGTCGCTGCTGTTGGCGGCGACGCTCGGCTCCTGGGTGCTCGGTGCCTCCGCGGCCGGGCTGGTACTGGCCTGGGCCTACAGCGCACCGCCCGTGCGCCTCAAGCAAAACGGCTGGTGGGGAAACGCGGCCTGCGCCATTTGTTACGAGGGCTTCGCCTGGGTGACCGGAGCGGCCGTTATGTCCGGCGGCACGCCCTCCGCCCGTACGTTGATCATCGCCGCGCTCTACAGCTTGGGCGCCCACGGCATCATGACCCTCAATGACTTCAAATCAATCGAGGGCGACCGGCGTCTGGGCCTGGGTTCTTTGCCGGTCCGGCTCGGCGCGGAGCGGGCGGGCAAGGTGGCCTGCATCGCGATGGCGCTGCCGCAGGTCGCGGTGGTTGTGCTGCTGCTCGAATGGCGCGAGCCATATCATGCGCTTGCGGTCGCCGCGGCGCTCGGCGCGCAATTGGCACTGATGGTGCGCCTGTTGAAGAACCCGCGCGAACTGGCCCCGTGGTACAACGGCACCGGCGTGAGTCTTTACGTCCTCGGCATGCTGGTAAGCGCGTTTGCGCTGCGTGCGGCGGCCTTGAGGGCATCGCTCCCGTGAATGCAGGGCTTACATTGGGCTGGCCCGGAATTGTCCGGCTGGGCCTGGTGCAGGCGGCGCTCGGGTCGGTGGTGGTGCTGATCACCTCCACCTTGAACCGCGTTATGGTGGTGGAGTATTCACTGCCGGCGGTGCTGCCGGGGTTTCTGGTGGCATTGCATTACGCCGTGCAGATGATACGTCCGCGATTCGGCCATGGGTCGGACCGTGGCGGGCGCCGCACCCCATGGATACTGGGCGGCATGGCGACACTGGCCGTGGGCGCCGTGCTGTGCGCCGTGGCGACGGTGACCCTGAGCAGCAGCCCGGCGGCGGCGCTGATGCTCGCCGTGTTCGGCTACGTGCTGGTCGGACTGGGCGTGGGCGCCGCCGGCACCTCGCTGCTGGCTCTGATGGCGACGCGAGTGGATGCGGACAGGCGGGCGGCGGCTGCGACCATCATGTGGCTGCTGATGGTGGCCGGATTCGCCGTCACGGCGACCACCGCCGGGCATTTTCTGGATCCATTTTCACCGCGCCGTCTCATCCTGGTCACGAGCATCGCCGCGGTGGCCGCGTGGCTGCTCGCACTGGCGGCCGTTTGGAAGGTCGAGGGCCGCAGCGCCGCCGGCCACGCACCCGCCCGTGACCTGAGCGCCGTTTCCTTCAAGTCGGCATTGAAGGAGATCTGGACGGAACCGCTGGCGCGGCGCTTCACGCTGTTCGTGTTCCTGTCGATGCTGGCCTACAGCGCGCAGGAGCTGATTCTCGAGCCGTTCTCCGGATTGATATTCAACCTGACGCTCGGGGACTCCAGCAAGCTCTCAGGACTGCAGCATGCGGGGGTTTTCCTCGGCATGATCAGCGTGGGCGTCGCCTGCAGCCGTCGGCGCTTCGGCAGCCTGCGGTCATGGACCGTCGGTGGCTGCGTGGCCTCGGCGGCGGCGCTGCTCGCGCTGGCCGGCGCCGATCTGACCGGAGCCGCGGCGCTGCTGCGCACGAGCGTGTTTTTGCTGGGTGTGTCGAACGGCGTATTTGCGGTTGCCGCGATTGGCTCGATGATGGATTTGAGTACCGCCGGGCAACCGGGGCACGCCGGTGCCCGCATGGGACTGTGGGGCGCTGCGCAAGCGGCGGCGTTCGCCGCCGGCGGAGTGTTCGGAACGTCCCTGGTCGACCTCATCCGCTATGTTTACGGCTCGCCGCAAATCGCATTCGCAACCGTCTTCTGCGCCGAAGCGGCGCTGTTTTTCCTATCCGCCGCATTGGCGGCGCAAATCAACAGGCATGAGAATCGCAGCACGCGACATGCCACGGTGGTGACCGCATGAGCAGCTTGGATTCCTTCGATGTGGTGGTGGTCGGCGGCGGGCCGTCCGGGGCGACAGCGGCCGCAGATCTGGCGCGACAGGGGCTCGATGTGATGTTGCTCGACCGGGCAGGGCGTATCAAGCCCTGCGGCGGCGCCATTCCGCCGAAGCTGATCGAGGAGTTCGAGATACCCGATTCGCTGCTGGTAGCCAAGGTCAATTCCGCGCGCATGATCTCCCCGGCGCATTGCGAGGTCGACATGCCCATCGAAGGCGGCTTCGTCGGCATGGTGGACCGCGAGGTGTTCGACGAATGGCTGCGCCGCCGCGCCGCGGCCGCCGGCGCCGATCTGCGCCACGGCACCTTCGAGCGGATTTCGCGCGACGCCGACGGCACGGCCGTCGTGCATTTCAAGGCCCGCGCCGACGATCCGGGCGCCGGCCGCAAGCCGGCGGAGGTCAGCGTTCGTGCGCGCGCGATCATCGGCGCCGATGGCGCCATATCCGCGGTGGCCAAACAGTGCGTGCCGGGCGCGGATAAGATCCGATACGTGGCGGCTTATCACGAGATCGTGCGCGCGCCCGAGGTGGCCACGCAGAAGTTCGCGGGAACACGCTGCGATGTCTACTATCAGGGCAAACTGTCACCGGATTTCTACGCGTGGATATTCCCGCACGGCGCCACGGCGAGCGTCGGCGTCGGCAGCGCGAACAAGGGCTTCTCGTTGCGTACGGCAGTGGGAGAGCTGCGCGCCCTGGCCGAATTGCACGGCATGGAAACCATCCGGCGCGAAGGCGCACCGATTCCCATGAAACCGCTGCCCCGCTGGGACAACGGCCGCGACGTGGTGCTGGCGGGCGACGCCTCCGGCGTGGTGGCTCCGGCTTCGGGGGAGGGTATCTACTACGCCATGGCCGGCGGCCGTTACGCCGCCGACGCAGTGGCCGACTTCCTGCGCAGCGGCGACGCCCGCGCACTGCGCCGGGCGCGCAGGAATTTCATGAGGGCACACGGACGGGTGTTTTGGATCCTCGGCGTCATGCAGCGATTCTGGTATTCGAGCGACAAGCGGCGCGAGCGCTTCGTCAGCATCTGCAAGGACAAGGATGTACAGCGCCTGACGTGGCAGGCCTACATGCACAAAAAATTGGTGCGCTCCAATCCCATGGCCCACGTACGCATCTTCGCCAAGGACATGGCCCACTTGCTGGGCCTGGCCCGCACATGAATAATCTATTTGCGACGGGACGCATCGTTTACTACATCCTGGCGCTGATGCTCGTCGAAACCGTGGTGCTGATCATTCTCGGAAAGGTGACCCGGCGCGGCATGAAGCCGCTCGATGTGGTGGTAGCGCTGCTGGCGGGCGCGGGACTGCTGCTGGCGCTGCGCGCCTCGCTGATCGGCTATTCGTGGCCGAAGATAGCGCCCTGGCTGGCGGTGGCGCTGTGCGCGCATGTGATCGACCTGATACGCCGCTGGACCAGGACCACCGCGTGAACCGGCTCGCGGGTTTTGATCACAATTACGACAATTTTAGAACACCGATGGGTGCAAACGCGGGAAGATAGGGTCCAGTGCTGCATTCATAGTCATAGGTCAGTTTTCCATCCATAGGATTGTTACGATGCACAACAAAATCTCACGTCGGGCGGTCATCAAGGGCGGACTCATTGCGGGGGCTCTGGTACCGGCACTCGGCATGATCGGGCCGGCCGAGGCCGCAGATCTGCCGGCTCTGGATCCGGCCGATCCCACGGCCAAGGCTCTGGGTTTCGCAATCGATTCGAGCAAAGTGGATGCCGCCTCGAATCCCACCCACAAGGCCGATCAGAAGTGTTCAACCTGCGCTCAGTATCAGGGCAAGGCGGGCGATGCCCGTGGTGGCTGCAATATATTCGCCGGCAAGAGCGTCCCCGCAGGCGGCTGGTGCCGGGTGTGGGCGAAGAAGCCCTGACCCGCAATTCGGCGTAGGCGAAATCAGCGGCCGCCCGGGTTGCGTCAGATGCCGCAGCCCGGGCGGCCTCGCCCGCGCGTCGCGCAGACTTCGTCCAGCTACCATCGACACGATGAGCGCACCCGGAATGGCCCATGGCATGGCTTGAGCCCGTCACGCTGCGCGGGCCCGGTGTCCGGTTGGAACCTCTGGCCCAGCGCCACACACACGACCTGGAAGAGGCGGTCCGTGACGGAGAACTCTGGACCCTCTGGTACACGACCGTACCCCGCCCCGAGAACATGAAAAGCGAAATCGACCGGCGGCTCGGTCTGCAAGCCGACGGTTCGATGCTGCCCTTCGCCGTCCTGAACGATGCCACCTCAAAAGCCGTCGGTATGACCACCTTCATGCATGCCGATGCCGCCAACCGGCATTTGGAAATAGGCTCCACCTGGTACCGTAGGAGCGTTCACAGAACGCATTTGAACACGCAGTGCAAGCTGCTGTTGCTGACGCACGCGTTCGATACACTCGACTGCATCGCCGTCGAATTCCGTACGCACTTTTTCAATCACGCCAGTCGGCGCGCAATCGAGCGATTGGGTGCAAAACTCGACGGCATCCTGCGCAATCACCAGCGAATATCCGACGGCACGCTGCGGGACACCTGCGTTTACAGCATCATCGCGTCCGAGTGGCCCGCGGTCAGGTCGAATCTCAACTGGCAGCTGCAACGCCCGCGCGGCGCTGCGCCCTGAGAGGTTTATCGGATGGCTCGTACCCAGGTGGCAATCATCGGTGCAGGACCCTCGGGTCTGCTCCTGTCGCAGCTGCTGCACTTGAACGGCATCGACAACGTCGTCCTGGAAAGGCAGAGCCGCGAATACGTGGCGGGCCGGATCCGCGCCGGAGTACTGGAGCAGTGCACGGTGGACCTGCTGATCGAAGCGCGCGTGGGCGAACGCCTGTTGCGCGAGCGTCTGGTGCACGACGGCTTCTCGCTGGGCTTCGACGGGCGAAGCCTGCGCGTCGATCTCAAAGGACTGACTGGCGATTCGGTCTCGGTCTACGGGCAAACCGAAGTCACCAAGGACCTGATGGAGGCGAGGGCGGCGGCGCACGGCAAGCTGATCTACGACTGCAGCCAGGTGGCCGTCGAGGGATTCGGCGGCGATCACCCGCAGGTGCGCTACTCGCACGACGGCAAGACACAGGAAATGACCTGTGATTTCATCGCCGGCTGCGACGGCTATCACGGGGTTTGCCGGCAGAGCCTGGATGCTGGTGCGTTGCGCACGTTCGAGCGAGTCTATCCTTTCGGCTGGCTAGGCATCCTGGCCGAGGTTCCGCCGGCGATGCACGAGCTGGTGTACTCGAACCATGCACGCGGGTTTGCGCTGTGCAGCATGCGATCCATGACGCGCAGCCGTTATTACGTGCAATGCGATCTCGACGAGAAGCTCGAGGAATGGCCCGACGCGCGATTCTGGGATGAGTTGCGCAGCCGCCTGCCGCTGGCTGTCGCCGAAGCGGTCGTGACAGGGCCGTCGATCGAAAAAAGCATCGCGCCGCTGCGCAGTTTCGTGGTGGAACCCCTGAAATTCGGCCGGATGTTTCTGGTCGGCGACGCCGCCCACATTGTGCCGCCGACGGGGGCCAAGGGATTGAACCTGGCCGCTGCGGATGTTCGCGTCCTGAATCGCGCGCTCGCCGAGCATTACCGCACCGGCCGCCGCGACCTGATCGATCGCTATTCCGAGCAGTGCCTGCGTCGTATCTGGAAGGCCGAACGATTCTCCTGGTGGTTCACTTCCATCATGCACAAATTCTCGGATGACGAATTCGACCAGCGCATCCAGCTCGCCGAACTGGACTATCTCGGCGGCTCCCAAGCCGCATTGACGAGCCTCGCGGAGAACTACGTCGGTCTGCCCTTCGAGTAATCCACCCCCGGGCTCCTAAACCCCCAGCTGAACCTCCAGGCGGTGCAGGGTGCGCATCGCCGGCAGACACTGCGCCAGACTGGCGTTCGGTTCGCGCCTCTCGCGGATGGCGGCGAAGAACTCGCGGTCCTGCAGTTCGATGCCGTTCATCGACACATCGACCTTCGAGACGTCGATGGATTTGCCGTTGCCGTCCAGCAATTCGTCGTACCGGGCGATGTACGTCCCATTGTCGCAGATGTACCTGAAGAAGGTGCCGAGCGGCCCGTCATTGTTGAAGGACAGCGACAGCGTGCATATCGCACCCGATGGCGCCTTGAGGCCGATGCTCATGTCCATCGCGATGCCGAGCACCGGATGCTTTGGACCCTGCAGCGCAAAGCTCTGGGTCGCCATTGCGCCGGTCTGATACTGGAACAGATCCACGGTATGGCAGGCATGATGCCACAGCAGATGGTCGGTCCAACTGCGCGGCTTGCCAAGGGCGTTGGTGTTGGTGCGCCGGAAAAAATAGGTCTGCACATCCATTTGTTGGATCTTGAGGCTGCCGTCGAGAATGCGCTTGTGCACCCACTGATGGCTTGGATTGAAGCGCCGCGTGTGTCCCGCCATGGCGACCACGCCCGTCTCCGCCTGCACCCGCACCAGCCGCTCGGAATCGGCCAGCGAATCCGCCATCGGAATTTCGATCATCACGTGTTTGCCGGCCCGCATGCATTGCTCGCCCTGAGCGGCATGCATCTGCGTCGGAGTCGTCAAAATGACGGCCTCAAGTCCGGGCTGCGCCAGGCTTTCGGCCAGGTCTGCGGTCCAGTGCGGAATCTTCCATTGCTGCGCCACGTCGCGGGCCGATTCCAGATTCGAACCGGCCACGCTCACCACCTCGACACCGGGTATTTTCGCCATGGCCTCCAGATGCTTGATGCCGAACGCGCCATGGCCGGCGAGACACACCTTCATGCTCCGCTCCCGTTTTCCAGAATGATCAGACCCGCGGCGGTATTGGACGCGGGAACGTGATAGTGCCGATACACCTCCGTGACATCATCCTCGAGCGCACCACGCATCACGTGCCACATCACCATTTCCACCCCCTCCGAGCCGGCCTCGCGCATGTATTCGGTGTGCGTGATCCGGGTCAGTGCAGCGGGATCGCGCGTCAGGCCATCCATGAAGTCGGTGTCGAATTTTCGATTGATCAAACCTGCGCGCTCGCCCTGCAACTGATGCGACATGCCGCCGGTGCCATAGATGACCACCCGCGCGTCGCCGGCGAATTCGCCGACAATCCGCCGGATAGCCCGGCCGAGCTTGAAGCAGCGCATGCCGGTCGGCGGGGGGTATTGCACCACGTTGACGCACAGCGGGATGACCGGGAAGGGCCATTGTGCAGGCTGTCCGCAGGTGACCGACAGCGGCACCGTGAGCCCATGATCCACCGGCATCTCGTTGGCGATGGTCATGTCGAATTCGTCGAGGATCAGCGATTCGGCCAGATGCCAGGCTAGGTCGGGATAGCCGCGCACCTCGGGCACCGGCCGCGGTCCGAAGCCCTCGTCCGCGATGGGAAACCGTTCGGCAACTCCGATGGTGAACGTGGGGATCAACTGCAGCGAGAACGCCGAGGCGTGATCGTTGAAGACGATGATCGCGGCATCGGGTTTGAGTTTTGCGAGCCATTCGCGTGCGGGGCCGTAGCCCCGGAAAAGCGGCTCCCAATACGGCGTGGCGGTGTTTCCCTTGTCCATGGCAACCCCGATGGCCGGCACATGCGAGGTTGCGATGCCCGCGACGATTTTAGCCATGATCGGTCCCCCCGGGGGCGGGTTTGAAGCGGTTGCCGTCCGGGCTGCGCCCGCCGGCGAGCATCATCTTTGCATACACGTCCTTCGGAACACCGGACATCATGCCCGCGACATCCTGGAACGTCAGCCCGTCGCAGAATGCGATCTTGATGGTGTAATAGATATTGCCGCCCACCCTGAGCATCCCCAACCAATCGCGTTCCAGCACCGTGCGGCGCTGCTCCGCGGATAGGGAAAAGCCGTCGAGATAGGCTGCAGGATCCGCCTTGAAGCGCGCGCGATTCTCGGGCTTGTTCAACGACATGCAGAACATGTTCAGTTGATAGCCCTGCCGCCCGCGCCGGGCGTCGTACACATAAGTGCCTGGAATGCTCTCGTAGTCGGGTGGCGTGCTCATGCGGTCTCCAATGATGGGGTCGTTTTCCCGGGCTTTTCGGCACCGCGGATCTGGCGGCGCACCGTGTCCCGGATCACATCGAGCGCCCGCCGCAACAGCGGACCCTTCGGCCGTTGCGCGGATGTGGCGAGCGACAGCGAATTGCGCAGCATCGGTGCCAGGATGGGCCTCACCGCGATTTCATCGACATACTCATTCGCCCGTATGGCGTACATCGGAAATACCGCGTAGCCGTACCCCTGGCGCACCAGGTCGATCATCGCCGGAATGCTTTCGATCTCGTGGGCGATCCGGATCCTGCGCCCGACGCCCGCCAGCGCGTTCTCGATGCACATGCGGGTCGCGTGCGGGCGCCCGGGAATGATCAGCGGATAGTCGGCCAGCTGAACCAGCGTGATGGACTTGCGCGCCGCTTTTCGCACTGCATCCTCGGTGCGCGGCGCGATCAGGAACAGCTGATCGTCCCACAACGGCTCGAGATCGACCGCGGGTGCAGGCGCAGCATTGTAGACGAGCGCACAGTCCACGCGGCCGACCGTCAGCCACTCCAGGATGTAGGTGGAGAGCGCTTCGACCGTCGCCAGGCCGGCGTTCGGCAGATGCACCTTGAAAGCGTGGACCAGTGGCACGGTCACGCATCGGCCGAGACTCGGCGGCAGCCCGAGCGCCACATGCCCCGTGTCGCCGTTGCGCTGATCCTCGAGGTCCTGCCGGACGCGTCCGATCTGCGTGAGAATGCCGCGTGCATGCTCGAGCAGGCGGGTTCCGGCGGCGGTGAGCACCACACCGCGACCGTTGCGCTCGAATAAACTCTGGCCCAGTTCGATTTCCAGCTGGCGCACCTGCCGGCTCAGCGCGGGCTGCACCACGGACAGGAACGACGCTGCCCGGGTGAAGCTGCCGAGCTCCGCCACGTGTCTGAAATACTCGAGCTGCTTTAGATCCATCTTTTATGCGTAAACGCTATATCAGATATATTTCCCATTACACAATAGTATACGTGATAATCAATACCGCCAGATACCCGGAGGCCATCGAGTCGCGGTCATGCAGCGAGCCATACCCTGTCTGTTCATGCGCGGCGGCACTTCGCGCGGCCCATTCATCCTGGAGAGCGACCTGCCGGCCGATGTCGAGTCGCGCGACGCCGCACTGCTACGCATCATGGGCTCACCCGACGCGCGGCAGATTGACGGCCTGGGCGGCGCCGATCCGCTGACCAGCAAGGTGGGCATCGTGCGGCCCGGGCGGACCGCGGGCGTGGATCTCGAATTCCTGTTCGCGCAGGTGTCGGTCACCGAGGCGCGCGTCGATACGACGCCAAACTGCGGCAATATGCTCGCTGCGGTCGTGCCCTTCGGGATCGAGACCGGCCTCGTCGAGGCACGGGGCGAGGTCAGTACGCTGCGGGTGTTGACGCGCAACACCGGCACCCTGAGCGACATCGAGGTGCAGACCCCCGGCGGCCGCGTCGAGTACGAGGGCAATGCCCGCATCGACGGGGTGCCGGGAACCGCGGCCCCGATCAACATCAGATTTCTCGAGACGGCCGGATCGGTTTGCGGCTCGCTGCTGCCCACCGGCCGCCTGATCGACCGCATCGGCGGCGTCGACGTGACCTGCATGGACAACGGCATGCCGGTGGTGATGATGGCGGCGCAGGCGTTCGGCGTGACCGGCTATGAATCCCGGGAGCAGCTCAATGGCAACTCCGAGCTGAAGAAGGCGATCGAAGCCATCCGGCTGCTCGCCGGTCCGATGATGAACCTGGGCGATGTCGCCCGCAAGGTGGTGCCGAAGATGTGCCTGGTCGCGCCGCCGGTCGCCGGCGGGAATATCTCCACCCGCACCTTCATCCCGCACGACTGCCATGCCGCCGTCGGGGTATTGGGGGCCGTCACGGTCGCCACCGCCGCGGTGCTGCCGGGCAGCGTCGCGAATCACCTGGCGCTGGTGCCGGTCGGTAATCCGAAGACCCTCTCGGTGGAGCATCCAAGCGGCGAATTCAGCGTGGTATTGACCCTGGATCCACAGGATCCCACGACGGTAATCGGAGCGGCGCTGCTGCGCACCGCGAGACTCATCATGCGCGGCGAGGTTTTCGTGCCGCAGAATTCGATTTCGAGGGGGAAACGATGATCGGCCAGTCGGGAATAGCGATTCGAAACGTCACGCGTGCGGATTCCGCCAGTGTCGCGGAGCTTGCGAAGTACGGCGTCGCCACGGTGCACGAGGCCATGGGACGCATGGGATTGATGGGGCCGTACATGCGGCCGATCTATCCGGGCGCCCGGGTCTGCGGCACGGCGGTAACGGTCTTCGCACACCCGGGCGACAACTGGATGCTGCATGTGGCCGCCGAAATGCTCAAACCCGGCGACGTGGCCGTGGTGGCCGCAGCCTCCGAAAACATCGACGGCATGTTCGGCGAATTGCTGGCGACGTCGTTTCGCGCCCGCGGCGGACTGGGTCTGATCATCGATGCGGGCTGCCGCGATGTGGCGGAACTGCGCGCGATGGCCTTTCCGGTGTGGTCCAAGGCGGTCAACGCCAAGGGCACGGTGAAGGCCACCGTCGGCTCGGTCAACACGCCGGTCGTTTGCGCGGGCGCACTGGTGCACCCCGGTGACGTCGTGCTGGCGGACGACGACGGGGTGGTGGTCATACCGCGCGCGCGCGCCGCGGGGATCGCCGCGGCCGCCGGACAGCGGGAGTCCAAAGAGGCGGCCACCCGCAACCGGCTCGCGGCAGGTGAACTTGGTCTGGACGTCTACAACATGCGTGACACACTCGCCAGATCGGGCCTCAAATACTACGAGGATGAGGCTGCCTTCGCCCGCGAGTCGCGCCAGTGAATACCTGTCTGCCGCCGGATCCGAATCCCGTCAAGCCGGCTCTCGTGCTGCCGCCGGGCGCCTGCGATGCGCACTGTCACGTATTCGGACCGGCTGCCCGGTTTCCCTATTCTCCGGGCCGCAGTTATACGCCGCCCGACGCGCCGGTCGAGGCCCTGCGGCGGCTGCACTCGCATATCGGCATTTCCCGCGCGGTGATCGTCCACGCGAGCTGCCATGGAACGGACATGCGGGTGACCTTGGATGCCATCGCCTCGAGCGCAGGCTCCAACCGCGGGGTGGCGTGCGTGGATGACTCCGTGAGTGACCGTGAATTGTCGGCGCTGCATGCGGGTGGAATTCGCGGTATCCGCTTCAATTTCGTCAAGCACCTGGGCGGTGTTCCGGACTTGAACGTTTTCTACCGGCTGCTCGGACGCATCAAACCCTACGGGTGGCACATCGTGCTGCACTTCGATGCCGAGGACATCCTCGTGCAACGCGAGTTGCTCGGGCGGATTGACGTGCCTTTCATCATCGATCACATGGGACGGATCAAGGCGGCCGAGGGGCTGGAACAGGCCCCATTCCGCCAGCTGCTCGAGCTGTACCGCACCAATCCGCTCGCCTGGGTCAAGGTCTGCGGCGCGGAGCGCGTCTCGGCAGGCAAGCGGCCGTTTCTGGATGCAGTGCCGTTCGCCCGGGCGCTGATCGCCGTGGATTCGACGCGCATTCTCTGGGGCACCGACTGGCCGCATCCGAACATCACCAAGGACATGCCGAACGACGGCGGCCTGGTGGATTTGTTCGGCGAGATCTGCCCCGATCCGCAGGTCCGCAAGCGCATACTGGTGGACAACCCCACGCGCATGTATTGGAGCGATTGAAGCATGATCATCGATTGTCACGGCCATTACACGACCGCACCCGCCGAACTGCAGAAGTTTCGCGATTTGCAGATCGCCGGTCTCGAGAATCATCTCGATGTGGCACTGACCGAACAGAAGCCCATCAGCGACGATCAGATACGTCAGAGCCTGGAAAATGCACAGCTCAAGCTGCAGCGCGCACGCGGCACGGACCTGACGATCTTCTCGCCGCGCGCCTCCGCCATGGCGCATCACATCGGCAATGAAACCACGAGCCGGCGCTGGACACAGGCCTGCAACGATCTCATCCACCGGGTTTGCGGCCTGTATCCCGACAATTTCGTCGGCGTATGCCAGCTCCCGCAGTCGCCGGCGGCGGCACCGGCGATGAGCGCCTTCGAGCTCGAGCGCTGCGTGAAGGAATTGGGATTCATCGGCTGCAACCTCAATCCCGATCCGTCCGGCGGTTACTGGACCTCGCCGCCGCTCACCGACCGGCATTGGTACCCGCTGTACGAGAAGATGGTCGAGCTCGACGTGCCCGCAATGGTACACGTCAGTTCCTCGTGCAATCCGAACTTTCACGCCACCGGCGCGCACTACATCAACGCCGACACGACGGCGTTCATGCAATTTCTCACGAGCGATCTGTTCAAGGATTTTCCGACGCTGCGATTCATCATTCCGCACGGGGGCGGCGCCGTTCCCTATCATTGGGGCCGCTATCGCGGGTTGGCGCAGGATCTGAAGCGGCCGCCGCTCGAGGAGCTTTTGCTCAAGAACGTGTTTTTCGACACCTGCGTCTATCATCTGCCGGGCATCGAGCTGCTGCTGAAGGTCATTCCGGTGGAGAACATCCTGTTCGGCTCCGAGATGGTGGGTGCGGTCCGGGGCGTGGATCCGCAAACCGGCCAATATTTCGACGACACCAAACGCTATCTCGAGGCCTTGAACTTGTCCGATGCCGAACGCTACAAGATCTTCGAGGGCAACGCACGTGCCGTGTATCCGCGCCTGGCGGCGAAATTGGACAAAGGCCGGGCCCCGGCGGCTGCGGCGCCGGAAAGGTAGCCCATGAACCCACGCATGTCACTGCTGTTGCTCGCGGGATTGATGCTCGCCCGAGCGGCGGCCGCGGACAACTTTTCCGAGGCGCATTACGATGCCGCCAAGGATCAGCTGGTGATCACCATGATCTACCGCGGAACCAATCCCGATCATACATTCTCCCTCCAGTGGGGGAAGTGCCGGGACGTGGCGGGAAGCAGCGTGCACGAGATCAGCGCGGAGGTGCTGGACAGCAAGTTCATGGACGCCGCACAGACGAATTTCAAAACCACGACGCGGATCGATCTTGCCGGGCTGGCCTGCCGTCCGGCCAAGGTCACCTTGAGAACGGCGCCCAGATTCTATTACACCTTGCGCATTCCGGCGGCGCCGGGGGCATCGCCGTAGGAGCCCGACGGCCAGGCCACCGGGCGCGGTGATGTCGGGCGAGAAGATTTCACGACACGAATCACGGGCGTTCCCGGCCTGCGCTCGGTGTTCTCGCAGCCCAATCGCAATCAGGACGCGCGCGACCTGCGGCTCTCAGCCGCAGCCTGGTCGTCGCGACGATTTGCCGGCGCGACGGCTGCCCCGTCGGAGTCGGCCGATCCGCACTCAACCGA
>PLET01000028.1 GCA_003137095.1 Gammaproteobacteria bacterium
CGCCGCCGTATCAACCGCGCCGCGCTTCCTGCTGAGTGGGCCGCTCGATCACTTTGATGCGCATCTTGAAGGGCTCATTGCCGTGCCGTCCGGCGACATCGACCTCGGACCCGGGCTTCAATTCCGCCACCCGGCTGACGAAGTCCTGTGCGTTCTTGACCGTCGCGCCGCCGAGGCTGGTGATGAAATCGCCGGGCCGCACGCCGGCCTCATAGGCGGGGCTCTTCACGAAGATGCTGGCGACCTGGACCCCGACCGGCGCATTGATGCCGGGCTGTGCGGCCTGTCCCTCGGACGGATCCTGGGGCGAGAGTCCGAGCCAGCCGCGCACCACGTGTCCGTGGGCGAGAATCTGCTCGGTGACGCCGCGCACAAGATTGACGGGGATTGCGAAGCCGATGCCCTCCGGTCCGCCGTAGGCGCGGTTCAGGACCGCCGTGTTGATGCCCACCAGATCGCCATGTGCGTCGATCAGAGCCCCGCCGGAGTTGCCGAGATTGATGGCAGCGTCGGTCTGGATGAAATTCTCGAAGGTGGCGAGCCCCAATTGGCCGCGGCCGGTCGCGCTGACGATGCCCTGGGTGACCGTCTGGCTCAATCCATAGGGATTGCCGATGGCGAGGACAATGTCGCCCACCCGCAGCGTGTCGGAGCGCCCCAAGGGCATGATCGGAAGATTGCCGATGTCCAGATCCAAAATCGCGATATCGGTGTCCGGATCCTGGCCGACGATGGTGGCTTCGGCGATGCGCCCGTCGGCCAGTTGCACGCGGATGGAATCCGCGTTGTCGATCACGTGCTGGTTGGTCACGATGGTGCCGCCGGCGTCCACGATCACGCCGGAACCCAGGCTGCGCTCCACGTGCTGGCGGTAATTGGGCCAATAATCGCCGAATAATTGCGTCAGCGGCGGATCCCGCGAGCGTTCGGTGATCAGGCGCGCCGTATAAATATTCACCACCGCCGGCGCAGCCCGCGCCACGGCGTCCGCAAAACTCAGGGGCATTGCCGGCCGGGTCGGGGCCGCCACGGCGGCCGTCGAGGCTGCCGCCGAGGCGGCGGGTGCTGCGAAGGGAGGCGAGAGGGCCAGCAGCAGCGAGGGTCTCCACCAGACCACCAAAAACGCGATCGCCAGGCCGACGATCACCGCTCTCAGCAAGAAACTCGCGACGGTGCGTGCGGTGTGCAATTACGTCCGACCCATGGCCTTAAGATCTCTCCTCAAGCGCGCAGGGAAGCCCGCTTATCTGTGTATAATGCGCCCACAACATTGAATGGGAAACACTGTGCGAACAGTGGCTTGAGTAAAGATTTGTCAAATGTTGCCTAGGGGCTAATGAATGAACGATGAGGTTGACCATAGTCGACGACGCCTGCTGACGGCGGCCACGGTGGGCACGGGCGTGGTCGGTGTGGCGTTCGCCGCGGTGCCTTTCCTGGCCTCATGGAATCCGAGCGCGCGGGCGAAGGCGCTGGGTGCGCCGGTGCAGGTCGACGCCTCGAAACTCGAGGCCGGGCAGATGCTCAAGGTGGTGTGGCGCGGCCAGCCGGTGTTCGTGGTGCGCCGGACCAAGTCGATCGTGGAGCATCTGGGCGATCACGACGCGATGCTCGCCGATCCGTCATCCGATGATTCCCTCCAGCCGGATTACATCAAGGGCGCCGCGCGTGCGCGCAACCCCGAATATTGGGTGGGCCTCGCGGTGTGCACGCATCTTGGCTGCTCGCCGCTCGGGGCGTTCGATCCGAACCAAGCCTACCAATTGGCCGGCACGGATCTGGGCCAGAATTGGCCGGGCGGATTCTATTGCCCCTGCCACGGCTCGAAGTACGACATGTCGGGCCGCGTGTTCAAGAGCATGCCGGCACCGAAGAACCTCACCGTTCCGCCGTATGCCTTCGACGGGGATGCGATCATATTGATCGGCGTCGACGATGCCCCCAAGAAAGCCTGAACCACGCATGAGAGGATGATCGATGGCAGCAGTTCGCCTGATTGACTGGATAGACGCGCGCTTTCCGCTGACGAAATTGTGGAAGGAGCAGGTCGCCGAGTACTACGCACCGAAGAATTTCAACTTCTGGTACTACTTCGGGGTTATATCGCTAGTCGTGCTCGTGAACCAATTGGTCACCGGAATTTTTCTGACGATGAGCTACAAGCCGTCGTCCGCGGAAGCCTTCGCCTCGGTCGAATACATCATGCGCGATGTCGACTGGGGCTGGCTGATCCGCTACATGCATTCGACCGGAGCCTCGGCATTCTTCATCGTGATCTACCTGCACATGTTCCGCGCGCTGCTGTACGGCTCGCACCGCAAGCCACGCGAACTCCTGTGGATCTTCGGCTGCGTGATCTTTTTGCTGCTAATGGCCGAGGCGTTCATGGGATACGTGCTGCCCTGGGGCAACATGAGCTACTGGGGCGCCCAGGTCATCGTGTCCCTGTTCGGCAGCATCCCGGTGATCGGTCAAAGCCTGGTCGAGTGGATCCGCGGCGACTATTACATTGCCGACGCCACGTTGAACCGGTTCTTCGCCCTGCACGTGGCGGCGCTGCCGCTGGCGCTGGTGTTCCTGGTGATCGCGCACCTCATGGCCCTGCACGAGGTCGGCTCCAACAATCCGGACGGCATCGAGATCAAGAAGCTGAAGGGCGCGGACGGCCATCCCCTGGACGGCATTCCCTTCCATCCGTACTACACTGTCAAGGACACGATGGGCATCGCCGCCTTCCTGCTGGTGTTCAGCGGGGTGATCTTCTTCGCGCCGGGCTTCGGCGGCCTGTTCCTGGAGTCGCCCAATTTCGAGCCGGCGAATCCACTGCAGACCCCGCCGCACATCGCGCCGGTGTGGTACTTCACGCCCTTCTACGCCATGTTGCGCGCGGTCCCCTCGTTCGCGGGCACGCAGGTCTGGGGAGTGCTGGTGATGGGAGCCGCCATCGTGGTGCTGTTCTTTTTGCCATGGCTGGACCGTTCCCCGGTTCGCTCCATCCGCTATCGCGGTCCCATCTACAAGATCGCGCTGGCGATTTTTTCCCTGTCGTTCATCGCGCTCGGCGTATGCGGATTGAAGCCGCCTTCGGGTATCTATCCGCAGCTCGCGCGGGTCGCCACGATTCTGTATTTCGCTTTCTTTTTGCTGATGCCCTGGTACTCGAGGATCGACAGCGTGAAGCCGGTGCCGGAGAGGGTTACGTGACATGATCAGACGATTCGCATTGCTGGCCCTGATGTTGCTTCCGGCCGGCTTCGCGCAGGCGCAGGAGGAGGGGATTCCCCTGCTGCACTCCGGCACCGACATCAACAATGTGTCCTCGCTGCAGCGCGGCGCGCGCAATTTCATGAACTATTGCTCCGGATGCCATTCCCTGAAGTACCTGCGCTACAACCGCATGGCCGCGGATCTGCGGATCACGGAACCGGAGCTGGCTGCCAATCTGATCTTTACCTCCGCCAAGCCCTTCGACACCATCAACTCGTCGATGCCGGCCGATGCGCTGAACTGGTTCGGCAAGGTGCCGCCGGATCTTTCACTCATTGCGCGCGCCAAGGGCGTGGATTACGTGTATTCGTTCCTGAAGGGCTTCTACGCCGACAAGACCCGTCCGTGGGGCGTCAACAACCTGTATCTCCCGAGCGCGGCCATGCCGCACGTGCTGTTCGAGAGGCAGGGATTGCAGAAACCGGTTTTCAAGAGCGAACCGGACGGCCGCGGCGGCACCAGCATGGTGCTCGAGGGCGTCGAGCCGATGACTCCCGGCGCATTGAAGCCGGAGGAGTATGATCAATTCGTCCGGGACATAGCCAACTTCCTGGACTATGCGGCGGAGCCCATCAAGGCCAAGCGCCAGTCGCTCGGAGTGTTCGTCATCCTGTTCCTGCTGGTGTTCTTCGTATTCGCCTTTCTGTTGAAAAAAGAATATTGGAAGGACGTCCACTGACGCAGCAGCGGGGAGTCCCGTTCTGTGCTCCCGGGAGGTTGCGTTCGTGGCACGTCGCTCCGTGATGACATTATTTTCGGCGCCGACTGATCCCTGGAGTCACCGGACTCGATTGGTCCTTGCCGAAAAGGGCATCGCGATAGACCTGGTGAACTGCGATCCGGCAAATCTGCCGGAGGATCTGCTCGATCTCAATCCCTATCACAGCGTGCCGACGCTGGTGGATCGCGATCTTGTGCTGTACGACTCCCGGGTGATCATCGAATACCTCGATGAGCGATTTCCGCACCCGCCGCTGATGCCGATCGATCCGGTGACCCGGGCGCAGTTCCGGGTTGCGCTGTACCGCGTGGAGCGCGACTGGTACGCCCTCGCGCACGACATCGAGGCGGACCCGCACGGCAAGACCGGGGCGCACAGCCGCAAGATACTGGGCGAGGCGATCTGCGCGAGCGCCGACGTGTTCAAGGCGAAGCCGTTTTTCCTGAGCGACGAATTCTCGCTGGTCGACGCGAGCATTGCGCCGATACTGTGGCGGCTGCAAGCCTATGGCATAGAGCTGCCCGTGCAGGCGCAGCCCATCGTGAAATACATGAACTCCATCTTCGCGCGCTCGACGTTCCGCTCGTGCCTGTCGGACGCGGAAAGGGGCATGCGACATTGAAGCCGCGACGACCCTATCTTCTGCGTGCGCTGCACGAATGGATCACCGACAGCGGCGAGACCCCGCATATCGTGGTGGATGCCGCCGCGGA
>PLET01000011.1 GCA_003137095.1 Gammaproteobacteria bacterium
AGGAAGGCGTCGCGCTCGCCGGCAGTGAGGTATTTGGCCTTGTCGTAACCCCCGTGCCAAAAGTGCCGTTCTGGAAACTTAGCAATTTCAATGAGTCGCAGCCGACTTTCTCGACAACATACTGATATAGCTAGAGGTTCAGCTTTTTTAGTTTCAAGGTGCTGTTTTCTGACAAACATATAGACGAATGCCGTTACATGACGTCACGAAACCGGCTCAGGATTGGGCGTGGCTCTGGCCTCAGCGGCGATGCGGCCGATGGTGGCGCGGTGGACGCGAAAGATGCGGGCGACATCGGCGCCGCTACGACCGGCGGCAAGCATGCCGAGAATTTCGGTTCGTTGATGCGGCATCAGCGTTGGCCGCCGCCCGCCGATGCGACCCTGCTCGCGCGCTGTCTTGAGACCGGCGCGGGTTCGCTCGCGCACCATGGCGCGTTCGAATTCAGCAAAGCAGCCCAGCATCTGCATCATCATGCGCCCTGCCGGCCCGGACGTGTCGATCGCCTCGGTCAAGGAACGGAAGTTAGCACCAGCGGCATCGATCTTCTCCAGGATATGAAGCAGATCCTTGAGCGAGCGGGACAGGCGGTCGAGTTTCCAGACGACGACCGCATCGCCGTCGCGCAGGTGGTCGAGCAGGCGATGGAGTTCAGGACGATCCCACCGTCCGCCGGAAGCCCTCTCCTCGTATATCCGTGTGCAGCCCGCCGCCTTCAGCGCACCGACCTGAGCAGCGGTGTCCTGATCGCCGGCCTTCGACACGCGGGCGTAGCCGAGCAGCATGGTAAAATTGTCGCCCAATCCTGTTGCCTTTGGTGACGATTTGGCAACAGGATTTCGCACGGCGCAAGCCGTTGTTTATGCTTGCCGCGCATTTCCGTTGCGCAGACGATCGATTGGGCAACGGCGAGAATGACCCGATCGCCGGCGGCCATCGGGCGGCCCACCAGGATTAGACCACCGGAGCGCAACCATTCCACACCCCGCCGTCAGCCCAACGAAGAAGGCGCCACTGAGTCGGTGGGAGCACCGGTATCTCGGCCAGGAGCTATTCCCCGAGACGCTGTCAGCCCTTGAGATCGAGCATTTCTTCACCCTCGACGAACAGGAACTGGCCCGGGTTCGGGAACGCCGCGGTCCCCTGAACCGGCTGGCGCTCGCGCTCCACGTCGGCTTTCTCAAGATGACCGGCAACACGCTCAATTCCGTGGAGCGCATTCCACCGGAAATCCTCGACCGGCTGGGCCGGCAAATCGATTGCACACCGCCACAGATCGCCACCATCCGGGCGTTCTATCGCCGGCGCCGGCGGACCTTGTTCGAGCATCATGCGGCAGCGCTCCGGCTGCTCGGACGCAGCGAACTCACCCCGCATGCGGAACGCGGGCTGGTCGCTTATCTGCGCCGGGAAGCCAGCGCCGTGTTCGACCAGGCCGAGCTTGTGGCGTGCGCCCGAACCTGGCTGGTCGAGCACGATTATCTCCTGCTGCGTGAGCGCGACATCCGCCGTCACGTGATCGCCGCGCGGCGGAGCCATGAACAGGTCCTGTTCAAAGTCATCGCCGCGGCCGTGCCATCCGAGCGGGAGACCTGGGTGCCGCGCCTTTTGGCGGCGATCGAGGGCGGCGAGATCAGCCACCTCGAGTGGCTGGGTGCGGTGCCGTCAAGCCGGGCCACCCAAGGCCTCGAGGAGCAGATCGAGAAAGTCGACTTTCTCAGGGCGTTGGGTGCGGACCGGCTGGTTCTGCCGGATCTGCCCCTCGCGGGGTTGGAGCACTTCGCCCGGCGGATGACGTCGCGCAAGCCCGCAGCCCTGGAGCGGATCAAGGACCCGCATCGGACCATCGAGGTCGGCTGCTTCCTGCGTCTGACGATGCTGCGGGTGACGGATGCCAGCCTGACGCTTCTCGATCACCGGATCGCGGCCCTGTGGCGTGCCGCGCGGGAACGCGCGGAAGAAGCCAGGGCGGGCCGATTGCGGCGCTTCCGCGAGTTGCTCGGTGATCTTGCCGGACTGGCGGGTGACGAGACGCTCGACGCCGCCGCGTTGCGATCACGACTGAACGGGTTGATCGCTCCTTTCGAACCGGAGCGCGAGACAACCCAGGTCAGCGCCATTCGCCAGGAACTCGCACGCAAATCCCAGGACCTGGCCCGGCTTCTGAAGACGGCGCGGTCAGCGGCACTGGCGGTTCCAGCCGACCATCAACTCACCGACGCCTTCGCGACACTGGATGCCGTTGCGGCGTCGTCCGTCGCCGCCCTGCCGGCCGCGGATTCCCAGCCGTTCGGTTCATCATGGCAAAGTCTGATCGAGCAGCCGGACCGGGCAGCGGCGCTCGGCTGCTTTCGCGCGGCGACCCTGATGGCGCTCAAGCGGGCACTGCGAAACCGCTCGGTCTCGGTCCCTCACAGCCTCTCCCACCGGGCACCCGAAGACAAGCTGATCCCGCTGAAACTCTGGCAGCGCAGCCACGGCCGCTTCATCCGCGACCTCAATCTGCCGGCCAGCGCGGAGACCTATCTGCCACGCCTCGAAGCGGGCCTGACGGCCGGGCTTGCGGCGCTGGCCGAGGCCGTCGCAGCTGGCACGGTCGCGATCGACGGCGATGAACTCCGACTGCCCCGCCGTAAACCGGGTCCGAAAGATCCCCGCGTCGAACCGGCCCGCCAGGCGCTCGCGCGAGCCGTCGGCGACGCTCAGTTTCCGGACGTTCTGATGGAAATCGACGGCCTGACCCGGTTCTCCTGGATCCTGCTCGGGCGTCCGGCCCGCTCCGAGCAGGAATTGGTGACGCTCTATGCCGCCCTGCTCAGCCTCGGCTCCGATCTTTCCGTCGCCGAACTCACCCGCATGGTGACGCCGGTCGCGGCCGACAGCCTCGGGCAGATGGTGCTCCGGATCGAAGCGGACGGACGCCTCCGCGCGGCCAATGACGCCGTGCTGCGCTTCATGCGCGAGCATCGTGTGGCGACCCTCTGGGGACGTGGTCTGTTCGCCTCGGCCGACATGATGAGCCTGGAGGCGACGCGCTATCTCTGGTCGGCACGGCTCGATCCGAGGCGGCGAACCTACGCGGTCGGAACCTACGCCCATGTGCTCGACCAGTGGGGCATCCTGTATGATCAACCGATTGTCCTGAACCGCCGGCAAGTCGGCGCCGCCATCGAGGGCGCTTTGCGCCAACGCCAGGTCACCCAGCTTGAGCGCGTTGCGGTCGACACGCATGGTTTCACGCATTTTGGCATGGCGCTCGGCAAGTCCGCCAGTTTCGATCTGTGCCCACGGCTGGCCAGGCTGAAGAAGCGACGGCTCTATTTGCCGAAAGGCCTCGACGTTCCACCGGTCCTGCAGCCGATCGTTGCCGAAACCGTGTCCCGCCGCGCCATCAGCCGTGGCTGGGACGAATTCCTTCGGCTCGGCGCTTCGGTCAAGCATGGCTGGTACCCGGCGACAGAGGCGCTCGATCGCTTCGGCTCCGCCGCCGCCGGCGACCCCGTCTACGAAACCGGGGACGCTTGGGGCAAGCTGCTTCGCACCCTTTACCTCTGCGACTATTTCAGCAACCCCGTATTCCGCACGGAAATTCTCGATCTGCTCAATCAGGGCGAGGCGGTCCATAGTCTTCAGCGCGCCATCCATAATGGGATGATCACCGCGAAACACGGCCGCACGACCGAGCAACTCGGCGCGATTTCGGGTGCCCTCACCTTGCTCGCCAACATCGTCATGGCATGGAACACCCATCGCATGCAGGCCGCGATCGACCGGGATCCGAACGACTATCCCGACGATGTGCTGAGCCGATGCGCGCCGATCGGACACAGGCACATCAACATGCGCGGCATCCTCACGTTTGATCTGGCGCGGTACGCAGCCAGCCTGCTTCGCCCGGCATCCCCGGTCGTCGAAAAACGCCTATCGCAATGAAAAACCTCGAATCGCAACCCATATCAGAATGTTGTGGCACAAGATTGGTCACAACGCTCTGAAATGATTGCTAGATTGGCACTTTGGGGGCGGCGGTTA
Source organism: Gammaproteobacteria bacterium (assembly GCA_003137095.1). Classification (GTDB taxonomy): domain Bacteria; phylum Pseudomonadota; class Gammaproteobacteria; order Steroidobacterales; family Steroidobacteraceae; genus Bog-1198. Next base: position 4,033 of record PLET01000011.1, read on the forward strand.
CGTCAAGGCCGTATCACGACGAACATATATACTTTTGTCCGAAAGCCACGCCATGAAACTAAAAAAGCTGAATCGTGAGCTATATCAGGATGTTATAACGAGGTTCGGCTGCAAGACATTGAAATTGCGAAATTTCCAGAACGGCACTTTTGGCACGGGGGTTACGACAAGGCCNNGCCTGCCGCAGGAAGGCGTCGCGTTCGCCGGCGGTGAGGTATTTGCGCGCGCCGGTCGCGGTGTGCAGCGCCATCCCCGTCGGCGGCGCCTGCGCCTGCGGCGAAGCGGTTCGGGAACCTTTACGGAGGATTTCTGTATGTGGCAGCTTTGCTGCCAGTGGACTTGGCGGCGTCAGCACCCGCGGTGCGGACGCTGACCGCTTGGCCGGTCTGGGCACTTTCCTCGATGTCGCCTTGGCTTTGGCCTTCAAGGACAGGGGCGAAGGGACGGGTTTCGCCGCCGCCTGCCGGACCAGCTTCCTGGTCATGCCGGGCTGTCCCGGTA
>PLET01000083.1 GCA_003137095.1 Gammaproteobacteria bacterium
GGCGTCGCGAGCGATAGATCCGGTTTCGAGTTCGCCACCATGAGCAGCGGGGTCAACTTGCCGAACCGCCAGCCGCCTGCCACATACCACGCCTGACCCGTCAATATCGACAAATTCACGATCGGTACGACGCTTTCGTCACGCTTGGTCCATTCGCTCAGCACGAGAGCACTGCCGTTGTCATACTGAAAACCGAGCGACATGAATTTGTCGTGCTCGTTGAAGTGCAGCGAAAAGTCGGGGGTGATCGGTTCGACAACCGGGTAGACGAGCTGGGTCTGCGCGACTCGCAGGAGAAAATTGCCAAATTCGACCGTCGCAGAAGCGTTGAACACATCGTGCGCGGTGGCTTCGAGCGTCGTGCCCAGGGCTTGTTCATCGGCCGCGGTGTTGCCGTAGCTCGATTGCAGCGTTACCCCGAACTCACCGATTCGCTTGTGCCAGAGAATCTGGCCGCCGTCCACGTATTCGAATGGCTCGTAGGCATACACTTCGTTCGGCGCATGGAACCAAGGATCGGCGTAGCCCACCAGGCGCGAATCCGACAGCAGAAATGTCCCGAGCGCCACACGTCCAAGACGCAAGGTCCAATCCGAGTTCGGCGTATACTGCGCGTATAACCACTCGGTGCCCGGGTCGAAGGTCTTGTCGCCGCGCTCGCGCGCGACTTCCTGGATGGTCACCGAAAATTTTGCGCCGAAGTCGAAGACGGCTTGCAGGCCGATTCGCGATTCGAGTCCGAGATCAAAATCGTTCGAGGCACCGGCGTATTCAGTGGTGTCATGGTGGTAGGCATAATTACTGTCGCTGGTGAAACTGCCGCCGACAGTGCCGTATCCGCTCAAGGTCGTGATCACCCCATCTGCCGAGGCGGCCATTGAGGTGGCGAGAAAGAGTGCCGTGCCCAATGCAACGAGCACGTGTGGCGCCCTTGTAAACAGCATAGGCGATCCTGGCGTTACCGACTGAATTTCTGCGCGGCAAATAAAAGGCGCAGCTGAAAAAGAACTCAATGGAGGGCGTATCGGCTGGCGCAGGTTCTACTTGAGCTTCGCCTGCGGCCGTTTGCCGCTTAAAATGTAGGGAAAACTCAACAGTAAAAGTGGTTCATCCATGGCGTGACGACTGCAATCGCGTCCTCGCTAATCACGAATGCAAGGTACTGAGCGCCCGGGGCGCGAAGGGGCGTACTTCCGGGAATTTCCCGGACAGTACGCCCCGCTCATCTGCACGAGTCATTGCACCGCGACAGAAGTGCTCCCTGAGGCGGCGATGCCAGTCGAGCCCGGCGTGTGGTCGGCCGCCACCGTTCCTGTGCTGCTGCCGGAAACCGCACGATTCGGGGCACTGGCCGCATCGCTGGCGCCCGTCATCGTGGTGGTTGCGGCCGCGTTGGCCGGCGCGCTCGACGCCGGGGACGCGCTTGGCGGCGAGGAAGCGCTCGCCGCAGATGGCTTGGCGATGGCGGGCGCAGGGGTTGACGGGGTGCCCGTGGCGGCCTTGCCGGACGTGGTGCCGGTTGCTGCCGCCGGCGACGTGCTGCCCGCGGCCGGTGCAGCGTTCGCGTGCCGCGTGGCATGGGCATCACTGGCATCGAGCGAGTCATTGATGCCGCCCTGCGATGCGAGTCCGCCGCCGGATCCCAAGCCGCCGCCCATCCCGCCCAAGGAGCCGCCCAAGCCGCCCATCGCGCCCAGGCCGCCGCCCAGGTGGCCGGCGTAGACCGGAGTGCCGAGCACCAAGAGGCCGGCCAGGGACCATCCCGAAATCATCATTCGCGTCTGCATCGTCGTTCTCCTGTTGGATCGCGGACATTCCGCGACCTTCAAGGGGGATACGACTCAGCAGGGCGTTTTCTTCCGTGGGACGCGTCAGCGAGTGTCCGCGCCCACCAGGCCGAAGCCATAAGTCAAATCCCTTCCCCGGGGCCCCAGATCGATGGCCGATTGCGCGAGCGCCTGGAGCGCCGTCCCCGCGGCGTGCGGGTCGAGGTCCGCGAGGGAACGGGCCAGCAACGCGGCAACCGTGGGTGCGGCAAACGACGTGCCGCGCACCGCCGAATAGCCGTGATCGAGATTCGCCGCCATCAGGTCGGCACCGCGGGCGGCGAACATCACCTGTGGACCGCGCTCGGCCTCGAGCAGCACGCGCCGTTTCGCATCGACCGCGGTCACGCCGACCACGCCGGCGTAGGCCGCGGGGTACAAGGGCGGTGCGGCCGGTCCATCATTGCCGACCGCGGCTACGATCAGATGGCCGCGCGCCGTGAGCGCACCGACGATGCGTTCGAGCAGCGCATTTCGAGGTCCGACCAGACTGACGTTGATGACCGGCACCTGTTCCTGATCGAGCCATTCCAGGGCTGCTGCGATCGCGTCCACCGCAGCGCCGGCCGCGGCGCCGCAGTACACATCCGCCGCGTACAGGTCGGCACCCGCCTGCGCGACCAGCAGCGAGGCCACTGCGGTGCCGTGCGCGCCGGCCACGGGTGCGCCGCCGCAGCCAAAGCCCCGCACCCGGGAGTCGTGGAACACCGGGTGGGAGCCGTCCACTCCGGTGTCAAGCAGCCCGATGCGAATGGGCGGCGTTGCGGACTTGCGCGGTGCGGTGGGTTCGGGCGGCGTGGCGGCCGGCGCCTCCGTCGGCATTCCCGTGGCTGGCGTGCCGCTGCCCGTATACAAGTGATTGTAGTCATACACGCCGCGCGGATCCGCGGCTCGCAAGGCGCGCAGCGCCCGGGTCGTCGATTTCCCGGCGGGCGCCCGCAACACGATCAACTGGATGTTGCCCGCAGCCAGCGATTGTTGCCGCGCGATGCTGAAGCCGAGCGAGCGCGCCAACGCCAATGCGGCCGCGTCCGGGGACAGCGCCAGAATTTCCTCGCGCACCACCGGCTCGCCATTCGGATCCGTGTCGACGGTACGCCGGTTGGCGCGGATCAGCCGGCTGATCTCGAGCTGACGGGCATCGGTCAAGGGATCGAGCGCCGTGGCCGTGGTGCGATCGAGGCCTTGCGGCAGGCCCTGCAGCGGCAGCGCCGGCAGGGCCGGCAGTCGGATCTGTGCCTGCACGCTCGCCGACGGCGGCAGCAACGCCACAACGGGCAGCATCAGCGCCAACAGGATGGGCCGGATTCTCATTCGCAACCTCGTGCGGTCGATCTTAATGAACCGCTGCTAGAATGACCTGGAATAAACGTCACGTCTGCTTCGTCTATATCCATGAATACGTCCAGGACGCGGCAAAGCTTCCACGATCAACTGGTGGCCTTATTGCCGCGCTTGCGGCGCTTTGCGCGCAATCTGGCGCGCAATCCGCACGACGCGGATGATGTGGTGCAGATCGCCGTCGAACGCGCGCTGCTCAAATGGGAACAATGGCGCAGCGACACGCGATTGGATAGCTGGATGTTCAAGATCGTGAGAAATGCCTGGATCGACGAATTGCGCGCCCGCGGTCGGCGGGCGCAGATCTTTCTCGCCGCCGAGGCGGGCGAGCAGGTCGGCGAGGCGTCGCTCGAACGCGAATCGCAGCTCATGTCGGTGCAATCCGCCATGGCGCGACTGCCGCAGGAGCAGCGTCTGGCGGTCAGCCTGGTGCTGGTCGAAGGGCTACCCTACAAGGAGGCTGCGGAGGTGCTCGACATTCCCATCGGCACGCTGACGAGCCGACTGGCGCGGGGGCGCGAAGCGCTGCAATCGCTGCTGGCGCCGGGAGCTGTGCCATGAGCCTGTCGGAGGAGACCCTCATGGCCTATGCGGACGGTGAGCTTAACCCCGAGGCGGCTGCCGAGGTGGAGACGGCAATGCGCGATGATCCCAAGATCGCGCAGCGCATCGCAAGGCATCGAGCCCTGCGTGCGACCCTGCAGCAGGCCTACGCGGCGGAGCTCGCCCTGCCGGTGCCCGACCGATTGCTGGCAGCGGCGCGCGCTGCCCCGGCATCCGGCGTGGACCGCCCTACGCGCCTGCCGCGCTGGGGATTCGCCTCGATGGCGGCCGCGCTGCTCATCGGGATCGGGGTGGCGTTTTTCGCCTGGCGCCACGTGGAAGCCCCCATGATTCAGACCGCCGGTGGCGCACGGGTGGCCGGCGGCGCGCTCGACCGCGGCTTGTCGACTCTGCTATCCGGCGAGTCTGTGCCGGGCTCGCCGGTGCGGATCGGCCTGAGCTTCAGGGCCAAATCCGGCGACTATTGTCGCACCTTCGTGCTGGTGAATGCCGCATCGGGGCTCGCCTGCCGGCACGCGACGCGCTGGGAGATCCTCGCGCTGGCGCCCGCGCCGGCGGCGGCGGATTCCGGATACCGGACGGCGGGCTCCGCGCTGCCGGAGGCCATCGTGGCCGCGGTCGAAGCCCGGATGGCCGGCGAACCGATGGATCGAAACGGCGAGCTGGAGGCGCGCGCGCGGTACTGGCAGGCCGCGCCACCCTGATCGGCGGCGGCGGGCAGGTTCGCGGCGGCGGGCAGGTTCGCGGCGGCGGGCGGGTTCGCGGCGGCGGGCGGGTCGCCGCGAACCTCACTCAGTCATCGCCGAGTTCCTCGCCCGGAAACAGCGCTTCGCTGAAGCCGAACTGGGTGAGGTCGCGGATGCGCCGCGGATACAGGATGCCGTCCAGGTGGTCGACCTCGTGCTGCACCACCCGGGCGTGAAATTCGCTCACCGTGCGGTCGATGGGGCGGCCGGCGGCATCGACGCCGGTGTAGCGCAGGTCGCGGTAGCGGGGCACGAGCCCGCGCATGCCGGGCACGGACAGGCAGCCTTCCCAGCCCTCTTCGATGACCTCGCCCAAGGCGGTGAGCTCGGGATTGATGAGCACGGTGAAGGGAATGGGCGGGGAATCGGGATAGCGTGGATTCTCGTCCATGCCGAAGATCACCACCCGCAGGGACACCCCGATCTGGGGCGCGGCGAGGCCGGCGCCATTGAGATGGCGCATGGTGTCGCGCATATCGAGCAGCAGTCCTTCGAGTTGCGCGCTGCCAAAGGCGGTTGCCGGCACGGGTGGTGACACGGCCAGCAGCCGCGGATCGCCCATTCTGAGAACTTCGCGTATTGCCATGGTTACAGGTATGTTATCGGAGACCATGCCCGGCCTTCTATACATCAAGACCTTCGGTTGCCAAATGAACGAGTACGACTCCGACAAGATGCGGGACGTGCTCGAGAGCGCCCATGGCATGACCCGCACCGAAGATCCGGCCGCGGCGGACGTGCTGCTGGTGAACACCTGTTCGGTGCGCGAGAAGGCGCAGGAGAAAGTGTTCTCGCTGCTCGGCGAATGGCGGCTGTTGAAGCAGCAGCGCCCGCAAGTGCTGATCGGGGTGGGCGGCTGCGTGGCGAGCCAGGAGGGCGAGGGCATCACGGCCCGCGCGCCCTTCGTCGATCTGGTGTTCGGGCCGCAGACCCTGCACCGGCTGCCGGCGCTGATCGAGGGCCTGAAAAAGACCGGCCGGCCGCAGATCGACGTGAGCTTCCCGGAGATCGAGAAATTCGACCGGCTGCCGGCGGCGCGCGCCGCCGGGGCCACCGCCTTCGTGTCCATCATGGAGGGCTGCAGCAAGTACTGTTCCTTCTGCGTGGTGCCCTACACCCGCGGCGAGGAGGTGAGCCGGCCGTTCGCGCAGGTCCTGGCGGAGATCGGCCAGCTGGCGGGGCAGGGCGTGAAGGAAATCACCCTGCTCGGGCAGAACGTCAACGCCTATGCCGGAATCATGGAAGACGGCATGGAGGCGGATCTGGCCACCCTGATTCATTATGTCGCGGCGGTGCCGGGGGTGGAGCGCATCCGCTTCGTCACCAGCCATCCGCTGGATTTCAACGACAGCCTCATCGAGGCCTATGCGCATGTGCCCAAACTCAACAATTTCCTGCACTTGCCGGTGCAAAGCGGTTCGGATCGCATTCTGGCGGCGATGAAGCGCGGCCACACGGTGCTCGAGTACAAGCAGAAGATCCGCAAGCTCAAGGCGGTGCGCCCGGACATCTGCATCTCCACCGACCTGATCGTGGGCTTTCCGGGCGAGACCGATGCGGACTTCCTGGCGACCCTGAACTTGGTGGCCGAGGTGGGTTTCGACCAATCCTTCAGCTTTTTGTACAGCCGGCGCCCCGGCACCCCGGCCGCGGCACTCGAGGATGCGCTGCCCCACGCCGTCAAGCAGCAGCGGCTCGAGCTGCTGCAGGCGCGCCTCAACGCCCAGGCGCGGGCGATTTCCGCCTCCATGGTGGGCTCGCGCCAGCGGGTGCTGGTGGAGCGGCCGGCCAGGCGCAACCCGGCGCAGTGGGCGGGGCGCACGGACAACAATCGCTGGGTGAATTTCGACGCGCCGGACGGGTTGCTCAATCGCTTCGCCGATGTGATCATTACCGAAGCCATGCCCAATTCCTTGCGCGGACGCTTCGTGGCAGACCTTCCGGCGTGAATTCCGTCCCGGCCACCCGCGACGTGCTGCTCGATCCAGCGGACAACATCCGCCTGATCGAGCTGTGCGGGCCCCTCGATGAGCATCTGCGGCTGATCGAGTCGCGGCTCGGCGTGGAATTGAAGCGCCGCGGCAATCGCTTTCAGATCGTGGGGCACCCGCACGCGGTGGCGCGCGCCGAGGCGGTGTTGCAGGGCCTGTATACCCGTGCGCAGCGCGAACCGGTGGACTCCGAGCGGGTGCATCTGGCGCTGCAGGAATTGAACCTGGGCGAGGAGCCGGCGCCGGCCACGGCGGTGGTCACGGGCCTCGATGCCCCGGATGAACTCAAGGTGCGCACCGCCCGCGGCGCGATCCGCGCCCGCGGCTCCAATCAGACCGAGTACCTCACCAATGTGCGCACCCATGATCTGACCTTCGGCATCGGGCCGGCCGGCACCGGCAAGACCTATCTGGCGGTGGCCTGCGCGGTGGAGGCGCTGCAGACCGAAAAAGTACGCCGCATCATCCTGGTGCGTCCGGCGGTGGAGGCGGGCGAGCGGCTGGGATTCCTGCCCGGGGATCTGTCGCAGAAGGTGGATCCGTATCTGCGGCCGATGTACGACGCGCTCTACGAAATGCTGGGCTTCGAGCGCGTGGCGAAGCTCATGGAACGCAACGTGATCGAGGTGGCGCCGCTCGCCTTCATGCGCGGCCGCTCGCTCAACGATTCGTTCGTGATCCTCGATGAGGCGCAGAACACCACCAACGAACAGATGAAGATGTTCCTGACGCGNNATCGGCTTCGGCTCGAAGGCCGTGGTGACCGGCGACATCACCCAGGTGGATCTGCCGAACACCAAGCCTTCGGGCCTGCGCACCGTGATCAGCATCCTGAAGGGCGTGCGCGGCATCGCCTTCACGCTGTTCAGCTCGCGCGACGTGGTGCGCCACCCCCTGGTGCAGCGCATCGTCCAAGCCTACGAAGCGCATTCGCCCGATCCGTCCCCGTGAGTGCGTGGCCGGCCCCGCGCTTAACGTAAGCTACGCGGCGCGCCGGCCGTGGGTGCCGCGGCCGGCGGAGTTTGCGCGCTGGGCACGGGCGGCCTGGGCGGAACTCGGTGCGCGCGCGCCGGGCGGCGGCGGCCCGCTGCTCGACATCCGCGTCGTGGGTGAGGCGATGAGCCGCCGCTTGAACACGCAGTGGCGCCGCCGGGCCCATGCCACCAATGTGCTGTCCTTCGCCGGCGCCGGGGTGGGCCCGGATGGACGGCGGCATCTGGGCGAACTCGTGATTTGTGCGCCGGTGCTGGCGCGCGAGGCGCGTTTGCAGGGTAAAACCCGCCCCTCCCATTGGGCGCACATCACGGTGCATGGCCTGCTGCACCTGGCCGGATTCGACCACCAACGCCCGGCGGCGGCCCGGAAAATGGAAGCCCTCGAGATTCAAATCCTTGATCGGCTTGG
>PLET01000038.1 GCA_003137095.1 Gammaproteobacteria bacterium
CTAGTGCCTGCCGGCCGTGGCCGGAGCCAACTCCAGATACACGGTCGCCGGCATGCCGAGTCGCATGGCGTCGGAGGGATCATCCACAAAGATGCGGGTTTCGTACACGAGACTCGAGCGCAACTCCACGGTCTGCACCGATTTCGGCGTGAACTCGGCCACCGATGCAATGAACCCGATCCAGCCCGGGAACGACCGGCCCGGGAAGCTGTCCGTGCTGATCGATGCCTTCATTCCCATATGAATCCTGCCCAGGTCGGTTTCGGAAACATAGGCCCTGACCCACTTCGGATCCATGATGGCCAGATTCAGCACGGGCCTCTGCGGGGAGACCATCTCGCCGGGCTCGAGCAGCCGCGAGCGCACGACGCCGTCGATGGGTGCCACGAGTTCGCAGTCGGCCAGCTGCCGGTGCAGCAGCTCGAGTTGCGATTGATTGGCGTGAAGCTGTGCCTCGGCTTGGGCGATATCCTCTTTCCTGGGACCCACCAGCGCGAGATCCAGAGCCTTCTCGGCGACTTCGAGGTGCGCCTGGGCGGAATCCATAGCGGCCTTGGCGCCTTCCAGGTCCTGCTCGCTGATCGCCCGGCCGGCGGTGAGCGTGGTCAGCGCGCTCATCCGGGTCCACTGCTGACGGGCGTTGACCTGGTCCGCCCGCGCCGACGCGACATTGGCGCGGGCCTGCTCGATCTCCTGCGGCCGGCTGCCGTGATGCAGTCGGTCGACCACCGCTTGCTGGGCTTGCACTTCGGCTACGGCCGCCGCCGCCAGCGGCTTGAGCCGGCTCGTATCCAGACGGGCCAGAATCTCGCCGCGCCTGACCTTCGCCCCTTCCTGCACCAGCACCTCCGCGATGCGTTCGCTGTTGTTGAAAGCAAGATTCACCTGGCGCATGTCGACATTGCCGTACAGCACCAATCGGTTCCGGTCTTCTTCGGCGCTGCCGCTGCGTAGAACGAATGCCAGTACGGCGGCAGCGGCCAGTATCAAGACTGCAATCACGATGATCGTCCTGTGCCGGTCGAAGAACGATCGCGCAGCAGAAACGGCGGGCGTTGGCGCGGCCGCCGCCGCGGGCGTTGGCGCGGCCGCCGGCGCCGCCGGTTTTACGGTGTTCTTGTCGCCGTCGCCCGGCACCGCACGCTCCTTTCGCGTCTGGCCTTGGGCGCAGCCGGCGCTCGTGATTGATCGTATTCGCGATTTGCGGAGCGGGTGAGATTCAAGCTCACGAGCCCTGCCAGAGTACGCCGGTATTCAAGGCTGACCACCTGCACGCAAGCAGTACGCACCCGCACGCAAACGGCATAATACTCCGTATAGTCGAAAGGGCTCCAAACCTTCGATCAGCCGGGTTTGGAACCGTTGTGCAGCTTGCGTGCAGCAAGCTGCATCGCACTGCGATCTGGCTCGATCAGCAGGATTGGGGTGGTTAGTGAAACGCGGAGATGTCTGCTGGTATACCTTTTCCGCTCCAAACAAGCGACGTCCGGTTCTATCGAAACTTGAGAACGCAGCGGGCGCGATCGGTTTCGCTCTGGGCTTAATCGCCTGACGGAACACTGCAGCCTTCCTGGCTGGGTTCGTCCACACACCCTGCACCTTCAAAAATCAAAAGGATCCCCCTTGGGACCCTTTTGATTTTTTGTGGCGGAGAGGGTGAGATTCGAACTCACGAGGGCCGTGAGGCCCTGCCGGTTTTCAAGACCGGTGCATTCAACCGCTCTGCCACCTCTCCGTCCTGCGGTTAACCCACTGATTATCTCACGAGTTTCGGTCAAAATCGGCATGCGGCGGCGGGCGGTGGTAAAATCCCGGTCTGCGTCAATTTACCGAAGGACACTGCAATGGCGAATTTTCCAAGCAACAATGCGGCATTTCCCAGCACCGGCACGGACAGCCGCGCCACCTTCATCACGCGCACCTATACCCACCTGGTCGGGGGCATTCTCGGCTTCATTCTGGTGGAGCTGGGGCTGTTCGAATCCGGGCTGGCGGCCCAGATCTCGCACTGGATGCTCGGCTTCAACTGGATCCTGATCCTCGGCGCCTTCATGGTAATCGGCTGGCTGGCCTCGCGTACGGCGCAGTCCAGCAATTCCATCGGCATGCAATACTTCGCGTTTGCGGCCTACGTGGTGGCCGAGGCGCTGATCTTCGTGCCGCTGCTGTACCTGGCCGACGCCCGGGCGCCGGGAGTCATCGACAGCGCCACCGTGGTGACGGCCCTGGGTACCGCGGGATTGATGTTCGTCGCGCACCGCACGCGCAAGGATTTCAGCTTCCTGCGGGCCATGTTGATGTGGGGCGGCGTGCTCGCCCTGGTGGCCATCGTCGGCGGTGCGCTGTTCGGCTACCAGCTCGGCACCTGGTTCTCGGTACTGATGATCGGCTTCGCCGGGGCCGCGGTGTTGCACGACACCTCGAACATCATTCTCAACTACCCGGAAGATCGCTATGTGTCGGCTGCCATGCAGCTGTTCGCATCGATTGCGCTGATGTTCTGGTACGTTCTGCGCCTCTTCATGGGCAATCGCAACTGAGATCTCGTCCGCCCGGGGCTCAACTCAGCCGGGTCGCTCCGCCCAGGTATGGCGCGAGCGCTCCCGGCAGTTCGATGCTGCCGTCGGCCTGTTGGCCGTTTTCCAGAATCGCCACCAGGGCGCGCCCCACCGCCACTCCCGAGCCGTTCAAGGTGTGCACCAGTTCGGGTTTTCCGGTGGCCGGATTGCGCCAGCGCGCCTGCAGGCGGCGCGCCTGGAAGGATTCGCAGTTGCTGCAGGACGATATTTCCCGATAGCGCTGCTGCGACGGCAGCCAGACCTCGATATCATAGGTCTTGGCGCTGCTGAAGCCGACGTCGCCGGCGCACAGGGACATCACCCGATGCGGCAATTGCAGCGCCCGCAGCACGGCTTCGGCGTGGCCGGTGAGCTGATCGAGCGCGGCGTAGGAGTCCTCGGGCTTCACGATGTGCACCAGCTCCACTTTCTCGAACTGGTGCTGGCGAATCATGCCACGGGTGTCCTTGCCGGACGCGCCCGCCTCCGAGCGGAAACAGGGGGTGTGCGCGACGTACCGCAACGGCAGTTGTTCGGCTGGGAGCACTTGGTCGCGCACCAGGTTCGTCAACGGCACCTCGGCAGTCGGGATCAGGAAAAAACCGGGATCGCCGCGCACCGCGAAAAGGTCCTGCTCGAATTTCGGCAATTGGCCGGTGCCCACCAGCGCCGCCGCATGCACCAGATACGGCAGGTAGGCTTCGCGGTAGCCGTGATCGCGCACGTGCAAATCGAGCATGAATTGGATCAGCGCCCGGTGCACGCGGGCGAGCTGTCCGGTCATCACCACGAAGCGGGCACCCGACATGCGAGCAGCCGCCTCGAAGTCCATCCCCAAGGGCTCGCCGAGCGCCACATGGTCCTTCGGGACGAAGTCAAACAGCCTGGGTTCGCCCCAGCGCCGAACCTCGACATTCGCCGATTCGTCGCGGCCGTCCGGAACGCTCGGATGCAGCAGGTTCGGCAGACCCGACTGCACATCGGCAAGCTCGGCCTGCAGCGTCTCCAGACGGCTTTCCACGCGCGCCAATTCAACGCCCAAGGCCTCGCCGATCGACAGCAGTGGAGCGATGTCATGGCCCTTCGACTTCGCCGATCCGGCCGCCTTGGCGTTGGCGTTGCGCTCCGCGCGCAGCCTGTCGGCTTCGATCTGCGCGGTCTTGCGCCGCTCCTCGATGCCGGCCACGGCGGCGACGTCCAGTGCGAAACCGCGGCGCGCCAGCTGCGCCGCGACGCCGGACAGATCGCTGCGCAGCAGCTTGGGATCGATCACGATGGGTTCCTTCGGCGTGCGGCGAGAGCCTCGCCAATCTTGATTTCCAGGCCGCGCGCAACCGGTTGATAATAGCGGCGATCCGGCATGTCGTCCGGGAAATATCGCTCGCCGGCCGCGTAGGCGTCGGGCTCATCGTGTGCGTAGCGATAGCCCTTGCCGTAGCCGATTTCCTTCATCAGCCGTGTCGGCGCATTGCGCAGATGCAGCGGCACCTCCAGCGAACCGAGGTTCGCCGCGTCCTCGGCCGCCGCATTGTACGCGGTGTACACCGCATTGCTCTTGGCGGCGCAGGCCATGAACACGATGGCCTGTGCGATCGCCAGCTCCCCCTCCGGACTGCCGAGGCGTTCATACACCGCGCAGGCCTCGAGCGCGAGCGTCAAGGCGCGCGGATCGGCGTTGCCGATGTCCTCGCTCGCCATGCGCAGCGCGCGGCGCGCGATGTACAGCGGATCGCAGCCACCGGCCAGCATGCGGCACAGCCAGTACAGTGCGGCGTCCGGGTCGCTGCCGCGGACCGATTTGTGCAGTGCCGAGATCTGATCGTAGAAATTCTCGCCACCCTTGTCGAAGCGCACATAGGTGCTGCCGATCACGGCGCGCATGCCGTCGGCACCGAGCACCCTGACGCTGCCTTGCAGTTCGGCCAGATCCGCCGCGGTCTCCAGCAGATTCAACATGCGGCGTGCATCGCCGTCGGCTGCGGCCAGTAGTAGCTCGCGTCCCCTGGCTTCGATCGAGAGGCCGAGGGCCCCGAGGCCGCGCTGTACATCGCGCAGTGCGCGCTCGAGGAGCTTGTCCAGATCGGCCGTGGCCAGGGGCTTGAGAACGTAGACGCGTGCCCGCGACAACAGCGCGTTGTTGATCTCGAAGGACGGATTTTCGGTGGTGGCGCCGATGAAGATCAGCGTGCCGTCCTCGACGTACGGCAAAAACGTGTCCTGCTGCGATTTGTTGAAGCGATGGATTTCGTCGAGAAACAGCACGGTGTCGCGCGTGCCGCGCAGCGAACGCGCCCGTTCGATCACGGCGCGAATGTCCTTGATGCCGGCCAGAACCGCCGACAGGGCGACGAATTCGGCATCGGCGCCACTCGCGACCAGGCGCGCGAGCGTGGTCTTGCCGGTGCCCGGCGGTCCCCACAGAATCATCGAGTGCGGTCTTGCGGATTCCAGCGCCTTGCGCAGGGGCGCGCCGGCACCCAGCAGATGCGCCTGGCCGACGAATTCATCGAGCGATTGCGGACGCAGCCGGTCGGCGAGCGGCCGGTAGCTGCCGTCGCCCGCCCGGGTCACTTGCCGTCGCGTCCGATCACGTCCACCCCCGCGGGCGGAGTGAATGAGAACAGATCCGGCGCGAGTTTGGTATTGCGCTTGGCGGCGGAAAAGATCACACGGGTCACCTGATTGAGCTTGTCCGCCAGCAGCATGCGCGCCAGCTCGCCCTTGTCGAATCCGATGCGCAATGCCTGAAAATCCGAATTCGGATGCTTGGGGGTGAGCTGAAACCATTCCAGCCCCTCGGCTGCCGGCAGCGCCGTGATGTCGAATTGGCTGCTGACCGAACTGCCGCCGGACAGCAGCATCGCGGGCGTGTCGGCGAGACTCGCGTCCATATCCCTGACGTTGGCCTGCGCGAGATCCTTGTCGTAGAACCAGAGTTTCTTCCCGTCGGCGAGCACCAGCTGTTCGGAGGGCTTCACATAGTCCCAGCGAAATTTGCCGGGCCGCTGCAGATACAGGTGTCCGGATGCGCTGCTCAGCACCTTGCCCTGCGCATCATCGATGGTCTGTTCGAAATCGGCCGACCAGGTGGACAATCCGGCGAGGTACCGCTCGACCCGGGCGGCCGGCGAACTCATCGCAGCCTGCGCACAGTTCAACACCGTCAGGCCGGCCAGCGCGAAGCTCCTCACCGCCGGCCGCATGTCACTCCTCCGCCGGCGCCGGGGCGTAGATCTCGCGCCCACCATTCGACTGCAGGGGTCCCACCAGGCCGGCCGCCTCCATGGCTTCGACCAGGCGTGCCGCACGGTTGTAGCCGATCTTGAGCCGCCGCTGCACGCCGGAAATCGACGCCTTGCGGGTCTCGATGACGATGCGCACCGCCTCGTCGTACAGCGGATCCTGTTCCGCATCGATCATCCCCGCGTCCCCGCCGTCGTCCTCGTCGGCGGGAAATCCCGGAATCGGATTGCGCGGACCCTCGAGAATTTCCTCGATGTAAACCGGCGGGGATGCGGCCTTCAGGCCCGCCACCACGCGGTGCACCTCCTGATCGGACACGAAGGCGCCGTGTACGCGCGTCGGAATGGAGGTTCCGGGGGGCAGATACAGCATATCGCCGTGCCCCAACAGCGACTCCGCGCCGCTCTGATCGAGGATGGTGCGTGAATCGACCTTGGCGGAAACCTGAAAGGCGATGCGCGACGGGATGTTGGCCTTGATCAGCCCCGTGATGACATCTACCGAGGGTCGCTGGGTCGCGAGGATCAGGTGAATGCCGGAGGCGCGCGCCTTCTGCGCCAGACGGGCGATGAGTTCCTCGACCTTCTTGCCGACGATCATCATCAGATCGGCGAGCTCATCGATGATGACCACCACGAACGGCAGCGTGGTGAGATCCGGCACTTCCTCGGCGACCACCCCGGGCACGCCCTGGGCGATCTTCTGCAGGCGGATCGGATCCTTGATGGGATTGCCCGCCTCGGCCGCGTCCTTGACCTTGCGGTTGAAGCCGCCGATGTTGCGCACGCCGAGTGCCGACATGAGCTGGTAGCGCCGTTCCATTTCGGCGACGCACCAGCGCAGCGCGTTGGCGGCCTGCTTCATGTCGGTCACGACCGGCGACAGCAGATGCGGTATCCCCTCGTACACGGACAGTTCGAGCATCTTCGGATCGATCATGATCATGCGCACGTGTTCGGGCGTCGCCTTGTACACCAGGCTCAGAACCATCGCATTGATGCCCACCGATTTGCCCGAACCGGTGGTGCCGGCGATCAGCAGATGCGGCATGCGCGCGAGGTCGGCCACCACCGGCACGCCGCCGATGTCCTTGCCGAGCGCCAGCGCCAGGGGCGAGGCGACGTCGTCGTAGGGTTTCGACTTGATGATCTCGCCCAAGGTCACGATCTCGCGCTTCTCGTTGGGGATTTCCAAGCCGACCACGGATTTTCCGGGAATGATTTCCACGACGCGAACGCTGATCGCGGACAGGGCGCGGGCGAGATCCTTGGCCAGATTGCTGATCTGGCTGACCTTGACCCCCGGCGCCGGGCGCAGCTCGAAGCGCGTGACGACCGGGCCGGGCTGAACAGCGACGACCTCGGCCTCGACGCCGAAGTCGCGCAGCTTGAGCTCCACCAGGCGCGACATGGCCTCGAGCGCCTCTTCCGAATAGGACGGTTCGCGCGCCACCGGCTCATCGAGCAGGGCCAGCGCCGGCAGTTCGCTCGACTTGGGCGCATCGAACAGCGGTACCTGCCGCTCGCGCTCCACACGCTCGCTTTTCACGGGGGCGGCGGCGGGCGGCTCGATGCGCGGCGGCGGACGGCCGGCGACTTTTTTCTGCTCCTCGCGCACGACTTCCTGACGCGCCTGCTTGCGCTGCTGGCCGGAGGACAGTTCACGGTGCTGTTCCAATTTGGCGACGGCCCAATCGGCCCCCTTGAGCGTCAAGGCGCCGATCTGGTCCATGATCTTGAACCAGGACACGCCGAGGAACAGCGCCACTCCGGCAAGCCACAGGCCGAGCAGCAGCAGCGTGGCCCCGAGGAAACTCAGGCCCTGGGCGCTGCCGTTGCCGATCAGTTCACCGAGCACGCCGCCCGCGCTGTTGGGAAAGCCGGTCCCGTCCCAATGCAGCGTGGCGAGGCCGCAGCTCGTCAACAGCGTCAGCACGAAACCCGCGGCGCGCAGCAGCGAATTGACGCGCGAACGCGCGTCCGGCAGCAATTGATCCTTGTGCACCAGCCAGCCCGAATAGGCCAACATCAGCGGGAACAGGTAGGCGGGCCGGCCGAACAGGAAGAAGAAAAATCCGGCGAGCCACGCACCCACCGGCCCGATCCAGTTGTTCACCGGCCCGGGCTCTCCGGTGTCCGAAAATGCCGCATCGTGAGGGCTATACGACATTAATGCCAGCAATAAGATGAGTCCGAAAGCCCCGAGCACCCACAAAGTGCCCTCGCGCAATGACCGGGCAACCGCCGCGGACAGCCTCGGTATGCGCTTCGAGTTCCTGGGCTCGGCCCCGGTTAGATCTAGACCTCTAATGATATTTACTTCTTAACTAATTGAATATTATGTGATAGTACCCGAGTCCGGGGTCCGGCGCCAACACCGGAACCGCCTGGGGGGCCCGGCAGGCGCCCGAGGTGGCTGGCGTGCCTGGATTTACTTACCATGCTCGAGCAGCCAACATCCGATGAGGAAGGAACATAAAGTCCATGAGCGCCCGGCACAGCCGTCTAGTCATCTTGGGATCCGGACCCGCCGGCTACGCGGCCGCGGTTTACGCGGCCCGGGCCAACCGCGACCCGCTGTTGATCACCGGACTGGAGCAGGGCGGCCAGCTCATGACCACCACGGAGGTGGACAATTGGCCCGGCGATGTGGAGGGTTTGCTGGGTCCGGCGCTCATGGAGCGCATGCGCCGCCATGCCGAACGCTTCAACACCCGTATCGCCACCGATCACATCAACCGGGTCGAGTTGCAGAAGCGTCCCTTCCGGCTGTTCGGCGACGACGGCGAATACACCTGCGATGCGCTGATCATCGCGACCGGCGCATCGGCGAAGTACCTGGGCCTGGCCTCCGAGGAGGCCTATCGCGGCAGGGGCGTGTCGGCGTGCGCAACCTGCGACGGCTTTTTCTACCGCGGCAAACCGGTCGTGGTGGTGGGCGGCGGCAACACGGCCGTCGAAGAGGCGCTGTATTTGTCCAAGATCGCCTCGCACGTCACGCTCGTGCACCGCCGCGACAAGCTGCGCGCCGAGAGAATCCTCCAGGATCGCCTGTTCGCCCTGGAATCGGACGGCCAGGCCAGCATCGTCTGGAATCACACCATCGATGAGATCCTGGGCGACGACGCCGGGGTCACGGGGGTACGCCTGCGGTCGCTCGCCGGGCCGGGGACGCGTGCCGTGCAGGTGGACGGGGTGTTCATTGCCGTGGGCCATCAACCCAATACGCAGCTGTTCGAACAGCAGCTGGTCATGCGCGGCGGCTACATTTCGGTCAAGGGCGGCAGCGAGGGCAATGCGACGGCCACCAGCATCGAGGGGGTGTTTGCCGCGGGCGACGTCGCGGATCACGTGTATCGCCAGGCGGTGACCTCGGCGGGCACCGGCTGCATGGCGGCGCTCGACGCCGACAAGTATCTCGAGCTGCTGGAAGCCGGATCCCACACGAATCGCTTAGCCGCCCACGCGTGACCGACCGCACGGGTGGCTCGCCGGCATCGAGCAGCATGCGACGCGCCACGCGCAGCCACAGGTTCCTGAGCAGCATCGCGGACATCGACAGCGCCACTTGGAATGCGCTGGCCGGCGGCGGCCAGCCGTTTCTGCGTCATGAATTCCTGCTCGCCCTGGAGGAATCCGGCTGCGCCACGCCGCGCAACGGCTGGAGCGCGCGG
The DNA here is from genome assembly GCA_003137095.1 of Gammaproteobacteria bacterium. Lineage (GTDB taxonomy): Bacteria > Pseudomonadota > Gammaproteobacteria > Steroidobacterales > Steroidobacteraceae > Bog-1198. The sequence goes on from PLET01000038.1 coordinate 9,475, forward strand.
CATTTGATACTGCAGGACGGCGGCGAGGTGATCGGCGCCCTGCCCCTGTACCGCAAGTCCCATTCGCGCGGCGAGTTCGTATTCGATTTTGCCTGGGCGGGCGCCTACGCGCAGCACGGGCTCGCGTACTACCCCAAACTGCTCTCGGCCATTCCGTTCACGCCGGTACGCGGACCGCGATTCCTGGTGCGGGCCGGCGCCGATGCCGGCGCCACCGCTGCGGCGCTGACGGCCGCGGCCACCGACTACGTGCGTGCCGAGGATCTGTCGACCTGGCACGTGCTGTTTCCGACCGATGATGCGGTGGATCGGCTGCGCGACGCCGGCCTGATCGTGAGGCGCGATTGCCAGTTTCATTGGTACAACCAGGACTATGATTCCTTCGATGCGTTCCTCGCCACCTTCACCGCCGAGAAGCGCAAGAAGGCCAAGCGGGAACGGCGGCGCGTACAGGAGGCCGGCATCGAATTCGACACCCGCATGGGCGGCGAGGTCGACGACGCGCTGTGGCAGACTCTGTATGAATTCTACGCAGATACCTTCTACCGCCACGGGCACGAACCGTATCTGAATTTGAAGTTCTTCAAGCTGATCGCCGCGCGCATGCCTGAATCGCTGATGCTGAAAATCGCGCGCCACGGCTCGCAGCCGATCGCGGTGGCCATTTTTTTCGTCGGCGAGGATGCGCTGTTCGGACGCTATTGGGGCGCCGGCGGCAATTATCACAGTCTGCATTTCGAGACCTGTTACTACCAGGGCATCGAATATTGCATCGAGAAGAAACTGCGCCGCTTCGAGCCGGGCACCCAGGGCGAGCACAAGGTGCCGCGCGGCTTCGTCCCGACGCTCACCAGTTCGGCGCACTATGTGGCCGATGCGCGATTCGCGAGCGCCATCCGCGACTACGCAGTGCGCGAGGCGCGCGGCATCGAAGGCTACGCCGCAGCGATCAATGAGCACGTGCCCTATCATCGGGCACCCGATGAGGAGTTGCATCTCTGAGCAGGCTCGTCTGGCTGAGCGAGCACACGGACCCGGAATGGTTCCCGCCCATCGAGCAGGCGCTGCGTGAGCCGCAGGGGCTGCTGGCCGCCGGCGGCGACCTGTCCCCAGCGCGGCTGCTGGCCGCTTATGAGCGCGGCGTGTTTCCGTGGTACTCGGCGCAGCAGCCCATCCTGTGGTGGGCGCCGGATCCGCGTATGGTGTTGTTCCCCGACGAATTCAAGTGCAGCCGCAGCCTTGCCAAAACCCTGCGCAACGGCGGCTACGTCACGGAGCTCGACCTGGCCTTCGGCGAGACGATTCGCGCCTGCGCCGCACCGCGCATATCGGGCGCCGATACCTGGCTGAACCTGCAGATGATCGCCTCGTACGAGGCGCTTCACGCCCTCGGCTTTGGGCATTCGGTCGAGACCTACCGGTCGGGGCGATTGGTCGGCGGCCTGTACGGCCTGCAGCTCGGCCAGGTGTTCTTCGGCGAGTCGATGTTCAGCCGGCAGCGCGATGCCTCGAAGGTGGCCCTGGCACGTCTGGTGGAGGAGTGCCGCGGACGCGGCGTCAAGGTGATCGACTGCCAGGTCGCGAGCAACCATCTGGCGAGCCTCGGCGCCCGCGAGCTGTCGCGCAGCGATTTCGGATCGCTGCTGCGCGCCTACGCACACCGCACGCCGAGCGGCAGCTGGGCCGCCGCCCCGGCTTAAATTGCTTTACCCAGGGCCTTTATGCACAATGCGCGCGGTCTCAGGGCACACCACAAGGACGCATGTCAAAAGAAGAGGCAATTCAATTCGAGGGCGAGGTCATCGAGACCCTCCCCAACACGACATTTCGTGTGAAGCTCAAGACCGGCCACGTGGTCACCGCACACATTTCGGGCAAGATGCGCAAAAATTACATTCGCATCCTCACCGGCGACCAGGTCACCGTGGAAATGACCCCTTACGACCTTACCAAGGGCCGCATCGTCTACCGCGGCCGCTAGCTTTCGTGCGACAACAGCGCCGGCGCGTTCGCCGGGCGCGTCTCGAGTTTCAACTTATCCCCGTCTTCGCTCAAGCTGACCTCCACGTGCCCGCCTCCCACCAGCTTGCCGAACAATAATTCCTCGGCAAGCGGACGCTTGATGAATTCCTGGATGACCCTGGCCATCGGCCGCGCGCCCATTTTCGGGTCATAGCCGCGCTTCGCGATCCAGCGACGCGCGCGCTCGTCGACGGATATGGAAACGCCCTTCTGCTCGAGCTGCGCCTCCGCTTCGACCAGCAGCTTGTCGACCACGCGCTCGATGGTGTCCTGATCGAGGCCGCCGAATTGGATGACTGCGTCGAGGCGGTTGCGGAATTCGGGGGAAAACAGCCGCCGTATCGCCTCCATGCCGTCGGCACCGCTGTCCGATTGCGTGAAACCGATGCTCGGGCGGCTCATCTCGAATGCTCCCGCGTTGGTGGTCATGATGATGATGACGTGGCGAAAATCGGCCTTGCGGCCGTTGTTGTCGGTGAGCGTCCCATGATCCATAACCTGCAGCAGCAGGTTGAACACATCCGGATGCGCCTTTTCTATCTCATCGAGCAGCAGCACGCAGTGCGGATGCTTGGCGATCGCCTCCGTCAACAGTCCGCCTTGGTCGAATCCGACATAGCCCGGGGGGGCCCCGATGAGACGCGACACGGTGTGGCGCTCCATGTACTCCGACATGTCGAAACGCACGAATTCAACGCCCATTGCGATCGCCAGCTGGCGAGTCACCTCGGTCTTGCCGACCCCGGTCGGCCCTGAGAACAGGAACGAGCCGACGGGCCTGCGCTGATCTCCCAGGCCGGATCTGGACATCTTAATCGCAGCCGCGAGCGCCTCGATCGCCCGGTCCTGGCCGAATATGGTCAGCTTCAGGTTGCGCTCCAGATTCTTCAGCACGTCCCGGTCGGACAGCGACACGTTCTTCGGTGGGATGCGCGCGATGCGCGCGACCACATTTTCGATCTGTGTCACGGTCACCGACGTCTCGCGTTTCTCGACCGGCTGCAGGCGCAGATTCGCCCCCGCCTCATCGACGACGTCGATGGCCTTGTCGGGCATGTGCCGGTCGTTGATATGCCGCGCGGCAAGTTCCGCGGCGGCGCGCAGCGCATCGTCCTCGTACTTGATGCCGTGGTGCTCCTCGTAGCGCGATTTCAGCCCGCGCAGGATCTCCACAGTGTCCTGTATCGACGGTTCGGTGATGTCGATCTTCTGGAAGCGCCTGGCGAGGGCGTGATCCTTCTCGAAGATGCCCCGATATTCGTTGTAGGTGGTCGAGCCGATGCAGCGCAGCTCGCCGTTGGCGAGCGCCGGCTTGATGAGGTTCGATGCGTCCATCACCCCGCCGGATGCCGCACCGGCCCCGATGACCGTGTGGATCTCGTCGATGAACAGCACGGCGCCGGGCTGTTTCTTGACCTCCGCCAGCACCGCCTTCAGCCGCTTCTCGAAGTCGCCGCGATACTTGGTCCCTGCGACCAGGGATCCCATGTCGAGCGAATAGATGGTCGCGTCGAGCAGGACGTCGGGGACCTGGTTCTCGACGATCATCCGCGCCAGTCCCTCGGCGATGGCGGTCTTGCCCACGCCGGCCTCACCGACGTACAGGGGATTGTTCTTGCGCCTGCGGCAGAGAATTTCGATGGTCCTTTCGACTTCGAGCTTGCGACCGATCAAAGGATCGATCTTGCCCTTGCGCGCCGCTTCGTTCAGGTTGGTAGCGTATTTCTCGAGAGCGCTGCCGCCGCCATCGCCCTCGCGCTCGGCGTCGCCGGCCGCGCCGCCCTCTTCGCGATCGCTGCGCTCCTCGCCGCCCGCCTTGGACAGCCCATGGGCGATGAAATTCACGACATCGAGCCGCGACACGTCCTGCATGGACAGCAGATACGCGGCGTGCGATTGCTTCTCGCTGAATATGGCCACCAGCACATTCGCAACCGTGACCTCCTTCTTGCCGCTCGATTGGACGTGGAAAACGGCGCGCTGCAGCACCCTCTGGAATCCCAGGGTGGGCTGCACGTCGCGGTCCTCGCCGCTCGGCAATCGCGGCGTCGTCTGGTCGATGAACTGCTTGAGCTCGTTCTTGAGCTTGGCGGTGTCGGCACCGCAGGACTTCAGGATCTCCCGGATCTTCGGCGTATCCACGATCGCGAGCAGCAGATGTTCCACCGTCATGAATTCATGGCGCGCCTCGCGCGCACCGGCGAATGCATCGTTCAAACAAAATTCGAGTTCTTGACTGAGCACTGGTTACGCCTCTTCTAGCGTTGCCATCAGCGGATGCTGATGTTGTCGCGCGTACGCGATCACTTGAGCCACCTTGGTCTCCGCGATTTCATAAGTAAAGACCCCGCATACGCCCTTGCCCTTAGTATGGACCTCAAGCATAACGCGGGTCGCCTTGGTGCGGTCCATGGCAAAGAACCGCTGCAGGATGTCGACCACGAACTCCATGGGGGTGTAATCGTCGTTGATCAGCACGACCTGGTAGAGGGGCGGGCGCTTGAGCTTGGGCGCCGCTTCCTCGACGACCAAGCCGGTACCGTCCCGACCGCGTTCGATGTCATCTCTCATTGAGTTCAAGTTTATAGGGCGCGGACTCCCGCTTTACAAGACATGGTTTTTGAGCTGCATTGCAATCGGTTATGTCGCAAAACGGTGTCACTTTACTTTAACAAGTAAAAACAAATGCTTGAGCGCCAAAGCAAGATAACCGTATGATTGTCCAATAAACTGTTTGACGCGCGGCCCCGGCGCATGCGCAACTACCGCGATCGATTCGCACGACAATCACATGCTGGATACGCGACTACATGATTGGCTGGCTCGCCTGCCGCGCAACGGTCCCTGGCTGGTTTCGCTGGTATTGGCGACGCTGATCGCCGTGGAACTGGCCCGCATGGCCGTTTCGCTGCTGGGCGGCAGTCCGCTGCAGTCGCCCATATCCGCACCCAATCGGATGCCGGCAACCACGCTGCGGCCGGGCATCGACGTGCAAAGCGTGGTCTCTGCTCACCTGTTCGGTACGGCGGCGGGCGCCGGGTCGCTCGACCCCGCCAATGCACCGAATTCAACCTCGAATCTCCTGCTGGCCGGCACCATCGCCACCCAGGACCCCAAACGAGGCATCGCCATCATCAGCGACGGCGGCCCGTCCAAGGTGTATTCGGTCGGCGACGCCGTGGGCGGCGCCTCCCTGTATTCAGTGTATCTGGATCGCGTTCTGCTCAACCGGGCCGGCAGCCTGGAGACTCTCCTGCTGCCCCATGTGCTGCCCGCCCGGGCGCCGCCGCCGGTGGCTCAACGGGCCAGCGCCATCGATCAACGCACGCTCGCTTCCGTCGAGAACATTCGCCGCATGGTTGCGCAGGATCCGGGCCTGTTGAATGAAGTCATGCGCACCGTGGCCTCCTATGACAACAAGGCCGGCAAGCTGCGCGGCTTTCGCGCCTATCCCGGCCGCAACCGGCAGGCGTTTGCCAGCCTGGGCCTGCGACCCGGGGACTTGGTCACCGCGATCAACGGCACGCCGCTGGACGACCCGCAGCGCAGCCAGGAGGTGTTGAACACCATCCAATCATCGAATCAGGCCACGGTGACCATCGAGCGGGCCGGCGAAAAGCAGGATATCACCCTAAATATCGCCCAGGTCGCAGCGCAAGCCTCGAAAGTCCTCGAGAATGGCGGCAACAACGGTGCGGCCATCAACGGCGGCAGCGGCGCCATGGGCGCTGCCGATCCTGCGGCTCCGGTGGTTCCGGGAACCCCGGCGGCGAGCGCGCCTGCAGCGGCAGGCGGCCCCAGCAACGAGAATTCAAACTAGTGGCGGGGATGCAGGTCCAACGCGTTCAACATACGAGCAATTATGATACCGACATCCCTCAGACCACCGCGCAAGCACCGCAAATTTGCGGCCTATGCGGCTGCCGCGCTGCTCGCCTGCGCGATACCCTTGGCCGCCCCGGCGGCAAAGCCCCAGGAAAACGCGACCATCACGCCCAACTACAAGGATGCGGATCTCGGCCAGATCATCCAGGCGGTCAGCGAGGTGACGGGCAAGAATTTCATCATCGATCCGCGCGTCAATGCCAAGGTCACCATGCTGTCCTCGACGCCGATGTCGCCGGCGGCGTTCTACGAGGCGTTCCTGTCGGTGCTGCAGGTGTACGGCTACGTGGCAGTCCCCGCCGGCAAGGTCATCAAGATCGTTCCGAACACCGACGCGCGGCAGCTGCCGTCCATCGATCTGCCGGGGGATGTCAACCCCAACTCGGATGAGATCGTCACGCAGATCATCACCATGAAGAACATCAGCGCGGCGCAGCTCGTGCCGCTGCTGCGGCCCCTGATCCCGCAGCAGGGCCATCTGGCCGCCTATCCGGGCAGCAACATGCTGATCATCTCGGATCGAGCCAGCAACGTGAACCGGATCATGCGCATCATCGAGCGCATGGACTCGAGCAGCGACGAGCCGGTGGAGGTCGTGCCCCTGCACAATGCCAGCGCCGCCGAACTGGTGCGCATCGTCACACAGCTGAACCAGGGCGGCGGCGGCGCGCAAACCCCGGAGGGCGGCGGCACAGCGGCCAAGGTGGTCGCCGACGAGCGCACCAACAGCATTCTGATCAGCGGCGAGAAGTCGCAGCGGCTGCGCATCAAGGCCCTGATCATCAATCTGGACACGCCGCTGCAGTCCGGCGGCGACACCCAGGTGCGCTATCTGCGATATGCCGATGCCGAAAAGATCGCCGAGAAGCTCAAGGGTCAGGCCACGGCATCGGCCAAGGCCCAGGGCGGTCCGGCGACCGCGCCCGCCGCGGGCGGCGGCGGATCCAATGTCGATGCGAGCGTGACCATCTGGGCGGATGCGCCGACCAATTCACTGGTGCTGACCGCGCCGCCCAAGATCATGAAATCCCTGATGGCGGTCATCGACAAGCTCGACATCCGCCGCGCCCAGGTGCAGGTCGAGGCCATCATCGTCGAGGTGGACGTAAACAAGAGCTCGAATCTCGGGGTGCAGTGGGCGCTTTACGGCCAGGGCTCCACCACGGTGCCCGCCGCGGTGACGAATTTGCCGGGCAGCGGCACCAGCATCGTCGACCTGGCCGCCGCGGCGGCGGGCGGCACGCTCTCCAGCATCACCAGCTCGACGCTCGGCACCGGCGCCACGCTCGCCATCGGGCGCTATAATTCGACATCCGGGACGAATTTTGCCGCGTTGCTCCAGGCGCTGCGCAGCGACGGCACCAGCAACATCATTTCGACCCCGTCGATCATCACCATGAACAACGAGGAGGCCGAGGTGAAGGTGACGCAGGAGATTCCGCTGATCACCGGCTCCTACACCAGCTCGACCGCGAGCACCAACGGCACCACCAGCCCGTTCGAAACGATTCAGCGCGAGGAGGTGGGAACGATATTGAAGGTCACCCCGCACATCAACGAGGGCAATTCCGTGCAGCTCAAGATCGAGCAGGAGGACTCCTCGCCGGGCGCCAAGCTCACCGACTCGGCGGACATCTCCACCAACAAGCGCTCGATCAAGACCACGGTGCTCATCGAGGACGGCGGTATCATCGTGCTCGGCGGCCTCATGTCCGATACGGTCACGGAAAGCGAGGACCGGGTGCCCGGGCTCGGCGCAATCCCGATCATCGGCAACCTGTTCAAGTCGCGCAGCGGTTCGCGCCAGAAGAAGAACCTGATCGTGTTCATACGCCCGAAGATCCTACGCGACGCAAACCAGACCGAGGCGACCAGCGTCGAGAAGTACAACGAGGTTCGAGGCGAGGAACGCACGCTGCACAAGGGACACATCACCCTGTTGCCGGGTGAGACCCAGCCGGCCATACCCGCGATCCCGGCCGGGCGGGTGCGTGCGCCCGACCCTGCGCCCACCAACCCCGGCGGCGCGACCGTCGATCCCGCAACGCCGGGCGCACCCGTACCCGCGCCGCAAAGCGCCGCGCCGGCGCGCACCGCGCCGCAGAGTACCCCGCTGCCATGAGCGCCGAACTCCAGGAGTCTTTGGGGCAGCGCAAGCTATCCTTCCCGTTCGCCAAGCGCCACGGGATTCTGGTGCGCGGCATCGTGAACGGCATGGCGGACACCGTCTGCCGGCCGGGGGTGCTGCCGCTCAGCCTGGCCGAGGTGCGCCGCTTCGTCGGCGTGCCGCTGAAGCTCGAGCGTGTTTCCGTGGAACAATTCGACTCGCTGTTGCGGGTGGCCTACGAGGCCGGTTCCGGCGCTGCCATGCAGATGCTCGAGGGTCTGGATGACAACACCGATCTCGCCCATCTGGCCGAGGACATCCCGGAGTCCTCCGACCTGCTGGAAAGCGACGATGAGGCGCCGATCATCCGACTGATCAACGCGCTGCTCACCCAAGCGGTCAAGGAGAATGCCTCCGACATCCACATCGAGCCGTACGAGAACCGGCTGGTGATCCGGTTTCGCGTGGATGGCGTCCTGCGCGAGGTGCTGCAGACCAAGCGCGGCGTGGCGCCGCTGGTGGTCTCGCGCATCAAGGTCATGTCCAAGCTCGACATCGCCGAACGCCGTTTGCCGCAGGACGGCAGAATCTCGCTGCGCATCGCCGGACGGGCGGTCGACGTCCGCGTATCCACCCTGCCCTCCGGCCATGGCGAGCGTGTGGTGCTGCGTCTGCTCGACAAACAGGCCGGACGCATCGAATTGACCTCCCTGGGAATGGACTCCCGCACCCAGGAGATCATGGACGAAATCATCCACAAACCGCACGGCATCATCCTGGTGACGGGTCCGACGGGTTCCGGCAAGACCACGACCCTGTATGCGGCGCTGGAGCGCATCAACGACAACACGCGCAACGTCATGACGGTCGAGGACCCGATCGAATACTACATCGACGGCATCGGTCAGACCCAGGTGAACACCAAGGTGGAGATGACCTTCGCACGCGGCTTGCGCGCGATCCTGCGTCAGGATCCGGACGTCGTCATGGTGGGCGAAATCCGCGACCTCGAGACCGCTCAGATCGCGGTGCAGGCGAGTTTGACCGGCCACCTGGTGCTCTCGACCCTGCACACCAACACCGCTGTGGGCGCGGTCACGCGCCTGCGCGACATGGGCATCGAGCCGTTCCTGCTTTCCTCCAGTCTGATCGGCGTGCTGGCACAGCGGCTGGTCCGCGTGCTGAATCCGGACACCAAGGAGCCCTTCCTCGCCGGCGAATACGAACGGCGCCTGCTCAATCTGGACCCGAAGGGAAGTCCCGTCACGCTGTGGCGCCCCGCCGGTGAATCCGGCAACAGCTACCGCGGCCGCACCGGCATCTATGAACTCATCGCCGTCGACGATCACATGCGGACCATGATCCATGACGGCTCGTCCGAACAGGATCTCGAGCGCTATGCCCGAACCGCGGGCCCAGGCATCCGCGACGACGGTCGCAGGAAAGTCATGGCGGGCGAAACGACGCTGGAAGAAGTGCTGCGCGTCACCCGCGAGGATTGATGGGCGCGTTCGAATACACGGCGCTAGATGCCCAGGGCCGCGAGCGCAAGGGGCTGATCGAAGGCGACACCCCCAAGCACGTCCGCCAGCTGCTGCGCGACAAGCATCTGCTGCCGATGGAGATCCAGGAGTCCGCGCAGACCGAGCTGAAACGCAGCCGCGCCAAGGGGCTGTTCAAGCGCGGCCTGTCCACGCTGGATCTGGCGCTGCTGACGCGCCAGTTGGCCACCCTGTTGCGTTCCGGACTGCCGCTGGAGGAGTCCCTGCAGGCGGTCGCGGAACAGACCGAGAAGCCGCGGGTGCAGAGAATCATCCTCGGCGTGCGCAGCAAGGTGGTGGAGGGCCACCCGCTGGCGGACGGCCTGCGGGACTTTCCGCAGGCGTTTCCGGAAATCTACCGTGCGACGGTGTCGGCCGGCGAGCAGTCCGGCAAGCTGGATCACGTGCTCGAGCGCCTCTCTGATTACACCGAATCCCGCCAGGTCATGGGGCAGCAGGTGAGCAACGCGATGGTCTATCCGATCGTGCTGATGGTGCTGTCCTGCGCGATCGTGTCGTTCCTCCTGGCCTATGTGGTTCCCCAGGTGGTCGCGGTGTTCGAATCGGGCAAGCAGGAGCTGCCCCTAGCCACGCGCATTTTGATCGGTGCGAGCGATTTGATCCGCAATTATTGGTATTACGCCGTGGCCGCCGCCGCCCTCGGCACCTGGGCATTTCTGCGCTGGCTCAAGGCGCCGGAGGCGCGCCTGCGTTTCGACCGCTTCCTGCTGCGCCTGCCGCTCGTCGGCAAGCTGATTCGCGGCCTGAACACCGCCCGCTTTGCGCGCACCTTCAGCATCCTGACCGCCAGTGCGGTGCCCGTGCTCGAGGCGCTGCGCATCTCGGCGGATGTCGTCAACAACCTGCCGATGAAGAATGCGGTCAGCGACGCGGCGTTGCGGGTGCGTGAAGGCGCGCCCATCGGCAAGTCGCTGGCCGCCCGCAGGCTGTTTCCGCCGATGATGATCCATCTGATTTCGAGCGGCGAGAGCAGCGGCGAGCTGGAGAAGATGCTCGAGCGGGCGGCCACCAATCAGGAGCGCGAGATGGACGGACTGCTGGCGACGCTCACGAATTTGCTCGGGCCTTTCATGGTGGTGTTCATGGGCGCGGTCGTGATGTTCATCGTCATCGCCCTGCTGCTGCCGATCTTCCAGTTGAACGATCTGGTGAAGTGATCGGGAAGGGTCAGCGAATTATCCTCACCAAGCCGGCGGCCGCGTGCGCGGCGCCGTCGCCCGTTGCCGTGAAGCGGCCGCTGCGATCGTCCCACAGCAGATGCGTGGTCCGACCCCTGCCGGTCTCATAGTCGTAGGTCACGCCGTCGTCGTCGTACAGCGCGAACTGCGCGTCCCTGCCGGGATATACGCGGATCTCGGCGAGCGCCTGGGCGGTGGCCGTGCTCGCGATGTCGACGCCGAGCGGAATGATCGATCCGGCCCGCACGAACAGCGGAATGGTCCCGATGGGCGCCGCCACCGTGATCGTGCGGCCGCCGGGGAGCATTTCGTTGGTCCAATAATCATACCAATCACCGCCGGCGGGCAGATAAATCTCGCGGCTCTGCGCGCCCTGTTCGGTGACCGGTGCGACCAGAAATGCGGGCCCGAACATGTATTCATCGGCGATGCCGAAAACCCGCGGATCGTCCGGAAAGTCCATGAATAGGGCCCGCATGAACGGCGCGCCCGTATCGTAGGTGTGCTTGCCGAGCGAGTACAAATACGGCATCAGCGCGTAGCGCAGCTTAAGATACCTGGCGATGATGGCCTCCGCCTGCCTGCCGTAGGACCACACCTCGGTTCCCCGGCGTGAACCGTGGGCGCGCATGGTCGGCGTGAAAGTCGCGTACTCGTACCAGCGGGTGATCAGCTCCGGATAATCGTCATAGCGCCCGACCACCTCGCGCGCATCGGACGGATCGAGCAGCGGTGCGTGCTCCGGCGTATGCTGCTGCGGCAGACCCTGCCAGCCGCCGATGTCGTTGCCCCAATAGGCGAGGCCGCTGGCCGTGAAATTCAAGCCGGTCGGAACCTGGCGCCTGAGCGCATCCCAGCTCGGATTGATGTCCGACGACCAGAACAGCGAACCGAAGCGCTGCGAGCCGATGTAGGCGGCGCGGGCCAGTATCATGTTGCGCTTGCCCGGACGGTCGCGGCGCGAGCCCTCGGCCACCCCCTGGGTGTGCACCAGCGGGTATAGATTGTGAAAACGCTCACCCGAGCCGATGCTGTAAAAATAGCCGTCCGGCACCAGATCCGGTTCGGTCTCATCGAGCCAGAACCAGTCGAACCCCTGGGATGCGATGTTGTCGCGGATCTTGCCCCAGAACCACTCGCGGGCCTGGCTATTGGTGCTGTCGAGCAGGGCTCCGGCCCGATCGCTGCGAAATGCGAGGCCATCCACGGGCTTGCCGTCGGCGTCCTTCATCAGCCAGCCCTTGGCCGCGAGCAGGTCGAAGTAGCGCGATTCCTTCTCGAAACGCGGCCACACGCTGATGATCGTGTGCACGCCCTGCCCGTGCAGTGTCTCGTTCATGGCCGCCGGATCGGGAAACTCCACGGGATTGAAATCGAGCTGCCCCATGCGCGTCCAGTAGAACCAGTCGACCACCATGACATCGAGCGGATAGCCGCGTCTGCGGTAGCCGGCCGCGACATCGAGGATCTGCTGCTGGTTCTCATAGCGGGCGCGGCTCTGGATGTAGCCGAAGGCGGCCTTCGGCGGCAGCGGCGTGGCGCCGGTGAGCTTGCGATATCCGGCGTATATCGCGTCGGAGTTCGCACCGGCGATCACGAAATAGGAGACGCGCTCTCCGACCTTGGAGTGCCAAACCGTGCGGCCGTCGAGACCCGCGGTCACCTGGGTGGCCGAGGGATTGTCCCAGAGCACGCCATAGCCCCGGTTGGTGACCAGGAATGGCACGCAGACCTGTTCCCCGGCGGGTGCATCGTAGTAATGCCGGCAGTCGATCGTGCGGCCGCGGTGATCGAGTATGCCCTCCTGGTTCTGCCCCAAACCGTAATAATGCTCGCCGGCGGGCGCCGCGAAGCTCGCCCCGACCTGGAAGGTCTTCTCGCCGCTCACGGTGTGCGGCGCCATTTCCCAGCCGCTCATGCGCAGCAGCACATCGCCGTTCGGCCTGCGCACCGTGACCGCGGCCGGCGGCAGCGAGGGTGCGAAATAGCGCTGCATCTGGCTCGGAGGACCCGGCCAGGGCTGCGCCTGCACCGTCACCGATAATTCGCCGGAGGAGAAGACGTCGCCGTCCGCGCCAGCCTCGTGCCGCCAGCCGGTGCCATCCGGGGCGGCGACGAATCCGTACCCGGGCGGCGCCCGCGCAAGATCCTCGTCCTCGCTGATGGTCACCCGCACGATGTTCGGTGCGTAGGTCTCGATGGACACATAGCTGCCGTTGCGGTCGAGCAGCGCAGCAGCAGCCGCGTCGACCAGGGACGGCAGCAGCGAGCAAAGCGCCACCACACCGGCGGCGCCTGACCGGCGCCGGCGCCGGCGCTTCGGCGCGTCGGGTGCGCGGCCACGGTGCTCGGCGTTGCGTGTCATCGTCCCCCCCCCCCACGGATAACGGGCCGTCCGGCTTGCGGTACCGCAGGATAGGGAGACCGGACGCCCAAATGCAACCGCTTTGCGACGCGCGCCGCAACCCGCCGCCGAACCTATTGCGCCCGCGCAGCATTTCCGTTTATAACCGCGCGCGTGGTAACTCGCTAAGCGCAACCATAGGCTTCGGCAGGATGAACGAAAAGCCCGAGTCCGACGAGTTCGAGGAGGAGGACGCCGAGGAGGTCGCGCCCGGCGGGGATGACGTCGATGTCGACCACATCATGCGCGATGTGGAGTCGCAGAGGCGGCGCGCGCCGAAGGGTGCCGAACCGGCGTGGCGGCGTCTGGAGAGGGTGATGGAAGAGCGGCGCACCGCGGAGCTGCTCAGCGATTTCGACGATTACGAAATCGATGCCGACGGGGATTTGGCGGGGAACACCGAGAAGGCGCCGCGCCGGAGGAAAAAATCGCGCTGATCCGCGCTTGGCTGCGCTTGGCCGCGCCGATACGGGGGCCCGCGACTACCTGAAATTCCGCGAGCCCACCACGAGTTCACCGAGCAGCGCCGACAGGTCATCTAGGCGCCGTGCCACCACATGCAGGACATCGCCTTCCCGCTGTATCCTGCCGCGCACCTCGAGCAGCCGGGATTCGAGCAATGCCGCACGAAACGCCTCGGCAATCTTCTGCCAGACGATCAGATTCACATAGCCCGTCTCATCCTCCAGGGTGACGAACGTCACGCCGCCCGCGCTGCCCGGCCGCTGGCGCGTGATCACCAGGCCGGCCGTGCCGACCATTCTTCCGTTCGGCTGCTCCCACAGATCCTGCGTCGGCAGGATGGCGCGCCGCACCAGCCTGTCGCGCAGCAGGGCGAGCGGATGACGGCGCAGCGTCAGACCGGTACTGGCATAGTCGGCGACGATGTCCTGGCCTTCGCGCGGAGCGCGCAGCAGCGCAATGCCCTCCGCCGCCGCCGTGGCGGCGGGCAGCAGGGGCAACGCGGCCTCAACTCCGCTCACCTGCCATACGGCCCGATGACGATGCCCTGCCAGACCTGCGAGCACATCGGCGGCGGCAAGCGCCTCGAGATCGCGGCGATCGAGCGCGGCGCGTTCGGCAAGATCGGCCATGTGGGCGAAGGGGCGCACATCCCGCGCGGCCAGGAGCCGCGCGCCCGCCTCGTGCGAGAAATGCTTCACCATGCGCAGGCCCAGACGCAGCGCCGGACGGCCATCCGCCCGCCGCTCGAGGGTGCAATCCCACCCGCTTTGCGCAAGGGCGACCGGACGCACCTCGACGCCGTGCGCGCGCGCGTCGCGCACCAGCTGCGCCGGGGCATAAAAACCCATGGGTTGACTGTTGATGAGCGCGGCGCAAAAAGCCGCCGGCTCGTAATGCTTCAGCCATGCGGACACGTACACCAGCAAGGCGAAGCTCGCCGCATGCGACTCCGGAAAGCCATATTCCCCGAATCCGAGTATTTGATTGTAAATCTGCCGCGCAAAGGACTCCGGATACCCGCGTTCGCGCATGCCATCGATCAGCCGGCGCTCGAACGGCTCCATGCCGCCTTTGCGCTTCCAGGCCGCCATCGCGCGGCGCAGCCGGTCGGCCTCCCCGGGCGAGAAGCCCGCCGCGACGATCGCCAGCTGCATGACCTGTTCCTGAAAGATGGGCACGCCCAAGGTGCGCTTGAGCACCCCTTCGACCGCCGGGCTCGGATAACTCACCTCCTCCTCGTGGTTGCGGCGGCGCAGGTACGGATGCACCATCTNNCGGACGATCGCCACCTCGATCACGAGGTCGTAGTAATTGCGGGGCCGCAGCCGCGGCAGCATGGACATCTGTGCCCGCGATTCGATCTGGAACACGCCGGTGGTGTCGGCACGGCAGATCATGCGGTAGACGGATGCATCCTCGGCGGGCACCGCCGCCATGTCCAGCCTCCCCGCCACGGCGCACGAACCGCCGAATTCGTTGATCAGGTCGAACGCACGGCGGATCGCGGCGAGCATGCCCAAACCGAGCACGTCGACCTTGAGCAGCCCAAGCGCATCGAGATCATCCTTGTCCCACTCGATCACCGTGCGGTCGGGCATCGAGGCGTTCTCGATGGGCACGAGTTCATCCAAGCGGCCGCGCGCAATGACGAAGCCGCCCACGTGCTGGGATAGATGGCGCGGAAAGCCGAGGATTTGCGCCACCAGCACGATGAGGCGGCTCACCCTGGGGTCGGCCGGGTCCAGGCCGGATGCGCGGATGCGCTCCGGACCGATGTGCCGGCCATCCCACCATTGGATGCTCTTCGCGAGCCGATCCACCTGCGCCGCGGCGAACCCCAGCGCCTTGCCGACATCGCGCAGGGCGCTGCGCGGGCGGTAGCAGATGACGGTGGCGGCCAGGGCCGCGCGCTCGCGCCCGTATTTTTGATAGATGTACTGGATCACCTCCTCGCGCCGCTCATGCTCGAAATCCACGTCGATGTCCGGCGGTTCATTGCGCTCCTTGGAGATGAATCGCTCGAACAGCATGGCCATGCGGGAAGGATCCACCTCGGTTATTCCCAGGCAGTAGCAGACTGAGGAGTTGGCCGCGGAACCGCGGCCCTGGCAGAGAATGCCCCGTGAACGGGCGAATTCGACGATGTCGTGTACGGTGAGGAAGAACGGTTCGAACCCGAGTTCCGCGATCAAACCCAATTCATGTTCGATCCCCGCGCGCACGGCATCGGGCACGCCCGCTGGCCAGCGCCGTGTGCAGCCTTTCTCCGTCAGCGCGCGCAGGTGGCTGGTGGGCGTCGAACCGGGCGGCACGATCTCCTCCGGATATTCGTAGCGCAGTTCGTCGAGATTGAAGCTGCAGCGCTCCGCGACCTCGAGTGTCGCCGCCAGCAGATGCCCGGGATACAGCGCCTGCAGGCGGTTCAAGGGGCGCAAACACCGTTCACCGTTCGGGAACAAGGCGTAGCCCACGGCCTGGACCGGCATGTTCAAACGAATCGAGGTCAGGACATCCTGCAGGGCGCGGCGGCGGCGCCGGTGCATGTGCACGTCGCCCGCGGCGACCCGCGGCAGACCCAGCGATGCGCCGAGCGCCTCCAAGAGCTCCAAGCGGCGCGCATCGAAACCGCTCGTCAGCAACTCCACGCCGATCCAGAGGCGTCCGGCGAAGCGCTCCCGCAACCACGCGCCGTCCGCGGCATGTTGCTGCAACGGCACCCGGCCCTCGCGCGGCAGCCAGATGATCAGGCATGCAGGAAGTGCATCCTCGAGATCCCGGCGTGCCAGCGCATAGCGGCCCTTGGGGCTCGCGCGTCTTGCCCGGCTGATCAAGCGGCTCAGGGCGCCGTAGCCGGCGCGGTCGGTCGTCAGGACCACGAGCTTCAAATCATCCGCGCAGCGCAGCTCCGCCCCGACGATCAGCGGCAACCGGTGCTCCTTGGCTGCGACATGCGCACGCACCACCCCGGCCAGCGAGCATTCATCGGTGAGCGCTAGCGCCCGGTAGCCCAGCCATTTGGCCGTTGCGACGAGCTCCTCGGGCTGCGAGGCACCGCGCAGAAAGGAGAAATTGCTCAAGGCGTGCAATTCGGCGTACACGAGTCCCCGCCTCAAGCGAACACGCCGTGCAAATACCAGCGTTTCGTACGCCGTTCCTGAAAAACCCAGAGCCTCGAGCCGTGCGCCCGGCGCGCCATGTAGTAATCGCGCGCCACGCCCTTGCCGTCCCACCAGCCGCTTTCGATGCGTTCGGGGCCCTGCTCGAGGACCAAGTCCCCCTGATGCAGGGGCGAGGGCTCATCCAGCAGCCAGACGGGCCGCGGCATCCCCTCAGCCACGCGGTCGGCGGGATTCGAGACGCCGGCAAGCCGCAGCTCATGGACGCGGCCACAGGCAGCCTCGGGCCGGTGCTCCGGAATCGTACACAGGCCATAGACCGCCTCCTCGCCGAGCCTGGCACGCAGGCGCTCCACCAGTTGAGGAGCGGTATCGCAGCTGCCGGCGCGCGTGGAGCCGGCGAAGGCATCGAGGGAGCCGGCCAGGAGCCCCTGCAGGGGACCGGAAATCAATTCGACGCCCCGCACCGGCGCCGCCAGCTCGAGCCGCGCCAATTTCTGGGCGAGCACATCCTGCAGGCGGCGCCGCTCGCTGGTCACGCTGGCCAGGCCCAGCCGTACCCGGGTCGCCGGCCGCCCACGGTGCCGCAGCTTGAGCTGCAAGGCCAGCACGCCTGCCTGGCGTTGGCGCAGGAATCCCGCGCAGCGTCCGATCAGCGGCACGAGCGCTTTTTCGAGATACGCGACGCTGCCGGCTTCGCTCTCGAAATCGCATCGCTCCCGAAATCGCTCGCGCGGCACGAACGCCCGCCGTACCGAGGGCAGCCTTCCCAGCGCGATGTCGAGATCGCGGATGGCGGCAGGACCCATACGGCGCGCAAGACCGGTCCGCGGCAGTCGCAGCAGCTCTCCCAGGCGCGTCACACCCATCGCGCGCAAGGTTTGCAGACTCCCGGCGTCCCAGCCCGTACAGGCGAGCGGCAGGCCGCTCAAGCGGCCGGGCAAGGTATCCGGATCTTCGATGCGCACCGCAGCGCCCGAACGCGCGAACCACAGCGCCGCCAGCGTCGAGGGCGCCGTGGCGCTGCAGGCCTGCACCGCCAATTGCCGCCAACAGGCGTCGATGGCCGCATGCAAAGCCTCCAGGCGGCCGAACAATCGCAGGCTGGCATTGATCTCCAGCAGCAAGGCATTGGGCGGTTCGATGCTGACGAACGACGTGAACCGCTGCGCCTGCAGCCCCAGTCGCTGCAGCATGGCGGCCGCTTGTTGCGCTTCGAGGGCAGGAAAAACGGCGGCATACCACAATTGCCTGTGGGCGGTCTTTTGGGGCAAACCGCAGGGCGGCGTCGGGACGCCGTGTGCCGGGGCAGGCGCGGGTGGCGCAAGGATCGTTGCCGGCGCCACGGGCGGCGCGAGCGCCACGGGCGGCGCGAGTGCCACGGGCGGCGCGGGCGCCACGGCAAACAAATCCGCCGTTTGCGGGCTTCGCGCTTTCATGGATCGAGGTCGACGGAACCTGAGCGGCCGCCCTGAACCTTGAGCAACTCGAGCCGGACCCCGCCTTCGCCCCGGGTCATCAACAAACGCAAGCCGGCGGGTGACGACTCGAAACGATGACGCTCGGGACGAAACAGCACGCCGAGAGACCCCCCCGCCTCGGCGGCGAGTTTCAGGCGCCGCAGCCAACGATCATCGGTACCCTTGAGCCACAGTAAAACCGCGGCAACCACCCCCGAACTCAAGGCCTGCTCGGCAGCCCACAAGGCCTCCATGGCCGTGGCGGGCCGCACCACCAACAGACGCGAGAGCTGGATTCCCTGCTGCGCCAAGGCCGGCGCATACGGCTCATGCGGCGGCGCAATCCAAACGAGCCAGGGAATCTCCCCCCCGGCTCTGCGCTGGCATTGCACCAGGGCCGGCAAAAAGAGCTGCACTTCACCGAGACCGGTGTCGTCGATCAATACCTCGACGAGTGAAGCCGCCGGCCAGCCGCCGCCCGGCAAACGCGCATCGAGCGCGCTCCTACCGGTGGACCAAACCGGACGAGGCGGGGCGGCCGCGGCATCCTTTAATTTCCAGACGCGTGCATCGGCCAAAATATCCGCAAGCGACGCTGGTTCACGCGGCATCCACATCTTTACCGCGACGAAGCACACCCACGACCACGCCTTCGATGATCATGGGTGTTTCCTTGAGATCGACCCGGATGGGTTCGAAATCGGTGTTTTCAGGCAGCAGCCACACGATCGCGCCTTCTTGCCGGTAGCGTTTGACGGTGACCTCGTTTTCCAAACGCGCCACCACGATCTGCCGATTGCGCACTTCGGGGGTGCGATGCACGGCGACCAGATCACCATCCAGAATGCCGGCATTTTTCATGCTCATGCCGCGCACTTTGAGCAAATAGTGCGGCTGCGGCTGGAATAGCTGCGGATCGATCTGATAACGCGTTTCGATGTGCTCCTCGGCCAGGATCGGGCGCCCTGCGGCGACGCGGCCGATGAGCGGCAGACCCAATTGTTCGCGCAGGATGTCCTTGAGTTGAATGCCACGCGAAGCACCGGGGATCAGATCGATCACGCCCTTGCGTTGCAGGGCGCGCAAATGTTCTTCGGCGGCATTCGGCGATTTGAACCCGAGGGTGCGTGCGATCTCCGCCCGGGTGGGCGGCATGCCGCTTTCGGCGATGGCATCTTGAATGAGCCTCAAGATCTGGGTTTGCCGGGGGGTCAGGTCCGTCATTGCTTCACCTGTATATGTAGCCAGTTCCTGTGATTATATACAGTCTTGGGACCTTGGCAAGGGGAGGATCGACATCGCCTTTTCGTCGTCCCGTACTCGTATTCGACAGGCGGGCTACCCTTGCCGAACTCCCCCGCGAGGCAACCGCGCACGGCGACCGCGATGCACGGTCGCATCCGATACGATCGAAGCGATGCGATGTCACGTCACGCGGCGAGTCGTACCGGCATCGCGTCAACCACCATCACTCATCGTACGATCAGCGTCGATGCCGCCGCAGGTTGATAAATTATTCCCTTGTAGAAATTACATGGCGATGGCGAATTCTGACGCAGATTTAATTTCTCACGGGGAATTAACGCAAAAAAACCGTCGTCAAGCTGAGACACGCATTGTTTTCAGTTGCATTAGGCGCGCGAATTTGGCTTGATGTACGACTGTGTTGCGACGCAGGCGGACCCGTCACGATGACTGGGGCCGCTTATGGCCAACACTTCGGATTTTCCGAAACGCAATGACACACTCTAGGGGAATCATTCTATGAAACTTGCAACAACACTAAAGGTCTCGGCCGCCGCTGCCTGCGTATTATTTTTCGCGGGATGCACGGATCTCAAGCCCATTCAAGCCCAGATCGACGACCTGAAGTCGCAAATCAGCAAATTGTCGGGCGACACGGCCAGGGCGTCGAGCGACGCCGCCGCCGCGAAAAGCGCGGCTGCCAGTGCCTCCTCCGCGGCCTCCGGCGCGCAGAGCACCGCCAATCAGGCGCTGTCGACTGCACAATCGAATTCGACGGCCATCGAGTCGATCAACGAGAAGATCGACCGCATGTTCAAGAAGTCGGTTTCGAAGTAAGTCGTCGGAAGCTTTCGACACTCGAGCGCCGCGGTGATCCCGCGGCGTTTTTCATTGGGCATCCCGGTGCGCCATGGCCGTCGGGGCAATCCACCGGTCCACCGATATGCGCGCCGGCTCGCCGCGGGCCTCCTCGAAGATGCGCTCGGCGGCGTCCCAGTCCACGATCACGCGGCGCTCGGCGGTCGCCGCCACGATGGCGCGCGTGAGCGAGGTCAGATCCTCGACATCCTTCGGATCGGTGCCGTCCAACGGGTGATGTACCTCCAGATACAGGGCGCCGTCCACCCAACCCGTCTTGATCCGCTGATTGACGATGCGCACGTTCATCCCGACCGGAACCTCGTTGAACAGATACTCGATATCCTCCGGGTACAGTCGTATGCAGCCGTGCGTGATCTGCATGCCCACTCCCACCGGATTGTTGGTGCCGTGGATCAGGTATGCGCCGCCCGGAATGCCGAGGCGCAGCGCATAGGCGCCCAGCGGATTGTCCGGACCCGGCGGTATCGATTCGGGCAGCACGTCGCCGTCCTGCAGATGCTTCTCACGCACCGATTTCGGCGGATACCAGGTCGGCCGCTTTTCCTTCCTCACGATCTTCGTGACACCCAGCGGCGTCTTCCAATCCATCTGACCGACGCTGATGGGGTGGGTCTCCACCACCGGCCGGTTCTCCTCGTCGGTGTGGAAATAGTACAGCCGGCCGTCGGGCAGATTGATCACGATGCCCGAACGGGGCACATCGGGCAGAAGATGCTGCATCGGCAGGCGAACGTTCCGGCCGTCTCCGGGCAGCCAGGTATCGACACCCGGATTCGCCGCCACGATCTCGTCGAACCCGAGATGATGGCTGCGTGCGATGTCGGGCAGCGTGTCCTGCCTTTCGGCGCGGATTTGCCCCGACTCACCGATGAGATCCTGATCCGGCGCAAGCGCAAAGATCTGCGCCTGCGCCCGGGCCGCAAACAGCAAGGCAATGCACCAATGGAGCCGTATCGAATTCATTCGCCAAAGACCATCAGTAACGGATCAGCGCCGATCCCCAGGTGAATCCACCGCCGAACGCCTCCAGCAGCAGCAGCTGACCGCGCCGTATGCGGCCGTCCCGGATGCCGGTATCGAGCGCCAGGGGCACCGACGCGGCGGAGGTGTTGCCCTGGGTATTGATGGTCACGATAACCCGTTCCATCGGCATTTCAAGTCGTTTGGCGATCGCTTCGATGATGCGGATGTTCGCCTGATGGGGGATCAACCAGTCGACCTGGTCCTTGCGGACATGATTGGCGTTGAGGGTCTCCATGACCAGCTGTCCGAGGGTGTTGACGGCCACCTTGTAGACCTCGTTGCCCTTCATCTGCACCCCCGCCTTGCCTTCGCGAACCAGCTTGAAGCCGCTGGATACGCCGTCGGGGTAGAGCAGCAGATCCTTGTACTTGCCGTCGGCGTGCAGATGAGTGGCGATGATGCCCGGCTCCTCCGCAGGCTGCAAAATGACCGCGCCGGCCCCGTCGGCGAACAGCACGCAGGTCCCCCGGTCCTTCCAGTCGACGATGCGGGTGAGCGTTTCCGCGCCGACCACGAGTGCGCATTTCGACTCGCCCAGCCGGACGAACTTGTCCGCGACGCTGAGTGCGTACATGAAACTGGTGCAGGCGGCCTCCAGGCTGAATGCCGGACAGCCGTGTATGCCGAGGCGCGACTGCAGCAGCGTGCCGACGTTCGGGAACACGAAATCCGGCGTCGTCGTGCCGACGCAGATGAGATCGATGTCGCCCGGCCCGACGCCCGCCGCAGCCATGGCATTGCGTGAAGCGTGCTCGGCGAGATCCGTGGTGGTCTCGCCGTCCTCGACGATGTGGCGTTGCTCGATTCCGGTCCGTGAGCGGATCCACTCGTCGCTGGTGTCGACCAATTTCTCCAGATCGGCGTTGGTCAGGATTTTCTTCGGAAGAAAACTGCCGGTGCCTGCAATGCGTGCGTACATAGTTGTCCTTCAAGCCTTCTGATGCGATCCAAGCCGTTCCGCAATGCGTGCCGGCACGCCGTTGCGCGCTTCCAGGACGGCCACTTCGATGGCTCTTTGAAAACCGAATGCATCCGCGCCGCCGTGGCTCTTGATCACGATGCCGTTCAGGCCAACCATGCTCGCGCCGTTATATTGCCGCGGATCGAGCCGCGTACGCAGCGCCTTGAGTGCGGGCGAGGCGGCGAGCGCGCCGATCTTTCGCGCCAGGCTGCGGGTGAACTCCTCGCGTACGGTTTCGAAGATCAGGCGCGCCGCTCCTTCCATGGTCTTCAGCGCCACATTCCCGGTGAAGCCGTCCGTCACGACGACGTCGACCTTGTCCGAAAAAATGTCGTGACCCTCGACGAATCCGATGTAGTTGAGGTCGCTGGATGACAGCAACGTGTGCGCGGATTGCACCACGTCATCGCCCTTGATCTCCTCCTCGCCGATGTTCAGCAGACCGACGCGCGGACGCGGGTGGGCGCCGGCCAGATCGGCCGCCAGCACCGTACCCATGACCGCGAACTGATGGAGCTGCGCCGGCGTGGCGGTGGCGTTCGCACCCAGATCCAGCATGAAGGTATGGCCGCCGCGCGACGGAATGACCGAGACGATGGCCGGCCTTTCGACGCCGGGCAGCATTTTCAGGACGAAGTGCGCAGTTGCCATCAGTGCACCGGTGTTGCCCGCGCTGACACAGGCGTTCGCGTCGTGCGACCTGACCAGATCCAGGGCGCGGCGCATGGAGGAGTCCTTTTTGCGGCGCAGCGCATCGCGCGGGTGGTCGGACATTTCGACCACGTCGGCGGCTTGCAGCAGCGCGACGTTCGCCGGCAGCGGCCGCCCGACTGCCCGTTCCAGATCGGGCTTTCGTCCGACGAGGGTGAAGTGCACGTCCGGGTATTCACGAGCCGCCGCCATTGCCGCCGGCACGCAGACCGACGGGCCGCAGTCGCCGCTCATGGCGTCAATGGCGATGTTCAGCGGGGCGGACACGATGCGTTGTCACTTGGGCGACGCCCGAGTCGCCGGCACGGCACGTGGAGCTATTCCTCGGCTGCAGCCGCGTCCGCCTTGGTCTCCAGGATCTTGCGGCCGCGATAATACCCCTCGCGCGAGATGCGATGACGCAGATGCGTCTCCCCGCTCTTTGCGTCGATCGATACGGCTGGTTTGGACAAGCCCGAATGAGAACGGTGCATGCCGCGCTTGGACGGGGTCTTTCTGCTTTTTTGAACTGCCATGGTCGCCTTGTCCTGTCCAGAATTTTTCAACATTATCCCGCAGTGCGCCGAACGCTCACGCGACGGCCGGCGCAAAAGCGGCCAAGGTCGGGCGGGCCCGCTGCCAGGGGCCGCGTATAATAGGGCCGCCTCACCCCCCTGTCAAAATGAATCGGGTGCAAGTCGTTGTTTTTGAAGTCCCAGCCCGCCCTCATTTTGGCGTCTACGTCGACTTATCGGCGACAGCTGCTGGAACGGCTGGGCCTCGTTTTCACCTGTGAGGCGCCGGGCGTCGATGAGACGCCCCATCCCGGTGAGCCGGCGGACGTGCTGGTAGCGCGCCTCGCCCGGGCGAAGGCCCGTGGCGTGGGCGAGCGCCGGGATGGCTGGATTATCGGCTCCGACCAGGTGGCCGTGCTGGATGGGTCCGCAAGCGCCGCGATCATGGGCAAGCCGGCCAGCGCCGCAGCGTGCGTCGAGCAGCTGCTGCGCTGTTCCGGACGGACCGTGTCGTACCTGACTGCGGTCGCCGTGCTGCGGCGCACGGATGCCAGCCCGAGGGAATTCGTGGATACCACGCGGGTGAGGTTCCGGAGGCTCGATCCCGCCACCGTTGGGCGCTACGTCGAGAAGGAGCGTCCACTCGACTGCGCGGGCGGCTTCAAGAGCGAAGGGCTCGGCATCGCGCTGTGCGAATCGATCGACAGCTGCGATCCCAGCGCGCTGATCGGGCTGCCATTGATCCGCCTGTCGCAGACCCTGCGCGAGGTGGGTTTCGAAATTCCGTGAGCGGTGCCGGCGCCGCATACGCAGATTGGGCGCCGCAACCTCAGCCGCGCGTGCTCAGCCGCGCGTGGCGCGGCGAGCCGGCTTGCGCTTCACCGGAGTCATCGAATCAAGCACCGCCGCCAGATCGGCCGGCAGAGGCGCGCTCACGTGGAAAGGAACACCGGAATCCGGCCACTCGAATGCCACCGACTGCGCGTGCAGAAAGGTGCGCTTCAGTCCGTGGCGCCTGAGTTCGGCATTGCGTTCGCGGTCGCCGTACTTGTCGTCGCCCAGCAGCGGATGGCCCGCGAATGAGGCATGTACGCGTATCTGATGCGTGCGGCCCGTGGGAATGTCCACCTCCATCAACGTCGCCAGCTGCCCGAAGAACTGCACCGGCTTGAAGACGCTCACCGATTGCTTGCCGGCCGCGGCCACCCGCACATGCCGTGCGCCGTGTACGCGGCCATCGGTGGCGAGCGGCGCGTCGATCCGCTTGGTACCCAATTGCCAGCTTCCCGAAACCAGCGCCAGGTAGGTCTTGTGCAGGCCGCCGTCGCGAATCAGGGCGTGCAGCGCGGTCAAGGTGGGCCGGTCACGGGCGATCATCAGGCAGCCGCTGGTCTCGCGGTCGAGGCGATGCACCAATTCGAGGCTTTCGCGGGGCCGCGAGGCGCGCAATGCCTCGATGACGCCGAAACTCATGCCGCTGCCGCCGTGTACCGCCACTCCCGCCGGCTTGTCGATCACGAGCAGGTGCCGGTCCTGGAAAATCACGGCGCGCTCGATCAATTCCAGCAGGCTGGTGGATGGCCGTCCGGGCTCCGCGGCGGCCTCCACACGCACCGGCGGGAGGCGCACCTCGTCGCCGGCGGCAATGCGATAGTCGGCGTCCACCCGCTTGCGGTTGACGCGCACTTCGCCCTTGCGCAACAGCCGGTACACCCGGCTGCGGGGCACCGATTTGAAGTGCC
This sequence comes from Gammaproteobacteria bacterium, assembly GCA_003137095.1. GTDB lineage: Bacteria > Pseudomonadota > Gammaproteobacteria > Steroidobacterales > Steroidobacteraceae > Bog-1198. The sequence goes on from PLET01000038.1 coordinate 34,732, forward strand.
GCATCAGGAAATTGTCGATCCGCTGGCCGGATTCCTCGCCGCTCACCGTATGCAGGGCGACGGCGCTCTTCGGTTCACGGATGCGGGGCGGATCGGATGGATGCTCGATGGTCATGGGGGATTGGATCTTCTAAGGTATTGATTACATTGACCCTGGAACGTTTCCATGTTAGCCTTTAAAAACCGTGTCAAGCGCAGATCCTTGAGTGTCGGCTGAGGCCATCCGAGGTGACGCAAATAGACAGGTTTCGGTGGCGCCCCCCGTCCTAGTGGGAGCGCCGCATATTAGTTGGTTCTGGACTTCCAGACCATCGCTCGGCCGATGAGACGGACGCAAGAGAGCCTCGCGGGGCTTCAGCGTCTTACAAGCGGTTAACCGAGAACAAGGCCCCGGGCTTGCCGTATACGTTTTGGCAGAATTGGGTTGGCATGATGCCGGTCGCGTGCTTCGCGTCCGGTGGCAGCCTGTTGTTTGCCGCATCCCGTGTTGCGGCCCCGGCGTTGATTCTCAAGCTCTCCTCGGCCCCTACCACACCAGTTGGGGCACATGAAAAGAATGCTCGTCAACGCANNCGCGTCGAGCCGAGTCTCGAGGCGGCCTTCGTCGACTACGGCGCGCAGCGCCACGGCTTCCTACCGCTCAAGGAAGTCTCCAAGGAATACTTCCGCTCGCAGCCCGGACCGCAGGGCCGCCTCAACATCAAGGAACTGCTGCAGGAGGGCCAGGAGCTCATCGTGCAGGTGGAAAAGGAGGAGCGCGGTAACAAGGGCGCGGCCTTGACCACCTTCATCAGCCTCGCGGGGCGCTTCCTGGTGCTGATGCCGAACAACCCGCGTGCCGGGGGCGTTTCACGGCGCATCGAGGGCGAGGACCGCGACCAGATGCGCGAGGCCATGAACGGCCTGCAGATCCCCGATGGCATGGGCGCTATCGTACGCACCGCGGGAGTCGGCCGCTCGACCGAGGAGCTGCAGTGGGACTTGAACAACCTCAAGACCGCGTGGGATGCGATCGTCGCGGCCAACGACGGTCGGCCGGCGCCTTTTCTGATCTTTCAGGAAAGCGATGCCGTCACCCGCGGTCTGCGGGATTATTTTTCCGATGACGTCGGCGAATGCCTCATCGACCAGCCTGAAGCCTTCCAAAAGGCGCAGGAGTACATGCAGCGCTTCATGCCGCCGGACGCCCAGCGCAAACTGAAGCTCTATGAGGATCCGGTGCCGCTGTTCACGCGCTACCAGATTGAGAGCCAGATCGAGTCGGCCTATTCGCACAAGGTCACACTGCCGTCCGGCGGCAGCCTGGTGATCGACCATACCGAGGCGCTGGTATCGATCGACATCAACTCCGCGCGCAGCACCCGCGGCGGCGACATCGAGGCGACCGCCCGCAACACCAACCTGGAAGCCGCCGAGGAAATCGCGAGGCAGCTGCGCCTGCGCGACATCGGCGGACTGATCGTCATCGATTTCATCGACATGGAGTCGCAGACCAATCAGCGGGCCGTGGAGGACATGCTGCGCGACGCGGTGAAAATGGATCGCGCGCGCATCCAATTGGGCAGACTGTCGCGTTTCGGCCTGTTGGAGCTGTCACGGCAGCGGCTGCGGCCGGCGCTCAGCGAAACCACACACATCAACTGCCCGCGCTGCAGCGGCATGGGAACCATACGCGGCGTGGAATCGATGTCGCTCGCGTTGCTGCGCCTGATCGGCGAGGAGGCGCGCAAGGAGCGCACCGGCCGCGTGATCGCCCAGGTCCCGGTCGACGTGGCCACCTACCTGATCAACGAGAAGCGCGAATGGCTCAATCAGATCGAGTCGCGCGACAAGGTCTCCCTGGTGATCGTGCCGAATCCGCACATGCAGACGCCCGCCTACACGCTGCGTCGCATCCGCGACGATGAGAAGGAGTTGCCGGAGAACTCCGGCGTCAGCTATCAACTGGCGGATCAGCCCAGCATCGAGGATTCAAACATCGGCAACCGCGACAAGAAGCCGCCCGCCGACGCACCGCTCGTACCCAGCATTCTGCCGATGTCGGCTGCGCCGGTGATGCCGGTGCCCGAAGCGGCGCCGGCGCCGGTTCCGGTTGCCGCGGCGCAGACCCCGCAATTGGGCGCGCTGGTGCGCTTCGGCAGATGGCTGTTTGGAACGCGCACGAACGGCGCCGCCGTCCAGCCGCCGCAGCCGGCCACGGAAACGCGGCGCGACCGGCCGCCGCAACGCGATGGCCGACCGGATCGCCATCGAAGCGCGAGCGGCGGCGATCGCGACCGCGATCGTGATCGTGATCGCAATCGGGACCGAAATCGCGACGTGCGCCGCGACGCACCGCGCGATCCGCGGCGCGACCGGCCGCGTGGCGAGAATCGCAGCGACGGACCGGCACGCCGTCCGGATAACGCGCAGGGCGGTTCCCGGCCGGACGCGCCGCGCGCCGAGGCACCGCCGCGCAACGACCAGCCGCCGCGGAGCGCTGAACAGCCCAATCGCATCGCCGAGCGGGAAGGCGGAGCAGAACGTCCGCCCAATGAGCGCGGCGAACGCGGTGGCCGCAGCCGTCGGCGACGCGGCCGCGGACGGCGGGATACAGGGGAAAGCGCGCCGAACGGCCAAGGCGTCCCCAACGGCTTCGCCGACGCCGGCGCAGGTCCCGGGCAGTCTGGCGGGCAAGCCACCGGGACGTCGCCGGGACCCTCGTCCGGTCCGGTTTCCGGAGCACCGGCATCGCCGCCGTCTCAGCCCTTCTCGCCGGCGCCCGCGCCCGAAGCCTCGCGTCCGGTGGTGCCGCAGGCCGCACCGACGCCGACGCCGGCACCGACTCCAGCGCCAGCGCCATCGTCATCGCCGTCTCCGGGGGCAGCGCCAGCCGCTGCCCCGCCGGCGGCCGGTGCGGGCGGCGACAAGTATGTGGTGTGGTCCTCGGCACCCAGCGACGCGCCGCGCAGCGGACCTGACGAGCGATAGGGCGCGAGCGTCGCGCTCAGGCTGCCGGCTGTGCGGGATGCGGCAGCCGCTGCCTCAGGACCACACTGACGCCGATCAGGGCGATCGCTAATCCTCGCAGCGCCGAGACGGCCGCCTCATTGGCGGCAGAGCCGATCGACAGCCGGTGGGGGTCCGTCAGTTGCATCGCAAGGAACGACGCGGCGCTGCCGGCGAGGGTCACCGCGGCATAGGCGCTGAGCCAGCCGTGGCGCTGCGCCGGGTCCAGCAGCCGTCCCGGCACGGGTTGCTGCGCGCGGATGCGCAGCGCCCGCACCAGCAGCCACAGAACCAACAGGATTCCGACCAGCGAACTGGCCAGCTGCATGACCTTGAAGGCCATCAGGTGGTGGCCGCCGATGGCGCCGACGGAATCATCCAGCATCGGAAACATGCGCACGCCGCGGGCGCCCTCATGGGTGAAATCGTCCCAAGCCAGGTGCGTCACCGCCCCGGCCAGCACGCCGGCGGAGGCCACCAGCCACTGGCGAACATTGAAAAAATCGGCCGGCAATGCATTGGGGCGGGATCGAAGATACGCGCCATCGGGCAGCAGTTCGAGCACTGCCGGCTTGATCAGCCACTGGAACAGCCAGTAGGTGGCCATGCCCACCGGCAGACAAAAGGTCCCAAGCCCGATGATGCTGTGCGTCTCGAAGCGCGCCAGCCGCCAGGGCAGCAACAGCGAAAAGTCGGGCACCATACTGCCGATCACCGCGGCGGACAGCACCCGCCAGCGTGAGAGATACCGTGCGAACGGCAGCACCGCGGCCGTATGCGAAATCGTAAATGGCATGTCGCCCTCTTGTCATCCAATCGTCATATTACCGGCTTATATATCGTGGCCTGGGTTCCGATTCTCACGGATAAAACAACATGGCCACAACCGACCCCTTCACGCAAACGCCGGCAATCTCGCCGATCTCCAGCACCAAACCGCACCCGGGCTTCAGCCTGTTGACCGCTGCCGTTCTTGCCATCGGCATCATCTACTCCGGCTACCACCTGGCCGAGGATCTATCGGTGGTCAGGGACACCCGGGTGTTTCCCTACATCCTGCTCGGCGTCGCCCTGTTCATCGCCCTGGCCTTCGAATTCGTGAACGGCTTCCACGATACCGCCAATGCGGTGGCCACGGTCATATACACCCATTCCATGCCGCCCAATCTGGCGGTGGTGTGGTCGGGATGCTTCAACTTCCTGGGCGTGCTCGTATCCAGCGGCGCGGTGGCCTTCGGTATCATATCGTTGCTGCCGGTGGAGCTGATCCTGCAGGTCAGCAGCGGCGCCGGCTTCGCCATGGTGTTCGCGCTGTTGATTGCGGCCATCCTGTGGAACCTCGGCACCTGGTATTTCGGTCTGCCGTCGTCGAGTTCGCACACCTTGATCGGTTCCATCATGGGCGTCGGCCTCATGAATCAATTGATGGCCGCGCAGGCGACCGCCACCAGCGGCGTCGATTGGAACCAGGCCGCGAAAATCGGCCAGGCGCTGCTGTTTTCGCCGCTGATCGGTTTCAGCCTCGCCGCCCTGCTGCTGATGATCATGAAGGCGCTGATCCACGTGCCCGCGCTGTATCAGGAACCGAAGGGCAACAAACCTCCTCCCCTGCTGATTCGCGCCCTGCTGGTGCTCACCTGCACCGGCGTGAGCTTTGCGCACGGCTCGAACGACGGTCAGAAGGGCATGGGNNGGCATGGGCCTGATCATGCTGATCCTGATCGGCACGGTGCCCACCGCCTACGCCCTCAACCGCACCATGCACGAATCGGACGTGACCACATTCATCGCCGTATCCGCGCAGGCCCAGACGGCGCTGCAGCACTACGGCCGCGGCCCGGCGCCGGCCGATGCGCATGCCGCGGTCGTGCAGGTGGTACGCACCCGCACGGCGACCGCGGAGGCGCTTCCCGCCGTGGCCGCCCTCACGGGGTCGATTGCGCAGCAGGTGGGTACCTATCATTCGCTCGCCAATGTGCCGGCCGATTCCATGGTGAATTTGCGCAACGACATGTACCTGGTCAGCGAGTGCCTGCGCTTGATGGCCAAGACGCCGTCGCTGTCGATTTCCGCGAATGACCAGAAATCCCTGGCCGCGTACAAGAAGCAGCTGGACAATGCCACCAAATTCATACCGACCTGGGTCAAGGTGGCGGTGGCGATCGCACTCGGCCTGGGCACCATGATCGGCTGGAAGCGCATCGTCGTGACCGTCGGGGAACGCATCGGCAAAACGCACCTGACCTATGCGCAGGGAGCATCGGCTGAACTGGTGGCGATGGTGACCATCGGGGCGGCCGACGCCTATGGATTGCCGGTCAGCACCACCCACGTGTTGTCATCGGGGGTCGCCGGAACCATGGTCGCCAACCACTCCGGATTACAGTGGTCGACGGTGCGCAATCTGCTGATGGCCTGGGTGCTCACCCTGCCGGTCTCGATTGCGCTCGCCGGCGGCCTCTATTGGCTGCTACGCACGCTGCTGTAGCCAATCGAGCAATCCACGGGATGCGGCCGTGGTCAGATCGAGCACCTGCTCGAAGCCTGCCTCGCCGCCGTAATAGGGGTCCGGAACATCGAGCCTCCCCAGTTGTGGTGCGAACTCCAGGAACGGCCGCAGCAGCGCTGCCGAGCCGGACGGGCGCAGCGCCTGTAAATCGCGCAGATTGGCCCGATCCATGGCCAGGATCAGGTCGAAACGCGCGAAGTCCGTGGATTTGACCTGGCGCGCGCGCAGACCACTGAGATCGATCCCGCGGCGCAACGCCGCGCGCTGGCTGCGCGGGTCGGGTGGATCGCCGACATGATAGTCCGCCGTGCCGGCCGAATCGGCCTCGACCTCGAGAGACGGCGCCTCACGGTCGTGCAATTGCCGGAACACGCCCTCCGCCGTGGGACTGCGGCAGATGTTCCCCAGGCAGACGAACAGCACACGCGTCATCGGGAACCGAGAACCGCCCGGACGCGCTCCAGATCCTCGGGTGTGTCGACCCCCGCCGGCGGCGCAAGCTCGACTTTGAGCAGATGGATCCGCATGCCATGCTCCAGTGCGCGCAGCTGCTCGAGCTTTTCGGTCTGTTCGAGTTCGGTGGGGGCCCATCCGGCGAACTCGATCAGGCTGCGGACCCGGTAGGCATAAATGCCGATGTGACGCCATGCCCCGCTGAACCGCGCGGGACTGCCGCCCGCCGCGTCGTCGCGCGGCCAGGGCACCGGAGCGCGACTGAAGTACAGCGCATGGCCGTCCCGCGCGCGCAGCGCCTTGACGTTGTTCGGATCGAGAAACTCCGCCAGGCTCCGGAAGGGCGCGACCGCCGTGGCGATATCCACCAACGGACGTGATTCGAGCGCCTCGGCGACGCCGGCAATCAGCACCGGTTCGATCAGCGGCTCATCACCCTGCACGTTCACCACGATGTCATCCGGCGCAAGGCCCCGCTGACGCGCCACCTCGGCGATGCGATCGGTGCCCGATGCGTGATCCGGGGCGGTCATGGCAAAATCCGCGCCGAAGCTGATGGCCGCGTCGCGAACCCGGTCATCATCGGTCGCAATGATCACGGAAACCGCGCCGCTGACGCAGGCCCGCTCCCACACCCATTGGATCAGGGGCTTTCCGCCGATCGCGACCAACGGCTTGCCGGGAAGGCGCGTCGCCGCGTACCGCGCCGGGATCACTACATGAAACATGGTCCGCTAGCCGCGCACTAACGCCGCAACAGCGGGTCGTCGGCGGGCAGCACCCGCGCTTCCTCGGGCAGCATCAGTGGAATGCCGTCCCGCACCGCGTACGCGAGCCGGTCACCGCGGCATACCAACTCGAGCGAGTTGCCGCCGCCGGCGCTGTGCAGCGGACCCTTGCAGATCGGGCAAACCAGCAGCTCCAACAATCTCTTATCCATGGGCACCTCGCCGCCGCACCGGGACGCGGATGGCATGAGTCACGATATCCAGCAGCCTGCGCTCATCGCCGTCGTCGAAGTGCGCGTCGACCGGCACATACCAATGCCGCCGGTCGGCCATTGTTGCGCATTTTACGGCATCTTTCTCCGTCATCAGCACCGGCCTATCGTCGCCGAAGACGATGTCGTCCCGGCCGATGCGCGCGTGATCGTCGAGCGGATGTCCCAGCACCGCGATTCCATGGGAGCGCAGCATCCCAAAGAACCGTTCCGGATGGCCGATACCCGCAACGGCATGCACCGTCAGTCCGGCGAAGTCGCGCAGCAGCCGGCTGCCGCCGTCCAGCAGCCCGACGGCCGTCGTGCCTTCGAGCCGCATCCCCAATTCCCCGTCGCGCGGCGTGCCGCCGTTCACGACGATCGCATCCACCCCGGACAGGCGCCGCGGGGTTTCACGCAGCGGTCCGGCGGGCAGCAGCCAGCCGTTGCCGAAGCGCCGTTCGCCGTCGACCACCACGATCTCGCAATCCCGGACCAGAGCATAATGCTGCAGTCCGTCGTCGCTCACAATCGACTCGCATCCGACATCGATCAGCAGCTGGGCGGCCGCAGCGCGTTCGCGGCCGGCCGCCACGGGCACAGCGGCACGGCGGGCGAGCAGCAACGCCTCATCGCCCACCACGGCCGGATCGTCACCGGGCCCGACCAGGCGCACGCCTCTCGACGAGCCGCCGTGGCCGCGGGTGACCACCCCGGGGCGCAGGCCCGCCTCGCTCAGACGCCGCGCCAGCCAGCAGACCAGGGGCGTCTTGCCGGTGCCGCCGACACTCAGATTGCCGACCACCACGACCGGACGGCCCAATCGCACCGATTTGCGCAGACTCCTTGCATACAGCGCCCGCCTCCCGCCGGACACCGCCGCGTAGAGCATCGAGCCCGGCTTGAGCCACCAGGGCGGCGGCGACCCGTCGTACCACACCCCATTGAACCAGGTTTGGATGGACATCGGGATGCCGCGCTACTCGCTGAATTGCATCCCATGAAGCGAGGCGTACAGACCGCCGAGCGCCAGCAGTTCACGATGAGTCCCGGTCTCCACGATCCGACCCTGGTCCATCACGATGATCCGATCCGCACCTTCGACCGTGGACAGGCGATGCGCGATGACCAGCGTGGTGCGTCCGCGCATCAGCAGCCCGAGCTCGGTCTGCACGCGGCGCTCGGATTCGTTGTCGAGCGCCGCGGTGGCCTCATCTAGCACCAGAACGGGCGAATCCTTGAGAAGCGCACGCGCGATCGAAATTCTCTGCCGTTGGCCGCCCGATAGGTTTTGGCCGCGATCCGCCAGCACGGTTTCGAAGCCGAGCGGCTGCTGCACGACGAATTCCATCACATTCGCGGCGCGCGCCGCCGCTTCGACGTCCGCGGCGCTCTTGCCGACCGCATTGAACGCGATGTTGTTGTGGATGGTGTCATTGAACAGCACCACCTCCTGGCTCACCAGGCTGACCTGCGAACGCAGATCGGTGAGCCGGTACTCACGTACATCGACCCCGTCGAGCAGCACCGCGCCGCGCACCACGTCGTAAAACCGCGGCACCAGGCTCACCAGCGTCGTCTTGCCGCTGCCCGAACGGCCCACGATGGCCACGGTTTCGCCGGGCTTGACGTGGAAGCTCACGTCGCGCAGCACGCCGTCCTTCTCGCCGCCGTAATCGAACCACACGTGGCGGAACTCGATCTCGCCGCGCGCGCGCGCGATTGCACGGCCGCCGCCGCCGCCCTCCGCCGGCTGATCCAGCAGACCGAAAACGCTCTGCCCCGCGGCGATTCCCTGCTGCAGGGGGCCGCCGACGTTCACCAGGCTGCGCAGCGGCGAGGGGATGAGCATCAAGGCGGTCAGGAAGCCCAGAAAATCACCCACCTGCGTGTCATGCGCGAACACCTGGCGGATCGCCACGTAGAGCACGCCCGCCAGCGCCGTCGATGCGATGAGTCCGACCACCGGATTGCTGATCGCCTTGGCGCGCGCGAGTTTCATGTTGGAGGCGCGGTTCATTTCGTTGACCGCCTCGAATCGCTGCGCCTGGTGATCCTCCGCGTTGAATATCTTGATCAGGCGATGCGCGTCGATCGCCTCCTTCGCCACACGCGTGATGTCACCCATGGAATTCTGTATGCGCGTGCTGTACCGGCGAAAGCTGCGGTTGGCAATCTGCATCAGCCAGGCGATCGGCGGCGCGGCGGCGATGACGAACACCGCCAGGCGCCAGTTCATGGAGAACAGGGTCGCGACCAGTCCGATGATGGTCAAACTGTCGCCGATGAGGGAAATGGAGGCGTTGGTGGCGGCGTCCGCCACCAATTCGATGTTGTAGGTCAGCTTCGACAGCTGGTTGCCGGACTGCTGGCGGTCGAGATACGCCGTCGGCAGCCGCAGATAGTGCGCGAACACATCGCGCCGCAGCCCCTTGATGACCTGGCGGCCCACCCAGGTCGGATAATAGTTCGAAACGTAGTCGCCGACGCCGCGCAAGGCGAACAGCACGATCACTCCGATCGGTATCTCCCATAAAACCTGCGGATTCTTCTTGATGAACGCGCCGTTGAGGAAGGTCTTGACCAGATAAGCCAGTGCGGAATTGGTGGCGGCGAACAGAATCATGCCGAGCACGCCGATCATGAACACGCCGGTGTACGGCCGTGCATAGCGCAGCAGGCGCTTGTATATGGACCAGGATTTGTCGTCGAGCTTGGGCAGCGGCCTCACCGGCGCGGGATTCTCGCTCAAGGCGGCGATTCCCTGGGAGATTCCTGGCGCACCGTGGCGATGTTGAGCTGCGCAAATCCGAGGCGTCCGGCGACGTCCATGGCCGTGACCACCGCCTGATGGGTGGCACGCGCATCCGCACGGATCGTGATCGGGCCGCGGTATGCACCGGCCTCCTTGAGCAGAGCCGCACGCAGGGTATCGGGACTCGCGTTGATGAGGCCGCGCTCATTGACGCGGTAGCCACCCTCGGCGGTCACCGTGATCATCAACGGTTCATGCGACCCCTGGGGCAGCGGAATGTCGCTCGCCTGCGGCAACTGCACCCTGACGCGCCCCTCCTGCTGGAAGGTCGTCGACACCATGAAAAAGATCAGCAAGACGAGCAGCACGTCGATGAGGGAAATCAGGTTGATCTCCGGATCCTCGCGATGGCGCGGCCGCAGGTTCATGATCAGCCGCTTCTGAGCTGACGCCCGCGTTCATCGAGGGCGTCCACCAGTTTCATCGCCTCCTTTTCCATCTGCACGACCAGCCGTTCCACCTTGCCGCGCATGAACCGGTAGGCGATCAATGAGGGAATCGCCACCGTGAGCCCCGCCGCGGTGGTGATCAGCGCTTCACCGATGCCGCCGGACAGGACCCGCGGGTCGCCGATACCGTTCGCCGTGATGGCATTGAAGGCGTGGATGATGCCGGCCACCGTGCCGAGCAGTCCCAGCAGGGGTGCGACGGCGGCGATCGTGCCCAGGGTGTTCAAAAAGCGCTCGAGTTCATGCACCACATGCCGGCCGCCGTCCTCGAGACGCTCCACCATCAACGGCCGCGGCTTGTTGCGGTTGGCGAGGCCGATCGCCAGCAATTGTCCCAGCGGTGAATTTTGCGCGACCGCGGCGATCAATTTGTCGTTGAGCTGATCCGCTTCGATCCATTCCCAGACCTTCTGCGCGAGATTCGGCGGTATGACGCGGCTGCTTTGCAGGGTCCACAGGCGCTCCAGAATGATGGCAACAGCGGCGATCGAGCAAATGATGATCGGCCACATGAAGCCGCCGCCTGCGCGGATGATCTCCCACATTGGGTCCCCATAGGTATTTCCAAAAGTGCGGGCATGATACTTGAGCGACGACCATTGAGACAGCGCGGCAGGCCGATCCCGGATTGCCGCAGCCGCGGCGGCCATCCGGCCCGCGCACGGGCTGCGAAGTCCATCGCAATTTGCGCCGATGGGCGGCTGAAGTCCTGCCGGCGGATCTATTTCCGCGGCTCGAAAGCGCATAATGCGCTGTAACGAAGAAGCGAACGACTTTCATGCAACGCTGGCTGAAACGCATCACACCGCCCCGCGACGCGCTCGAGAAACATTGGTTTCTCCGGCATTTCGCCGCCATGGTGCTCGACCCCGGCTGCTGGAAGTTTCATCGCAACAACGTCACGCGGGCATTCGCACTGGGTTTGTTCATCGCGTTCATTCCGCCCACGCCGCTGCTGCCCCTGCACATGATGATCTGCACGGTCCTCGGCGTCTCCTTGAGGCTGAACCTGCCGGTGCTGTTCACCACCGTGTTCGTCAGCAATCCGTTCACCTGGGTGCCGCAGGTCCTCGGCTCGATCTGGGTCGGTGCCAAGCTGATGGGGATGGACATCGTGCCGCTCGTCCATCAAATGCGCCATCAAGACATCCGCGCGGACCTGCATCAGCTGTGGCCGCCACTACTGCTGGGCGCGCTGGTTCTCGGCCTCATCGCCGCAGCCTCGGGATACGTGTTCGCGCAGTGCCTGTGGCGCGCCAGGGTCGCTTATCATTTGCGCTGCCGGCGGGCACGCGCGGCGCGCCCACGGACGCCCGATCGCGGCTAGCGCTGCACCAGAACGCCGTCCGCGAGGTTCAGCACCCGGTCGAGGCGCGCCGCAAGACGCTCATCGTGCGTCACGATGACCAGACTGGTGTTGAGTTCACGGTTGAGCTCGAGCATCAATTCGAACACCTGGGCGGCATTCATGCCGTCCAGGTTGCCGGTGGGCTCGTCGGCCAGCACCAATTGCGGGCGCGTCACCAGCGCGCGCGCGACCGCGGCGCGCTGCCGCTCTCCGCCCGACAGCTGCGAAGGGCGGTGCTCCAGGCGCTGCGCGAGCCCCACCCGCGACAAGATCGACGCCGCCTGCTGCCGGGCCTCGCGCGGGCTGGCGCGCCGTACCAAAAGAGGCATGGCGACGTTCTCCAGGGCCGTGAATTCCGGCAGCAGATGATGGAATTGATAAACGAAGCCGACCGCACGATTGCGCAGCCTGCCGCGCTCGGTGTCGCTGAGCTGGTTCATCGCCGCGCCGGCGATGCGCACCACTCCCCTAGTCGGCAGATCGAGTCCGCCGAGCAGCTGCAGAAGCGTGGTCTTGCCCGAACCGGACGCGCCGACGATGGCGATGCGCTCACCGGCACGCACGGTGATGGACGCACCGCCAAGCACCTGCAGCGTGACCGCGCCCTGCACGAATTCCTTGACCAGATCGGCCCCTTCGAGCACCACGTCGTTCGAGCTCAGCATTACGGGAACCTCAATTTCAGCGTTCAATCGTTCCTCAGGGATGCCGCCGGCAGCAGCCGCGCCGCGCGCCAGGCGGGATAAAGCGTCGACAGGCACGCGAGCACGAATGCCACCGCGCATATTTGCAACACGTCCGCGACCCGCACATGGGCCGGCAAATCGCTCATGAAATACACCCGGGCATCCAGAAACTTGAAGCCGACCACGCTTTCCAGCGCGTGCACAAGTCCCTGCAATTCCACGGCAATCGACACTCCGATGATCACTCCGGAGGCGATGCCGAGGATCCCGATCAGGCTGCCCTGTATCACGAACACCGACAGGATGCTGCGCGGCGAGGCGCCGAAGGTGCGCAGTATCGCGATGTCGCGGCGCTTGTCCTTGACCACCATGACCATGGTCGAGACGATGTTGAATGCCGCGACCGCGACCACCAGCGACAGAATGACGAACAGGATGCGCTTGGTGATTTCGATCGACCTGAAGAAGTTCGCGTGTTGCCCGGTCCAGTCCTCGACGTAGTAGCCGCCCCCCAGGGCCAGTGCCGCGGCGCGCACTATGCGCGGCGCCGCGAACATGTCATCGACATTCAGGCGGATTCCGCTGATGTCGCTCCCCATGCGAAGCAGTCTGGCCGCGTCCTGCATCGCCACCAGGGCGATGCGCCGGTCGTACTCATACATCCCCAGCGTGAGGATTCCGGTCACCTCGAAGCTGCGCATACGCGGCATGACGCCGACCGGCGTGACGCTGCCCTGCGCCACGATCAATACGACGCGGTCACCGACCGCGGCACCGAGTTCATCGGCCAGCGCCTTGCCCAGGATCACCCGGTAGCGGCCGGGCACGAGATCCGCCAGCCGGCCGCTCACCAGATGAGGGGCGAGGTCCGCGACCCGGCCCTCGTCGGCCGGCAGTACGCCGCGCAGCAGTATGCCCGCGGACTTCGATCCATGGACCATCATGGCCTGCGACTCGACATACGGAGCAGCGCCCCGCACGCCGGGTAGTCTGCTGACCTGGTCGACTTTCGGTGCCCAGTCCGGTATCCGCCCCTCCAGTCCCGAGATGGTTGCATGTGCGGTGAGGCTGAGGATACGGGTGCGCAATTCCTCCTCGAATCCGTTCATCACGGACAGAACGACGATCAACACGGCGACGCCCAGCGCCAGCCCCGCGATGGCGATGCCAGCGATCAGCGAAACGAAACCGCGCCGCGGCGATGCGCGCAGGTAGCGCAACCCCACGAACCCCTCATACCAGTAGCGCATCATTCGTAGCGCAGCGCTTCGGCCGGCTGGGTGCGCGCCGCACGCAGCGCCGGATAGATGGTGGCCGCGAAGGTCAGAATCAGCGCGGCCGCCGCGATCGATACGACATCGTGCGGATGCAGCTCGCTCGGTATCGTCGGAAAGTAATAGACGTCCGGATCCATGATGTGAAAGCCGAAGGTTCTCTCGAGAAACGGCACGATCACGTCCACGTTCAGAGCCAGCCCCACTCCGAGGGCGACCCCGATGCCGGTGCCGAGCCAGCCTATGAGCGCCCCCTGGGTGACGAACACGGCAAGCACCCCGTTCGGGCTCAAGCCGAGGGTCCGAAGAATGGCGATGTCGGTCCGCTTGTCGTTCACCACCATGACCAATGTCGCCACGATATTGAACACCGCGACCGCGACGATCAGCATCAGGATCAGTCCCATCATGGTCTTTTCGATGCGGATGGCGCGAAAATACGCTTCATTTTCCTGGGTCCAATCGCGCACGGTCAATCCCGGTGCGAGCCGCGCGGCGGCGGCGCGCGCCAGCGCCGGCGCCTGCAGCACGTCGGCGAACTTCAGCCGTATGCCGGTCGGACCGTTCAGGCCGCGCAGGGCCTGTGCATCGTGCAGATCGATCAGCGCCAGGACGCTGTCATGATCCTGCAATCCGACTTCGAATATCCCCGACACGTCGAATTCCTGCAGGCGCGGCACGATGCCGCCGGCCGCATCGGTGGCGCCGGGAATCATCACGGTCACCGCATCCCCGACGCCCACCTGCAGCTGATAGGCCAGCATCCGGCCGAGAATGATCCTGTTCATGCCGGGCTTCAGGTCGGTGATCTTGCCCTCGCGCATGGAATCGGCGATGAGCGACACACCGGGTTCCAGTGCCGGGTCGATGCCCCGCACGATTGCGCCGCTCATCGACGGAGCGCGGCTCAACATGGCATCGGTATCCAGAAATGGCGCGGCGCCCACCAGGCCGCGCGCACCGTGCAGCTGCCCGATGCGCTCCCGCCAATCGGGTATGGCCGCGCCGCCCGCGGCAAGGGTCGCGTGTGCGGAAACGCTGAGCAGACGGCCGCGCAATTCGGACTCGAAACCGTTCATCACGGAGAGCACCGTGATCAGCGCCGCCACTCCGACCGCGACGCCGAGCAATGACACCCAGGTGATGAAGGACACGAAGAAACTGTGTTCGCGGGCGAGCGAATAGCGCAGGCCCACGAACACGGGTACGGGCTGAAACATGCGCGGCGATTAAACCACAGGCCGTCGGGATTTGGTGGGGGGCCCGGATTCCTCCTTATAATTCAGAGTGTTGGGAGTGCGAATCGGGAGCCGGCCGGGGGCCGCGCAGCGATGATATAGTCTCCACCCTTCGGGCACGGTCGTTGAGGTGCGTCATGGGCTTCAAAGCATTGTTCGCGGCGTTTGCCATCGCCGGTCTCGCCGGCGCCGCCCCGGCCGCGACCGTGGCGGTCGATGGCGGAATCGCCGTCAAGGAGTCGGGCATCGCCACGCCGGTTGCCGGCATGACGATGGATGAAGTGACCGCCAAATTCGGTCAGCCCGCCGAAAAGATTCCTGCCGTCGGCAAGCCGCCGATTTCACGCTGGTCATATCCCGGCTTCATCGTGTATTTCGAGTACAACCACGTGATCCATAGCGTGGTTGCGAATTCCTGATCGACGCGATTCCGCGCATCACGTAACATCCCCGGCGGTTTGAGCCAGCTCACCGCGCCGCGCGCGGCGGGCGTTTTTTGTCCGTCGATCCAAAACCGATGCCGCTACTAGCCCCACGACTCCCGACCGCGCATACCCAAGTCAAATGGGGTCGTCTCTACGGAGCGGCGCCGGCGCTCGCCATCGCGGAAGCCGCCGCCGCCGCCGCCGCGCCGCTCCTCGTCATCGCACCGAATTCGCGCGACGCGGAGGCGCTGCGCGATGAGATCGCCTTTTTCGCCGGGACGGGACACACGGTCGGACACTTTCCGGATCTGGAAACGCTGCCCTACGACAGCTTCTCGGCCCATCCGGACATCACCTCGGCGCGGCTCGCGTCCCTGGCGGAGCTGCCGCGAGCCCGCAGCGGCGTGTGGGTGGTAGCCGTGGACACCCTGATGCAGCGGCTGCCGCCGCGCAGTTACATCGAGGCCTTCTCCCTCAAAGTGCATGTCGGCGAGGCCCTGGACATCAATGCGTTGCGCGCCAAACTGACCCTCGCAGGCTACGCGGCGGTCACGCAGGTGGTGGCGCACGGCGAATTCGCGCTGCGCGGCTCGCTGATCGACGTCTTTCCGATGGGTTCGGTCTCGCCGTACCGCATCGACATGCTCGATCGCGACGTGGACACCATCCGGCGCTTCGATCCCGACAGCCAGCGTTCGGGCGCGAAGCTGCAGCGCATCGAATTGCTGCCGGCGCGCGAAACCCCGCTGCACCCGGACGCGGTACGCGAATTTCGCCGCCGTTACCGGCTGCGATTTACCGGGGATCTCTCCGAGCAGTTGATCTATCGCGACGTGAGCCAGGGGATCGCGCCGGGCGGGATCGAATTCTTCCTGCCGCTGTTCTTCGAGCGCACCTCGAATCTGTTCGAATACCTGCCGGCCGACAGCGTGGTTGTGGAGGTCAACGAGGCCTGCTCGCGCGTCGAGGATCTGTGGAAGGGCATCGGCTTGCGGCACGAACAGCTGCGCCACGACCGCAGCCGTCCGATCCTCGACCCGGTCGACCTGTATCTGACTCCGGCCGAGTTCGACGGGCAGCGCTCGGCATGGCGGCAAGTGCAGCTTCGCAACTTCGAATGGCCGGACCTTGCGTCCGCGGCCGATGCCGCCGACGTGCAAAACTTCGACAGCGCGGCCCCGTCCAGGGTGAGCATCGACGCCCGTGCGGAGCAGCCGGCGGCCGCACTGGTGGCACACCTGGCGGCAAGCCCGGCGCGCGTGCTGCTCGCTGCCGAATCCGCCGGGCGCCGTGAATTGCTGCTCGACCTGCTGCGCGCGCACGGAATTCAACCCAGGCTGTTCGAATCCTTTGCGGCCTTCCTCTCCGGCGAGGCACGCCTCGGCGTCACGGTCTGCGGGGCCGTGTCGGGGCTCAAACTCGACGCACCGCCGCTCGAAATCCTCACCGAATCGCAGCTGTTCGGCGACCGCGCCCGCCAGGAGCGGCGGCGGCGGCGCGCCGAGCGCGATCCGGCCGCCATATTGAAGGAGCTGTCCGACCTGCACATCGGCGCGCCGGTGGTGCACGAAAGCTACGGAGTCGGCCGCTACCTCGGCTTGCAGACCATGGACGTCGCAGGCCATACGGGCGAGTTTCTGGTGCTGGAATACGCGGATGGCGACAAGCTTTATGTACCGGTGCAGGCGCTGCACCTGGTGTCACGCTACACCGGCGCGCCGGCGGAAACCGCCCCGCTGCACAAGCTCGGCGGCGAACAGTGGCAAAAGGCACGGCGCAAGGCCGCGCAGCGCATTCGCGACGTCGCCGCGGAATTGCTGGATCTGTACTCGCGCCGGGCGGCCCGCCAGGGCACGCGGATGATGGCCGGCGAGGCCGAATATCGCGCCTTTCAGGCCGGCTTCCCCTTCGAGGAGACCGCCGATCAGGCGGCCGCCATCGAGCAGGTTGTCGAGGATCTGAGGTCCGACAAACCCATGGACCGTGTCATCTGCGGCGACGTCGGATTCGGCAAGACCGAGGTAGCCCTGCGGGCGGCCTTCGTGGCGGTGCAGGCCGGCAAACAAGTGGCCGTGCTGGTCCCCACCACACTGCTCGCGCAGCAGCATCTCACCACGTTCACCGATCGGTTCGCGGATTGGCCGGTGCGAGTCGAGAGCCTGTCGCGGTTCCGCACCAACAAGGAAGCCGAAGGCGTGCTCGCGGGTGTGGCCGCCGGTACGGTCGACATCGTCATCGCGACGCAGCGCCTGTTGCAGGGCAAGGCAAACTTCAAGGACCTGGGTCTCGTGGTCATCGACGAGGAACACCGGTTCGGTGTGCGCGACAAGGAAAAGCTCAAGGCGCTCAGAACCGAGGTCGACGTGCTGACCCTCACCGCCACGCCCATTCCGCGCACCCTCAACATGGCCATGGGCGGACTGCGCGACCTGTCGCTGATCACCACGCCACCGGCCGATCGCCTGGCCGTCAAGACATTCGTGATGGAGTGGAATGAGGCCGTGGTCCGGGAGGCAGCCCAGCGCGAGATCCGCCGCGGCGGGCAGATCTACTTCGTCCACAACACCATCGAGACGATCGAGAAGACCGCGCAGGCCATCCGCGAACTGGTGCCGGAGGCCGGCGTCGCGGTAGGACATGGACAGATGCGCGAACGTGAATTGGAGCAGCTCATGCTCGATTTCTATCATCGCCGCTTCAACGTGCTGGTGTGCACGACCATCATCGAGAGCGGCATCGACGTGCCCACCGCCAACACGATCGTGATCGACCGCGCGGATCGCTTCGGACTGGCGCAGATCCATCAATTGCGCGGCCGTGTGGGGCGATCGCACCATCGCGCCTATGCCTATCTGATCACCCCGCCGAGAAGAAGCATGACTGCCGACGCCATCAAGCGCCTCGAGGCGCTCGAATCCCTGGAGGAACTGGGGGCGGGCTTCACGCTCGCCACCCACGATCTGGAGATTCGCGGCGCCGGCGAACTGCTCGGCGATGAGCAAAGCGGCCAGATTCAGGAGATCGGCTTCAACCTGTACATGGAACTGTTGGAGCGTGCCGTGACCTCCCTCAAGGCCGGCAAGCAGCCGGACCTGGAGCGTCCGGCGGACGCCGGCCCGGAGGTAGATCTGCACCTGCCGGCGCTGATCCCCGAGGACTACGTGCCGGACGTGCATCTGCGCCTGGTGCTGTACAAGCGCATCGCCAGCATCGCAACCCGTGAGGAACTCGGCGATCTGCAGGCGGAGATGATCGATCGATTCGGACCGCTGCCGGATTTCACGCGGTCGCTGTTCCGCTCGGCCCAGATGAAGCTGCGCGCCGCGAAGATCGGCATCCGCAAGATTGATGCGGGTGCCACCAGCGGTTACTTCGTCTTCGACGAGCACAACCACATAGAGCCCAAGCGGGTTCTCAAACTGCTCCAGGGGCGCCCCAAGGAATTTCGACTGGATGGGCCGCTCAAGCTGCGCTTCGCCCACGACGCGCGAACCGAGGAGAAGCTGTTCACCCGAGTGGAGCAACTGCTCGAACTGCTGGAGGTGCCCGCGTGACCACGTTCCTGCTCGCATTCGGCGCATTGGTCTCCATCGTCAATCCGCTGTCGGGCACCTTCATCTTCTTCGGAGCGACCCGCGAGCTTGAGCCCCGCGTACGCGCCCAGGTGTCCCGTTGGGTGGCCATCTATTCGTTCTCGATCATGGCCGCATCGCTCTACGTAGGCGCCTACGTGCTCAGCTTCTTCGGGATATCGATACCCGTCCTGCGGGTCGCCGGCGGCATCATCGTCTCCATGTCCGGCTGGCGGATGCTCACGGAGCCCGACGCCACCGAACAGCGCCGCAGCGAGACTCCGCGCCCACGCTCCATCACCGTGCCGCCCAGCCGCCTTGCGTTTTATCCGCTGACGATGCCGCTGACGACCGGCCCCGGCACGATCTCGGTGGCGATCTCCCTCGGAGCCGGCCGGCCGAGCGGGTTCCATGCCTCCTCCGTCGAGTTCTTCGTCGAAACGCTGGCTGCGGTGGCGCTGCTCGCACTGCTCATCTATGTGAGCTACCGGCACTGTGCCCGTCTCGCCGACCTCCTCGGCGGTACCGGCACGACGATCGTGGTGCGGCTGTCCGCGTTCCTGTTGTTTTGCATCGGCATCCAGGTGTTCTGGAACGGCGCCGCAGAGCTTCTCGGAACGCTGCCGCTCGGCAGCGTCGGGGTGAGCTAGGTGCAGGGAAATTGCCGGGGGACGGTCAGGCGGCCTGGTTGCGCCCGGATCTTTTGGCGATCTGCAACTGCATGTGGGACTTTTGCAGCAGCCCGGCCGGGCTGTCACCGGCCTCCGGTACCGTGGCGGCGACCCCCACGCTCACGCTCACATAGCGCAGCACGATGGAGCGCGGATGATGGATCCGCAGATCCCGTACCCGCTCGGTCATCTGCTGTGCGACGCGCATCGCCTGGTCGAGCATCAATCCGGGCGCCAATGCCATCAGGCTTCCGCCGTCGATGCGTGCCGCAACGTCGCCGGCACGGCGCAAGCAGCCTGATATGCAATGCGCGACGCGCCGGATCGCCGAATCCCCCGCCGCCCGGCCGAAGGTGCTGTTGTAGAGATCCAGCGCGTCGAAGTCCACGGTGAAGATGGCGACGCTGCGGCGCTCACGCTGGGCGATGGCCCAGTCCCGCTTCAACAGTTCCTCCAGGTAGGCCAGTGTGTACAGCCCGGTCAACCGATCGTCGCGAATCGCGATCGAAGTCGGCTGATGCGCGCCGCTCAAGGTATCACGCGCCTGGCGCGGATCCGCCCGCAGCCGTTCGCCCGCATCACGATGGTATCCGACGAAGTGGCTGACGCTGCCATCGGCGTCGCGCAGCGGCAGTATCTGCATCTCATTCCAGAACAGCGAGCCATCCTTGCGGAAATTGCGCAGCAGCACGCGGCAGGGATCGCCGCGGCTCAGCGCCTCGTGCAGCCGATGACGGCCGTCCTGTTCGCGTTCCTCGCCCTGCAGGAGGCGCAAATCGCGCCCCAACAATTCGTCGGCCGAATAGCCCGTCATCGACTCAAAGGCCTCATTGACGTACCGGACGGGATGATCGGTGCCGCCGGCGTCCGCCAGCACCACCCCGTCCGGCGCGGTTTCGACCATGCGGCGCATGATCTCGGCATCGACCGCGCTCACGAGCGGCCCCCGAGCACCAGTGGCGGCGCTTCCGACAGTTTCGCCACGCCAGCCCGCGCTTCCTGCCAGCCCGCGCTGGCGGTCAGCGCAGCGGGCGGTTCGCCGCGCGCCCGCATGCGTACCAGCCTGGCCAAGGAGGTCGGATTGAGCCCGCCGGGCTTGAAGCCGTCGAGTACGGTGAGCACCGCTTGGCGGTCGTTGCAGATCAGCAGCACATCGCAGCCGGCGGCGAACCCCAGACGCGCCCGCGCCGTGATGTCGCCAAACGCCGCCGCCCCCGCCATGCTCAGATCATCCGCAAAGACGCATCCATGGAAATCGAGCTCTGCCCGAAGGATGCCGTTGATCCAGCGATCCGACAGGCTGGCTGGCAGGGCATCGACCTGCGGATAGACCACGTGGGCCGCCATGATCCCGGAGAGATGATTTTGGATGAGCAGGCGGTAGGGCCGCATGTCGGCTTCCAGATCCGCCAGCGCGCGCCGATCCACCGGCAGCGCGATGTGGGAATCGGCGACGACCGCGCCATGGCCCGGAAAATGCTTGGCGGTGGCCGCCATGCCGGCTTCGCGCATCCCCGCCGCATAGGCGGTGCCGAGCGCGGCAACCGCATCGGCATCCCGGTGGAAGGCGCGGTCGCCAATGATTTCGCTCACCCCGTAGTCGAGATCCACGCACGGCGCAAAGCTGAAGTCCACACCCACTGCGCGCAGCTCGACGGCCATCAGCCAGCCGGTCCTGTGTGCCAGAGCCAGTGCCTCGCGCCGATCCTGATCGTAGCGCCTGCCGAGGGCGCGTGCCGGCGGCAGCAGCGTGAAGCCGTCGCGAAACCGCTGCACGCGACCGCCCTCGTGATCCACGGCGATCAGCAGAGCAGGCGAGCGCAGTGCGCGAATCGAAGCCGTGAGCGCGGCGACCTGTTCCATGCTGTGGAAATTGCGCGTGAACAGGATCACGCTGCCTACCAGCGGGTGACTGAGGACCCGGCGGTCGTCGGAATTCAATTCCGTGCCGGCGATGTCGACCATGAGCGGGCCAAGGCTCATGCGTCGCTCTCGAAAACCGCCATTGATTCAACGTGGGTGGTATGCGGAAACATGTCCATCACCCCTGCTGCGATCAGCCTGAACCGGTGCTGCTCCACGAGGATTGCCGCGTCGCGAGCCAAGGTCCCCGGATGGCAGGAAATATACACGACTCGACGCGGCCGCCACTGCGGTATGAGCGCCATGACCTCGCGCGCTCCCGCCCTCGGCGGATCGAGCAGCAACCGGTCATAGCGGTCCTGCGACCACGGCCCGAGGCGGCCGGGCTCGAACAGATTTTCGGCATGGAACTCCAAGTTCTCGATGTGATTGCGCAGCGCATTGGCACGGGCGGCCAAGGTCAGCGCCGCGTCACCCTCGATTCCAACCACATATCGCGCGCACCGCGCGAGCGGCAGGGTGAAGTTGCCGACACCGCAAAACAGATCAAGCACCGTATCGCCGGCGCCGGCCTGCAGCTGCTCCGCGGCGGCCTGCACCGTGGCCGCATTGATGCCGGCGTTGATCTGAATGAAATCGGCGGGTCCGAATTCGATGGCGACGTCTGCGAAGCCGAGTTCGTACCGCAACGGCGGATAATCGGCGCGCAACGGGCGGATCGTGTCGATGCCGCCGCTCTGCAGATGCACCTGCACCTTGCGCCGGATGGCGAACGCCTCGAGCCTGTCGAGGTCATCTGCGGTGGGCTCGGCGAGCACTCGAATGGTCAGCGCGACCGCATCGTCGCCTGCTGCGACCTCGACCTGGGGTATTTGCTCGCGCAGGCTCAGTGTTTCGACCAATGCGGCAAGCTCCTCGGGCAGCGAGGCGAGCGGTTCGATCAGCACCTCACAACGGTGAATGTCGGCGATGTAGGGCTTTTCCCGTTCGCGAAAGCCCGCCAGCACGCGGCCCTTCTTGCGCACGAACCTGACCCCCAGCCGGGCGCGCCGCCGGTAGGCCCATGGCGGACCGGCCAGCGGCTCAAGGATGCGCGCGGGAGTTACCCGGCCGATGCGCTCGAGATTGTCGAGCAACTGCGCCTGCTTGATCGCGAGCTGCGCGGCGGGACTCAGATGCTGCAGCGAGCAGCCGCCGCAGGTGCCGAAGTGTGCGCAGCGCGGTTCCACGCGCTCGGCCGAGCGGAGCGTGATGCCGGCCAATTCGGCCTCGTCCAAATGACGCCGCCGCTTGAGCAGCCGGATACGGACCGTCTCGCCCGGCAGAGCTCCCGCAATGAACACCGTCTTGCCGTCGATGCGCGCAACGCCGCGTCCGTCGGTCGTGAGGCCGACCACATCCGCTTCCTGGAGCGCCGGCGGGCGGTCGGCGCTCAAGCGGCGCGCCACGCTGCCGCGAATTCCTTCAGGTGTGCGGCACCGGACTCCTCCAGGAGCGTGCGCACGCGACCGATCTCGCGGACGTGCTCCTGCGCGCTCAGGCGTCCGCGCAGCAGTTCGAAACGCAGGTAGATGAGATAGGTGTTGAGCACGTCGCTCTCGCAGTACGCGCGGATGCTCGCCAGTTCGCCGCGCAGGTACGCCGGCCAGACCTCCGATCCCTGCATGCCGGCCTTGCCGGGGAAACCGAGCAAAGTGGCCACATCGTCGAGGCTCGCGCGGCCGCGACCCTGGAATCCGGACAGAATGTCCATCAAGTCCATGTGCCGCCAGTGAAACCTGCTCAGGTAGTTGCTGTAGCGAAAACTCGAGTCGCTGTCGCCCGTCTCCCAATAGCGCGAGGCCGTCACCCCGTGCAGCAGGCTTCGATAATTCAACACCGGCAGATCGAAACCGGTGCCGTTCCAGGACACGAGATCCGGCGTGAATTTATCCAATCCCTCGAAGAAGCGTTCGATCAGCTCCTTTTCCGTGGACCCCTCGTCGCCGAGGCTCCACAGCTTGAGCGAATCGCGCGACCGCATGACGACGGAGATCGCGATGACCCGGTGCTGTTCGTGCGACAGGAAATCCGACCCGACCTCCTGACGGCGTTTGGTGAACATGATCTGCCCGACCTGCTCGTCCGACAGATCGTGCAGGCCATGGAGCCGGCGGCCGAGTTCGGTATCGGGCACCGTTTCAATGTCGAAAATCAGCGTATTCAACCGCTTGCCCGCATCAGCACGGCCACGGCCACCACCAACCCCGCCTCGTCGGTCAGCGTCACGTGGCCGTCGCCGACACCCAGCCGATCGCGAACCGCGGCGCCGCGCACCGAATACACGATCTGCGGCCTGCCCCAGGTGTTTTGCACGATGCCGACGTCGCGGATCCACACCCCGTGTGCAAAGCCGGTTCCCATTCCCTTGACGATGGCCTCCTTTGCCGCGAATCGCATCGCCAAGAAGCGCACGGGCCTGGCCGTGCGCTCGAGTTGCGCACGCTCCTCCGGCATCAACAAATGCGAGACGAAACGCTCCCCATGTTTCTCAAAGACCCGTTCGACCCGGTCGATCTTCAGCACGTCGATGCCGATGCCGAATATCATGCCGCTGACGTCATGTCCCGCGCCGCGCGGCGCGCATCAGGGACTTCATGTCCCGCACCGCCCGCGGCAGGCCGTCGAATATGGCGCGCGCCACGATGGCGTGCCCGATGTTCAACTCCACGACCTCCGGAATCGCGGAGATGGGTTCGACATTGTGATAATTGAGGCCGTGACCGGCGTTGACCGCCAATCCCAGCGACGACGCGATGCGGGCGGCTGCGCGCACTCGCTCGAATTCCCGCGCGCGTTCCGCGCCGACGGCCTGCGCATAGGCACCGGTGTGCAGCTCGATCACCGGCGCGCCGGCGCGCTTGGCGGCCTCGATTTGCAGCGGATCCGGATCGATGAACAGCGAAACCCGGATTCCCCCGGCACCCAGCACGCCGCAGGCCTCGCCGATGCGCGCCGCCTGCCCGGCAACGTTCAAGCCACCCTCGGTGGTCACCTCTTCGCGCGATTCGGGCACCAGGCAACAGTCCTGCGGCAGCACTCGCTGTGCGATGCCGAGCATCTCGTCGGTCACCGCCATTTCCAGGTTCATGCGCGTCTGCAGGGTGGCGCGCATCAGGGTCAGGTCCCGTTCCTGGATGTGCCGCCGGTCCTCGCGCAGGTGCAGCGTGATGCTGTCGGCTCCCGATTGCTCCGCCAGCAGCGCCGCGAGCACGGGGTCGGGATAGGCCGCGAGGCGCACCTGGCGCAGCGTCGCAACGTGATCGATGTTCACCCCAAGGGCCGGTCCGCCGTGGGACGGCAGGACACCGTTCATATGCGCTCCCGCCGGCTCATACGCGCTCCCGCCGGCTCATACGCGCTCCCGCCGGCGCAGCGCGACCATGACCTCGCGCGATTTCAATGGGCGCCCATCGAGGCAGGAGTCGATGGCCGCGCGCAGCACCCGCTTCGCATCACGCAGCGAGCGTTCGTTGCCGAACTCCTCCGCCTCGAGATCCGCCAGGGACTGGCCGTACACCGCCCCCGGCGCCTCGGCCACGCACGGATGGGGACCACTCTCCAACTTGAACCGATAAAACTTGCCGGTCTCAACCGGCCGACCCTCATTCGTCCTCGCGAGTTCCAAACCATAACCCAGATCGTCGAGCAGGCGCTTCTCAAAGCGGCGCAGGCTCGGCTCCTCGCGTTCGCCGGCGCATAGCGCGGCCACCGCCTCGGTGTAGGTGTCGAAAATTTCCGGATGCGGATCGCATCGTTCGGTGAGCTTGAGCACCAGCTCGTTCAAATAGAAACCGCTCATTAGGCTCTGCGCGGGCAGCCGGGTTATTCCGCCGTCGATCTCCGCCCCCACCAATTGGCAGGCCTCCGATTTTCCGGTCCAGGACACCAGCAGGCGCTGGAAGGGACTTAAGGTGGCGCGCAGCGCGGACTTCGGCCCGCTCGCCCCGCGGGCAAACAAGCTCAGCCGGCCGTGTTCACGGGTGAACGCTTCGACGATACGGCTCGAATCACGGTAGGCATACTGGTGCAACACGAAGGCCGGCGTCAGCCACACGCGCCGCGTGCTCTTCACAGGGTGTCGTACCCGAACTGGCGCAGCGCCATCTCGCTGTCCGCCCAGTTCTCCTTGACCTTCACCCACAGTTCCAGATGCACCGAGCGCTGCCACAGGTCGTTGAGCTCGATGCGTGCGAGGCGGCCGATCTCCTTGAGCCGCTCGCCGCCCTGGCCGATCACGATCGCCTTCTGGCCGGCGCGCTCGACCCAGATGACGGCATTGATCATGATCCGGCCGCCCTCGTCCGCAAAACGCTCGATTTGTACGTTGATGCCATAGGGCAGTTCTTCGCGCAGCTTCAAGGTCAACTTCTCGCGGACGATTTCCGCCGCATGAAACGGTTCGTCGCGATCCGTCACGACATCCGGCGGGAACAGCGGCGGCGACAGCGGCAGCCGCGATCCGACCACGTCCACCAGTTTATCCAAATTATCCGACGCCAAGGCCGAAATGGGAATGATTCCCGAAGCCGGGATCCGCTGCGCAATCTCCTCCAAAAACGGCAGCAGCTGCTGCTTCGGGAACACCCGGTCCACCTTGTTAACCGCCAGAAACAGCGGCTGTTTCAATCCGCGCACGCGCTCCCAGACCCACATGTCCTCGTCCGTGAACCGCATCGCCTCGATGACGAACACGACCACGTCGGCGTCCTGTGAGGAGGAGATCGCCACGCGATTCATGTATTGGTTCATGACGCGGCGGGTGGATTCGTGCAGGCCCGGCGTATCGACCAGCACCAGTTGGGCGTCTGGCCGGTTGACGACCCCGATGATGCGATGCCGCGTGGTTTGCGGTTTGGGCGCCACGATGCTGACCTTGCGCCCGACCAGCGCATTGACCAGGGTCGATTTGCCGACATTGGGCCGGCCGACGATGGCGACATTGCCGGCACGGAACTGCGCTTCGCTCATGGAGGGGCTGACCGCATGGGGGAAGCTTTGCTCACAGCGGGCCGCGGATGTCCGCGGGCAGCAGTGCCAGCAATCGCGCGGCCGCCTGCTGCTCCGCCCGGCGGCGGCTGCCGCCGTGGCCGACGCTGCCGAGCGCGAGCGCGGCGACGTCGCAGTTCACCGTGAACGACTGGGCGTGTGCCTCGCCGTCCACCGCGGTCAAGGTGTACACCGGCAGCGCGAAACCGCGCGCCTGCAGCGCCTCCTGCAGCTGCGTCTTCGGATCCTTGAGCGCGCTCGCGGCCGGCATCTCCGACATGCGGGGACCCAAAATGCGCCGTACCGACTTGGCGGCGGCCTCGAAGCCCGCATCAAGAAAGATCGCGCCGAGCAGGGCCTCCAGGGCGTCCGCCAGAATCGATGCACGGCGAAAACCGCCGGTCTTCAACTCACCGCTACCGAGGCGCAGGTGCTCGCCCAACCCGAGTTCCCCGGCAACCTCCGCCAGGGTCTCGCCGCTCACCAGGGACGCCCGCAGCCGCGACAGGGCGCCCTCATCCGCCTGCGGATAGGCGTCATAGAGCATGCGCGCGACCGCGCAATTGAGGATCGAGTCCCCCAGGAACTCGAGCCGCTCATTGTGCTGCGCGCCGGCACTGCGATGCGTGAGCGCCGCGCTGCACAGGGATGGTTCGGAAAACACGAATCCCAGCGCTTCCAGGACCCAGGCCGACGCGCCCTCGGATTCGCGCACCGGAATCACTGCACCTTCACTGTCTTGTCAAAGCTGGCAACCAGCGACACGTTTCCGAGGTACGGCACGGAATGATCGTAAGCCACGTGCAGCGTGACGCCGTCCTCGTCCTTCTTTATCTCGACGTCCTTGGATTCCACCTGACCGATATCATCGATGTCCCAATGCTTGCCCAATGAGATCCGCATGCGGGCCTGATCGGGGTTCTCGCCCTTGAACTCGGATGCAACCTGCTCCATGGAACGCACGATTTTCATGTAATTGAGGTACACCGGGACCAGGCGGATGCCGGCATAGGCGAAGAAGCCCACCAGCGCGAATATGCACAGCATCCCGATGAACGTCATGCCCTGTTGACGGTGCCGCATTTGAACCTCCGAATGTCCCAGCCTATTCAATCGTATTCCAGATCCGTCGCCAGAGAGGTCCGTCACGAGTATCGAGATTAAGCCAGATNNTTGCGGTTGTCGCCCATGAAGAAATAATGGCCGGCGGGCACCACCCACTCGCCGGATTTGACGGCGCCGTTGGCGAACATGATCAAATGCCGGCGTGCATCCAGCTGTTCGACCGCGGTGGCCACGCCGGCGTAGTTCCACAGGTCCTGTTTGGGGCCCTGGTACACGGGTCCCGGCGTCTGCGGCATGAGCTTGCCGTTCACGTACAACAGGTTTTCGTCGTCGACGCGGATGTGATCGCCCGGCAGCCCCACCAGGCGCTTTATGTAATTGACCTTCGGATTCGGCGGCAGTCTGAAGACGATCACGTCCCCTCGCTGCGGGTTGCCGGTCGGGATCACGAGGGTGTTGGTCACCGGCAGGCGCAAGCCATAGGCGTACTTGCTGACGAAGATGAAGTCCCCGTCGAACAGCGTCGGCATCATCGAATCGGAGGGGATGCGGAACGGCTCGAACAGAAACGACCGGATCACCAGCACCAGCAGAATGACGGGGAAGAACGAGCGCGCGTATTCCACGGCCATCGGTTCGCGCACCCGTTCGCGTGGCGTGCCGGCCGAAATCGCCTGCGCCGTCCGTTTCTTCGCGAACAGGGCCGCGTCCACCGCCCAGATCACTCCGGAAACCGCGCCGACCACGACGAGCATCAGGCTGAAATCGACCGCTTCGTAACGAAACAGCCGCCACAGCATGGCGAGCGACAGCGCGATGAGCGCATATCCCGCCGACTTGGGCAGCCACGGCTCATCCGTGCTGGTTGCGCCCGGATCGCGCCGCGGCCGCAACCACCATGCATCGATGAGGATGATCAGCACGCAGGCGAACGCCGCGCACAACAGGCCTATGAAAAGGCTATCGCCGTCATTCACGAAAAACCCCCGGGAATCATGGGAAATCGGATGTCAACTGGGCTTCTTGCCGACGCGCAGCACCGCCAGAAACGCCTCTTGCGGGATTTCGACCTGGCCGACCTGCTTCATGCGCTTTTTTCCGGCCTTCTGCTTCTCGAGAAGCTTGCGCTTCCGGGTAATGTCGCCGCCATAGCACTTCGCCAGCACGTTCTTGCGCATCGCCTTGACGCTTGCCCGCGCAATGATATGGCTGCCGATGGCGGCTTGCACGGCCACATCGAACATTTGCCGCGGAATCAGCTCCTGCATCTTGTCGACCAGCTCCCGGCCGCGATTGTAGGAGTTGTCGCGATGCACGATCAGCGACAGTGCGTCGACTGGATCGCCATTGATCAGCACGTCCAGCTTGACCAGCGGCGCCGGTTGAAAATGGCTGAATTCGTAGTCGAAGGAGGCGTAGCCCCGGCTCGCCGATTTGAGCCGGTCGAAGAAATCCAGGACCACCTCGGCCAGCGGCAATGCGTACTGCAGCGAGACCTGGCTGCCGAGGAACAACATCTTCTTCTGAACACCGCGTTTTTCGCTGCACAGGTTCAACACCGCCCCAACATGGTCCGGCGGCACGAGAATATTGGCCGTGATGATCGGTTCCCTGAGCTCCTCTATCCGGTCCTGCGACGGCAACTTCGAGGGATTATCGACGCTGACGACGCTGCCGTCGGTCAGCAGTACCTCGTAGATCACGGTCGGGGCGCTCGTGATCAGATCGAGATCGTATTCGCGCTCCAGGCGCTCCTGCACNNTCCATGTGCAGCAGGCCGAGGAACCCGCAGCGGAAGCCGAAGCCGAGGGCGGTCGAAACCTCCGGCTCGAAGTGCAGCGCGGAATCATTGAGCTTTAGCTTCTTCAGCGCCTCGCGAAACTGTTCATAATCGTCCGAACTCACGGGAAACAGGCCGGCGAATACCCGCGGCTGGACCTGTTTGAATCCGGCGAGAGGCTTCGCCGCGGGGTCGCCGTCGAGAGTGATGGTGTCGCCGACCGGCGCACCGTCGATCTCCTTGATGCCGGCGATGACGAATCCCACCTCGCCCGTGCCCAAGGAATCGCGCGTCACGGGTTTTGGAGTGAAGCGGCCGAGCCGGTCGATCACATGGCTGCGGCCGGTGGACATCACCCGTATCTTCGCACCGGACTCGAGTGCGCCGTTCATGACGCGCACCAGCGACACGACGCCCACGTAATTGTCGAACCAGGAATCGATGATCAGGGCCTGCAGCGGCCCGTTCGGGTCGCCCGTGGGCGCCGGAATGCGCTTGACCAGCAATTCGAGCAGTTCCGAGATTCCAGCGCCGGTCTTGGCGCTGACGAGGGCCGCATCCTCGGCCGGTATTCCGATGATCTCCTCGATCTCATGGATGACCTTCGCGGGATCCGCCGACGGCAGATCGATCTTGTTGATGACCGGCAGCACCTCGAGACCCTGCTCGAGCGCGGTGTAGCAGTTGGCGACGCTCTGCGCCTCGACGCCCTGTGCCGCATCCACCACCAGCAGCGCGCCTTCGCAGGCGGCCAGGGAACGGGATACCTCGTACGAGAAGTCGACATGTCCGGGAGTGTCGATGAAATTGAGCTGATAGACCTCGCCGCTCGCCGACTTGAACCCCAGGGTCACGCTCTGCGCCTTGATGGTGATGCCGCGCTCGCGTTCCAGATCCATCGAGTCGAGCACCTGTGCCTGCATTTCCCGCGCTTCGAGGCCGCCGCAATGCTGGATGAATCGATCGGCCAAGGTCGATTTGCCGTGATCCACGTGTGCAATGATTGAGAAATTGCGGATTTGCTTCATCAGGAGCCTGTCTGAGTATTGCACGTGGCCGCGACCGCGGCAGACAAACGCGGGATTATACCGGTCAGCGGTGGTGCGCGAGCGCCTTATGCACCTCTGCCGGGTCCAGGCGCCCGTGGCAGACCAGCTCGCCGTTGAACAGCAGGACGGGGATCTTGTGGCCAAAGCGCACTTTTGCCGTGGAGTCGGTGTCGACGTGGATGACATCGATGACCATCCCCCGAACCGCGGCGAGCTGCCCGAGCTCGCCCAGCATCTCCTCGCACAGACCGCATCCGGGCCGCGAATACAGCACGAAGTGCGCGGCCACGCTCATGCAGGCATCAATGACGCGGCAAGTCGTTGCCGCCGTATGACTTGACCGAATGGGCGATGAACTCGACGGTCTGGGCCGGAACCTCGCCCACCGCCGTCACCTGGTGACCCTGGATGACGGTCGAAAACGCGAACCCCGAACCGACCCGCACCAGACCCTGCATCGGCGCTTCCGGCCGGGGGGTGGATTTCTCGTCGGCGGCGGCCGGGGCATCGCTGCCCTCCTCGACGAACACGGACACGGTGGCCACGCCGTCGGAGTACACGAGGTGCGCCGTCGGCACGCTCGCCCCGCCGAGCGTCTGCGCGCCCGCCACGGTCAGGCGGAATCCGGGTGGCAGCTGGCTGGGGCGAAAGGCCGACAAGGCGGCCGGCGCGTTGTCCTGCGAGGGTCCCTGCCTGATCCAGCGCATCCCATCGGTGCGCACCGTCGGCGTCAACTCGCTGTCCGGGATGTTCTCAGGCATGTCCAGACGCGCGAACAGGATCTGTTCGATGACCTGGCCGCGCGGGTCGCACAGCTGCGTCTTGAGCGGCATTGCCGTCTTTTCATCCAGCCACAGACGGTAACCGAAGCGGAACTGATCCTTTGGGTCGACCGCGATGACCCTCGCGGGGCGCCCCAGCACGCGCGCCGCAGGCAGTGATTCGAAACGGTAGAACTCGTTGACACCGGCACCGAATTGCGGCAGCGAGCCCAGGAACGGTCCGCGGTCGCGGCGCGGCTCGACCAGCACGGTGTGCTGATCGGGCAGATAACAGGTCAATTGATCGTTGTTGCGCACGAACTCGCGGCCGGATCCATCCAGCGACATCAGCCGCTCGATGACGCTGCCGGCCCGCATGCGATGCACCACCCGCATGGTCTCGACCCGGCCGTCGCTCAAATGAAAGAACGTCCCGTCATAATTGCGCGTCTCGAGGGCGCGATTCATCCGCTCGAGCCAATCGCGGGGATCATCGGCTGCCAGTGATTCCTGCGCGGCGACGGCGAGCACGGCGCCAGAGACCGCATATAGCATCAGCCATCGGGCTCGATTGCTCGCCGGCAAAATCATGGGGCGCGGTCGGTTGGCGCGCTCGGCTGCGGATCGGGAGGTTCGGCAATGAGTCCGGACAGCACATTGCGCTGCCCGAGAAGCGAAGAATAATTGCTGTGGGCGAAGACATAATTCGTCAGGCGGGCTTCCGGCAGCACGCCCGGCGTCGCCGAGGCGACTGCGGTGGGAACGGTGTACGAGAGCGCTTCGCGGGTTTCGGCCTTCACCAGGACCGGCTGCGCACGCAGGACGGACGAGGCCGTGATCGGCCGATTGGCCCTTTGTTGCAGCGCAACCACCGCCACGGCCGCCACACCCGCGGCAACCGCGGCGCCGGCCAGAGGCCGCCACCAGCCCTGCGTCCGGACCGGCAGCGCGGCGCCGCCGACCACCATGGATTCACCGTCGATCGCACGATTGACCCTGGTCGAGAACCCGCGGGTCAGATGCGCCGGTACCGTGCCGCGCAACGCCTCGCCGATCAATCCGTAACGCCCGAAGCTCTCCCTGAGTTCGGCATCGCGCGTCAGCCGCTTGAGCAGCAACTCGGTCTCCGAAGCGGGCAGTTCACCATCGAGAAACGCCGAAACCTGCTCGCGGATCTGTTCGCTCATTGGTCCTCCGGACGACCGAGGCCGCCGTCGAAAATGGGTCTTAATTTCTTGTCTATGGCCTCGCGAGCCCGGAAGATTCGCGAGCGCACCGTACCGACCGGACAATCCATGGTCTGCGCGATGTCCTCGTAGCTCAAACCTTCGAGTTCGCGCAACACGATGGCGGTTCGAAGATCTTCCGGAAGATTCTCGATGGCACGGTTCACGGTGTCGCGTATCTCATCGGTGAGCAGCAAGGCCTCGGGGGTCTCGGACTCGGCCAGCCGCCCGTGCAATTCGTATTGTTCTGGATCCTGAAGGTCGAGATCGTAGTCCATCGGACGGCGCTTCGTCGCAACCAGGGCATTCTTGGCGGTGTTGATCGCGATTCTATACAACCAGGTGTAAAAGGCGCTATCGCCCCGGAACGACGGCAGAGCCCGGTAAGCCTTGACGAACGCCTCTTGTGCGATATCTTCGGCCTCGGTGGCATCGTGCACGTAACGCATGATCAGCTTCAGCACCTTATGCTGGTATCGTAGCACCAGTAAATCGAACGCCGCACGCTCTCCGCGCTGGACTCGTTCGACCAGTTTGAGGTCACTGTCGTCAACACTCATTCGTGATCCCAAACCAGCCGGTTTATATCCCAGGCTGCCGCGATAGACCGGGCCTGGGCGGAAAAGTTCGACAATTCACGCGCGTGACGCGCGGTAAACGTGAAATTACGCACACCGCCGATTCTAGCAGCCGGTCACCCCCCGATTTGACGTTCCCAGGCCGGCGCTCTGGTGATCCGATCGATCAGCGAGCATATGTCGTCGCTCGGCGGCCGCTCGTTTCCCATGCAATAGGCATATAGCGTCGGATCCTGGCAGTCGAGCAACCTGCAAAACGCGTTTTGATCGGCCGCCGTGGCGCTGCTGAACTCCTCATCCAGATACCGGCGCAGCAGCAGGTCCAACTCCTTCATCCCGCGCCGGCAGCGCCAGCGCAGCCTGCCGATCAGCCTCACGTCGGACCCGGCCGGGTCGGTAGCATCCATCGATCAGCCCCTCATTGACGACGGTGCGCCATCATCTGCTTGATCTCGCCGATCGCCTTGGCCGGATTCAGGTCCTTGGGGCAGGCCTCGGTGCAATTCATGATGGTGTGGCAACGATACAGGCGAAACGGATCCTCCAGCTGGTCGAGCCGCTCGCCGGTGGCCTCATCGCGGCTGTCGACGATCCAGCGGTACGCGGCGAGCAGGGCGGCCGGCCCGAGGTAGCGGTCGCTGTTCCACCAATAGCTCGGACAACTCGTCGAACAGCAGGCGCACAGTATGCAGGCGGACGGCCGATCGACCCTTTCCTGGTCGCCCTTGGACTGCAGCCGTTCGCCGTCGGGCGGCGCCGGAGTCCGGGTCTGCAGCCAGGGCTTGATCGAGGCGTACTGGGCATAGAAGTCGGTGAGGTCGGGGACCAAATCCTTGATCACCGGCAGGTGCGGCAGCGGATAGATCCTGATGTCGCCGCTCACGTCGGCGCACGCGTTCAGACAGGCGAGCCCGTTGCGGCCGTCAATGTTCATGGCGCACGATCCGCAGATGCCCTCGCGGCACGAGCGGCGGAAGGTCAGCGTGGAATCGATCTCATTCTTGATCTTGATCAGGGCGTCTAGGACCATGGGACCACAGCTGTCCATGTCGATCTCGTAGCTGTCGATGCGCGGGTTTCCCGCTGTGTCCGGATCGAAGCGGTAGATCCTGAACACGCGAACGTGCTTGGCGTCCGCCGCCGCCTTGAAGGTGCGCCCCCTGCCGACCTTCGAATTGGCGGGAAGAAAAAACTCAGCCATCGATCATGCTCCTCTCGTCCATCTGCCGGCTCAGTAGGTTCTCGCCTTGGGCGCAATGGCCTCCACCTCGTCGGTCAGCGTATTCAAATGCACCTTGCGATAGCCGAAACGCACGTCCCCCGCGACGCCGACCCAACACAGCGAATGCTTCAACCAGTTCTGATCGTCGCGGTTGGGAAAATCCTCACGTGCATGTGCGCCGCGGCTTTCCCTGCGGTTTTCCGCCGAATGCATGGTGGCGACCGCCTGACCCAGCAGATTGTCCAGTTCGAGGGTTTCGATCAGATCCGTGTTCCACACGAGCGAGCGGTCGGTCACGGCGACGTCGCCGAATGAGGCCACCACTTCGGCGAGCTTGCGCTTGCCGTCGTTGAGCGACTCGCCGGTGCGAAAAACCGCGGCGTCCCTCTGCATGGTCCGCTGCAGGTCGAGGCGGACATCGGCGGTGCGGCGCGCACCCTTAGCGTTTCGGAACCGGTCGAGCCGCGAAAGCGCGGGCTCGGCGGCGTCCGGCCGCAAGGCGCGGTGCGGCGCCCCGGGCGTGAGCACTCTCGCGCACCGGCGCGCGGCTTCCCGGCCGAAGACCACCAGATCGAGCAGCGAGTTCGAGCCCAGGCGGTTTGCACCATGGACCGACACGCACGCCGCCTCGCCTACCGCCATCAGTCCGGGAACGATCGTCTCGGCGCCGTCCGCGTCCACGGTGACCGCCTCGCCGTGCACATTGCAGGGGATGCCGCCCATGTTGTAATGGACGGTCGGCAGCACCGGTATCGGATCCTTGTTGACGTCCACGCCGGCGAAAATTCTGGCGGTTTCGGCGATGCCCGGAAGCCGCTCCTTGATCACGGCCGGACCGAGATGCTCCAGATGCAGGTAGATGTGGTCCTTGTTCCTGCCGACCCCGCGCCCCTCGCGAATTTCGATGGTCATCGAGCGGCTCACCACGTCGCGCGACGCCAGATCTTTGGCATTTGGAGCATAGCGCTCCATGAAGCGCTCGCCGGCCGAATTGGTCAGATAGCCGCCCTCGCCGCGCGATCCCTCGGTGATCAAACATCCGGCGCCGTAGATCCCGGTGGGGTGAAATTGGACGAATTCCATGTCTTGCAGCGGCAATCCGGCGCGCAGCACCATGCCGCCACCGTCGCCCGTGCAGGTATGCGCCGAGGTGCACGAGAACCAGGCTCGGCCGTATCCGCCGGTCGCCAGAATCACCCGATGGGCGCGAAATCGGTGCAGGCTGCCATCGGCCATGTCGATCGCGATGACTCCCCGGCATTCGCCGTTTTCCATGATGAGATCGAGCGCGAAATACTCGATATAGAAGGTCGCTTCATGTTTGAGCGATTGCTGGTACAGCGTGTGCAGCATGGCGTGGCCGGTGCGATCGGCCGCCGCACAGGTGCGCTGCGCGATACCCTTGCCGAAATGCGTGGTCATGCCGCCGAATGGCCGCTGATAGATGTGTCCGTCCTCGGTGCGCGAGAACGGCACGCCGTAGTGCTCGAGCTCGATGACGGCGGCCGGCGCCTCCTTGCACATGAACTCGATGGCATCCTGATCGCCGAGCCAATCCGAACCCTTGACGGTGTCATACATGTGCCAGCGCCAATCATCGGCCCCCATGTTGCCGAGCGCCGCGGAAATGCCTCCCTGCGCCGCCACCGTGTGGCTGCGCGTCGGGAACACCTTGGTCAGGCACGCGGTGCTCAATCCCGCCTCCGCCAATCCGAAGGTGGCCCGCAAGCCCGCTCCGCCGGCACCGACCACCACGACGTCGAAGGTATGATCGACGAACTTGTATTCGCTCATGAACCCGGGCTTCCGAATGCGACGCGCAAAATCGCGAAGGTGGCCGCCACGCCCGCGGCCACGTGCGCAAAGCGCAGCAACAGCAAGGTGAGCAGTTTCGCGCCGTTGGAATGAACGTAGTCCTCGACCACCACGATCGTCCCGAGATAGGAGTGATGGGCCAGCGAGCCGACCAGCAGCACGGCGAGCAGGGAGCTGGTCGGCAGCGCCAGCCAGGTCCTGACCGAGGCGTAATCGAGTCCCGGCAGCAGCAGCAGGGACACCAGAAACCACAGCGTCAACGGCAGCAGCGCGACGGCGCTCACGCGCTGCGCCCACCAATGAGCGGTGCCGTCCTTGGCGGACCCCAGGCCGAGCACCCGTCCCAATGGGCTGCGCAGGCTCACGGGCGTGCCACGTGCCAGAGGAACCCCCACAGGCCGGCGGTCAGCAGTACCGCCGCGAGCATCGCCAGCAGGCCGCTGAGGCGGCTGTGCGCGCGGTCGAATCCGACGCCCACATCCCACGCCAGGTGGCGGATGCCGTTCAGCAGATGATAGAAAAACGCAAACGTCCAACCGACCAGGGCGGCGCCGGCGAGGGGGCCGGCAAAGAACCGCGCGGCCGAGGAATACGCAGCGGCTCCCCCGGCCAGCGCCACCAGCCAATAGGTGAGCGCCAGAAATCCGAGCGCGAGCGCCAGGCCGGTGATCCGGTGCAGAATCGACAACGTGCTGCCCACCTGCCACCGGTAGATCTGCAGATGCGGTGAAAGCGGCCGGGCGCGTACGGGCATGATCAGTCCTCAACACTCACAGGAGCGCGAACGGGGATTCAAAAGTCGATGCAGCGGCCGCGCAGCTCCCAGTCGCCATAACGGGTGGGCTCAGGTCCGTCACGACCGCCGAGTTCGCGCGGCGGCGGCGGGCCGGCGTTGCCATCGGCCGGCGCAGGATCTTGGGTTTCGACTTGGCTGTTCGGCGTCACGAGCCAAATTTTGCCAGAAAACAAACCGGAAATCCGATGAAGCGGATGCCGGCGTGGGCCGGCGATCGATTGGGGTTGACAGCCGGCGCAAACTACCGGATTCATAATGGCATGAACGATACGGGCGGGCGGCTGGATCATCTGGGGGTGCTGGCCGTGGCCGGAGCCGACGCTTTGAGTTTCCTGCAGGGCCAGCTGACGAACGATACCCGGCGGCTTGCCGCCGGGGCGCCGCTGCTGGCGGCCTATTGCAGCCCGCAGGGCCGAGTCTGGGCCGTGATGCATCTGCTGCCGCGCGCCGACGGCGCCCTCGCCATACTGCCGCGCGAACTGGTGCGGCCCGTTCTGGAGCGACTGAAGAAATTCGTGATGCGGGCAAAGGTGACCCTGGACGATCTCAGCGACGAACTCGCGGTGGGCGGCCGGCATGCGCCGGGCGGGCGGCGCTCGGCCGCGCCGGCGCCGTTCATGAAGGACGGCGTCCTGTACGGCCCGGTGCGGCCGGATTCGAGCCGCGAGTGGCTGGTCGGCGTGCCGGCCCGGCTCGCCGCCATGGAAGCCGGCGCCGCGGGCCGGGCGGCGTCCGGACCCGATTGGCGCCTCGCGGACATTCGCGAGGGCCTGCCGCAGGTGTATGCGGACACCAGCGAACTGTTCGTGGCGCAGATGTTGAATCTCGATCTCATCGATGGCATCAGCTTCAGCAAGGGCTGCTTCACCGGCCAGGAGATCATCGCACGCACTCAGCACCTCGGCCGGATCAAGCGCCGCATGCATCGGCTGAGTTTGCCGCAGGGAGATTGGCACATCGGCCAGGCCATCGTCCTGACCGACGGCCGTTCCGGCCGTCTGACCGAACTGGCGGACACGGGCGACGCATTCGAAGCGCTCGCGGTGCTGACGGGCGACCCCGGTGCCGGCGGCACGCCGGTGGCCGCAAACGAACTGCCGCTGCCCTATGCGCTGACGGCACCGACCTAGCGCGCAATGTGGGCCCGGGATGCCGTCGAAGGATTCCTGCTGTCGCTGTCCCTGTGTGCGGACCTCGGCGTCGTCAACGTGGCACTCATCCGCCTCGGCATCGCGCGCGGCATGCAGGCGGCGATGTGCCTCGGGATGGGATCGTGCGCCGGCGATATGTTATATGCCGTCGGCTCCCTATCCCTGGTGACCCTGATGGCAGCGCACCGCGAGGTGCGCCTCGTGCTGTGGATTGGCGGCAGCGGCGTGCTGCTGTGGCTGGCGGCGCGGATGCTGCGCGAGACGCTAACGCCCAGGGAGTTGTCGCTTCCGCCGGAGGCGCCGGCGCCCCTGCGGCCGATGCGGGAATTCAGCCGCGGCGCAGTGCTGGCATTGAGCTCGCCGTCGGCCATTCTGTGGTTTGCGGCGGTCGGCGGCAGCGTGATCGCGGCGCATGCCGCAGGGCGGTCCGCGCTGCTGCCGTTTCTTGCCGGGTTTTTCGTCGCCGGTTCACTCTGGACACTGCTGGTCGCCGCGCTGACCGGACTTGCGCACCAGCGGTTGAACACGCGCCTGGTGCGCGCGCTCAGCCTGATCTCGGCACTGCTGTTCGCGTATTTCGCCGTCGGCGTGTTCCTGCGCGGCTACCGGGAATTCATCTAAAGATCGATGATTTCGACGGCATCCGCGCGCAGCGCTTCGCCGAGGAAAATGCTGCCGACCCTTGCAAACCGCTCCGCGCCGTCGGTGGCCAGCCAGCGCACCGCGCCGCGCACCGCCCCGGGCGCCGCACCCGCCGCCACCTGGCGCTGCACCGCCGCCGCCGTGGTCGCGGCGGAATCGACGATGCACACGGAGGGCGGCAGGACCCTACGTAGTGCCGGCGCGAGCACCGGGAAATGCGTGCAACCGAGCACCAGCGCGTCCGGCGGATCATCGCAGGAGAACAGCGGATCGAGGTAGCGGTGCGCCACGGCTTCGACGATGGGACCCTGGGTCCAGCCCTCCTCGGCCATGGCGACGAACAGCGGGCACGGGCGCGCCTCGATTCGCGCGGATGCGGCCAGCCGGTGGATCGCGCGCTGGTAGGCACCGCCGGCAATGGTGCCTTCCGTCGCGATTACCGCGATGCACCGCTTGCGCGAAGCGGCCACCGCGGCTTCGGCACCCGCGTCGATCACCCCGATGACGGGCAGCGTGGGATGGCGCGCCCGCAGGGCGCCGAGCGCCGACGCCGAGGCGGTGTTGCAGGCGACCACCAGGCAGCGAATGCGACGCGCCACCAGGGCCGCGGCGCATTGCAGCGAATAGCGCACCACGGTTTCGGCGCTCTTGGTGCCGTAGGGCAGGCGGGCGGTGTCGCCCAGATACACGAAATCCTCGGCGGGCATCGCCCGGCGCAATTCGCGAAGCACCGTGAGGCCGCCGACACCGGAATCGAATACGCCGATCGGCGGCGCGCGGCCGGACAATCAGGCCTCTGGACGCATGTGCGGGAACAGCAGCACGTCGCGGATCGATGCCGAATCGGTGAAGAACATCACCAGCCGGTCAATTCCCATCCCGAGACCCCCGGCGGGCGGCATGCCGTACTCCAACGCACGCACGTAGTCAGCGTCGTAGTACATGGCTTCCTCGTCGCCGGCCGTCTTGCGTTGCACCTGCTCCTTGAAGCGTTGCGCCTGATCCTCGGCGTCGTTCAACTCCGAGAATCCGTTCGCATATTCGCGACCCCCGATGAACAGCTCGAAGCGGTCGGTGATGAACGGATCCTGATCGTTGCGACGCGCCAGCGGCGAAACCTCGGCCGGATAGGCATAGGCAAAGGTGGGCTGCACCAGGGTGTGCTCGCCGGTCTTCTCGAAGATCTCGATCTGCAGCTTGCCCGGCCCGTCGACGCTCTTGTAGGGTATCTTCAGCGTGTCGCACACACGCCGCAGATATTGCGGGTCGCGCAGCATCCCGGGGTCGAGGTCGCGGTCATTCGCGAGAATGATCTGCTCGATGCTCAACCTGGCAAAATCCGCCGTCAGATCGTATTCCCGGCCCTGATAGGCCACCTTGCGCGATCCCAGCAGGGTGTCGGCGAGCCCGTGGAACATGCCCTCGACGATGCGCATGATGTCGGCGTAGTCGCTGTAGGCCTGGTACAGCTCCAGCATGGTGAACTCCGGATTATGCTGGGTGGACAAACCTTCGTTGCGGAAATTCCGGTTGATCTCGTAGACGCGCTCGAAGCCGCCGACGGTGAGGCGCTTCAGATAGAGCTCGGGTGCGATCCTCAGATACATGTCCAGATCGAGCGCATTGTGGTGGGTCTTGAACGGCCTGGCCGCCGCGCCGCCGGGGATGACCTGCAGCATCGGGGTCTCGACCTCCAAAAAGCCCTGCTCGTCGAGGAAAGCCCTCAGGTAGCGCACGATCCGTGAACGCGTCTCGAACACACGGCGGCTGTGTTCGTTCATGATCAGATCCACGTAGCGCCGGCGGTAGCGCAGTTCGGTGTCGGCGATGCCATGCCACTTGTCCGGCAGCGGCCGCAGGGACTTCGTCAGCAGCCGCGCGCGCAGCGCGCGCACCGACAGCTCGCCGGTGCGGGTGCGGAACAGAACCCCCTCGACGCCGATCAAGTCGCCGACGTCCCAGGCCTTGAAATCATCATATGCCGCGCCGAGCGCCTGCTCCTGCAGAAACACCTGGATGGCGCCGCTGGAGTCCTCGAGCTTCGCGAAGCTGGCCTTGCCCATGACGCGCTTGGCGCGCATCCTGCCGGCCACGCCGACCGATATCGCGGCCGCATCGAGGGCCTCGGCGGTCGCAGCGTCGTGTGCCGCGAGCAGCTGCCCGGCCAGGGCGCTGCGCCTAAAGTCGTTCGGAAACGCGACACCCCGTTCGCGCAGCTTCGCCAGCTTCGCGCGCCGCTCGGCAATCAGGTGGTTTTCATCGTCGCTCATAGGCCCTGCTTGAGACTTGCTTGCATGAATACATCGAGTGCACCGTCGAGGACGGCGGTGGTGTTGCCGATCTCGACGCCGGTGCGCAGATCCTTGATGCGCGACTGGTCCAGCACATAGCTGCGGATCTGGTGACCCCAGCTCACGTCCGATTTCGAATCCTCGAGCACCTTGGCCGCCGCATTGCGCTTGTTGAATTCCAGCTCATAAAGCTTGGCCTTGAGCATCTTCATCGCCGTCGAGCGGTTCTTGTGCTGGCTGCGCTCGCTCTGGCAGGCGACGACGATGCCCGTCGGCTCGTGGGTGATGCGCACGGCGGACTCGGTCTTGTTCACGTGCTGGCCGCCGGCGCCGCTCGAGCGGTACACATCGACGCGCAGATCGGCGGGGTTGATCTCGATGTCGATGTCATCGTCGACCTCCGGGGAGACGAACACCGAGGCAAACGAGGTGTGCCTGCGATTGCCTGAATCGAAGGGTGACTTTCGCACCAGCCGGTGCACGCCCGTCTCGGTGCGCAGCCAGCCATAGGCATACTCGCCGACCATGCTGATCGTGGCGCCCTTGATTCCCGCAACTTCGCCGTCGCTCTGATCGATGATTTCGGTCTTGATGCCGTGACCGTCCGCCCATTTCAAGTACATCCGCAACAGCATCGCCGCCCAGTCCTGGGCCTCGGTGCCGCCGGCGCCCGCCTGTATGTCCAGGAAGGCGCTGTGCGAATCCATCTTGCCGGGGAACATCCTCTGGAATTCGAGCCGTTCCACCTCGAGCTTGAGCCTGTCGGCATCCGCCTCGATTTCCAGCGCGGCGCTCTCATCGCCCTCATCGGCGGCCAGCTGCAGCAGCTCGCCGGCGTCCGCCAGGCCGCGCGACAGCCGATCGAGACCCTCGACCACCGCCTCGAGCCGTGCCCGCTCCCGTCCCAGCTCCTGTGCCCGTTCAGGGCTGTCCCAGATGCCGGGCTGCTCGAGCTCCCGGGTTACTTCCTGCAGCCGCTCGTGCTTGTTGTCGTAATCAAAGATACCCCCTCAAGGAGTTCGTGCGTTCCTCGAGCTCTTTGATGGAGCGTTTGATCTGGTTGATTTCCATGGCGCGGAATCCTAGCACAGAAGATCAGGCGGGCTTCACCTGCTGGCAGTTGAGCTGCACGGTCTGCCTGCCGTTGTATTCGTTGACCTCGAGCCGGTACGCGACCTGCACCCGGGTTCCGGCGCGCGGCAGCGCCGGATCAGCGGCGCCGTCCAGGTATCCGAAGGCAATTGCATCGAGCGGACCTGCGCCGGCAGCGAGCTTGAGCTTCAGGTGCCGCTCGCCGACCACCTGCGCGGCGAGCACCGCGAACTCGCCGTCGAAGATCGGCTCGGGAAAACCTTGCCCCCAGGGACCGGCCAGGCGCAGCGCGCGCGCGGTGTCGAGCGACAGCTCGTCATCCAGCAGCGGTCCGTCGGAGAGGATCACGCCGCCGAGCGACTGCGGATCGACCCGGTTGGCCACCTCGGCCGCGAAGGCAGCCCGGAATCGCTCCAGCTGCGACTCGCGCAGGGTGAGACCGGCCGCCATCGCATGACCGCCGAACCTCGCCAGCAGGCCGGGGTGGCTCGAGGCGATGTTCTGCAGGGCGTCGCGAATGTGCACGCCCCCGATGGAGCGCGCCGAACCGCGCAGCCAGCCGTCCTCGGCGCGCGCGAAGGCGATGACGGGACGATGCAAGCGATCCTTGATTCTGCCGGCCACCAGCCCGACGACGCCCTGATGCCAGCCTGCATCGAACAGGCACAGTCCGAGCGACTCGGCCCCGTCGGCAAGTCGCAGTCCGGCGGCGATCTGCAGCGCCTCACCTTGCATGCGGCGCTCGATTTCCCGGCGCTCATCGTTCAGGGCTGACAACTGCACCGCCAGGCGCTGCGCCTCGGCGGGATCGTCGGCGAGCAGGCAGGCCACCCCCACGCTCATGTCGGTCAGCCGCCCGGCGGCATTCAGGCGCGGCGCCACGGCGAATGCCAGGTCGGCGGCGGTGGCCTGCTCGAGCCGCCGCGCGCCCTCGGCGAACAGCGCCCGGATCCCGGGCAGGCAGCGGCCGGCGCGGATGCGGCGCAGGCCCTGCGCCACCATCACCCGGTTGTTGCGGTCGAGCGGCACCAAGTCGGCGACGGTCCCCAGGGCGACCAGATCGAGCAGATCGGCGGGGTTGAAATCCTCGAGACCGAGCGCACGCACCAGCGCCACGACCACGTAAAACGCAACCCCCACCCCGGCCAGCGATGGGCTGGCGAATGCGGAACCGGACAGATTGGGATTGACGATCCTCGCGGCGCGCGGCAGCTCGGCGCACGGCAGATGGTGATCAGTGATCAGCACCGGAATGCCGCTCGCGCGGGCGGCCTCGACTCCCTCGATGCTTGAGACGCCGTTGTCGACGGTCATGAGCAGGCTCGGACGGCGCGTGGCCGCCAGGGCGACGATCTCCGGGGTCAAACCGTAGCCGAATTGAAACCGGTTGGGCACCAGGAAATCGGCCTGTGCGAAGCCCAGCCTGCGCAATGCGCGCACCACCAGCGCGCTGCTGGTGGCGCCGTCGGCGTCGAAATCGCCGATGACCAGGACATGGCCCGCTTGCCGATGCTCGAGCAATAGCTGCGCGGCGGCGTCCACACCGTCGAGCGAACCGACCGGCAGCAGCCGGTGCAGCGACAGATCCAATTCATCGTCGCTTGCCAAGTTGCGCGCCGCGTACACGCGGCGCAGCACCGGATGCAATTCGGCGCCGAATTGGCCTGCGGCGTGGCCGGGACG
The DNA here is from genome assembly GCA_003137095.1 of Gammaproteobacteria bacterium. GTDB lineage: Bacteria > Pseudomonadota > Gammaproteobacteria > Steroidobacterales > Steroidobacteraceae > Bog-1198. The sequence goes on from PLET01000038.1 coordinate 78,181, forward strand.
GCGGCGGATCTCGGCGGCCATCAGGCGAGCTGCTCCCACCACGGACGGCGTTGGCGCCAGAGACGCCAGCGCGACCGTGCACCCAGCTCGAACAAGCGGTCGCCGGCCGACAGTTCGAGCCGCTCGATCCGGTGTGAGTGCAGCTCAACCACGGCGGGCGCCAGCCAGCGTGTAGCGCCCTCCTGCCATTGCGGCGTTCCGGGAGAGGCATCCAGCACCACCACCCCGGACCCGGGCCCCGCGACCGGCGTCGCCGGCGTTGCGGCGAATGCGCCGAAGAACACATCAGCACCCGCGGTCCAGCCCTCGAGCACCGGCAGCGCCGGCAGTAGCGGGCCGCCGCCCCACAACCACAAGCCCGTGATGGCCGCCGCGCCGCGCGCGGTACGCGCGGCGTTGACGGGATGATCATGCAGCCACATTTCCATTTCGCTCATGAGCCCCCGCAGATGCGCGCCGGCCGGGCCGCCCGGCAGGTATCCCCACAGGTCGCGTTCCATGGCTTCCTGGGGGTCGTGGGTATCCGCCGGCACCGGAGCATCAAACACGCAGTACAGCTGTGCGGCAGCGGCCACCAGCCGCGTCCCGCCGCCGCCGAAGAGGCGGTTGAAATCCCGCGCCAGTGCTTCGGCTTCCGGGCCTTGCAGGCTCAGCACCGCCCCGGCCTGCAAGCTCAGGCTGCTCATGCCGGCCGAGTGACGCACCGGGGTTGCCAGGTAGACCCATGCCCCGTCGACCCCGACGGCGGCGGCGCGCAGCGCCACGGCGCCCAATCCGGGCATGGCGGCGCCGGGTGCCAGGCCGGCAAAGGCATGAGCCCGCCAGTCCACCACCCGCGAGCAGCCGTCCGCGCGCGCCAGCAGTCGTTCGAGCAGGCGCTCGCGGCGCGGCGCGGCCGGCACGCGGGCGGAAAAACGCAGGAATAGCGTGGACAAGCGGCGTCTCCATGCGCAATTCAGTATCTTAGCGGCATGCGCTTCACCCAGGACTCGATGCCGGACGTCAACGTGATCCGCGGGTACGCCGCGGGCGAGCTGCGCATCAATGACCGGATCGTGCGCAGCACGGTGATCGTCAGCGCCACGGCCATCCTCGATGAGCCGGGTCTCGGGGCCGTGACGGATCTGGAAGACGCCGACATCGTGCAAAGCCTGCAGAGCCGGCTGCTGCCGCTGCAACCCGAGGTGATTTTGTTGGGCACCGGAGCTCGCCAAAGATTTCCGCCGGCCTCCCTCGGCGCGACCTTTCTGCGGACCGGCATCGGTTTCGAAGTGATGGACACCGGCGCCGCCTGCCGAACCTTCAACGTGTTGGTGGCCGAGCGGCGGCTGGTGGTGGCGGTGTTGCTGGTTTGAGAACGCCCTGCCGGGAAAATGGCAGGGCGCTTACTAAGCATGTACAGGAATCGCAGATCGGATCTCGCCCACGCTCAATCAAAAATCGCAGATATGAAGTGGAATTGAGAAATATTGTATTTCTTTTTGATCTTGTTACTTTTTTTATACCCCCGTCAGCTCCTGTACAAACCTTCGGCGCCCCGCAAATAGTCTTTACCTTCCCGACTGTCTGCGTCGAGCGACAGTAGAACACAGGAATTGTGCGCTCGCAAGACGCCAGGCCTTTTATGTTAAAACGATAAAGTTTTTTAAAATTATGGAGTTATGGGTCTTATCTAGAAGCTACTTCCTACCTGATAGATACGGCAGCGGATCCACCGGCTTGCCGTTCACGCGAATCTCGAAATACAGCACCGCCTGCCGACCTGCCTCCCCCATCCTGGCGATGGGCTGGCCCGGCGCCACCTCCTGCCCTTCGCGGACCAAGAGCTCGCGATTGTGCGCATAGGCGGAGAGCAGCGATTCGCTGTGGCGGATGATCAGCAGCTGACCATAGCTTCGCAGTCCGCTGCCGGTGTACACCACGCGGCCGGCGGCGGCCGCGCGGACCTCCTGCCCACTGCTTCCCATGAGTAGCAGACCGCCTCCCGGCACGGCCCGCGTGCTCGCCGGCTCGGTTGGCCATACCCAGGCCAGGGATGGTCCGGTGGCGGTCGACGCGCCGGCTGCGGGCGTCGCCGGACGAGGTGCGTCGCCCGGCGCACGCGCACGCGGGACCGGACTGCCCGCCGGAGGACGCAGCCGCAGCGGCTGACCCGCAAGGATCCTGAAATTCGGGCCGATGCCATTCCACCTGGCCAGGTCGCGGTAGTCGAGATCGTAACGCCAGGCGATGCTGTACAACGTATCGCCCGGTCGAACCATGACCTGGTCCGGAGCGCCCGGCATCGGGGCCACGCAGCCGCCCAAGAGGATTGCGCCAGCCAATGCCAGGCGGATCGCCCGGGGAAATCGCCGACGCGGAGCCGTCAGGAGCCTATCCCCTAGCGCTGCAAACCCGACAGCAGCGGCACGAAGCTCACCAGCCCGAGCGACTGCCGGTGGATGCGCGTCTCGGTCTTGGTGAAGCGGATCAGCTCCTGGCGGCCATCGGGACCCACCGGCGCGATCAGGCAACCGCCCACCTTGAGTTGATCGAACAGCGGCGGCGGCACGGCCGGCGGCGCCGCGGTCAGCAGGATCCCGTCATAAGGCGCCCTCGCCGGCCATCCGACGCTGCCGTCATCGTGGCGAAAATGCACATTGCGGATCGTCAGTTCACGCAGCGTGCGGCGCGCCCGTGCGAGCAGGCCGGCAATGCGCTCGATGGTGTAGATCTCCGTGACCAGCGGCGACAACACCGCCGTCTGATAGCCGCAGCCCGTGCCGATCTCCAGCACCTTGTGCACGTCGCCGGCGGCCAGCAGCTCCGCGGTCATGCGCGCGACCACATAGGGCTGGGAGATCGTCTGGCCGAAACCGATGGGCAGCGCCGTATCCTCGTATGCGCGGCTGGCGAGCGCTTCATCGACGAACAGGTGTCGCGGGACGTTGCGGATGCGGTCCAGCACGCGCTGATCCGAGATGCCCTGTTCCCGCAGCCTTTGCACCAGACGTTCACGCGTGCGTGCCGACGTCATGCCGATCCCGCTCAGGCGCGATCCTGTCACCGGATCATTCAATTTCGAGCCAGCGCTCGAGATCGGGCAATGCCGCATGGCGCGTCAAGTCGATCTGCAGCGGTGTGATCGAGGCGAAGCCTTCCAAGATGGCATGAAAATCGGTGCCCGGACCGGCGTCCTGACCGGCACCGGCCGAACCGACCCAGTAGACGTCGCGGCCCCGCGGGTCCTTGGCGGGCACGATCGGCTTGCTGCGATGCCGGTTTCCCAGCCGCGTCACCTTGATTCCGCGCAATCGACCGTCGGGCAGATCGGGAACATTGACGTTGAGAATCACCGCTCCGCGCGGCGGCGAGCGGCGCATGCGCTCGACCAATTGCGCCGCCACGCGCGCAGCGGCCGCGAAGTTTCGCGGGCTGTCCTGTTCCACGCACAGCGACACGGCGATCGCGGGCAATCCGAGGAATCGGCCCTCCACTGCGGCGGCCACCGTGCCGGAGTACAGCACGTCATCGCCGAGATTCGCACCGTCGTTGACGCCGGAAACAACGATGTCGTGCTCGAAAGCGAACAGTCCGGATACGGCCAGGTGCACGCAATCCGTGGGCGTGCCGTTGACGTAATAGGCATCTTCATCGTAGCGCACCGCGCGCACCGGTACATCGAGCGTGAGCGAATTGCTGGCGCCGCTTCGGTTGCGGTCCGGAGCGACGATGGTGACTCTGCCGAGGGGGCCGATTGCGGCGCTGAGCGCCGTCAAACCCTCCGCGCGGTAGCCGTCATCGTTCGAAAGAAGGATTTTCACGGGATAGAACAGCATACCCCAACGTGGCGGGTCGCGTTCTGCGGACTATACTGGAACCCCACACCGCCGGGGTAGCGATTGGGCGCGACACACGATGGCAGGACCACACATCGAAGACGATGACGCTGACGCCGAGGCGCAGGCATTTCGCAAAGCCGTGCGCGACGTCACTCCGCTCACACAAGCGCCGCGGCCGGCGGGCTTGAGCAGCCGGCGACCGCGCAAGCGCGTCCCGACCGCGGTGACCGAAGCGTCGGATCCCGGCGCGGATTTGCTGTCCGCCGCCAATGTCGCGCCGGAAGAGTTCCTGGCATTCCGCAGGCCCGGAGTGCGCGAGCAGGTGCTGCGCCGGCTGCGGCGCGGCCAGTATCCGATCGAAGCGCAGCTCGATCTGCACGGCCTGCATCAGGCAGCCGCGCGCGATTTGCTGGCCGGATTCATCGCCTCGAGCCGCGACGCCGGTCGGCGCTGCGTCAGAATCATCCACGGCAAGGGCTACCGATCCGGGCCCCGCGGCCCGGTGCTCAAGTCGGCGGTCAATGAGTGGCTGCGCCGTCATCCCGACGTCATGGCATTCGCCTCGGCGCGGCCGCTCGATGGCGGCGCCGGTGCGCTGTACGCGCTGTTGCGCGCCTGAGCGCTGCGGTACTACGCGCCCGGGCGCCGCTGCGGGTACCGCGCGGGCTTCCGGGTCAGCTTCCCGGCTGAGACGCCGATGGCGGCTCGACGTCGAGCAGCACCGCGGCCGATGCCGCCAGGCCCTCGCCGCGCCCGATGAACCCCAGGCGTTCGGTGGTGGTTGCCTTGATGTTGATGAGCGCCGCGGAGACGCCCAGATCGGCCGACAGATTCGCCGCCATCGCCGCGCGGTGCGGGCCGATACGCGGTGACTCCGCCAGCACGGTGACGTCGGCGTTGACGAGCCGGAGTCCCGCGGCGCGCATGAGTGCAACCACCTCCCGCAGGAAAATCCGGCTGTCCGCTCCACGGTGGCGCGGATCGCTGTCCGGAAAATGCAGCCCGATGTCGCCCTGACCGAGTGCTCCAAGCAGCGCGTCGCACAGGGCGTGTATCACCACATCGCCGTCGGAGTGCGCCACGATGCCGCGCGGATGTTCGATGCGTACCCCGCCCAGCGTGACGTGCCCGCCCTCGCCGAATGCATGAACGTCGTATCCCTGGCCGATTCGCATGCGCTGCGCCCCCGTCATTTGCAGAATTACCGCGGCTGTGGCCAGATCCTCGCGGCGCGTGACCTTGATGTTGAAGGCCGATCCCGCCACGAGGCGGGGTGCGTCACCGAGCAGCTCCAGGGCCTGCGCCTCATCGGTCACGGCGATGCCGGTGCGCGCCGCGTGCGCCAAAGCCTGCCGCAGCCGGGCGAATCCGAACGCCTGCGGCGTGAGCGCCCGCCACAGCCCGCGCCGATCGAGCGTCGCGGCGCTCGCACCATCCGATTCGCGCTTGACGGTGTCGCTAACGGGCGCAGCCAGCAGGGCGCCGCCTCCGGCGCCCTGCTGCAGCGCATCGAGCAGCGCCGCCAGTTCGGTCGCGGTCAGGCAGGGGCGCGCGGCATCGTGTACCAGGATCCAGTCGTCGGGGGCGGCCAGGGATTCGAGCTGCGCCAGGCCATTGGCCACCGATGCGTGGCGGCTCGCACCGCCCACCGCGTGCCGCAGCTTGCCGCTGTTCAGGCGCGCGGCGATCGCGGGCCAACGGCTGTCGTCGGCCGCGGTGACCACCACGATGCCGAGCACCCGTGGCTCGGCAATCAACGCGCGCAGCGACCATTCGATGACGGTGGCACCGAGCAGCGGCGCATACTGTTTCGGCGAGGCCGGATCGAAGCGCTCACCGCGGCCCGCCGCGGGAACGATGGCCCATGCGCTGCGAGCTGCTGCCGGCCGGTTCATTCCGCCCGGGCGGTAATGGCCACGGCCGGGGGCGAATTCACGCCGGGACCCGGCGTGACGATTTGAAAGAAGGTTTCATTGCTGCCGACCATGCCAAGCTCGCTGCGCGCCCGCTCCTCGATCGCAGTCAGCCCGAGCTTCAGATCGTTGACCTCGGCGGATAACTGCCGATTGCGCTCCGCCTGATCGCGGTTTGCGCCGCTCTGTGCATCGATGGCGGCCTGTAGCCGCGACACCTCGCGCATGCCTTGCTCGGAAACCCACAGGCGGCTTTGGAGAAGGATCAGTGCGCAACCCAGGACTATGGAGAAAATCCTCATGGGGACAGCAGCTTAGCACGAACTCTTAAGAAATTGGTACCGCCATGGCGGCTGCGCCCGCGTAACTTGCCTTCGAGCCCAGTTCAGCCTCGATGCGCAGCAGTTGATTGTATTTGGCAACCCGGTCGGAGCGCGACATGGAACCGGTCTTGATCTGCGTGGCGCTGGTGCCGACCGCGATGTCGGCGATGGTGGCGTCCTCGGTTTCGCCGGATCGATGCGATATCACGGCGGCATACCCGGCACGGCTCGCCATCTCGATGGCCGCCAGCGTCTCGGTGAGCGTGCCGATTTGATTCGGTTTGATCAGAATCGCATTGGCGATCTTCCGGGCGATGCCTTGCGCGAAAATCCCGGTGTTGGTCACGAACAGATCATCGCCCACCAATTGCACCTTGCGTCCGAGCTTCTGCGTGAGGATGGACCACCCGTCCCAATCATCCTCGCTCATGCCGTCCTCGACCGTCACGATCGGGTACTTGGCGACCAGTCCGGCGAGGTAGTCGGCGAATTCCGCCGCACTGAACTTGCGCCCCTCCGAGGCGAGCTCATACACGCCGTTCTTGTAGAACTCCGTGCTCGCCACGTCGAGTCCGAGATAGATGTCCCTGCCGGCGCGATAGCCCGCCTTGTCGATGGCCTCCAATATCGTCGTGAGCGCCGCCTCGTTCGACGGCAGATCGGGTGCGAATCCGCCCTCGTCGCCCACCGCGGTGTTGAGACCCTTGGCATGCAGCACCTTCTTCAGACTGTGGAAAACCTCGGCGCCGTAACGCACCGCCTCCGCCAGTGTCGGCGCGCCGATCGGCAGTATCATGAATTCCTGGATGTCCACGCTGTTGTCGGCATGCGCCCCGCCGTTGATGATGTTCATCATCGGAACGGGCATGGTCATGGCGGCGTCGCCGCCCAGATGGCGATACAGCGGCATCTTGGCGTCGCGCGCGGCGGCGTGCGCGGCGGCCAGCGAGACCGCCAGGATGGCATTCGCGCCGAGGTTGGATTTCGTATCGGTGCCGTCGGCGGCGCGCATCTTGGCGTCGAGTCCCGCCTGGTCGCGCACGTCGAATCCCTTCAGCAGCGGCAGGATCGTGCCATTGACGTTGGCGACGGCCTTGCGCACACCCTTCCCCGAAAAGCGCTGGGCGTCGCCGTCGCGCAGCTCCACCGCCTCCCGCGATCCGGTCGACGCCCCGGAGGGAACGGCGGCCCGGCCGACGGTGCCGCTTTCCAGGGTCACGTCGGCTTCGATGGTGGGATTGCCGCGCGAATCGATGATTTCGCGGGCCAGAATCTTGGCGATTCGGCTCATAACAGGGATTCCTCGAAGGGTTTCTTTTTTACGATCAGATCGATCTCCACCAGGGTTGCGAGCAGCGACCCCATGCGATCCAGCGGCCACGCATTCGGGCCGTCGGACAATGCCTTGGCGGGCTCCGGGTGCGTTTCCATGAACACGCCGGCGACGCCTGAGGCAACCGCGGCCCGCGCCAGCACCGGAACGAATTCCCTCTGCCCACCGGATGAACCGCCCTGGCCGCCCGGCAGCTGCACCGAATGAGTGGCGTCGAACACCACGGGACAGCCGGTAGCCCGCATCACCGCAAGGGAACGCATGTCGGACACGAGATTGTTGTAACCGAAGCAAAAACCCCGTTCGCACACCATGATCTGGGAATTGCCGGCGGAGCGCGCCTTGTCGACCACGTTCTGCATCTCCCAGGGAGAGAGGAACTGGCCCTTCTTGATGTTGACGGGTCTGCCCTGTGAGGCCACCGCGACGATGAAATTCGTCTGCCGGCAGAGAAACGCCGGCGTCTGCAGGACATCGACCACGGCGGCAACCTCGGCCAGCGGCGTATCCTCGTGGACATCGGTGAGCACCGGCACGCCGAGCTCGCGCACGCGGCCGAGGATCTTGAGACCCGCGTCGATCCCAGGCCCGCGAAAGCTCGATCGCGACGAGCGGTTGGCCTTGTCAAAGGACGCCTTGAAGATGAATGGCACACGCAGGGCGGAGGTCAGCTCGCGCAGGCGCCCCGCCACCTCCACCACCAGCATCTCGCTTTCGATCACGCACGGGCCGGCAATCAGGAAAAGCGGGCGATCCGGCCCGACCTCGAAAGACGCCAGCTTCATGCCGTGGCGCGGCCCGGCTGCAGCGATGCGCGGTAATGCCGGGCGGCGTGGATGAATCCGGTGAACAGCGGATGTCCGTCGCGCGGCGTCGAGGTGAATTCCGGGTGGAACTGGCTCGCGACGAACCATGGGTGAGCCGGCAACTCGATGAATTCCACCAGCCCGTCCGTCGAGAACCCTGAAAAGCGCATGCCGGCGGCGGCGAGCTCGTCGAGATAATTGTTGTTGAACTCGTACCGGTGGCGATGGCGCTCGAAGATGGACTCCTTGCCGTAGAGCGTGCGCACCAGGGAGCCGGCGACCAGGCGCGCCTCCTGTGCCCCGAGGCGCATGCTGCCGCCGAGATTGGATTTCTCGTCGCGAACCTGCTGACCGCGTGCCAGATCCTGCCACTCGGTGATCAAGGCGATGACCGGGTGGTTGGTGGCGCGGTCGAATTCCGTGCTGTTGGCGCCCTTGAGGGCCAGCACGTTGCGCGCATATTCGATGATCGCGAGCTGCATCCCCAGGCAGATGCCGAGATATGGTATGCCGTTCTCGCGGGCGTAGCGGATCGCCTGGATCTTCCCCTCGATGCCGCGGTCGCCGAAGCCGCCCGGAACCAGGATCGCGTCCATGTTCTGCAGCGCCGCCGGGCCCGATCGCTCGATGTCCTGGGACTCGAAGTAATGGATGTTCACGCGCGTGCGCGTCTTGATTCCGCCGTGCATCAGCGATTCGTTCAGTGAAATGTACGAATCCCGTATCTGCACGTATTTGCCGACCATGCCGATGTCGACTACGGCCTCCGGATTCTGCTTGGCGGCAACGACGGCGCGCCAATCGGAAAGATCGGTCGGCGGCGCGTCCAGGCGCAATTTGTCGACCACGATGTCGTCGAGGTCCTGTTCGTGCAGCAGCATGGGTATTTTATAAATGTCGTCGGAATCCACAGCCGATATGACGGCCCGCTCCTCGACGTTGGTGAACAGCGCGATCTTGCGGCGCTGCTCATCGGGCAGCCCGTGGGCGCAGCGGCACAGGAGCACATCGGGCTGTATGCCGATGCCGCGCAACTCCTTGACCGAGTGCTGCGTCGGCTTGGTCTTGATCTCGCCCGATCCGCCCACCACGGGGACCAGGGTCAGGTGCATGTACAGAACCTGGTTGCGGCCCAGTTCGACCCCCATCTGGCGGATCGCTTCCAGGAACGGCAGCGATTCGATGTCGCCGACGGTACCGCCGATTTCCACCATGCACACGTCGGCATCGCCGGCGCCCATCCGGATCCGGTACTTGATCTCATCGGTGATGTGCGGAATGACCTGCACCGTTGCGCCCAAATAGTCGCCGCGGCGCTCCTTGGCGATCACCCGCTCATAGATGCGGCCGGTGGTGAAGTTGCTGTTGCGGCCGGTGGTGGTGCGTACGAAGCGCTCGTAGTGGCCCAAATCGAGATCGGCTTCCGTGCCGTCGGCCGTCACAAATACCTCCCCGTGCTGGAAAGGACTCATCGTGCCCGGATCGACGTTGATGTACGGGTCGAGCTTGACCATGCTGATCTTGAGCCCGCGCGCCTCGAGTATCGCGCCCAGGGACGCGGATGCGATGCCCTTGCCGAGCGAGGAGACAACACCGCCGGTGACGAAAACGAATCGTGTCATGGAAAGGTCACCGCCGATGAATGAAAGGGAAGCAGCTTGCGCGGCTCGCGGCCGGCAAACGACATTTCGACGGGAATTCAGGTTAGCAGATTGTCGCCGCTGCGACAATCGTACTCCGTTGCCCGAATCAAACCAGCATGGGCGCCCCCTGCCACTCGCACGCGAAACCGGCCTCCCCCGGCGCGGCGCACCAGCGCGCGTCCAGCCATAGATCGCCGACCGCGACCAGCGCATCGCCGGCGAACACGAACGGCAGCGCGTCCCTCATCCAGGGAAGCACGCCGTGCGCCTGACAGAGGTGCTGCACGCTCTGGGTGGCGGCGTGGCGTGCGGGTTTGAGCCGCTCACCGCCCCGGCGTGCGTGCACCACGAGCGTCGACGCGAGCTTGTGGGCGGCCAGGCCGCCGTTGTGCGCGACCATCCTCAGCCGTCCGAGGCCGCCGCCCAGTTCGAGCGTGGCATCGGCCGCCACGGGCCAATCGCGCGCAGGCCCGATTGCCGGCGGTACCGCCGACGTCAGAAAAATCCGGTCCCGATAGCGCCGCAGTGCATGTCCGCTCCACAGCACGGCTGGCAGGTGATCGCCGGTCGCAGCCAGAATCTGGCGCAGCGCCTCGACGAGCCGCGCCTGCGGCGGCGCCGGGACCGCCGCGCCGGCTATCCAATGGCGCAGGACGTTGATCTGCTGCGGCCCCGGTAGCGCGCGCAGTCCCGTCACCGAAAGCGCATCGCCGTCGCGCAGGCGCGCCACGTCAGCGGCCGCCGCCACGTCCAGCAGGCCCTGCGCCGCGGCCACGTGGCGCGCCGTGCGGCCGAGCGACGGGCCGGCGCCGGGCCATTGCTTCTCGAGCAGCGGCCAGATGCGGTGCCGCAGATAGGCGCGATCGAACCGCAGGTCTTCGTTCATCGGGTCGCTGGCGAAGCCCACCCCCGGTGCGCCTCCGACGCCCAACAGTTCACTGCGTGACACATCGAGCAGCGGCCGCACGTGCCAGCCTGCGCCGAAACGGCGGCACACCGGCATGCCCGACAGCCCCTTGAAACCGCCGCGCAGAGCCTGCAGCAGGACCGTTTCGGCCTGATCCTCCCGATGATGCGCCGTCAACAGGCATTCCCCCGGAGTCAGCAGCGCCGCAAGCGCCGCGTAGCGCGCGTCGCGCGCGGCCGCCTCGATCGACTCGCCGGGCGCAGCGTTCACCGCCACGCGGACGATGGACAGGGGAACCTGCAGCGCTTCGGCCAGCGCCGCACAACGGGCGCGAAACCCATCCGACCCGGTCTGCAGTCCATGATCGACATGCACCGCGCGCAGCGGCAACGACCGCAGGGCGCTGCGCATCCGGGCCGCCGCCGCCAGCAGGCAGCTGGAATCCGCCCCACCGCTCACCGCGACCAGAAGACCGGTCGCCTGCGCCGGCAGGTGGGCCTGCAGCACGGCGCACAGCGAGGCCGCGGAGAAGTTCATGCCCGTTCAGGCTTGGCGAAACGCACCGAATGAGCGCAGGCGCGCCTGCCGGGCGTCCAACAGTTGGGTCACCGGTTGGTTCCTGAGCTCCGACAAATGCTTGATCATGCTGGCCTTGATGGACTCGGCCATCGCCTGCGGATCGCGATGCGCCGCCCCATGCGGCTCCTTCAGCACTTCATCCACGAGACCCAGTTTCTTCAGCCGCTCGGCGGTTCCACCCATGGCGTCCGCGGCGATCTCCTTCTTCTCGGTGCTCTTCCACAAAATCGACGCGCAGCTCTCGGGGGAGATGACCGAATACACGCTGAATTGCAGCATGATCAGGCGGTCGCAAACGCCGATCGCCAGGGCGCCCCCGGAGCCGCCCTCGCCAATGACCACGCTCAGCACCGGCGCGGCCAGATTGGACATCTCGAACAGATTGCGCGCGATCGCCTCGCTCTGGCCGCGCTCTTCGGAGCCGATTCCCGGATACGCGCCGGGCGTGTCGATCAGCGTGATCACCGGAATGCGGAAGCGCTCTGCCATCATCATCAGCCGCAGTGCCTTGCGATAGCCTTCGGGCTTCGGCATGCCGTAGTTGCGGCGTACGCGCTCCTTCGTATCGCGGCCTTTTTGGTGGCCGATCAGCACCACCGGCGTGCCCTCCAGCCGCGCCAGTCCGCCGACGATCGCCAGATCGTCCCCATACATCCGATCGCCGTGCAATTCGTGCCAATCGGTGAAGATCATCGACACATAGTCGAGCGTATAGGGCCGTTGCGGATGACGGGCGAGTTGGGTGATCTGCCAGGGCGTCAAATTCGCGAAAATCGTGCTGGTCAGCGCCCGGCTCTTCGACTGCAAGCGTTTGATTTCGTCTGAAATATTCGCGCTGGCATCCGAGCCGAGGAACTTCAGTTCCTCGATTTTTGCTTCGAGCTCCGCGATCGGTTGTTCAAATTCCAAGAAATTCATCGCCATGAAGACGTTTCCTCGCCCCGAACATCGTTTCTCTGACCATACACCAAATGCCATCCCCCGCGTCCGACCAGCGCGGATAACTTGTCGAGCAGCTCGCGGCTCGGATGGACCGACCAGGCATCGGGCAGATTGAGCCTGCCGGAATACTCGGGCCGGGAAATGGCCACGCTCACCCCGCAGGGTCCGCGCATATACGGCTTGAGCAGGGCCTCGAACTGGTTGATTCCGTGCGGGCCGTCGAATTCCTTCGGCCAGCGCAACCAGAGGCGGCGCGCAAAGCGCTCGCGCGCGCGGTCGATGTCGAGCAGCGATTTGGCCTGCAGCCGCCAGGCCTCGATGAAATCGTCATAGCGCAGCGCGCCGTCCACGACCAGGATCGCGTCCTTGACGATGATGTCCCGATGCTGCTGAAAGACCTCCTCGAACAGGGTGATCTCCAATCGCGCGGTCCGATCGTCGAGGATCAGCGTTACGCGGTTCGGCCGGCGCCGGATCTCGAGCACCAGACCCGCCACGGTCGCGGCCTTGGCCTGGGACCAGCTGCGGATGCCGTCGATTGCCGCCGGCCGCGGGCCGCCGACGTCGACCAGACGCGCGCTCACCAGGAACTTCAGATCGGGCTCATAGGGCGTGATGGGGTGTCCGCTCAAGAACAGCCCGAGGGTTTCCCGCTCACCGGCCAATCGCACGGCATCGGTCCAATCGGCCTCCACGCTGTTCTGTGCCGCGGTCAATCCGAACAGATCGACCTGACCGGTGCTCGCCGCCCGGGAATTCTGCTCGCCGAGATGCATGGCCCGGTCGAGTTCGGCCAGCAGGGTGGCGCGATTGGCGCCGATGCGGTCCAGGCTGCCGCTGCGGATCAATGCTTCGAGCACGCGCCGGTTGACCTTCTGCAAATCGATGCGGCGGCACAGGTCGGCAAGATTCGCGAAAGCCCCGTGCGCGTCACGCTCCGCCACGATGGCCTCGACCGCCGACGCACCCACCCCCTTGATCGCGCCAATGCCGTAGCGGATGCGGGCGTCACCGGCCACCTTGAAGGCATAAGCCGACTCGTTCACATCGGGCGGCAGGATCTCTAGGCCCATGCTCGCGCACTCGTCGATCAGGGTCACGACCTTGTCGGTCTTGTCCATATCCGACGACAGCACTGCCGCCATGAAGTAACCCGGATGATGCGCCTTGAGCCAGGCGGTCTGGTAGGACAGCAGGGCGTAGGCCGCAGAATGCGACTTGTTGAAGCCGTAGCCGGCGAATTTTTCCATCAAATCGAATATGTGGGTGGCCTGCGCCTCGCGCACTCCGCGCGCCACCGCACCATTGATGAAAACCGAGCGCTGTTTGGCCATCTCCTCCGGCTTCTTCTTGCCCAT
>PLET01000115.1 GCA_003137095.1 Gammaproteobacteria bacterium
TACCAACTGAGCTACCTGGCCGTGTGGAGTCGCGTATTAGACAGGCCCCGGACACGAGCGTCAACTACCGTATAAAAATCAATGAATTACGGCCGCCGCCTGGCGATAGATTCCGGTGGACTCTATCATTTCACGAGGGCGCCGGCCCCCGGGGTACTGAGGGTCCACTCGTGAACGCCTTCGCTCGATTCATACTGCGCTGCTGTAAATCCGCACCATGGCTCGTCCTGCTGCAGGCTTGCTCGGCCGCCTCACCGATCCCGCTGGCATCGCACGTCGACCTGGGTTCCATTCAAGGCGGCTGGTACATCCTCGCCACCATCCCGAACTGGTTCGAAAAGGGCATGGTCGCGCCTTACGACGTGTACTCGCTGCGCCCCGACGGGAATCTACGCGAGGATTTTTATGTGCGCTTCGGCGGCTTCGATGCCAGGCGCTGGCACGCCGTCGTCAAGGATGAGATTCTCCCGGGAACCCATGACGCGGGCTGGCGGGTGCACCTGCTCGGGCCGATCAAGGTGCCGTTTCTGGTGCTCTACACCGACCCCGAATACCGCTTCGTTCTGTTCGGGGAGAACGACCGTTCCCTGGGCTGGGTGTATTCGCGCACGCCCACGATCGATGACGAACAGTATCGCGCGCTGCTCAATCGGTTCGCCACGCTCGGCTACGATCCGGCGCGCTTTCGCAAGGTGGTCCAGCTTCCCGAACAGATCGGCATGCCGGGTTTCTGGAGCGACGGAATCAGTTCATCGGCACCTTAGCCGGCTCGGGCACCTTGAGCCGGCTCGTTTGCACATTGGTGCCTCCCGAGGAGACGATGCGCGCCTTGCCGTCGGCGCCGACAAAATAGTCGGGACTGGATTTATTTCGCCGTGGCGGGTATCCCTAACGCTCCAGATACCGGTCGAAGAATGCGCTGATTTCCGCGAACACCTCGTGGGTCTCGGGCGCACTGTCGTCGAATAAATAGTGCGCGTGCGACTGGCCTTCGAACACCTGCAGCACGGCCTCGACGCCCGCCTGGCGCAGCTTGCGGTGCACGCGCACGGTATTGCTGAGCAAGAGGTCGCGGGTGCCGCTGGTCAATATGGCCGGCGGAAAGCCCGACAGGTCGCCATAGACCGGCGAGATCAGCGGATCCTGCAGATCGTGCCCGGCGGCGTACACCTTCGCGGCGGCATCGCACAGCCCATCGCGCGAGATGAGCACATTGTCGATGAGTTCGTTGGTATAAAAGGTGTCGCCCACTTTGGTGACGTCCGACATCGGCGTTCCTGGGGCGATGGCGGCGGGCAGCGCGATGCCCATCTGCTTGGCGCGCAGCACGATCGCGAGCGTGAGGGCTCCGCCGGCCGAGGTGCCAAATACGCCGACGCGCTTCGCGGCCGTGCTCTTGATCGCCTCGGCATAGACGCGCACGCCATCCTCGAGCGCTGCCGGAAAGTACGCTTCCGGCGGCATGCGGTAGTCGACGGAAATCACCCTGAAGCCGCCGAAGCCCGCCATCATCACCGCTTCCGGAAGGCCCGCTTCGCCCGGACCGAACACATAGCAGCCGCCGTGCAGGTGCATGAGCAGCCGGCGTCGATTGGCCGCGGGCACCGATTCCGGCGAGACGATGAACGCACGCACGCCGTCGATCAGTGTCGGCTCCACCGTGACCTTCATGCGGGCGATGAGTCCGGGCAGCGCTTGGCGCGTGGCTTGCGCCGCCGCCTCGACCAGCACGCGCCATTCCTCGGCGCTTTGCGGCAGCACGCGCCAGCCCGAACGCAGCGGGGACGCGATCAATTGCTGCATCTGCGGACTCGGTGTCTGCGGAACGGGCAGACGCCTCGCCGGCACGTCGAGGCCCTCGGCCGCTGTGCGGGTGGTCGAACTCAAATGTCCCTCTTCCCTCTCTTGATATCAGGTGCCGCAGAAGGTCTGCAGCACCCGCTCGCCCGGCGCCGGCGGATTTGCATACGCCGCGAAGGCCGCCTGTGCCTCGTACGGCCGTGACAGAACAGTCAGCAGATCGTTGAACGGTAAGAAATCCTCACGCTCGACGGCGGCCTCGATGGCCTGCTCGACCCGGTGGTTGCGCGGGATGAAGGCCGGGTTCACCTGGCGCATCGCGGCCGCGCGCTCCGCCGCCTCGCGCGGCTCGCGGGCCAGGCGCGAGCGCCATCTCAGAATCCACTCATCGAAGACGCCGGTCTCGGCGAACGGCGCGCCCGCTGCGGCGTGATGCGCACCCGACGCCACGTCAGCCAGCCCTCGAAAGGTCAGCGTGAAGTCCGCGGCCGTGAGGTGCATCACCTCGAGCAGCGCCTGCACGAGTTCGCCATCGCCGTCCTCGGCGGTGGCGAGGCCGAGCTTCTCGCGCATGCCGGTGAGCCAGTGCGCATCGAAGCGCGCGGTAAAGCCCGTGATGGCCTCGTTGGCGAGTTCCAGCGCGCGCTCCGGGATCGGATCGAGCAGGGGCAGCAGCGTTTCGGCGAACCGGGCCAGATTCCATTGGGCGGCGGCCGCCTGGTTGGCGTAGGCGTAACGGCCGCGGCCGTCGATGGAACTGAACACGGTGGCCGGATCGTAGGCGTCCATGAAGGCGCAGGGTCCGAAGTCGATGGTCTCGCCGGAGAGCGACGTGTTGTCGGTGTTCATCACCCCATGGATGAAGCCGACCTGCATCCACAGCGCCACCAGTCGCGCGTGGCGTTCGATGACCGCCTGCAGCAGCGCGAGGTACGGCTGCCGACTTTGGGCGAGCTCCCGGTAGTGGCGCCCGATCACGTAATCGGCGAGGCGCCTGACGGCATCCCCGTCGCCGCGCGCGGCAAAGTATTCGAACGTTCCCACGCGCACGTGGCTGGCGGCTACCCGGGTCAATATCGCCCCCGGCAGGCGCTGTTCGCGATACACGGGCTCGCCCGTGGTCACGGCCGCGAGCGCGCGCGTGGCCGGAATCCCGAGCGCGTACATGGCCTCGCTGATCAGGTACTCGCGCAGCACCGGTCCCAAGGCCGCCCGGCCGTCTCCAGCCCGGGAGAACGGCGTGCGTCCCGACCCCTTGAGCTGGATGTCGCGCAGCCGGCCGTTCACATCGCGCACCTCGCCCAAGAGGATGGCCCGGCCGTCGCCCAATTGCGGTACGAAATGGCCGAACTGATGGCCGGCGTACGCCTGGGCGATGGGCTCGGCGCCGTCGGGAATGAGGTTGCCGGCAAACACCGCCGCCAGCGCGGCCTCATCCAGGCCGCCGACATCGAGACCCAGCTCGGCGGCCAGCGGCCGGTTGAATTTGATCAGCCGCGGCGTCGCGACCGGTGTCGGGTCCAGGCGCGCGAAGAAATGCTCCGGCAAGCGCGCGTAGCTGCTCGACATCGCGGCAATGGCCGGGCGCGGGCGGGCGGGGGTTGACAGGTGTTCCATGGGTCTCGTGCGTAAACTAATGACGCCCAGTCTAAACCGAAATCGCCGCCCGGCATCACGGGATGGAGCTCTTCAACCGCACCACGGGGTAGTACAGCCCGAGCAGCCGGCGGTGCCACCAAACCCCGTCGGCCTTCTCTGTGCCATCCGCATAAGTGTAGTCGTAAAAGGCCGCACGCACATAGCGCGGCGGTTGCTCCGGAAAGGGATTGCGCTCGAGCAAGGTCATGACGGCTGGCTCGTTCTCGAGCACCCGCTGCAGGAAATGCGCAAACCAGCGCAAGCGCCCGGGCTCCTCGAGGGCGGCGAACCACAGTTGCCAGTCGAGGCGCGGCTGGTGCGGGATGTTCCAGGGCGGCCGGCGTGAGGGATCGCCGGGTTTGTAGCGAAACTCATACTCGCGCCACTGCACGCCGTCGACGGAGCCTTCGATCACGATTTCGTCGCGCTCGGTGGTCATCACCGCGAACAGCCCGTAATTGCTGGTGAGGTGCAGCGGCTCGATGAACGCCGCGAGGTTGCGGGCCGGCGACGGCGGCGCTCCGCCGAAGCGCTCGTCCATCTGCACCAGGCTGATGGATACGATCAGGACCGCGAGCAGGCTGGCGGCGACGGCGACCACCCGGCGCGCTGGGCGCACGGCCGCGCGCGTTCGAATCCAGGCCGCCAGGCGCGCCGGCAGCACCGTGCGCAAAGCCGCATCATCGAACAGCAGCAGGCACAGCAACAGCGTCTGCAGGTTGAACCAGTTGTAATTGCCGGTGAGCAGAATGCAGACCTGCAGCAGGGCGATGCCGAAACCCGCGATGAATCGCAGCCGGCGCGGACAAAAGATCAGGAATGGCAGGAGGAGCTCGATGACCAGCATGCTGGCGCAGGCGAATTCAAGCGCCTGGCGCGGCAGTTGGGCCGCATACCAGGCGAGCGGCGTCGGCAGCGGCTGCGTGAAGAAGTGAAACGACAGCGCCGACAGATTCCACCAAGTCGGATCGCCGCTCGCGAGTTTGACCACACCGGACATGAACATGAAGCGAAACAGCAGCCAGCGCAGCATCCACAGGCCCGGCATGCGCGCGACACTCATGAGCAGCGACAGGAATCCGGCCTCGATGAGAAACACGTCCCACTGATAGGTCATGAAGTCCTGACCGGCGTAGAGCAGCGAGAGATACAGGACGTAGAGCACAAACAGGCTCAGGCGCGGCAGCACATTGAAAACCAGCAGCACCGACAGCGCCGCTCCCGTCCAGCACACGCTGCGGATCGCCAGATCGCTCGCGCTCCACCAGAACACCATCGGCATGTAAAAGAAGCGCGCGGCGCCGGCCTGCGCGCGCACGGCGTCCACCAAGGCCTCGAGCGGCAGGATGCCGTGGCTGCCGATGAGTCCCGGCGCCTGTACGGCGAAGGACACGAAGGCCGACAGATAAATGAGTCCGAAGGCCCGCAGGAACACGAACGTGACGGCATCGTAGTGCGGCGGTACGTGATTGCGGCCCCACAACAGGAGACTGAGGCGGTGCATGGCCGGGCGACGCGCGGCGATGAAGGCGTAGCCGAACTCGGCGAGCGCCGCGAACCCCGGCAGCCTGCGATACAGTGCGAGCCAGATGCCTTTGCCGGGCGCCTGGCTCAAGGTGAGAAAGCTCGCCTTGGCGGCACTCTCGATGCGGCCATCGGATGTGACGTACTGCACGGCGCGCTGGAATTCTCCGAGGGGTATCGCGGGATATTGCGCGGCGGCATCCTGATAGGTCCGGTACTGCACCCGATCGCCCGTGAGATTCTGCCAGTAGCGCGCCCAGTACACGCAGAACGCGCAAGCGCCGTCGTAGATGAGGACCGGCCTCACGTCCCGGGCGTTCCCGAGGCGCTGCGCGGCGCAATGCGGCGCGTCGCCCCGATCGGCACGATGAAAAACTCCGCCTCGGTCACGCCCTTCTCGATGCGCGCGGCAGCGAGTTCATGGATCGGCTGGTCCAAGGGTTCATCCGACAGTGAAAACGTGCCCCAGTGCACGCCGAGACTGCGCTTGGCGCCCAAGTCCAGATGCACCTGCACCGCCTCGGGCAGGTCGACGTGCTGCAGGCCCATGAACCAGCGCGGCAGGCAGGCGCCGATCGCGATCAGCGCCAGATCGAAGCCGCCGCCCTGCGCCGCACTCTGCCGGCTCGCAAACTGCCGGCGCGTGTCGGCGAAGTCCCGGCTGTAGCCGGTGTCGCCGCTGAAGAACCAGTGACAGTCCGCCCCCAGTACGCTCCACGCGCACCACAGAGTCCGGTTGCGGTCATGCACGCTGCGCGCCGACCAGTGCTGCGCCGGGGTGCAGTGAAAATCCACGCCGCCGTGCACGTGATGCTGCCACCAATCGAGTTCCACGGCGTTCTCGATATGCAGCGCCAAGAGCCAGGCCTTGAGGCCCAGGGGCGCGAGGAACAGCGGCGCACCGCCCGGCTGGCGCGACAGCGACCGGATGCTGTCGCGATCCAGATGATCGTAATGATTGTGCGAGATCACCACCACATCGATGTGCGGCAGCTCATCGAGGCGCAGGCCGGGCGGCTGCGCGCGCGCCGGACCCATGAAGCGCAGCGGCGAGGCGCGGCGCGAGAAGATCGGATCGGTGAGCACGTTCAGGCCGTCCGCCTGCACGAGCGCGCTGGCGTGTCCGATCCAGGTCACCGCCGGGACCATGTCCGGCGGCCGCGCATTGCGCTCGATGAATTCCAGATCGGCAGTTTGCGACGGCGTCGGTACGCGCGGCGCCGGCGGCAAGCCCGCGCGCACGCGCTGAATCTGCCAGCACAGCACCTCACCGAGCGACTTGGTGACCGAACCGACGTAATTGTTGCGAAAGCCGCGGGCGGTATGGTGATGCGGCGGGGACGCCATGGGCGCATCTTACAGGCACGATCGGACCCGCCGTGCGCAACTCCCGCAGCCCGCGCTGCGGGAGCGTCCGGCCGCCTACTTCAGCGTCACCTCACGCATCAGGTATTGGCCCGTGATGTCGCGCATCTTCGGGTAGACGGTTTGCGCGGTCTCCGTGGTCTTTTTGTTGCGCTCGGCGCCAAATTCCTTCATGAAGGCATCATAGCGGGCCTGGCTCGGCGCCAGGGCCTCGGTGTTCTTGAACTTGATCACCAGCATCAGGTTGAAGCTGCCGCTGTCGGGAAGGTCGCTGCGGTAAATGTGGTAATCCTCGATCTGGCCGAGTTTCTTGCCGATTTCGCTGGAATCCACCCAGGTCTTCTTCAGCCCTTCGAGATAGGTATCGCCCATGTTGGAATACACCTTGATCGTGGTGACGCTCCACACCGCGTCGCTGACCGTGTAGTCCTTGTAGGGTACGAGATCGGCGTACGCCGCACTGCATCCGAACGCCATCGATAACATCAAGGCCATGGTTTTGAAACGCATTAGGGGTCCCCTGTGAGTTTTGTTGGTCGCCATCGATCGCGTGGCCGCGCCACGCCGATCAGTCTGCGTATCCTCACATTAACCTTGCAACCCTCGCAACCCCGCCCGGGCCTTGGGAACGCCCGGATGCGTGCAGGGCATCGCCGCTTATTTTGCCGCGATGCACCACCGGATCAAGATCACGGTGCGGCGCGCTGACAGACCCCGCCGGCGTAGCTGCTCGCGACCGTCACCGGGATCGCCGCTGCCCGGATCTCGAGCACCAGGGTGCGTATACCCGCCACTCGATTCGCCGCACGCTCCACGGCTTGCCGTGCGGCAAACGAGTTCACCCGTCCCGAGATGGTGACTGTTCCATCTTGAACATGCAGGCTCAACTGAGCATAGTGAAGAACCGGGCTGTTCTTGAGTTCAGCGACGAGGTCCTGAAACACCTGGGTATCGGAATCCATAAAGCACCTGTGACGCAAGAGTCCGGCGCATTGTGCGGCACGCGGCCTCATCGGGTATGTGCGCTGGCGAACGCTTTTATTAAAATCTGCTGCTCAGATGCAATGGCGCCGGCCGGGGCGCCGGCCGGGATGCCGCTGACTCCGGAGGTCAGCGGCACGCGCTCGACCGGTGGTCAGCGCTTCAGATTGTCGGCCGCGAATTCCCAGTTGATCAGCTTGTCGAGCACACCCGCGATGTGATCGGCACGCCGGTTCTGGAAATCGAGGTAATACGCATGTTCCCAGACATCGATGACCAGCAGCGGCTTAAGCCCCTGCGTGAGCACATTGTCCGCATTGCCGGTCTTTACGATCTTGAGCTTCTCGCCGTCCAGCGCAAGCCACGCCCAGCCTGAGCCGAACAGTGTGGTCGCCGCCGTCGCCAATTCGCGTTTGAGAACATCCGTGTCGCCGTAGCCTGCCGCAATCAGCGGCTGCAACGCGCGCGGGGCATCGCCGCCGCCGTGCGGCTTGAGGCTGCGCCAGTAAAACGAGTGGTTCCACGCCTGCGCGGCATTGTTGTAGATCTTCTCGTGCTCCGGCTGTTTTGCCGTGGCGAGGAGGATCTGCTCCAGCGACATACCGACGAATTCGCTGTTGGCGATGAGCCTGTTCAGCTCATCCACGTAGCCCTTGTTGTGCTTGAGATAGTGGACGCGCACGGTGGCCTCGGAAATGATCGGCGCCAGCGCCGTGAACTCGTAGGGCAGCGGCGGAAGTTCGTGAATCGCCGTGGCATGGCTGTCCGGCATGGGCGCGCGGGCGGTGGCGGCTGAGATCGGGGATTGGGTTTGCATGAGGTACCTTTTGGGTAGTGACGGAAAGGGTATTGACGAAAAGAAATGGGTCAATTCGGCGTTGCTCGTGCGGCAAGGTTCGCGCGTGGCGGACAGTGGCGTCGGTACGTTGGCGCGCTTACGGAATGCGACCTCAGCGCACCGGCGCCACCTCGGTGAAGGTCATGGCCACCCGGCCGCCGAGCTTGGACCAATCGCACCGCAGTAGATAACCGTCCGCCGCGTACACCTCCGACCATCCCTCGGCGTGCTGCGCCATATCGCCCTCACGTTCGGCGCGCGCTCCCGCGCCGCCGTGGCGCGCAAGAAAATCTCCGATCCGCTCCTCCCCGTCGACCGAGAGGACCGCGGGGATCTGGGTGGGGTGAGTCATTAAGGGATCTCCACGAGCCTGCCATCAGGATCTCAAGGAAGGCGGCACGGCGCTGTAGGAGCTTTCCCCGACCGCACGTCTCCCGGGGGATGATAGTCTCGTCAGCGATCCACGGGGCGCGTGCCGGGCCGCCGTGGATCGCCGCGCAGCATTTGTGTATTGTCGGCCCATGGATATGACGAAATTCGCGATACCCGCGCCCATCGAATATAAGCCGCCGTCGGTCTTGTACCGCTACCGCGGCTTGTTGATCCTATTCCTCGTCATATTCGTGGCAGCCATAGCCGTGGGGCGCCACCTCATCGAGGCCGAACGCAATCGACCGCTGCCGCCCGCGCCCGTGTATTTGCAAAACATCGAGGAGCCGCGGCAGTCGGCGCCGCCGCAGACGACTGCGGCGGCGCAACGGGAACCCGGGGCCACGCCGCCATGAACTCCCCGGCGCTCGCGACCGGCTTGCTCGCGGCCTGCGTGCTGCTGTCGTATGGCGCCCTCGGCGCAAGTCCCGGTGAGCCCGCGCCGCCCGAAGCCGGCCCGTTCGAACCCTTCAAGCCGGAATCAAGCGCCAGCACCGGTACGGTGACGGTGGGCGGCCAAGCCATCGCCTACCAGGCGGTTGCCGGCACCTTGGTGGTACATCCAAAGGGCTGGGACGATGTGCCCCGCGATCCGAAGGCGGACAAGGAGCCGCAGGCGCCGGGCGAGGGCGAGGCGAAGAACCCCACGGCGCAGGCCTCGATGTTCTACGTCGCCTACTTCAGGAATGGCGGCGCCACCCGCCCCATCACGTTCCTGTACAACGGCGGTCCGGGCTCCTCCACGATGTGGTTGCATCTCGGGGCGTTTGGGCCGCGGCGGGTCGTGACGGCCACCAGCGCCCACACGCCCGCCGCGCCGTATGCGCTGGTCAACAACAGCGCGAGCCTGCTCGATGTGACGGATCTGGTGTTCATCGATGCGCCGGGCGCGGGCTTCAGCCGCATCGCGGGCAAGGACAAGGAGAAGGCGTTCTACGGGGTGGATGCCGATGCCCACGCCTTTGCCGAGTTCATCACCCAGTTCCTCTCCAGGTACGGCCGCTGGAATTCGCCGAAGTACCTGTTCGGCGAGAGCTATGGCACGACGCGTTCGGCGGTGCTGATCAATGAACTCGAGTCCAATCGCGGCATCGATTTCAACGGCGTCATCCTGCTGTCGCAGATCCTGAATTTCGATTTGAGCCCGGATGAGCCCACCCGCAATCCCGGGATCGATCTGCCCTACCAGCTGGCGCTGCCGACCTACGCGGCCACGGCCTGGTACCACCACCGCCTGGGCGCGCAGCATCCGGATCTCGAGGCCCTGCTCGCCGAGGTCGAGGGCTTTGCCCTGGGCGAGTATGGACGCGCGCTCGCCGCCGGCAGCGGGCTCGAGGCCTCACAGCGCAGCGCCATCGCCGCCAAGCTGCACGACTATACCGGCTTGCCGGTCGACTACATCCTCAAGGCGGATTTGCGCATCGACAGCGGCGAATTCCGCCAGAACCTGCAGTCCGCCGACAACCTGACCACCGGCCGGCTGGACACGCGCTTCTCCGGACCCGACATCGACCCCTTGAGCCAGCGGCCGAACTACGATCCCCAGGCGAGCGCCCTGAGCTCGGCCTACGTCTCGGCCTTCAATGACTATGTGCGCCGGGAGCTGCATTTCGGCGAGGGCCGAAGCTTCAAGCCGAGCATCCCCATCTTCAGGAGCTGGACCTGCCTGCATCTGCAGCCCGGGGAAATCCAGCCCTCCTCCGAGCAAGGCTGCAATGTCATGCCGGATCTAGCCAATGCGATGAAGCGCAATCCGAATCTCAGGGTGCAGCTGCATGCCGGCTATTTCGATCTCGCCACACCGTTTTTCGAAGGCGTGTACGAAATGCGTCATCTGCCCATGCCGGCGGCCCTGCAAGGCAACATCGAATACCGCTTCTACGAGTCCGGACACATGGTGTACGCCAAGGACTCATCGCTCAAGGATCTGCACGATACCGTTGCCGGCTTCATCAGCCGCACCAGTAACGCCGCCCACCCTTAGGTTAGGCTAGGTCAGGCTAGGTCGGCTTGAACTCCGCCGGCTTCTGCGAGCCGCCGCCGAAGAAGAACTTCTCCATCTCCTTGACCAGAAACGCCCGCGCCTTCGGCTCGATGGGCGTCAGCCGATTCTCGTTGATCAGCATGGTCTGATGCGCCAGCCACTGCGCCCAGGCCTCCTTGGAGACCTGATCATAGATGCGCTTGCCGAGTTCGCCGGGATAGGTGAGGTAGTCCAGACCCTCGGCCTGGCGCTTGAGCAAGACACACTGAACCATGCGGGCCATCGGCGGATCTTACGCGATCGCCGAGGCGGCGAGCAGCCCGATGAGCCGGCGGATGGGCTGCGGCAGACCCACCTTGGGCGGCGCGCCGAGCTCGTACCACAGCCGATCGGCCTCGCGCACCGCCCGGGCGCGGGCGCAGCGCACCTTAAGCGGCTTCAGCGTCAGATCGAAGTGCGTGAAGGCGTGCTCGATGGGCTCGAGGCGAAGCGCCTGCGCCGGCTCGCCGAGTTCACGCCGGCACCACGCGAGCGCCTCCTCCGCGCTCGCGAATTGCGGCGGCGCCCACAGTCCGCCCCACAGCCCGGGGCTCGGACGGCGCTCCAGTAAAATGGCCCTCGAGCCCGCGGTGCCGCTCTCCGCGATGAGCAGCGTCGCCTCGCGCCGGCCGCGCCGGGCCCGCTTTTTTCGGCCCGGCAGCTCGGCCTGCCGCCCCGCGCGCGCGGCCACGCACAGGGCCGTCATCGGACAGCGCGCGCAGGCCGGCCGCGCCCGGCTGCACAGGGTTGCGCCCAGATCCATGATGGCCTGGGTATAGGCGGCGGCGCGCTGCGGCGGGGTGCACGCCTCGGCCTGACGCCACAGCCGCCCGAGCACCTCGGCCGAACCCGGATCCCCCTCGATGCCGAACACGCGCGCCAGCACCCGCTTGACGTTGCCGTCCAGGATCGCGTGCCGCTCGCCCTTGGACAGCGCCAGGATCGCCGCCGCGGTGGAGCGCCCGATCCCGGGCAGCGACAGCACATCGTCGAGCGCCGCCGGAAACTCACCGCCGTGCCGCTCGAGGATCTGTCGCGCTGCGGCCTGCAGGTTGCGCGCGCGGGCGTAATAGCCCAAGCCCGTCCACAGATGCAGCACCTCGTCCTGCGGCGCCGCGGCGAGCGCTTGAAGGGTCGCAAAGCGTGCCATGAAGGTCTCGAAATACGGGATCACGGTGGCCACCTGCGTCTGCTGCAGCATCACCTCGGACACCCACACCCGATACGGGGTGGGGTCGCGCTGCCACGGCAGCTGCGTGCGGCCGTGCCGGTCGAACCAGCGCAATAATCGCTCGGCGAACCCGGCCGGATCCGCCGCCGTGGGTGTCGCAGCGTCCGGCGCGCTCACTTGCCGAACAACCCCTGCAGCTTGTCTTTCAAGAGCTCGGGCAGCTTTTGCCGGAGCTGGTCTTTGGCCAATCCCTCGATGTCGAGCTTCACGGCAGGCTCGGCCGCGGTGCCGCCGACCTGCACCGGGATGTTGGCGAGGCTCAGGCCGCCGGCGACGCCCGGGTTGGCGAGGCTGACGGCGAGCCTGAGGTTCAAGGCCTGGGTGGACAGAGTGGCCGTGCCGCCGCCTGTGATCTTGAGAAAGGGCGAGGCGACGTCGAACTCCTTCAAGGTGGCGACACCCTGCTGGATCACGGCGGCGGCCTTGAGGGAATCGAAGGGCGTACGGCCGGAGTTTTGCGCGGGCGGCGATCCCTGCCGCAGCAGCGCTTCGGCCTGGCCGATCTGATAGCCGAGATCCACGCCCTCCAGCGCGCCGTCGGTCAGATGCGCCTCGAGGCGGCCGTTGGCCGTCTTGAGCATGGCATCGCTGCCGGCGCCGGTGGCGCTTGCCTGGATGTCGATGTTGCCGCGGCCGGACAGGCGCTTGGTCTTGAAGCGCTCGGCCAGCAGCTGCGCCATGTCGATGCCGTGCAGATGCTCATCGAGGCCAAGCACCGGCAATGCGCCGTGCTCATCGAAGCGGATGTCCCCCGAATAGTGCCCGCCGTAGAGGTCGGCGGTGGCCGGATGCAGCTCGAGCACATCGGCCCTGGACGTCACGGTGACCGCGAGATTCGAGAGCTTCGCGCCGGCGATCCCGAGGCTCTCCACGGTGAGCCGGCCGTCGGCCTCCGGCATCGGGGTGTGCGCCGCCGGCGCGCGCGCCGCGGCCGCCGGCGTCCGCGCCGGCGTATCCGGGCGCTGCGGCCCGAGATACCGATCCGCATCCACCCGATCGGCGGTCAGATTGAAGCTGAGCCGCGGCGGCTCGAACCGCAGCGCCGCCTCGCCGCGCAGCCGCGTGTCATCCACGGTCAGATCGATGGGGCCCAAGCGCGCCGCCTGCGGACCGTAGGAGAAATCCGCCGCGCCGCCCACCCGGGTGAGGGTCTTCGGATCGCGCATCACCGGCACCGGCAGATCGAGGCGCGCCAGGAACTCGCGCACATCGACGGGCGCGAGGTTCAGGTGGCCGCTCACTTCAGGCGCCTGCGTGATCTGCACGGCCTCGAGCGCGCCGCTCAGATGCGCACCGTCGAGCTCGGCCGCGAATGCCGGCAGCGACAGGGTGTCCTTACCCCCATCGACGCTCATGTCCGGCGCCGAGATCCGCCAGGCGGCGCTGCGCCCGCTCGCCTTGAGCGCCAGCGCACCGTTCAGGTCGAGCGCCGCCAGGCGCCAGCGGCGGGCGTTGAAATCGGCGCTCAAATCCGCCGCGGCATTGAGTTTCAGGGGCGCGCGGCCCGCGCCCGGCGTGAGCACCAGCGACAGGCTGAGCGGCACCACGCCGCCCGCCACCAGGCGTCCGGTTTCGAAATGGATCTGCTCCGCGACCAGATCGCCGAAGCTCACCTGACCATGGGTGACACTCAGGCCATCGAGACCCTGCAGCCAGTGGGCGCTCGAGGCCGCGGCCGCCGTCCCGCCGGGCACCGGCGTGCGCCCCAGGTTTTGCCAGTTGCCCAGGCCGGCGGCATTTTTTTGCAAGCGCACGTTGAGGCCGTCCAAGTCGATGCGGCCGATGGCGAGCTCGCCATGCAGCAGCGGCCAGAGCCGTGCGCGCACCGCGGCATGCGACACGGCGATGAAGGTGCCCTCGAAGCCCGGCGGGTTGCCAAGCTCGGCCTCACCGAGCTGCACGGCCACCCAGGGAAATACGGAGAGCTTCAGGTCCCCGGGCAGGCGCAGCTCCCGACCTGTGGACTCCTTCACGGCCTGGGCGATCCGATTCTTGTAATCATTCGGGTTGATCCACAGCCACATCGACACCAGGAGACCGGCGAACACCAGCACGAGGCCGCCGAGCAGCAGCCCGAGAATCTTGCCCGCGCGCCACCGCCCGTCCCTGACTGCGTTCATGGCCGGATCATAACTCAAGCCGGCAGCCGCCCGGCCGATAGCTCTCAAGGGGGCCGACGCCCGCCAGACGGAACGTTTCATGCCCAAAACCACCGAATTTCTGCAGCTTGCCCAGGTCGCCGGTGGTGTGGGGGTCTTCGATCTGGATCTGCGCAGCCGCCAGATCACCGGCACCCCCCTGTTCTTCGAGCTCATCGGACTGCCGGGCGACGCCGGCCCCCTGCCGCGCGAGCATTGGCTGTCCTCCATTCATCCCGGCGACCTCGAGTCCTTCGTCGATCAGTTCGCCGCCGCGGTGGCGAGCGGCGGGGACTACGACACCGAATACCGCTCGCTGCAGGTCGATGGCGGCGTGCGCTGGCTGGCGAGCCGCGGCAGCGTGCTGGTGGATGGCGACGGCGAACCGACGCACGTCATCGGCACCCTCACCGACGTCACCTTGCGCAAGAATCTCGAATCGCGCCTGCGCGAGACCGCCGAATCGCTGCACATCGCCGAAATGGCGGCGGGCGTCGGCACCTTCGACTACCAGCCGGGCCGCAACCTGTGGGTGTCCTCCGCCAATTACCACGAGCTGCTCGGGATCGATCCGCCGAGCGCCGCGCACCCGCGCGACGGCCTGCTCGCGCGCGTGCATCCGTCGGATCGCGAGCGGGTGAGCCGCGCGCCGTACGAGACCTCGGGCCCGAGCGCGCGGTACCGCTGCGAATACCGCATCCTGCGCGATGACGGCGGCGTGCGCTGGATCGGCGAGAAGGCGCACGTGACGCGCGACAAGACGGGCGAGCTCACCCGGCTGGTCGGCGCCGTGGTCGACATCACCGAGCTGAAGGCCGCCGAACAGGCCCTGGTCGAAGCGCGGCTCGCGGCCGAGGCCGCCAGCCGCGCCAAGAGCTCCTTCCTCGCCAACGTGAGCCACGAGATCCGCACCCCCATGAACGGTGTGATCGGCATGGCGCAGATCCTCGCCGACACCACGCTCGACCCCGCGCAGCGCGAATACCTCGACATCATCCAAAGCAGCGCCAAGAGCCTTCTGTCCCTGATCAACGATGTGCTCGATCTGTCGAAGATCGAGGCCGACCGGCTGGAGCTCGAGACGGTGGAATTCGACGTGCGCGACGTGGTGTACGAGACCGTGGCGGCGGCCGCGCTGCAGGGCGCCATGAAGGGCATCGAGATGATCGTCGACATCGAGGCGGACATCGCCCTCACGCTGCGGGGCGACCCCGGCCGGCTGCGCCAGATCATCGTCAATCTCATCGGCAACGCCTTCAAATTCACCCATGAGGGCCATGTGGCGCTGCGCATCGGCAGCACCGCGCTCGAGGACGGACGCATCGGCGTGCGCGTCGAGGTGAGCGATACCGGCATCGGCATCCCGGCCGATCGCCTCGGCCGACTGTTCAACACCTTCTCGCAGATCGACTCCTCCACCACGCGCCATTACGGCGGCAGCGGCTTGGGGTTGTCCATCGTCAAGCGCCTGGCCGAGCTCATGGGCGGCACGGTGGGGGTCACGAGCGAACCCGGCAAGGGCTCGCAGTTCTGGGTGACCTTGAATCTCGAGCGCGGCGCGGACATCGGCCGCGATCGGGCCGTCGGCGCCGGCCGGCGCATCCTCATCGTCGATGACATCGGCGCCAGCCGCGCGAGCATCGCGACCAAGTTGTCGATCTTCGGCTACGCCTCCGTGGCCGTGGCCGGCGTCGATGCGGCCCTGGAAACCCTCGCGCACGATGCGGATTTTCACCTGGTGCTCGCCGATGAGCTCATGCCCCTGAAGGGCGGTCGGGAGCTGCTCAAGGCGCTGCGCGCCGACCGGCGCTTGGCGCGGCTGCCACTGGTGCTCATGTCCCTGTACGGCAGCGAAGCCCCCGAATCCGCCGGGCAGGCGCCGCAGCCCGATGCCGTGGTGCTCAAGCCCACCCGCGGCGCCGTGCTCGCCGAGATCATCGGCCGGGTGCTCTCCGGTGCGGCGCCGAAGGCGATCGAAGCGCCGCTGGCCGCCGCCCCGGATCCCGCCTTTGCCGGCGCGCGCATCCTGCTGGTCGAGGACAATCCGGTCAATCAGCGCGTGGCGCAGCGCATGCTGGAGAAGCTCGCCGCCCAAGTGACCCTCGCCAACAACGGCGCCGAGGCCCTGGAGCGCTGCGTCGACACCCGCTTCGATGCCATCCTGATGGACTGCCAGATGCCCGTCATGGACGGCTTCACCGCCGCCCGGCGCATCCGCGAGGCCGAACGCGCGCGCGGCGAGAAGCGCGTGCCCATCATCGCGCTCACCGCCAACGTCATGAGCGAGGATCGCGAGCGCTGTCTCGCCGCCGGCATGGACGAGCACCTCGGCAAGCCGATCGAATCGGCCAAGCTCATCGATTGTCTGGCCCGCCACCTCAAGAAGGTCCGGGACGAGGCGCCGCCGCCGGTGGATGTCGCGGCGCTGCGCGAGCTGACCGGCGGGGATGCGGAGTTCGAGCGTGAGCTCACCGAGATCTTCATCGCGAGCGGCGATCAGAACCTCCGCGACATCCGCGCGGCGCTGCGCGTCCAGGACCTCGAGACCATCGGCAAGCGCGCGCACACCCTCAAGGGCGCGAGCGCCAACATCCAGGCCTCCTCGCTGAGCGCGGCCGCCGCCGATCTGGAGCGGGCGGCCAAGGCGAAGAAGTTCGCCGAGGTGGAGCGCCTGGTGCAAAAGCTCAGCGACCGCTTGCAGGCCGTCAATGCCCAGCTGCGCGAGACGGCCTGACGGGCGCGATCAGATCATCGCATCGAGCGCCAGTTCGGTGCCGGCGGCCTGGCTGCCGGAGGTGACGGGGGTGAGCTCACAGCTGGTGGTGCGATTGCGGCCGGTCTGCTTGCTGCGGTACAGGCAGGTGTCGGCGGCGCTGATCATGGTCTCCACCCCGAGGGTGATGTCCGGTCCCGACGGGGTGGTCGCGGCCACCCCGAAGCTCGCCGTCACATTGATCTCGCCCGCGGCCGACGTGAACGGTGTGGCCGCGATCAGCGCGCGGATTTTCTCGGCCACCAGGGTGGCGCCGCGATGCGGGGTCTCGGGCAGCACGATGACGAATTCCTCGCCGCCGTAGCGCGCCACCCAATCGCTCGCCGAGCGGATGCAGTTGTTCAGCCGCTCGACGAATTGCCGGAGCACGGCATCGCCCGCCGAGTGGCCGCGGGTGTCGTTGATGCGCTTGAAGAAGTCGATGTCGCACATCACCACCGACAGCGGCGCGCCATAGCGGCGGCTGCGTTCCACCTCGTTCGGCAGCTCCTCCATCAGATAACGGCGATTGTAGGCGCCGGTCAAGGCATCGGTGATGGACAGCAGGCGGTTCTGGTTGTTGGCCTCGCGCAAGGAATGCTCGAGCGCCAGGATGCGCCGCCCGGTGTTCAGCCGCGCAACGAGCTCCGGCTCGTGCACGGGCTTGATGAGATAGTCATCGGCGCCCGACTCCAGGCCCGCGATGATGTGCTCCTTCGAATCGCGCGCCGTCAGCAGCAGCATGTACACATAGCCGTCGAGCTGCATGTTGCGGATGGAGCGGCACAGCTCCAGGCCGTCCATTTCCGGCATCTCCCAATCGCTCACCAGGATCGGATAATAGTGCTCGATGATCCGGTCGAGCGCCTCCCGGCCGTCGGCCACCGCGTCCACGCGGTAGCCGGCCTTCTTCAGGAATCGGGTCAACAGCATCCGAGTGACCGGGTCGTCCTCGGCCAGGAGGATCTCGGGCGCTTCCTCGCCCGTGATCGGTTTCACAGTTTCAGCATCGGACACGTATAGGCCTCGCAGGCAGTCCCTTGATCCGTCGATAGCGGCCATTTTATGTCCGACTTGACTTAGTGAACTGCCGATCGCGCAGCACTTCGGCGACTTCGGGCTGCATAACTGTAAATCTATGGCCGAATCGACCGATATCCCCGATATGTCCGCGCCCGACACCAACCGATCATGATGGAGCTGCGCAGCCGCCGCACCCTGCTGCCCGCCATGCGCGCCCTGGAGGCGAGCGGCGATGGCTATTGGGAGGCCGACCTGTCGGATGGCACGGCCTGGTTCAGCCCCTGGTTCTACCGCAAGCTCGGCTGGCCGGTGGAGAACGCCCGCACCGCCTTCAGTGCGCTCAAGTCCACCCTGCCCCCGCACAGCTGGAACGCGCTGCTGCGTCAGATGCGCGATCATCTGGAGCAGGGCACGCCGCTCGATCTGGAGGTGCGCGTGCAGCTGCCGAACGGCGAGTGGCGCTGGTGGCGCTTTCGCGGCACCGCACAACACAACGACATCCGCCATCCGGTGCGCCTCGCCGGCAGCATGCGCGACGTCACCGACGAGCACTCCTGCCGCGCCCAGCCCATCAAGCTCGATGCGGTGCTGCGCGAGATCGAGCCGGCGCTCGCCGGCGCCGCCGGCGAGGGCGTGGCGCTGCGCTTCGACCTGGCCGCCGAGGATGCATTGGTGTGCATCGACGCCCAGCGCCTGAAGCAGGCGCTGGCCAACATGCTGCTGGTGGCGCACAAGGCCTCCGCGCACGCCCCCGAAGTGACCGTGAGCACACGCCGCGTGTCAAAGGGCTGGGATGCCACCCCGAACCCCTCGGGCGACGCGGTGCTGCTCGAGGTGCTCGATACCCAGCCGGGCACCGCCATGCGCCTGTGGATCCCCGCCCAGCAAGATTCTCATCAACGGAAATAGCCCATGTCCATGCCCCCGGTGATCGATCAGCAAGACTCCCAACTGCGCGGCGCCCTGGAGGCGGCTCTCACGCCGCTCATGGTGCAGCGGCCGCGCTTCACGGAAACGGACCTGCGCCGCGCCATCGACCGCGCGCAGCTGCGGGTGCAGTACCAGCCGAAGTACCGGGCCACCCACAATGGCTGGGCGGTGGCCGGCATCGAGGCGCTGCTGCGCTGGGAGCATCCGGAACACGGCCTGGTGTACCCGCTGGAATTCATCCGCCTCGCCGAGCGCTGCGGATTGATCGCGGGGCTCACCGATTTCGTGCTGCAGACCGGCCTCGATCAGATCGCCGAGTGGAACCGCGCCGGCCACAAGCTCGACCTGAGCGTGAACCTGAGCTCCACCCTGGTCACCGATGCGGATTTTCCCGAGCGGCTGCTCGATTGCCTGGAGGCGCGCGGCGTCGCCCCCGAACAGCTCACCCTCGAAATCACCGAAATCGCCTCGCTGGTCGATCCCGGCGACACCCTCGACATCCTCTCGCGTCTGCGCATGAAGCACTTCGGCGTGGCGCTCGATGATTTCGGCACCGGCTACTCCTCGCTCACGCAGCTGTCCAAACTGCCCTTCAGCGAGGTGAAAATCGATCACTCCATCGGGCTGTCGCTGCCGAAGACGCCCTTCGGGCGTGGCATGGCGCGCGCCATCATCGACATGGGCCATCACATGGGCATGAAGGTGTGCTGCGAGGGCGTGGAAAGCGCCGCCGCGCTGGAATTCCTGCACCAGGCGGGCTGCGATTTCGCGCAAGGATTTTATCTCGCGAGGCCCATGGAGCCCGAAGCGCTGCTCGACTTCATCGCCGCCCAGACCCCGTGATCAGCGCCCGGACCCGTTAAGGCCGGCGGCGCGGGGCCGTCAGGCGTCGGCGCCGGGCGCCAGCTGCTGCGCCGCGCGGCCCGTGAACCAGTTCACCGCGTACTGGATCAGCTGGGTGCCGGTGGCCAGATTCAGCTTGCGCTTGATCCGCTGGCGGTGCGATTCGACCGTCTTGATGCTGAGGTTGAGCGACTGCGCGGTCTCGCGCGTGCTCATGCCCTTGCCGATCATGTGCAGGATCTGCAGTTCGCGATTGCTCAGCCGGTCGATGGGATTGGCCGAGATGTAGGCCGCACCCGCAGCGAACTTCTGGATCATGTTGTTGCCGACGGCCTCCGACACATAGATGCCGCCGTCGAGCACGCGCCGCATCGCGATCAGAAACTGTTCGCTCGCCGCCTGTTTCATGATGTAGCCGTTGGCGCCCGCGGAGAGCATGCGTTCGGCGTAGATGGTCTCATCATGCATCGACAGCACCAGGATCGGCAGCTGCGGATGGTGCGCGCGCACGTCGCGCACCAGCTCGATGCCGTCGCCCTGTTTCAGGCTGATGTCGGCGATCAGCGCGTCGGGCTTCAAATCCTTGATGGCCTGGCGGGCGTCGCGCACCGACTCGGCCTCGCCGCACACCGACAGATCGACCTCGTTCTCCATGACGCGGCGCAAACCCTGGCGCACGATCGGGTGATCATCGACGATGAGTACGCGGCGCACGCGGCGCTGGCCGGTCATCATGGCGGATGGCGGGGCTGACGAACGGGTCCATGTACTGGTGACGGCCATTTCCTTTCCCTCCTAGATGCCGTGCGCCGATTATAACCGCAACGCGAGTTGCGGCGCCTCGCCGATGACGCGCACCACCGTGCCCCGCGGCAGGTTCGCGCACACCTCCAGCCGCGCACCCAGCATGCCGGCGCGGTATTCCATGATTTTCAGGCCCATGCCGGCCGGCCGCGAATCGCGCGCCAGGCCGCAGCCGTCATCCGCGATGCGCAGCAGCAGCATGTGGTGCGTGATCACCAGCAGCACATCGACCACCTTCGCCTGGCCGTGGCGGGCGGCGTTCGCGAGTGCCTCCTGCGCGATGCGGTATAGATGGCTCGCCTGGGTGTCGCTCAGGCTCAAGCTGCGGTGTACGTCCGTACAGCAATACACCGTCAGGCCATGGGTATCACGGCTGCGCACCGCCAGCTCCCGCAGCGCCGTCTCCAGGCCCCCTGGTTGCGCGCTCACCGGCAACAGTCCGCGCGCCACGTCGCGCACGCTGTCGATCGACTGATTGACCAGCGCGGCCACCTCGCCGATGGAGCCGGACAGCTCCGGGCATTTCAGATGAATTTTTTTCGCGACGCCGGCCAACATGAGCGCAACACCGGTCAATTCCTGGCCGAGCCCGTCGTGCAGGTCGCAGCCGATGCGCTGGCGCTCGCGCAGCGCGATCTGCAGCAGATCGCGCTCCCACTGCTCGCGCTCGGCGATCTGCGCGTCCGGCAACCCCGGCCCGCTCGCCGTAAAGCTGAGCAGCACCCAGCGCTCCCCGGCCGGGGTCTCGAGCAGCTTGAATTCGGTGGGCAGCAGCGTCTCGATCTGCGCGTGCCGCCAGGCGATCACCCGGCGGGTGGTGGGATGCGACTCGCCGAGGCTTGCACAAGGGCGGCCTTGACCGAGGCCGCCGCGCCCGATCCGAGCAACTGCTGCAGCGGCAGGCCGGCCAGCGGGTGGGAGTTTGAACCAAAATAGCGGCTGGCCGGTGCGTTCGACAGCACCAGCGGCCAGTGCGGCTGGCGCGAATCAATGGCCAATACCGCGTGGCGCAGTTGCGCAAGGGCAGCTTCTGCGTTTGATGCGGTACCGGTAGCGGTATCATGAATATCCGGAGAAGCATCCATCTTCTCTCCCCGCTCGCACGAACTCTCCAACTCAAGTGCAAGGCCTGCTCACTTAACATTGTGCGAGCTTTCCCCGGTGCAAAGAATAGGGGAATCCCTCAAACTTTAACATAAGTGGCTCGG
Organism: Gammaproteobacteria bacterium; assembly: GCA_003137095.1. Lineage (GTDB taxonomy): Bacteria > Pseudomonadota > Gammaproteobacteria > Steroidobacterales > Steroidobacteraceae > Bog-1198. The sequence goes on from PLET01000115.1 coordinate 21,528, forward strand.
CGGACGGCCGTGTCCCGCCGCCGAGCCCAAGCTTCAGCAGCCGCTGGTCTCCGGTGCCGCGATGACGGGCGCGGTGTTGGCCGCGGCCGATATCGTGTAGCGCACCGAACAGTTGGCGGACGTTGGAGCCCCGTTTTTCGCAAAGGTGACGCTGGTCGCGGTCGCGGTGGGGGTGAACCCCGTCGTGTCCTGCAAGGCGGACTGTATTCCGGCCACGTCCGGATAGCCGTTGACCAGGGTGACCGTCGCGCCGTCCATGGTGAGGCTGGCCGGGCTCGAGCCGGTGACCAGGTACTGGGCGTGTGCCAGCGCCGAGGCGCTTCGCAGGCTGCCGCCCAAGGCGGTGAGCGCCGAGATTCGCGCCCGTGAATCGAGCGCGGTGAACCGTGGAATGGCGAAGGCCGCCAAGGTCGCGAGGATCGTGATCACCACGACCAATTCGATCATCGTGAAACCTTTGTTCAGCGTACGCATAAGTAAAGAGAATCCTCGGTATTGGCCATTACCCTCCTAATCGGCCTGGCGGGCGGAGTCTTGAGGCCCGGGTGCCGGCGTTGTGAGAGTGGTCTCAATGGCGCCCTAGAGGTCCGGCCCCCCACCTGAGTTTTCGCTTGACATAGAATGGCCGCATGCAGACCGAAGCGATCCACCATCTGCGCTCCTGCGACCCCCGGTTCGCCGAATGGATCGACCGGATCGGGGTCATTCAGATGCCCAAGCGAGCCGCCCGCGAACCGTATCATGCGCTACTCGAGAGCATTGCCCACCAACAGCTCGCCGGATCGGCGGCGCGCGCGATCTGGAACCGCGTGCTCGGGTTGTTCGAGGGCGAAGTTCCCGAGGCCGAGAGGCTGGCCGCCCTCAGCGAGGAGCATCTGCGCACGGCCGGCCTGTCGCGCAGCAAGGCGCTGTCGATGAAGGACATTGCCGTGAAGACCCTCGAAGGACACGTCCCCAGCACCCGGCAAATCCTCGGCATGTCCGATGAGGATATCTACGAACGCCTGACCCAGATCCGCGGCGTCGGACCCTGGACCGTGGACATGCTGATGATATTCAACCTGCGCCGGCCCGACGTCATGCCGGTGACGGACTTCGGCGTGCGCAAGGGCTTCAAGGTGCTGTACCGCAAGCGCGCGCTGCCTGCGCCCAAACTCTTGCTCAAGACCGCCGAGCGATGGCGCCCCTACCGCACCACGGCCGCACTCTATTTGTGGCGCATCGCCGATTCCAAATGAACGCGCGGGAAATGCAGGTCACTTTTTGAACAAGGCGTCCAGCGCCGATTTCGACCGCTCGATCTCCGACAGGTCCATCGCAATGTACGCCCCGGCCTTCGGCTTGAAGTGATCACAGAAGTTCGCCTCGTCCTTCTTGCGAACTTCCTCCGCCGTCGGCTCGCGACAATGCTTCGCATAGCTCGTGTCGTACTCAACGCACATGCGGCAAACGTGCAATTCCGCGTTGCAGGTCTTGCACACGTCGAGTCGCCGTAGCGGCAAGCTCAGCGCGGCAAGTGAAGCCCCGCATTTCCAGCAGACTAGTGAGTGGGTAATTTTTTTGGATCCCCATGAAAATACCCTTGCGATTCCGCGGCCAGCGAGCCGGCAAAGAAACTGACTACCTATGTCGCGGTTGAACGAATTCAGATCATCCGCGCCATATTCGTCCGGCAGGCCAAACTGACTCTGCTTTATACCAAATTTTTGTGATTAAAGCGCCAAACCACTGCTACCTGTCCTGGACGAGATCTTTGAGACCGCTGCCTGTCTGCCCAAGTGTCTTAGCGCCACTACTAGTCTTTGCGGATGCGCCCTCTTGCGCGATTACACTCGCTGCAAGAAACCCGGCGAGCGCGGTGCGCTAATGCGCAAGGAACGGGTTTACTACTCGATGCTGAGCGGTTGGCGCAAACAGGTGGCTCGATCGGACCAGGCGGCGCGTGCGGTGCGTTGGGGTCCGAAAGTCAATCCAGCGACCGCGCAGAAGCGACGCGACGAACAACTACACCGCGAGATCGCCCGACTCACCCGACAGCTGGCGCGGGCGACCGCGTCATCGAGGCCCCCCCAAAAAAAACTGTGCACCTTGCTCGGCCTGCCGGTCGAGGAGCTGTCGCGCTTCACGTCAACTTGGAAAAAATGCCTGAGCTGGGACAGAAGAGAGACTTTCACTGCTTAGGCTGCCTCGGTAAATCGCTGCTGGATGGTCATTCTACGATGCGCACGGGCCGCAGCTATTCGCCGCGCACGCTCGTCTCGAACCTCATTGGGTTGACCACGATGCCAGGTCGCCGACGTCATGTATCCGAGCGTCGCATGTAATCGTTCGTCGTTGTAGTGATGCATGAGCTTGGCGATAATCGCCTCAGCTTGTAGGTAATTATTTCCATAGTCATCGTCGCTTTCAGCGCGTACCGTGCCGTTGAAGCGCTCGACGATCCCGTTCGATTCGGGGTGCCGCGGCCTGGTTTTGATATCGATGAGGTTGTAGGTCTTGATGACCGCGGCGACATCGCGATTCACGAACTCGCTGCCGTGGTCGTGCACAACTCGGGGTCTGGTGCCCTTGGCCGCTTCGAGCGCCGCCGGCAGCTCTACCGCCACCGCTTGACCGTTGAGGCTGATGAGCTCTTGTGGTGCACGATGTAGCGGCTGTAGGCATCCGGCACACCTCGCTCAGCGTTACGCCGGGCTGCTCCGCCTCGCGTAGAATCTGCAGTTTCTGCTCTGCCGTAAATCGTCGATGTTTTCGTGTCGTGTCCATTCACTTCGCTCCATCTGCGGGACGCCCGCAGCAGATCGAAGTCTCTCATATTCGCGCTAGCCATTTGTCCGGAAGTCGCTGAAGCTACACAGGAACAGGAGTCGACGGACTGATGGCCGTGTTCGCTGAACTTCGGTCCCAGATCGGCATCGCCCCGGCATGCGTGGCGTTGTCGATCAATCGGGCTGGGATCTACCGAACGCGGGACCGCCTGGCGCGGCGGCATTGTGCAATGTTGCCGCGCCGGCCTCGCCCGAGGCCGGCACTGGCCTTGAGCGAGGCGGAGCGGGCGTTGCTGATACTCCTCACTCAACAGCGAGCGGTTCGCCGATCTGGCGCCAGCGGCGGTATTTGCCATCCTGCTCGACGAAGGCCGGTATAACGGCTCGGTTCGCACGATGTACCGGTTGCTGGCCGCAGAGGGTTTGTCCGGTACGGTCTAAGTAAATACCTTAAAGCAGCTAATAAATTATGTTTAACAGATTGCGTCACGCTGAAACATAATACAACTGTTTCGGTGACCAATTTCACGTTCGGCGACGTGTTGCAACGCCACATTATGACAGACACTAAATATATGGGTGCAATCCTATTCAGTCGGGGAGGGCAGTAACTCACTAAAATGGGTCTGCTTAATTCTTATTTGGCGAGAGCCATATGCGTCAGTGAATTAATTCGCCATTTAATGAATCCGCCCGGTAGCTTCATTCCCTCTAACTCGTAGACTCCAATATCCTAATCTCTGTGGACCTTTTCACTTGGCGAGATTTGCAGAAAGGCAGCTTTCCGACTGGAGTCACCACTGCTTCATCTCCATAGTTGTGCTNNGTGCTCCGGGATCTATATGAGGGATTGACCACAGAATCCCCAAGCGGGGAAATTCTGCCCGGTGTCGCATCCTCGTGGACAGTTAGTAAATCTGGAACTGAATATCGCTTTACGCTAAGACACGACGCAAAATGGTCGAACGGCGTTCCGGTGCGCGCCCAAGATTTCGTCCAGGAGTGGAGACGAGTGGTTGACCCCAAGGAGGGATCACCGGTTTCAGATATATTGCGCCCTATTGCCGGTGCCGCATCGATTATTTCGGGACATTCGGCGCCCAGCGAATTAGGCGCGTATGCTCCGCGCGATGATTTTTTAATTGTCAAATTAGGCCAGCCGGCACCATTTTTCCCACAAGTGCTTACTCATTCCGCCACGTTCCCTGTTTATGCAGAGTCACGTGCGAAATCTGGCGATCCAGCGCATTGGATCACAAACGGACCGTACATCCTTTCTAATTGGACACCGGGGTCTAAGCTGGAGCTAATGAGGAATCCGGCTTATAGGGACCACAGTAATGTCCGAATCTCGCGCGT
>PLET01000098.1:0-35476 GCA_003137095.1 Gammaproteobacteria bacterium
CCCTGCGGCCCGCGCAGCACTTCGACACGATCCATGTCGAAGGTCTTCGGCAGCGTGTCATCGGGGTTGAAGCCGAGGGCTCGCATTTGTATCGGCGTGTCGTCGATGTAGATGCCGGTGGTGCCGGCGCCGCCCGAGGAGGAGATGCCGCGGATGGAGATGGCGTTCGTGCCGGAGGTGTCGATGTTGACGCCGGGCGTGAATCGCACGATGTCCTGGAAATCGCGAATACCCCGCTCATCGAGCGCGTCCTGGCTCAATGCCGTGATGGACAGCGGCACCCGGCTGATGCTCTCTTCGCGTCGGGTGGCCGTGACCGTGATTTCCTGCAGTGCGTTGCCGCCGGCGGCGTTGTCCTCCTTCTCGGCGGCCGCATCGGCGGCGTGCGCGCGCCCGCTGAGAATTGCGGCGCCCATGACGACGCCCGCGAGCGAGCCGGAAAGCAACAGGGTCCTGAAAACCGGCCGCGCGAGCGGCATGGAGTGGATTTTCGGCATCGTATCCCCGCGTTATATGAGTATATAAATACGCGACCGACACTAGCATCGCTGCTGCGCCCGTGCAACCGCCGGGGCATTATTGTATCTTTTCCGCATCATCCGCCCGCAAGGGGCATGGCGCAGCGCGCAACGGACCCGCAAGCTCCTGAAGATCACGGCATGAGGTCATTCGCCGTCCCCGCTGTAGACTCGAAGGGAGTCAACGGAGATTCCTGTGTCCCCATCCACGGTTTTCCTCGCGCGGCTCATCGGACTTTTCACGGTCCTGGTCGTGATCTGCCTTCTGGTGCGCGGAACGGCAATCATCGACACCACGGTCTCGAACGCGCCGGTCATGCTGATCTATGCCGTCGTCAGCCTCGCACTCGGTATCGCGATGGTGTTGCGGCACAATATCTGGTCGGGCGGCGCGTTGCCGGTGATCGTGACCGTGGTCGGATGGCTGATTCTGGCGAAAGGGCTGGTTCTATTGCTCCTCAAGCCCGAGGCGCTGGCCGGTCTGATCGAGGGTATCCACTTGGGTGAAAATCACACGGTGTATCTCGCGCCTGCCTTGGTGATCGGACTTTATCTGACATGGGCCGGCTTCCACGCTGATGTCCCGGATCGAAGATAGGCTGCAAGCCCTCGGGCTGACGCTGCCGCCGCCCGCAGGCGTGATCCTTCCGTTCCAGTTCGTGCGCGTCGTTGGACATCGAGCGCTCATCTCGGGCCACGGGCCGCAGAATTCCGACGGATCCTTCACTTTGCCGTTGGGAAAGGTCGGACGCGAACTGACGGTGCAGCAGGGCTACACCGCCGCCCGAATGACCGGCCTGTCCATCCTTGGAAGCCTGCAACGCGCGCTCGGCAACCTCGATCGCATAGCCGCATGGTCTCGCGTATTCGGCATGGTCAACTCGGCCCCGGGTTTCGACCAGCAGCCGAGCGTCATGAACGGATTTTCCGATCTCATCCTGGAGCTGTTCGGGCCGGTGGTGGGTGCGCATTGCCGTAGTGCCGTGGGTCTCGCAGAACTGCCCTTCAATATCCCGGTCGAAATCGAAGGTGAAGTCGAACTTCTCCCCGACCGATGAGTCGCGGCGCTTCAGAGCGACGTCGGCAATGCCACCGCCGGCGCTTCCTCCGACGCATCGCGCTATGGTAGCGTTACGCGCGCTGGCTTAGAGCCCCAGGGGTGCTGGGCTCGGATTCGGGTCTCGACACGAGGATAATCACAATGAGCATTTCATCTGCATCCGTGGGTTTTCGCATCGCGATCTGGTTGGGCGCCGAAGCTGCGCTGCTGGCTGCGGCGGGTGCCATGGCCGCCGATGCGCCGCCGCCTCAGATTCCCACCTGCGACAAGAAAATCGGCACCCTGGCGGTGACCGAACCGCAAAATCAATGGTGGACCGCGCTCAACCTGGACTCGCCGGCCGCGCTGATCAAGGTGTACGTGTCGCAGTCGAAGTGCTTCACACTGGTGGATCGCGGCAAGGGATTGCAGGCGGCCCAGGCCGAACGCCAGTTGGCGGCCAGCGGCGAGGAGCGTGTGGGTTCGAACATCGGCAAGGGTCAGATGAAGGCGGCCGACTACGTGCTCGTGCCCGATATCGCCAATCAGAATCGCAACTCCGGGGGCACCAACATCGGCGGCGCAATCGGCGCATTCCTGCCGCATGGCATCGGTGCGCTGGCGGGCGGCCTGAGTCTGAAAAGCAAGACCGCGGACGTGGTGCTGACGCTGACCGACGTGCGCTCGACCGAGCAGCTGGCATTGGAACAGGGCCATTCGAAGAAAACCGACCTGGGCTTTGGCGGCGGCGGCGGCGCCGGGTTCTTCGGCGGTTTCGCAGCTGGCGGCGCCAGCACTTACGCCAATACCGACATCGGCCAGGTCGTTGCTATGGCCTATCTCGATGCGTACATCAAGATCGTCAATGACATGAAGAGCGCCGCGCCCGACGCCAAGGCCGACAACGTGCAGCAGGCGGTCCGGATGGCGAAGCCCGGCAAGCTGTACGCCGAGTCGAACTTGAAATCCACCGTGGTACGCGACCTGGATCCCGGCATGATGCTCTATCCGACAGGCGACAAGATGGGCGTCTGGTGGAAGGTCACCGATGAACTCGGCAATGAAGGGTGGGCGGTGTCGACCAATTTCGAGCTGGCGCATTAGCGCAAATCGCCGGCGCTCCGGTCGCCGGCGCTTCAGCGGCTCCCGCGATCAATCCGCCGGGATCCCGGCCGGATAGATCTGCCAGCGCCTGAACTTCAGGTTCACAGCTTCACCGACGCCGAAGCGCTCGGCCTCGTGGCGTTCGCGGCTGATTTCCGCTTCCAGCGGCGGATGCGCCTTGCGGCCCTCGGCTTGCAGCTCCAGCCGCACCACCGGGCCGATGACGCGCACGGTAAGCACCGTTGCGGGCCATCCGCCGGCACCGCGTCCGACATCGATCTCGTGCGGTCGTATCAACGCAATGCTTCCCGCGGTGCTTGCCGCCGCATCCGCGGAGATGTCGATGGGACCCAGGTGCGCGCGGCCCTCGCGCATCTGCACGGCCACCTCGTTGACCTGCCCCAGGAAGCGATGCACGAAGGCCGACGTCGGCAGATCGTACACCTCGCCGGGAACGCCCAGTTGCTCGATCCTGCCGCGGTTCAGCACCACGATGGTGTCGGCCACCTCGATGGCCTCCTGCTGATCGTGGGTGACGAAGATGCTGGTGAAGTGCAATTCATCGTGCAGCCGGCGCAGCCAGCGGCGCAGTTCGTGACGCACCTGGGTGTCGAGTGCGCCGAACGGCTCGTCGAGCAGCAGCACGTCCGGATCGACGGCGAGTGCGCGCGCCAGCGCGACGCGCTGCCGTTGGCCGCCGGACAGCTGCGCCGGGTAGCGGCCGCCCGCCCATTCGAGCTGCACCAGTTCGAGCAGCGACTCGACTTTCCGACTGATCAGTGCACCGGGCGGCCGTTCGGCGCGCGGCTTGACCTTGAGGCCGAAGGCCACGTTCTCGAAAACCGTCATGTGCGAGAACAGGGCGTAGTGCTGGAACACGAAGCCCACCTTGCGCTCGCGCACCGGGCGAAAGGTGGCGTCGCGCCCGTCGAACAGCACCTGGCCCGCGTCCGGGATCTCAAGGCCCGCGATGATCCGCAGCAGCGTCGTCTTGCCGCAGCCAGACGGGCCGAGCAGCGCCAGCAATGCACCCGAGGGCACATCGAGGTCGATGTTCTCGACGGCCGCAAATTCGCCGAATCGCTTGCCGATTCCGCGCAATGCGATGCTCATGTCTTCGCCCTCCGGCCCCGATCGCGCCGCGGCAGCGCCGTGCGGCGCAATTCGGGCTGCCGCCATTCGAGGATGCTCTTGCCCGCCAGCGTTGCGAGCGCCAACAGTGCGAGCAGCGACGCCACGGCGAAGGCGGCGGTGTAGTTGTATTCGTTGTAGAGGATCTCGACGTGCAGCGGCATGGTGTTGGTCAGGCCGCGAATGTGCCCGGAGACCACCGACACGGCGCCGAATTCGCCCATGGCCCGGGCATTGCACAGCAGGATGCCGTACAACAGGCCCCAGCGGATGTTCGGCAGAGTCACGCGCAGGAACGTCTGCCAGCCCGTGGCGCCCAGCGACAATGCGGTTTCCTCGTCGTCCTTGCCCTGTGCCTGCATCACCGGAATGAGTTCGCGGGCGACGAACGGAAAAGTGACGAACACGGTCGCGAGCACGATGCCCGGCAGCGCGAACACGATGCGCAGATTGTGCGCCTGCAGAAACGGGCCGAACCAGCCATGCGCGCCGAACAGCAGGATGAACACCAGTCCGGCGATCACCGGCGATACCGCGAACGGCAGGTCGATGAGGGTGATCAGGGTGCTCTTGCCGCGAAACTCGAATTTGGCGATGGCCCAGGCCGCCGTCAACCCGAACACCACGTTCAACGGCACCGCGATCAACGCCACCAGCAGCGTCAGCTTGATCGCGGACCAGGCCATCGGATTCGATATCGCCGCGAGATAGGCGCCGAAGCCCTTCGCCAGGGACTGTACGAACACCACGATCAGGGGCAATGCCACGAACAGTGTGAGAAAGCCGAGCGCCAAAACGATGAGCAGGAGCCGCGCAAGCGCCGCGCTCCCCGCGGGGCGGCGCCCCCGCCGCGCGCGCAGCTCAGCTGTGGTGTCGGTCGTGTCCGCAGCCGATCCGATCATCGACCACCATGGCGGGAGAGCGTCCAGGCCTGCAGCGCATTGATGCCCAGCATCAGCAGAAAGGAAAGCACCAGCATGACCACGGCGATGGCGGTGGCTCCGGCATAGTCGTACTGCTCCAGTTCGGTGACGATCAGCAGCGGGGCGATTTCGGATTTCATCGGCATGTTGCCCGCGATGAATATCACCGAGCCGTACTCGCCGACGGCCCGCGCGAATGCCAGCGCAAAGCCGGTGAGCAGTGCCGGCCACAGGGCGGGCATGATCACCCACAGAAAGGTTTGCCGCGCGGTTGCGCCGAGCGTGGCGGCTGCCTGTTCCACCTCCTTGTCGAGGTCCTCGAGCACCGGCTGCAGGGTCCGTACCACGAATGGCAGGCCGATGAAGGTCAGTGCGACCACCACGCCGAGTGGGGTGAAGGCCACCTGAATTCCCCAGGGACGCAGCAGCTGTCCGAGCCAGCCGTTCGGGGCGTACAGCGCCGTGAGCGCGATGCCAGCCACCGCCGTGGGCAGCGCGAACGGCAGGTCCACCATGGCGTCGACCAGCCGCCGGAACGGAAACGTGTAGCGCACCAGCACCCAGGCGACCAGCAACCCGAAGGCCGCGTTGATCGTGGCCGCGATGGCCGCGGCGCCGAAGCTCAGACGCAGGCTCGCGAGCACCCGCGGCGTCGACACCACCGCCCAGAAGTGTCCCCAGCCCAACCCGAAACTGCGGATGAAGGTGGCCGACAGGGGAATCAGCACGATCAACGACAGGTACAGCATGGTGAATCCGAGGGTGAGCCCGAATCCGGGAATGACCCGCCCAGCCCTGACCCCGGGGTTGATTGCCGCGACGGGCGTAGCCATGGTGGTCCTCTGCAGCAAAGAGAATTAGGCGGGTTTACTGCCCGTAAATTCTATCGAAAGTACCATGGTCCGCGAAATGCGTGGCCTGGGCCCGGGTCCAGCCGCCGAAAACCGCGTCGATGGTCACCAGCGGAATGCTGGCAAACGTCTTCGTGTACTTGGCGGCGATCTGCGGATCCCGCGGCCGATAGTAATGCCGCGCGACGAGTTCCTGGCCTTCCTTGCTGTACAGGTGCTTCAGGTACTCCTCGGCGACCTTGCGCGTGCCGTGCCGGTCCACGATCTTGTCCACCACGCTGACCGGCGGCTCCGCGAGAATGCTGAGCGACGGGGCGACGATCTCCACCTTGTCGGGGCCGAACTCCTTGACGGCGAGGAAAGCCTCGTTCTCCCAGGCGAGCAGCACATCGCCGATGCCGCGCTCTACGAAGGTGACCGTCGAGCCGCGGGCACCGGAGTCGAGCACCGGGACGTTCTTGTACAGCCTCTTCACGAAGGCCTCGGCCGACGCATCGCTGCCGCCGGGCTGCTTCAACGCGAAGGCCCAGGCGGCCAGGTAATTCCAGCGTGCCCCGCCGGAGGTTTTCGGATTGGGCGTGATCACCGCCACGCCCGGCCTGACCAGATCGCCCCAGTCACGGATGTTCTTCGGGTTGCCCTTGCGCACCAGGAAGACGATGGTCGAGGTGTAGGGCGTGCTGTTGTAGGGCAGCCGCTGCTGCCAATCCGCCGGGATCAAATGACCCTGGGCCGCCAGCGAATCGATGTCGTAGGCCAGCCCGAGCGTCACCACGTCGGCCTCCAGGCCGTCGATCACCGAGCGCGCCTGTTTTCCCGAGCCGCCGTTGCTCTGATTGACGGCGAGCGTGTCGCCGGTCTTGTTCTTCCAGTAGGCGGCGAAAACGGCGTTGTAGTCCTCGTACAGCTCGCGCGTCGGATCATAGGAGACGTTCAGCAGCGTGATGTCGGCGGCGCGTATGGCGGGTGCCGCCACCAACGCGGCCGCGAGCGCCAGCCACGCCGCCGGGCGCATCGTCCAAGGCGCCCGGCGGCGCTGTTCCCTTGGACGCAGATCGGGAATGACGGCTGTGCTCATCGATCAGGGCAGGTCGCGCACCGGCACGTGCAGGTCGTCCAATATGCGATCCACCTCCTCCTGCGTCTCGAGCTTCTCGGTTTCGCGCACCAGCTTGCGCGGCAGATGCGGCGCCAGCAATTCAATGAACTCGTACATGTAGGCGCGCAGCAGGGCGCTGCGGCGAAAGCCGATCCAGGTCGTGTGGCCTTCGAACAGATGCGTCGCATCGAGCACCACCAGATCGGAGTCCGTGACCGGGTCGATGGCGACGCTCGCCAGGATTCCCACGCCGAGGCCGATGCGCACATAGGTCTTGATCACATCCGAATCGCGCGCCGTGAGCGCCACGTCGAGCGACAGCCCGGCGGTCTCGAACAGCGCCGGCAGCGAGGAGCGCCCGGAGAAGCTGAACACATACGTGACGATCGGATGCTCGGCGAGCTTCTTGAGGGTCAGCTTGCCGGCGGCGGCCAGCGGATGGCCGCGCGGCACCACCACGGCGCGATGCCAGCGGTATACCGGCAGCCGCACCAGATGCGGAAACAGCTCCTCGGAGCCGGTGGCGATGGCGAAGTCCACCCGGTCGCGCGCCACCAGTTCGGCAATCTGTTCGGAGGTGCCCTGGTGCAGGTGCAGGCGAACCTTGGGATAGCGGGTGCGAAACGCGCGGATAACCTGCGGCAGCACGTAGCGGGCCTGGGTATGGGTGGTCGCAATCGACAGGCTGCCGCCGTCCGCCTTGCGCAACTCTGCCGAGGTGCGGCGGATGTTTTGCATCTCGCGCAGGATGCTGCTCGCGCGGGCGATGATCTCCTCGCCCGCGGCGGTGGTACGCGTGAGCGCCCGGCCTTCACGCTCGAACAGCTGAAATCCGAGCTCCTCCTCCAGCAGCTTCAGCTGCCGGCTCACGCCGGGTTGGGAGGTATGCAGCTGACGCGCAGCCGCGGTGATGTTCAGACCGTTTTCGTGCACTGCGACCAAATAGCGCAATTGTTGGAACTTCATGAGCCTGACCTGCACATCTTGGCTAGTATCGGGGCTTGGCGCCCCGCCTCGCTATGACGAATTGGCATGTGCTCATACACTTTGGTTCGTTTCGTGCGGTCCGGGTGTCGCCTATAGTTTCGCCTCTTTTCAGGCAAACTTGGCGCGAAAAACCCACCTGTCCTACCCTACAATAGCCTGCACGACAGCGGTTTTCCCAGCATCGGCTGTGCTCCCGGTAGCAGCGCCGCAAATCGGGCAATCTTGAGCAATTAGGCCCATGAGATATTTCCCGGTTTTCTTCAATCTCGACGCGAAGAAGGTCCTGGTCGTCGGCGCCGGCCAGGTCGCGTTGCGCAAGGTGTGCCTGCTGGAGCGCACCGCCGCGGCCATCACGGTGGTGGCGCCGCAGGTCGCCCCGGAACTGATGCAGCGCGCGACCGCAGGGCGGCTGCAAGTGGCCATGCGGGAATTCGCGCCGTCCGACCTGGACGGCGCCCGGCTGGTGATCGTCGCGACGCCGCGCCGCGCCGTCAATCGCTGGGTCGCCAAGCTGTGCGAGGCGCGGGGCATCGCGGTGAACGTGGTCGATGATGCCGGTGCGTCCGGTTTCATCGTGCCGGCCATCATCGACCGCGATCCGGTGCTGGTCGCGGTCTCGACCGCGGGTGCATCGCCGGTGTTGGCGCGCCGGCTGCGCGAGCGCCTCGAGGCATTCATTCCGCGGGGATTCGGCGAGCTGGCGTCGTGGCTGCGGGAATTGCGTGCCGCGGCCATCGACAAGCTGCGCGGCAGCGATCAGCGCCGCCGGTTCTTCGAGACCCTGATCGACGGACCCGCGGCGCGCCGCTTTCTTGCGGGCGACCGGCGCGGCGCACTGCGCATTGCGCAGACGCTGCTGGCGACCACCGCGAGCAGCGCTCCCGCCCACGGCGAAGTCACCCTGGTGGGCGCGGGACCGGGCGATCCCGAACTGCTCACCCTCAAGGCGCTGCGCGTGCTGCAGGACGCCGACGTGATTCTGCACGACCGCCTGGTGTCCGCCGAAATTCTCGATCTGGCGCGGCGCGATGCCGAGCGCGTCTGCGTCGGGAAGTCGGCCGGTGCCGGCAGCACCGCGCAGCAGGAGATCAACGAGCTGCTGGTGCACCACGCAAAGCTCGGCAGGCGCGTGGTGCGCCTGAAGGGCGGCGATCCCTTCGTGTTCGGCCGCGGCGGCGAGGAGCTGCAAGCACTGGCCGGCGCCGGCATCGATTTTTCGGTGGTACCCGGGGTCACGGCCGCCGCGGGCTGCGCCGCGTATGCCGGGATCCCCCTGACGCATCGGGATCATGCCCACGGCGTGACCTTCGTGACCGGCCATGTCGTGGCCGGCGACGGGGAAAATCGCGAGCCGGACTGGCGGTCGCTGTCCCTGCCACAGCATACCGTGGTGTTTTACATGGGATTGGGCCGGTTGGAGCACATCGTCGCCCGCCTGATCGCACACGGTGCGCCCGCCGCCCGGCCGGCGGCCGTGATTGCGCAGGGCACCACTGCGCAGCAGCGCGTGGTACGGGCGACGCTCGCCACCCTGCAAGGCGCCTGCGCCGGCATGCAATTGCAATCACCCGCCCTGCTGGTGGTGGGCGACGTGGTGGCGTTGCACGATGCCCTCGCCTGGTTCAACCCTGCTGCGGACGAGCGCGCCGCCCGCAGCGCTTAGCATCGAGGACTCATGACCCTGTCGCATTTCCCGGAGCAGCAGCCGCTGCTCACCGACGCCGTGATCATCGGTGCCGGTCCGGTCGGTTTGTTCCAGGTCTTCGAACTCGGCCTGCTCGGCCTCAAGGCGCAGGTGGTCGATTCCTTGGCGCAGCCGGGCGGGCAGTGCACCGAGCTCTATCCGGACAAGCCGATCTACGACATTCCCGCCGTACCGGTGTGCACCGGGCGCGAATTGACCGAGCGTCTGCTCGAGCAGATCGCGCCATTCTCACCGGGTCTGCATCTGGGGCAGGAGGTCAATCGCGTGCAGCGGCTGGCATCCGGCCGCTTCCTGGTGGGCACCTCCGCCGGCGCGCTGTTCGAAGCGGGCGTGGTGATCATCGCAGCGGGCGTCGGCGCCTTTCAGGCGCGACGCCTCGATGCCATCGGCGCCGCCGAACTCGAGGGCAGCGCCGTGCATTACCGCGTCAGCGATCCGGCCGCGTTCGCGGGGCGTGATCTGGTGATCTGCGGCGGCGGTGATTCGGCGCTCGACTGGGCGCTGGCGCTCGCCGACAAGGCACGCAGCCTGGTGCTGGTGCACCGGCGCGAGGAGTTTCGCGCCGCCCCGGCCTCGGTCGCCAAGCTGCGGGCGCTGCAGCACGAGGGGCGCGCCGACCTGCTGACGGGCACGGTGCGCGAACTCGACACCGCCGGCGGCGGATTGCACGCCGTGCGCGTGCTCTGCGCCGACGGCGTCACGCGGCGCATCGCCGCGGACCAGCTGCTGGTGTTCTTCGGCCTGCATCCGAAGCTCGGACCCATCGCCGACTGGGGGCTCGAGCTCGAACGCAAGTCGCTGAAGGTCGATACCGCGCGCTTCGAGACCTCATCTCCGGGCATCTTCGCGGTGGGCGACATCAATGCCTATCCGGGCAAGAAAAAGCTGATTCTGTCCGGCTTTCACGAGGCCGCCCTGGCGGCCTTCGCCGCCAAGGAGCACCTGTCGCCCGGCGAGAAAGTGCGGCTGCAATACACCACCACCAGCCCCATCATGCACCGCCGCCTCGGCGTCGATGCAGGTCAGGGAGAGGCGCAGTCGCAGACAGCCGCTTGACCTTTGATCCGGAGTGCGCGCTGATGCTCAGTGCACGCCGGCGGCCTCGAGAAAGCCGCGCTCGGCGAGCCAGGCGCGGTTGAACAGCCGCGACTGATACTTGGCCCCGCCGTCGCACAGGATGGTGGCGATGGTGTGCCCGGGTCCCATTTGCCGGGCCAGCAACACCGCCGCAGCAACATTGATGCCCGCCGTGCTGCCGAGCAGCAGGCCTTCCTGGCGCAGCAGCCGATACACATAGCTTATGGTCTCGGCATCCGCGATGCGCAGCGCATCGTCGATCGGCGCCCCGGCGAGATTCGCAGTGACGCGCCCGGTGCCGATCCCTTCGGTGATGGAGTTGCCGCCGTCGCTCTTCAGTTCGCCGTCCTTGATGTAGTGATACAGCGCGCTGCCGGGCGGATCGACCAGCACGATTCTGACGGCGGCGGATTTGGACTTGAGGAATCGCGCCACGCCCGCCAGTGTTCCGCCCGTGCCGGTGGCGGCGCAGAAGGCGTCCAGCTTGCCGCCGGTGTCGTGCCAGATTTCCGGTCCCGTGGATTCGAAATGCGCATCGCGGTTCGCCGTGTTGTCGAACTGGTTGGCCCAGACGGCGCCAGGCAGCTCGGAGGCGACGCGTGCCGCGACCTTCTGGTATTGGTTCGGATTGCTGTAGGGCACCGCCGGCACCTTGCGCAGCTCGGCACCGAGCGCCTCGACGATCTGGTATTTCTCCGCCGCCTGGTTGTCGGGCATGACGATCACGCATTTGTAGCCGCGGGCGTTGCACACGTGCGCCAGGCCGATGCCGGTGTTGCCGGCGGTGCCCTCCACCACGGTGCCGCCGGGTTTGAGCGCACCGCGGCGCTCGGCGTCGAGGACGATCGATTTGGCGGCGCGGTCCTTCACCGAACCGCCCGGATTCATGAACTCGGCCTTGCCGAGAATCTCGCAGCCGGTCTCCTCGCTCAAGGCATGCAGACGGATCAGCGGGGTATTGCCGACGCTGCCCGTGAAGCCCTCGCAGATGCTCATCGATCCTTCCCTTGTTGTTGTCTCACGCGATTCGAAAGTTTTGCGGCGGCCTTTCCGAACGGATCAGGAGCAGGGCGCCCGCGGGCGCCCGGATGGGCGCATGCACCGCGCCCGGCTTCGCAACGTGCATGTCGCCGCGCGATAAACGGTGGCTGCCGATGAACACCTCGCCTTCCAGCACCAGGCATTCCTCCTCCTGGGTGTGTCGATGCCCCACCACCTCGGAGCCCGGCTGCATGCGGATCAGCACGGTTTGATCGTTGCGCTGCGCATCCATGCGCAGCAGCATGACCTCCACGCCCGGTCCGGCGGCGATCCACTGCATCTGCGACGCGCGTGTCGTCACCGTCCCGGGCGGTGCTTCGTCCCGGATACGCGCCATGATGCGCGCATGCATCGCCTGCTTGTCGGCCGCCGACGGTTCCGCGGGGGATATCGCCTGCGCCATGCGCTGCAGCGTGGCGGGATCGAGCACCTCGGACGGCGGTTCGGACTTGGGTCGACTGGCCATTACGCGTCGATTCTCAGTTCACTCTGCAGTTCGTTGAGCGCGCGGCGCACGTGCGACTTCACGGTGCCGAGCGGCATGCCGACCGCGTCGGCGATTTCCTGGTGCGTCAATCCCTGGAAAAAGGCCAGCGCGACCAGGTGCCGGCGCTGCGGCGTCAGCGACTGCAGCGCGCGATGCACTGCGCTGCCGGACTGGAACTGGTCGAGGATCTGTTCCGGATTCGAGCCTTCTCCGCATAGCGATGCCGCAAGCCCCTCCTGTCGGGCGTCGTCCAGGGACAGCACCTCGCGCCGCTGACGCAACCGATCAATGGCCCGGTTCCTGGCCATGACGGTGAGCCAGGCGATCACGCTGCCCCGGCTCGGATCGTAGCCGGTCGCGCGCTGCCAGGCACAGGTATACACGTCACAGACCACCTCCTCCGCATCCTCCTTCGAACGCAGCATACAGCGCGCGATGCCGAACACGTGAGCCACCGTGCGTTGGTAGAGCGTCGACAGGGCTGACTGGTCGCCACGGATCATGGCGCCCACCAACGGTTCGAGATCCGCGCTTTCCCCCGGCGCAGCGAACGGCGTTCGCATTTCAGATGTCACCTGCATGGCGCACCAGCCCCTTCGTTTGGATATTCCAGTCATTCGACCGGGGTGGCGGGTCGGATTCAGCGCGCCAAAGCGCAGCGGCGATAAAATAATCCCCGGACATGCCGGGGATTTGAGTGGAACAGGTGATCAGGAATTACCTTACACGTCCATCATTGGCCGATGCGCGGCAAAAAGGCGCCTCTAGGCTCGGCCTTCTTCGATTTCTGTGCTGTTGCGACTAAGTAACGACAGAAATGCTTTAGGGAATGGATGCACGACCCAGATCCTAGCAGTTACATCTGATAAATCCAATAGTTGTAGCGAACAAGTAGAAATCACTCACACTATGAACATTATGTCGCCAATTGATGACAGTCGTACAACAGGAGAAACCGGCATGAAATATCTGCACACCATGGTCAGGGTGACAGACATCGGGCAATCGCTCGCGTTCTATCGGGACGCGCTCGGACTCATCGAAATGTCGCGCCGGGACCATGACAAGGGGCGCTACACCCTGGTGTTCCTGGCGGCGCCGGGCGACGGCGCGGCGCAGGTGGAACTCACCCACAACTGGGATCCGGAAGCCTACGCCGGCGGCCGCAATTTCGGGCATCTTGCCTACGAAGTCGACGACATCTATGCGACCTGCAGACGCCTGATGGATCACGGCGTGACGATCAATCGCCCGCCGCGCGACGGCCGCATGGCCTTCGTCAGATCGCCCGACGGCATTTCGATCGAGCTGCTGCAGAAGAAGCCGGCGCTAGCGCCGGCCGAACCGTGGCTTTCGATGCCGAACACCGGCGCCTGGTAGGCGCCGCCGGCCTTCAGAACATCTCGGAGGCGTCCGGCGCCTTGATCTGCACAGGGGTGCGCGATGGAATGTGATCGCCCGTGATCATCTCGTCGTAGGCCTGCCCGGGACCGACCATCGGGTAGACGCCGGCGTCCGGATCGATCAACACCTCGAGGAAGGCCGGCCCCTTGAACCCGATGAATTCGCGGATGACCCGCGGCACCTCGGCCTTGTCGGCGAGGCGCACCGCATATTTGAAGCCGTCGGCCTGCGCTGCCTTGACGAAATCCTTGGTGTGCAGGCTCTTGTCACTGGCGGACAGGCGCCCCTTGAAGAACAGCTTCTGCCACTGCTTGACCATGCCGTCGCCGAAATTGTTGAGCACCACCACCTTGACCGGCAGGTCGTACGTGGTCACGGTCTCGAGCTCGCCGAGGTTCATGCGGATGCTGGCGTCGCCGTCGATGTCGATGACCAGCCGGTCGCGCGCCGCGAATTGCGCGCCGACCGCCGCCGGCAGGCCGAATCCCATGGTGCCCATGCTGCCAGAGGTGAGCCAAAGGCGCGGGCTGCGGAAGTCGAAATACTGCGCGGCCCACATCTGATGCTGGCCGACGCCGGTGCTGATGATGGCCTCGCCGCGGGTGAGACGGTTGATTTCCTCGATCACGTAATTCGGCTGGATCAGCGCGCTGTCACGATCGTAGTTCATGGCGTACTTGCGCCGCAGGGCATCGCAGGCCGCGATCCAGGCCGACCAATCGCGCTTGAAACCGCTGCGCCGGCCATGCTCCAGCAGCGCGAGCAGCGCCTCCGGCATCAGACCCACGTGGCTCCAGTTGACCGCCTTGACCTTGTTGATCTCCGACGCGTCGATATCGAGATGGGCGATGAATCTGGCATTGCCGGCGAACTTGGCGGGATTGCCCGCGACCCGGTCGTCGAAGCGCGCACCGATCGCGATCAGGCAATCGCAATCATCCACCGCATAATTCGCGTATGCCGCGCCGTGCATGCCGAGCATGCGCATCGACAGCTCATCGGTGGTGTCGACGGCGCCGATGCCCATCAGGGTGGTGACCACGGGGATGCGCAATTCCCGTGAAAAGTCCCGCAGGGCGGCGGCGGCATTGGCGTTGATCACGCCGCCGCCGGCATAGATGAGCGGGCGCTGCGCGGCCGCCAATCCGGCGAAGAAGTCCACACAGGCGGCCGGCGGCAGCTTGTTCGCACCGAGTCGGCTCATGCGCTGGCGGTAGCCGGGCACCGGCAATTGTCCGGAGCCTTGGAACACGCCCTGCCAATTCTGCACGTCCTTCGGAACATCGAGCACCACCGGGCCCGGCCGGCCGGTGCGTGCGATTTCGAAGGCGGTCCGCACGGTGGCCTCCAGCTTGGCCGGGTCCGTGACCAGGAACACGTGCTTGGCAACCGCCCCCATGATGCTGGGCACCGGCGCCTCCTGGAAGGCATCGGTGCCGATCGCCGTGGTCGGCACCTGCCCGCAGATGACGACGATGGGCACCGAATCCGCCATGCAGTCGCGCACCGGTGTCACCGTGTTGGTGGCGCCGGGCCCGGAGGTGACCAGCGCCACGCCCACGCGTCCACTCGCCCGCGCGTAGCCTGCCGCCATGAAGCCGGCGCCCTGTTCGTTCGCCGGCACGATCAGCGGCATCGACTGGCCGTGTTGCTGGTTGTAGCGGAACACCGCGTCGTAGATCGGCAGGATGGCGCCGCCGCTGTAGCCGAAGACGAGATCCACGCCCTCGTCGGCCAGCACCTGCACCAGCATTTCCGCCCCCGTCATGCCGGCGCCGGCCAGCGGATGTGCGGCACTGTTTATCATGTCGTAACGGTCTTTCACGGCCGCAGACTAGCAGTTCTCGCCCTGGCGCCCAAGTGCCGCACTCCTTTATCCTAGCCGGCCATGCGCCACCTCATCGCCATTCTCCTGCAAAACGAAGCCGGCGCGCTTACCCGCGTCACCGGGCTGTTCTCCAGCCGTGGCTACAACATCGAATCCCTGTCGGTGGCTCCCACCAATGATCCCACCGTGTCGCGCATCACCCTGGTCACCGTGGGCTCCGATGCGGTGATCGCGCAGATCAACGCCCAGCTGCTCAAGCTGGTGGATGTGGTGGCCGTGGAGGACATGACGAGCGGCGATCATCTCGCGCGAGAATTGATGCTGGTCAAGCTGCAGATGGCCGCGGATCACGTCGAACCCGTCAGCGCGCTGCTGCGCAGGGCGGGCGGCAGGGTGCTGTCTGCCAATCCGTCGAGCTATATCATCGAGCTCACCAGCACCGAGGCCGAGATCGGCGAGTTCATCGCCGCTGTCGGGGCCTTCGGCGAGATCGTCGAAGTGGTGCGCAGCGGCGTACTCGGCATCTCACGCGCCAATCCGCGTCTGCACGCCGTGCGATGATGGCCCGCCCGACGGCGCGCGCCAGGGGTGCGTCTGCCGGCTACAATATGTCAATGCCGCCCGAGGTTTGAATCAACGCCATGACCGAACTCGAATTGAAGCCCGAACACGCCGCAGACCCGGACACCCGCCGCGTCGGCATCCTCGTCGGCGTCGTGGGTATTTTTCTGTCGGTGGTCACCATCGCCTCGCATCGCGCGCACACCGACGCGGTGATACGGCGCACCGAGTCGAACGACCAGTGGACCTATTATCAGGCCAAGAAGACCCGCGAGAACACCGACGAGGTGGCCCTGACGCTGCTGCAGACGCTGACGGTGGATCCGGTCAAACTGCAGGCGCCGCAGCACAAGCTCGAGGCCGATCGGGAGCGCTACGCCGGCGAAGCCAAGGACATCCAGAAGGACGCCCGGGCAAAGGATGAGGAGACCGCCCTCGAAGAGCGGCGCGCGCTGCGCTTCGACATCGGGGAGGGTCTGCTGGAACTCGGCCTGGTGCTGTGCTCGCTGTATTTTCTCGCGCGCAAGAGCTTTTTTCCGATCCTCGGCGTGCTCGCCGGATTCGCCGGCACCGTGATGGGACTGTGGGGATTTCTGCTTTGAAGAACGCCGCGGGCGCCTGCGCGCTCGCCTGCCTGGCGGCTCTCGCGTCGGCGGCGACCGCGCACGCGGCGGCGTCCGCTGCCGCATCGCCCGACGCGGCAGCGCCGGCTGCCCCGCCCACAGCGCGGGTGGAAGCCCGTTCCGCGCATTTCCTGGCGGTGGGTTTGGTGCACGGCGAGGTGATGAACGTTCACCTGAGCCGCCTGTTGGACAATGCGCCGGTGCCCGACGCCACGCTCACCCTCGGCCTGCGGGGCAGCACGCATGCCGCCACGGCCGAGGCCGACGGCAGCTATTCCGTACACGCGGCGGATCTGGCCCTGCCGGGATCCGCCACGGTGGTGTTCATCCTGGCGCAGGGAGCCGTGCAAGAGCGGCTGCAAGGCACCCTGCAGATCGCCGGCACGCCGGTCGATGAAACGCCGAGGAGCGCCGCCCGTCAATACGGATGGTGGGTGCTGAATTTCGCCGTGTGCATCGGCTTCCTGGTTCTCTGGTCGCGGCGCAAAAAGGCCGATTGAGCGATCAGCAGATCCGCGGCAGTGGATCGTCCTGCAATTCATCGAGAGCACGCTGTCCGCCGAATGCGGTGTCCAGGATCACCTGCGCCGATCCGCGGGTGAATTGCCCGATCAGCGCGGCCTGCGGGGCCACCGCCCGCAGCGCATGCAATGCCTGGTCGGCCGCATCCGCAGCGACCACGGCCACCAGCCGTCCCTCGCAGGCGAGGTAAAGCGGATCGAAGCCGAGCAGCTCGCACACCGATTGCACAGCCTCGTTGACGGGAATGCGCTCCTCGGACAAAGACAACGTCAGACCCGTCGCGCCGGCGAGCTCATGGGCAACCGTCGCAAGACCGCCGCGGGTGGGATCACGCATGAAGCGCAGACCCGGCACCCGCAAGAGCGCCTGCGCCGCCGGCAGCACGCTGGCGCTGTCGGAACGCAAATCCCCCTGCAGGCCGAATTCCTGGCGGGCCAGCAGGACCGCGGCGCCGTGGTCGCCGACGGGGCCGCTCACCAGGATGCGATCGCCGGCGCGCACATCGGCCATCGCGAGGCGGGTGCCGCGCCGTCGAAAGCCGATGCCCGTGGCGGCCAGGTACATGCCGTCACAGTCGCCGCGCCCGAGGACCTTCGTGTCGCCGGCAACCACCGCCACGCCGCAATCCTGCGCCGCCGCCGCCAGCGCGCCGATCACCCGGCGCAATGTCGCGATCTCCAGACCCTCCTCCAGGAACACGCTCAGGGTCAAAAAGCGCGGCACGGCGCCGCTGACCGCAATGTCGTTGACCGTGCCGTGCACCGCCAGCGATCCGATGTTGCCGCCCGGAAACTCGAGCGGCTTGACCGTGAAGCCGTCCGTGGTGACGACGAGCTCGCGGTCTGCGGGCAACGGCAATGGCACGGCATCCGCACCGATGTCGAGCTGTGGATTGGACAACGCCGGCAGGAACAATCCCTCGATCAGCTCGCGCATCATGCGTCCGCCATTGCCGTGTCCGAGGCTGATGTGGGTGTCGCGAACGCTCAAGCAGGCGCCTGCTGCCGCGCGTCTGCACCGGCCTCGATGATCTGCCCATAGCTGATGGCGGCATCGTTGACCGGCAGGCGCCGCGGCACCAGCACCTCGAATCCGGCCGCCTCCAGCAGCCTTTGTGCCGCTTCGGTCAGGACACGGTTCTGGAACACCCCGCCGCCGAGACCGACGCGCTCGACACCGGTTTGCGCGCGTACCGCGAGCGCCTGATCGCACAGCGCCGCCGCCAGCGTCGCGTGCAGCAGCGCCGCGCGCCGCGGCCGCGACAGGCGCGCATCGAGCAGGGTCGCGAGCAGCGGCGTCCAGTCGCTGCGCCACACACCGAAACCGTCCCGTTCGAGCGGCAGGGCGATCGGCTCGCACGTCCCCTCGCACAGCGACTCCAGCAGCATGGGTGCCTCGCCTTCGTAGCTCGTCTGCAGGCACACCCCGAGCAAGGCCGCCGCGGCATCGAACAGGCGCCCCACGGCCGTCGTCAGATGGGTGTTCACACCGGCGTCGAAGGCCTGTCGCAGCAGCGGGCCGCCGCGCCGTTCGCCCGGCGGCCAGACCCGGCCCGTCTCCCAGCACAATCCCAGTGCGGAGCGCCACGGCTCACGCGCCGCGCGCTCGCCCCCGCACAGCCGGAATGGACGGAAGCTCGCCACACGCCGCCAGTGGCCGGGCCGGCCCAGCAGCGCTTCGCCGCCCCACAGTGTGCCGTCCGGCCCGAGCCCGACCCCATCCCAGGCGAAACACAGCAGCGGCGAGCGGCTCGGATATTCGCCTGCCACTGCGCCGGCGTGCGCGTGGTGATGCCAGATCGCGCGCGCCGGCCAGCCGCCGGCGCGCGCCCAGCGTGTGTTCGGAAAGTCGGGATGCGCATCGTGCACGACGCAGCGGGCGCGCACCCCGTACAGCTGCTGCAGGTCGGCGGCGACTTGCGCAAACACCTCGCGGCCCCGGGGACTCGAGAGATCGCCGATGTGCGGCGAGACCACGACGCGCCTGCCCCATGCCAGCGCCACGGTGGTCTTGAGGTAGGCCCCCACGGCCAGCGTGGGCACATCCATTTCCATGGGCAGATCGAGTTCGAGGGGCGCCGTTCCCCGGCCGAGGCGCACGGGGCGCAGGGCAGCGCCCATCACGCGCACCACGGGATCCTCCGCCGCTCGTGCAATCGGCCGGTCATGGTGCAGGAAGCCGTCCGCGACTGCGCCGAGCCGCGCTTCGGCCGCCTCGGGTTCGGTCAGCACGGGCTCGCCGCTCAAGTTGGCGGAGGTTGCCACCAGCGCCCCGCCGAAGTCCCCGAGCAGCAGATGATGCAGGGGACTGTAGGGCAGCATGAGCGCCAGTTCCCGCAGCCCGGGCGCAATGCCGGCGGCGAGCGGTGCGCCGCGCGGGCTGGCCAGCACGATCGGCCGTGCCGCAGCACGCAGCGCCTGCGCCTCGAGCGGCGTGATCATCGCGAGCCGGCGGGCATGATCCAGGCCGTCACGGCCGCACCAGGGCACCATCACGCCCAGAGGTTTGCCGGGCCGGGCCTTGCGCAGCCTGAGCCGTTCGACCGATGCGCCATCGCCGGCATCGCAAAACAGGTGGTAGCCGCCGACGCCGCGCACCGCGACGATCAGGCCTGCACGCAGGGCGGCCACCGCCGCGGCCAGGGCCGCCCCGTTGCCGTCGATCTCGAGGGCTCCATGACGCCACCGCAGGCGTGGACCACAGGCGGCGCAGGCCAGCGGTTGGGCGTGGAATCGCCGGTCGAGCGGATTCGAATACTCCGCGGCACAAGCGGCACACAGCGCGAACTGCGCCAGCGTGGTGTTCGGTCGGTCGTAAGGCAGCGCACGAATCACGGTGTAGCGCGGCCCGCATTGCGTACAGTTGATGAAGGGATAACGGTGGCGCCGCGCCAGCGGGTCGCGCATCTCCTGCAGGCAATCCGCGCACGGGCCCAGATCCGCGGGGATGTGCACGCCGCGCGACGCGCCGCCGCTGCTCCGTTCGATGCGAAACAGCTCGCACGCTTCGGGTGGGGCGGCGCGCACATCGAGCATCCTGGGGGCGGCGGCCGGCGGCGCCAGCAACAGCAGCGCTTTACCGAACACCCGCAATCTTGCGGGTACTCCTTGGGCGTGGATCTGCACCTCGCCGCCGTCGTTGCGCACCCAGCCGGCGAGTTCGAGGCGATGGGCAAGTCGATACACGAAGGGCCGGAAGCCCACGCCCTGGACCCGCCCGCCGATCCGCCAGCGCTGCGCGGCGGGGATCTGTCCGGCGGCGGCGCTCATGCCGAGCGGTGGCGGGCGAGGTGCAGCGGCGTCCAGGCGTGCGGCGTACGGTGCACGAATCGATGCCGTGCAATGTGGTAGCTCGGATCGAAACCATAGAAGTTCAAGTGCATCTGTGCCAGCTCCTGGTCGCGGTAGTCGGCGAGCGCACGCTTGCGCTCGTCATCGGCGCGGCACGCGCGCTTGTGCTGCAGCGCCGACTCGAACACGTCCTCGACGGCGAGGGCTTCGGCTTCACGCCTCACCATTTCCAGGAACCCGGCGTCGTCGGGTCCGGCGTGGTCGTCGATGAGCCCGAACGATCGGGCCCGTTCGGCACCCAGGGGCAGGCGCGATTCCATCAGCTCGCGGGCGCGCTCGGCGCCGACCCGCCGCGGCAGCAGGTAGGTCCAATATTCCGAGCCGTACAAGTTGCCCATGTTGCGATAGTGCGGGTTCAGGACCACGCTGCTGCGCGCCAGCACCCGGTCGGCCGCGAGCGCCAGAAACACTCCGCCCGCGGCGGCGTTGCCGCCCAAGGCGGCAATCGTCAGGTGGGTGTCCGTCAGCAGTATTTCCCGCGCCAGATCGTCGATTTGATTGATGTTGGCCCAGGACGCATCGGCGGGACTGTCGGCCGCCTCGATGCAGTGCAGGTGCATGCCGTTGCACCAAAAATCCGTTCCACCCATCAGCACGATGACCCGGGTCTGCTGCCGCCGCGCCTGCACGAAGGCCGAGCGCAGGCGTTCGCATTGTTGCTCGCCGAGCGCCCCGTTGTAGAAATCGAAATGCAGATAGCCGACGGCGGCGCGTTCGACATAGCGGATGTCGCCGCCTGCGGGCTGCCGGCCGCCGTCTCCCCAGCCCGGATCACGCGGCAGCGTCTGCGCCACCGCCCCCAGCGCGAGCGCGGCCGGCCGCTTGAAGCTTGGCGGCCCGTCGGCAGGCTGCAATTGCCCGATCCAGACGGCTCCATCCGGCGTGGCGCGGCACACCGAGTCGTGCCGCCGGGCGATCAGGTCGCCGGGCCGGCCGCTGCGCGCGGGCTCCGCATGCGCATCGAACAGTCGGAAGCGGCGGTGGTCCAGGACATCCTCGAGACCCGGATGGCCGTCGGCCGAGCGGATCTTGCGCAGCACGGTTGCCATGTCGTCGTGGCGCCAGTCGATGGCCCGCTGCGCCTGCGTCATCGCCGGCTGCCACGTCGCCGATCCGCCGGCCGGTTCGAACAACGGGCCGAGGCCGCTCGCGACGCGGGCAAGCGCCGCACGGACGGCGGTGACCGCGCCTTCCGTGACCTCATGGCGGTACAGGCTGCTCTTGCGCGCGGCGCGCATCTCGAAGGAGGCACTTGCCCACACCGGACCGGCGTCGAGTTCGGCAACGGCCTGGATGACGGTGATCCCCCAGACCGGGACAGCGCGCAGGATCGCCCAGTCGAGTGCGGACGGGCCGCGGTCCCCGGGAGGCCCCGGATGCACGATGAAGCAGCGATGCCGCTCCCAGACGGGGCGCGGAATGGCGCGTTTGAGAAAAGGCGCAAGCACCACGTCCGGATGGAACAGTTGCGCCGCCTCGCAGGTGACGTCGTCGTGGATGTCGAACTCCACCGACAGCTCGTGCCCGTCGGCACGCAGCTCCACGTGCAGCCGCTGCGCCAGGCTGTTGAAGGCGTGCGCCAGCATCAGGATGCGCATCAGCCGGCCGCCGCCATGCCGCGACGGTATTGGTGGTACGCGGCGCAGGCGCCCTCCGCGGACACCATGCAGGAGCCGATGGGATCGCGCGGCGTGCAGGTCGTGCCGAAGAGCGCACAATCGGTGGGCTTCTTGGCGCCGCGTATGATGGCCTTGCACTGACAGGCGGCATTCTCCCGCACCGCGTGCGTCGTGAGATCGAAGCGCCGCTCGGCGTCGAAGTCCGAATACCGGCTCTTGATGCGCAATCCGCTGTACGGCAGCTCACCGAGGCCGCGCCACTCGAATTGCGGCCGCAGCTCGAACACTTCCGCGACCAGATTCTGCGCCTTGCGATTGCCGAGGCGGGTCACTCCGCGGGTGAACTGGTTCTCGACGCTGGCGCGGCCCGCGTTGAGCTGGCGCACCAGCATCAGGATCGCCTGCAGCACGTCCAGGGGCTCGAAGCCGGCGATCACCACGGGCCGCCGGTATTCCTGTGCGAAGAATTCATACGGCCCGCTGCCGATCACGGCGCTGACGTGCGACGGGCCGATGAACCCGTCCACGCGGACCTTGCCCCACTCGCGCACTTCGGGTGAATCGAGGATGCTCTGGATCGCCGCGGGCGTCACCACGTGATTGCAATACACGCTGAAATTCGTCAGGCCACGCCGCTGCGCCTGAAGAATCAGGTGCGCGGTCGCCGGCGTCGTCGTCTCGAAGCCGATGGCGAAGAATACGACCTGCCGATCCGGGTGCGCCGCGGCGATGTCCAGGCCCTCGAGCGCCGAGTAGGCCATGCGCACATCCGCACCCTGCGCACGCGCCTTGAGCAGGCTGCGGCGACGCGAACCGGGCACCCGCAGCATGTCGCCGTAGCTCACCAGCGTGATGCCGGGTCGCAGGCAAAGTTCGATGGCCGCGTCCAGACGCGGCACGGCGAGCACACAAACCGGACAACCGGGGCCGTGCACCAGGTGCACGTTGCCGGGCAGCAGGTCCTGCACCCCATAGCGGAAAATCGCATGCGTATGGCCGCCGCAGAACTCCATCAGGTGATATTGGCGGCCGGGATCGGCGTCGGCCACGAGCCGCCGCGACAGCGCCGCCGCGGCGGCTCCGTCACGAAAGCCGCGTATGTAGCGCATGGCCCGGATTGCGCAGCTGGTCGGCAATCTCATCGAACAGCGCCAGGCTCTTTTCCGCCTCGGCGACGTCGAGCCGGGATATGGCGAAGCCGGCGTGCACGATGACGTAATCGCCGACCGCGACACCATCGACCAGCGCCAGCGAAACCCGGGTGTGCACCCCGCCCACTTCGATTTGCGCCCAATCGTCCTCGAAGAGGGCGGCAACCCGCGCCGGAACGGCGAGGCACATGGATCAGGCCTCCATCATGGCGTCGACCCGCGGCGCGCGCAGCGGCGCTGCACGTCTGGCGCGCAGCTCGCATTCGAGCCAGTGCAGCCACTCGCCGAGGGCCGGCGCACGCCGTGCCGCCGTGTGGATCATCGGCACGCCGCCGCCCAGCGCCCGCAGCGCGGTCGCGGCGCGCGCCGGATCGAAATCATCCAGCACGTCGAGCAAATCCGTCTTGCTCAGCACCACCAGATCGCTCGCCCGGAAGATCACCGGATATTTTGCCGGTTTGTCATCGCCCTCGGTGACGCTCAGCAGGGTGACGTTACGGTGCTGACCGAGATCGAACCCGGCCGGGCACACCAGGTTGCCGACGTTCTCGATGAACAGCAGATCGAGGCCGGCGAGCGGCAGTTCGTGCAGCGCGGCGTGCACCAACTGCGCATCCAGATGGCAAGCGCTGCCGGTGGTGATCTGCAGCGCCGGAACGCCGTGCGCGCGAATGCGGGCGGCGTCGTTGTCGGTTTCCAGATCTCCCTCGATGACGGCGATGCGATAGCGCTCGCGCAGGGCCACGATGGTCGCCTCCAGCAGTGCGGTCTTGCCGGCGCCGGGCGAGGACATCAGATTGACCACCAGCACACGATGCCGGTCGAAATGCTCGCGATTGTGCGCCGCCGCCCGGTCATTCGCGGCGAGCAGACCCTGCAGCACGTCGATCGTGACGGTGTCCGCGGGTTTCATGGCGCAGCCACAGGTGTTGCACATGCTCGCCTCCCTAAGGGGCTCACGCGGTCGCGCCGGGGCCGCTCGCGCGCGCCCGGCGCCGCAGCAGCCCGGACGGCTCCGGAACCGGCGGCAGCTGCGCAAGCTCCGGCAGCCCCGCCAGCCGCAATTCGACATCGCGCAGGCGCAGGTCTTCGCCGGCCACCACCCGGGTGCGGTAACCGCCGCATTGCGTGCAGATCAGGCGGTTCGGCGCAGCCGGTGACTCGGTGCCGCAGGCCAGGCACTCGATCCGCACGCCGGTTGATTCGATCCGCAGGGCGGCCGTTGCCGCGCAGCTGCCGGCGCGCATGACCGCGAATGCCGCGGTGAGCAGCGCCGGATCGACGCCGGCGAGCGCGCCGATTTCGATGGTCACCCGCTCGACCGCAGCGGCGCCGTTGACGGCGGCGATTTCAGCGACGCGAATCAGCAACGCCTGGCAGATCGACAGTTCATGCATCATCGGAATCCTAGGGCGTGGAGCGCTCACCTGTATGTACGCCAGCGTACAGACCCGGCAGCCCGGCGGATGATCCCATTTCCGGCACATCGGCACGGGGGAATCGGTTGCAGCATCACACGCAAGATAATACCCCTGACTCCGGAAGCCCCGCGCTCCCGGCGCCGCGCACCGACGAATCCGGCGTGCTGGTGCTGGGCTTCGGCAATGTGCTGCTGGGCGATGACGGGGCCGGCGTGCGGCTGGTCGAACGGCTGTGCCGGAATCTCGGTCCCGGGGCGGCGCAATTCGTCGACGGCGGCACCCTGAGCTTCAGCCTGCTGTCGCACGTCGGGGCAGCCGACTCGATGCTGCTGATCGACGCCGCCAATCTGCACCGCCCTGCCGGCACGGTCGAGGTGTTCGAAGGAGCCGTGATGGACGAATTCCTGTTGAGCACCCGCCGCCGCTCTGTCCATGAGGTCGGCCTGATCGACCTGCTGGACACGGCACGCCTGCTCGGTTGCCTGCCGCCGCGGCGCGCGCTGCTGTGCATTCAGCCGCTGCGCATCGATTGGTGCGATGCGCTCTCGGCGCCGGTCGACGCCGCCTTCCCCGGGGCGCTTGAGCGAGCCAAGGCCATCCTCGATGCCTGGAAATTGCCATGAGCCGCCTCGCCGACATTCCGGTCAGGATCGAACCCGCGGTCCGAACCGGCGGCCTGGGCGGCGGGGTCACCGCGATCCTGGCCGAGCTGGCTGCCTTGCTGGAGCGGCTCGCGGAGCACGGCGACGCGGGCGCCATCGACCTGCGCAGCCTGCCGATGAGCGCGCAGGACCGCGCGGCATTGCAGGCGGTGCTGGGAGAGGGCGAAGTTCAGGCCACACTGCAGGCGGACGGCGCATCGAGCATCCGTGAAACCCAGGTCGCGGGCGTGTGGTGGATCGAACACCGGGATCGGCACGGCGAGATCATCGCCGAACTGCTGGAAGTGGCCGCCGTACCGCTGATCCTCGGCCGGGCGGCCGATGAGATCGCCGCCGCCGCACGGCGTCTGCGCGCCGGCATCACGGTGGCGGCGGCGACCGGGCAGCCATGATCACGCGCGACGCCGCGACGCCGGCAAGCGGCCAACTCAGCGTGGGCGAGATGCTGCTGGCGCACGGCATCGGCCGGCGCGGCTTCATCAAGTTCTGCACCGCCGCCGCCTCCGCGATGGCCCTGCCGCCCTGGATGGGCGCGGCGATGGCCGAGCAGTTGCGAAACGCAGCGCGACCGTCGGTGGTTTACCTGTCATTCCAGGAGTGCACCGGCTGTTTCGAATCCTTCACGCGCTCCTTCGCGCCGACCATCGAGAACCTGATTTTCAACGTCATTTCGCTCGACTATGACGACACGTTGATGGCCGCCGCCGGCGATGCCGCAGAGGCCGCGCTGGCGAGCGCCATGCGTGACCATTTCGGCAATTACGTGGTGGTGGTTGACGGATCGATTCCCACCGGCGCCGGCGGCGCCTACTGCACGGCGGGCGGACGCAGCGCGGTCGACACCTTGCGCGAGGCCGCCAAGGGAGCATCGGCCATCATCTGCGTCGGGACCTGCTCGTCTTTCGGCGGCATTCCGTTCGCCGATCCGAATCCGACCGGCGCCTGGCCGGTCACCGCCATCGTGGGCGGCGTACCGATCATCAATGTCTCCGGCTGCCCGCCGATACCCGAAGTGATCACCGGCACCCTGCTGCAGCTGGTCAGCACCGGGCAGATACCGGACCTCGACGAGCACCGGCGTCCCAAGGCGTTCTTCGGCAACACCATTCATGACCGCTGCTATCGGCGGCCGTTCTTCGACGCAGGCAAGTTCGCCAAGACCTTCGACGACGAAGGGGCGCGCAACGGCTGGTGCCTGTACGAGCTCGGCTGCAAGGGGCCGACCACCTTCAATGCCTGTGCGACGCTCAAGTGGAACGGCGGCACCAGCTTTCCGATCGAGTCGGGTCATGGATGTCTCGGCTGCTCGGAACCCGGTTTCTGGGACAAGGGCAGCTTCTACAGCGCCGAGTCCACCCCGCAATGGGGCAAGGCGGGCGAGGCCACCCCCAAGCAGGTTGTGGAGCTCGCCGGCATCACGGCGGGCGTCGGCGCCGTGCTCGGCACCGCATCCGCCGGCGTCAGCCGGCTGCGGCAGGCTTCGAGGCAGAAGGCCGCCGAGCACGAACACCAGGGAGACGAATGATGGATCTCTTGTCCTTCGCCCGCGGCCCCGCCCTCAAGGTGGCACTCGCCGTGTTCTGCGCCGGCGTCGTCTGGCGCATCGCGGCCTTTGCGCTGCTGCGCATTCGTCGCGACCTCAACCGGCCGCGCAATTCGCTGTTCAAATACCTGGGTGCAGGGCTGTACACCATCGGCACGCGCTCGTGGCCGCACCCGGAATTCATCCGACGCACCGGGGCCGGAGAAGCGCTCGGCTACAGCTATCACATGGGGCTGTTCGTCGTGGTGCTGCTGTTCGCGCCGCACATCGCCTTCCTGGGCAGCCTGTTCGGCATCACCTGGCCGGGCCTGCCCAACAGCGTGATCACGGTCATCGCGGTGATCTCGCTGACTCTGTTCCTGGCCGTGCTGTTCAGGCGGGTGACCAGCCCGGTGATACGCATGCTGTCGAATTTCGATGATTACTTCAGCTGGTTCATCACCATGCTGGTGATGGTCACCGGGCTGGCGGCGACCGCCCAGATCGGCGCCCGCTACAGCACCCTGGTGGCCGTGCACATCCTCAGCGTCGATGTGCTGCTGCTGTGGTTCCCGTTCGGCAAGCTGATGCATGCGTTTTACATCTTCCCGTCACGTGCCATCAACGGCGCCATCCTGGCGCGCAAGGGAGCCGCCTCATGAGCGACGTCGCGGTCGAAGGCCTCCCCGCGCAGGCGCGGGTGGCCGGCGCCATGCAGGGCTTCTCGCGGGAGATCGGCGCGCTCAGCGCCTTTCGGCTCGAGTCCTGCATCCATTGCGGGATATGCGCCGACGCCTGCCACTACTACGTCGCCACCGAGGACCCACAGTACACGCCCATCTGGAAGGTCGAACCCTTCAAGCAGGCATACAAGCGCGAGGCCAGCGCCTTCGCGCCCTTGTTCAGGCTGTTCGGCTTCAAGCGCGCGGTGAGCGCCGAGCAGCTGGAACATTGGCAGCACCTGCTGTTCGACAGCTGCAATCTGTGCGGACGCTGCAGCCTGATCTGCCCCATGGGCATCGACGTGGCGGCGCTCATCGAACAGGCGCGCCACGCGATGTTCGATGCCGGTCTCGCGCCGAAGGAACTGTACGACAAGGCCGCGCACCAGCGGGCCACCGGGCAGCCGGAGGCGAGCGCCGAGCCCTACCGCGATCAGCTCATCGCAATCGGCGTGCGCTTCGATGTGCGGATACCCCTCGATGAATCAGACGTGGACGTCATGTTGTGCATTCCGAGGACGGACATCGACCACTATCCGGGCGCGGTCGCGGCGCTCGCACGGGTGATGTCCCATCTCGGGGTTTCCTGCACCTTCCGTAGTGACGGGCTGATCGCCGAGAACTACGGCTACTACGCCGGCGGCAGGGAATGGCAGCGCGACATCAGCCTGCGGCTGATCGACACGGCGATCGCCTGCAAAGCGAAGACGCTGATCGTCCCGGAGTGCGGCCATGCCTACGCCGCGCTGCGCTGGGAGGCCGCCGATCTGTACGGCAAGCCGCTGCCCTTCAAGGTGCTGGCGGTCACGGAATTTCTCGCCCAAGAGCTCGGGGCGGGCCGCCTGCGGCTGGGCAATGCCACCACCGGCCCCACGACCTTTCAGGACCCGTGTCAGCTGTCCCGCACGGGCGGCGTGACCGAGGCGCCGCGGGCGCTGATGAAGGCCATGGGTGTGGATCTTCAGGAAATGCGCAATAACGGCAGTTTCAGCTACTGCTGCGGCGGCGGCGGCGGAGTGGTGGATATAGAACGGGCGGCGCCGCTGCGCTACCGGACCATGGAGATCAAATTGCGGGAGATCGACGACACCGGCGCGAACACGTTCCTGACCACCTGCTCGGACTGCCGGCGTACCTTCGACGATGCACAGCGGCACTTCAGCTGGGACAAGTCACCGGAGAGCCTGCTCGAGCTCGTCGCCAAGAATCTGATCGACGCGGGCGCGGGCCGATGAGCGCGCAGACCATCGTGGTCGATCCCGTGACGCGGATCGAGGGCCATCTGCGGATCGAAGCCGAGTTCGACGGCCAGGTGATCACCCGCGCCTCGAGTTCCGGCACCATGGTGCGCGGGATCGAGATCATCCTGCAGGGCCGCGATCCGCGCGACGCCTGGGCGTTCGCGCAGCGCATCTGCGGAGTCTGCACCCTGGTCCACGGCATCGCCTCGGTGCGCGCCGTGGAGAATGCGTTGAGCTATGAGATTCCCGCCAACGCGCAGCTGATCCGCAATCTGATGATCGGCGCACAATTCGTTCACGATCACGTCATGCACTTCTATCATCTGCACGCCCTCGACTGGGTGGACGTGGTGTCGGCGCTCAAAGCCGATCCGAAGTCCACCTCGGCGCTGGCGCAGTCGATCTCGAGCTACGCACGTTCCTCGCCGGGCTACTTCGCGGACGTGCAGAGCCGCGTCAGGAAACTGGTCGAATCCGGGCAGCTCGGCATTTTCGCCAACGCCTACTGGGGTAGCCCGCTGTACCAGCTGCCGCCGGAGGCCAACCTCATGGCCGTCGCGCATTACCTGGACGCCCTCGCGTGGCAGCGCCAGATCATCCAGCTGCAGACCATTTTCGGCGGCAAGAATCCGCACCCGAATGTGCTGGTGGGGGGCACGCCCGCCGCCATCAGCGTGCACGCCGGTGCGGGCACCGCCACCACTGCGGTCAACGAGGTCGGATTGCAGAAGGTCGCCGAGCTCATCGATCAGATGCGCATGTTCGTCGATGAGGTGTACGTGCCCGACATCTTGGCGATCGCCTCCTTCTACAAGGATTGGTTCAAGAAGGGCTACGGCGAAGGCACCGGCAACTTCATGACCTACGGCGATTTTCCCGCCACGGGAAGCCAGGATCCGAAGACCTTTCTGGTGCCGCGCGGCGCGATTCTGGGGCGCGATTTGTCGCGCATACTGGAGGTGGACGTCACCTCCCAGGACGACATCCAGGAGTTTGTGGCGCACTCCTGGTACGACTACCGCGGCGGCAAGGAAACCGGCCTTCACCCTTTCAAAGGCGAGACGCAGCTGAACTATTCCGGGCCGCAGCCGCCGTACCAGCATCTGGACACCACGGCGAGCTATTCCTGGATCAAGTCGCCGCGCTGGAAGGGCCACGCCATGGAGGTCGGCCCCTTGGCGCGCATTCTCATGCTGTACGCGAGCGGCCACGCCCCCACCCGGGCGCTGGCCGACAAGTCGCTGGCGCAGCTCGGCCTGCCGCTCGAGGCGATGTTCTCGACCATGGGCCGCACCGCCGCCCGCGCCTTCGAATCGAAAATTCTGGCCGATGCCATGCCGGGTTGGTACGGCGCGCTGATGGCGAACATCAAGGCGGGCGACGTGCGCACCTTCAACGAGAAGCTGTGGGAACCCTCGACCTGGCCGCGGCACGCGCAGGGGGTGGGGTTCATGGAGGCGCCGCGAGGCGCCCTCGGTCATTGGATCGTCATCGACGACGGCCGGATCACGAACTATCAGGCGGTGGTGCCCAGCACTTGGAACGCCGGGCCGCGGGATCCAGCCGGTGTCGAAGGTCCGTACGAGGCGGCGCTGAAAGGCCAGACCATCCGGGATCCGAAGCAGCCCCTGGAAATCTTGCGCACGGTGCACAGCTTCGATCCCTGTCTGGCCTGCGCCGTGCACGTCCTCGATCCCGGCGGCGAGGAATTGATCCGGATCCGCGTGCAGTGACGGCGCCGGATCAGCCTTTCGCAGCCGCGTACAGCGAGTGAGCGCGGGCTTCGAAGGATTCGACGATGTCGTCGATGGCGGGCGGCAGCAGCCGATTGACGATGGGCTGCAGCAAGGCCGACTCCAGCTCGAATTCGGCCGCAACGCTCACGCGGCAGCCGGCCGGCGCGCAGGATGCGATGTTCCAGGTCAGATCGTATTTTCGGAACGGCGGATCGCTCGAAGTGACGTCGATGCGATGCGGCCGCTGCAGCACCGCCTTGGAGGTGAACGGCAGGCGGATGGGGCCCAGGCCCATGATCTGTTCCACGTACCAGACATTGAGTTCGCGCCGTCGAATTTTCGCGGATATCCACCACTTCAGGAACTGCGGATAGCGTTCGATGTCGGCCGCCACATCGAACACCTGTTCACAGCTGAAGGGCAGCAGGGCCCCGGCTTTTTCGACCGCGTACCGGAGGCCGGGCACCGTCAACCGCCGGCGGGCAGGGTGTGCGCCATGCCCCGGTGACAGTCGATGCAGGTCGTGCCGTTCTTCGCCAGGGATTGATGCGCGCTTGCCGCCGCCGCCGGCTGCTTTGCGAAAGCCATGGCCGCCGGCGTGTGGCAGCTGCGGCACTCGGCGGAGTCGTTCGCCCCGAGTTCCTTCCAGACCTTCTGTGCGAGCTCCAGGCGGTGGCTTTCGAATTTCGCAGGGGTGTCGAGTTCGCCGGTGGCGTGTCCCCACACCTCGACCACGGCCGCGGCGTGGCGCATCAGTCCGGGCACGAAGGCCGGCGGCACATGGCAGTCGGCGCAGCTCGCCCGGACCCCGAACTCGTTGGAGTAATGCACGCTGTGCGTGAGTTCCTGGTAGGGCGTGTTCATTTCATGGCAGGACGTGCAGAACGTTTCGGTGGACGCGTATTGCAGGCCGCCGAAGAAGCCGCCGGTGAATCCCACACCGACGAGGAAGGCGAGCAATCCGCCGGCCGGTATGCCGAGCAGATACCAGCGCCGCGGCCGCCGCCACAACCAGGCGGCCAGCCCCGTGCCGGGCAACTTCGGCGAATTCACTCGGGCACCGACCTGGCCATGCGCGTTCCTCCACGACCGGCGCAACACTACGAGATTGGGCCTGCGCTGCTCTGTGCGTTGGCGTACAGACAGGGGTGCGCCCTTCGCCAATGATCCCTTAGCTCAGGGACGCGATCTCGAGGGAGAGCTTGCATGCCGATTCGAATCCGCGCATCGCGCCACGTACGCCGGCTGGCCGGATTGACCGGCGCCGCATTGACCGGCCTGCTGCTCGCTGCCTGCAGCGGCACCACCGGCTCCTCGGGTCCGGCCGGTGCAACCGGCGTCACCGGCGCGCAAGGTCCGCCGGCCACGGGTTCGGCACTCAACGTCAGCACCGCGACGGCGATCACCGGAACGATCACCGGCGTCACCATCGGCGGACCCCCGGTGGTCAAATTCCGGCTGGCCGACCAGAACGGCGCGCCGCTGCAGGGCCTGCCGGCGGCCGACCTCGGCTTTGCGATCGCGCAACTGGTGCCGGGACAAAATGGCATGTCCAGCCAATGGAACTCGTACATCTACAGCACAGTCCCCCCCGCCGCGTGCCCCGCCGGGGTGCCGGCCTGCGCGACCACACCCGAGGTTCAAGCCTCGGTGGAAGCGGCCACCGGCGGCGCGCTGGTCGACAACGGCGACGGCACCTACCAGTACACGTTCCTCAAGGACATCACCAAGGATCCCAACGTCGTCTACAGCCCGCTGTTGACGCATCGCGTCGGCTTCGAGATCCGCGGCCTCGCCCAGGCGAACAACGGCGCCTTCACCTTCCAGCCCTCGAGCGGGGCAACCACCGGCATTTTCAGCCGCGAGATCGTCGAGACGGCCACCTGCGACGGCTGCCACACCATGTTGACGGCGCACGGCGGTGCGCGCGTCGAGGTGCAGTACTGCGTCATGTGCCACAACCCGGGGACCAGCGATCCCACCAGCGGCAATCCGCTCGACATGAAGCAGATGATCCACAAGATCCACGCCGGCAATACGCTACCCAGCATCCAGACGCCCGCCGGCCCGAACATCGTGCCGACGCTGGGCATCGGCTACTGGATCGTGGGCTACGGCGATTCGCTGTCGAATTTCAACACCGTGCTCTATCCCCAGGACACGCGCAACTGCACCACCTGCCACGTGCAGAACATCCCGACCCTGACGGAGGCCGCCAATTACAGCAGCGTGCCGACGATGGAAGCGTGCGGCGCCTGCCACGACAACGTCAATTTCGCCACCGGCGCCAACCATGGCCCGAGCATCGTCGCCAACGACACCCAGTGCACCACCTGCCACGGCACCACCTCGACCATCGACAACGGCCAATTGCAGGTGGTTGCGGCACACGTCATTCCCGAGGTGGCCGCGGCCGCAAAATTCCAGTACGTGGTCAACAGCGTCACCTTCACCACCGACAACGCCCACAACGTCTATCCGGTGGTGAAATTCTCCGTCGTCGATCCGACCAACGGCAATGCGCCGTACAACATCCTCACCGCCGCAGCATTCGTCGGCACCGATCCCGGCACCGGACAGCCGGTGTGCGCCAACGGCGGCACTGCGCGCCTCGCGATCGACTTTGCCTGGGATACCAGTGATTACACCAACTGGGGCAGCGGTGCGACGCCCGCCACCTGGGGTCAACCCGTCTCCTTGAACCCGCTGAGTGTGGCCGGGTGTGCCGCGGCGGTGCCGGGAGCGGCGATCACGGGACCGGATTCCACCGGCGCCTTCACCCTGACCTCGCCCACCGCGCTGCCCGCGCCGCCGGCCGCGAACTGTCCGCCGGCGGGCGCCGCCGCCTGCGCGGCCATCAGCAACGTCGCCGTCGTG
Source organism: Gammaproteobacteria bacterium (assembly GCA_003137095.1). Taxonomy (GTDB): domain Bacteria; phylum Pseudomonadota; class Gammaproteobacteria; order Steroidobacterales; family Steroidobacteraceae; genus Bog-1198. The sequence goes on from PLET01000098.1 coordinate 33,202, forward strand.
ATCGAGGGCCATCCCGGAGTGGTCACCACCGGTCCCGGCGCCACCGCCATCCCGGTGGCAAGCACCGTGAGCTACGCGAATGTGGCGGGAACGGCCCCGGCGGCACGCCGCGTGGTGGTGGACATCGCCAAGTGCAACGTGTGCCACAGCCTGCTCGCCCTGCATGGCGACAACCGCAACGGGAACACCCAGGTGTGCGCGGTCTGCCACAATCCCGCGTCCACCGATGTCGGCAGCCGGCAAACCCTGGTCACCGCAGGCACCGACGGTCTGTGGGAACAGACCATCGACTTCAAGCACATGATCCACGCCATCCACGACGGCAGCGTGCGCGGCGCCGCCGGATCGCCCTTCGTGATCTACGGCTACGGCGGATCGGTGAACAATTTCACCGACGTGGTGTATCCGGGCCAGATCAACCGCTGCGACGCCTGCCACGTCGGCACCAGCTACTATCCGGTGAACGACGCCGCGGTCCAGGCCACCACCTTGCTCACCGGCCTCTCGAAAGAGGTCCCGAATCCGACCACCGTCGGCAATCCGATCTCCACCTCGGCCAACATGTCGGTGTGCTCGTCGTGCCACGTCGACACCCTCGCCGCCGCGCACATGCTGCAGAACGGCGGCTCGACCGCGGTCGCCAAGGATGCCGAAGGCCGCACGATCGCCAATGCCAATCCGGCGAACGCGGAAACCTGCGGCGTGTGCCACGGTGCCGGCGGCGTCGCCGACGTGATGGTCGTGCACAACATTCCCACCACGGCGGATTGAGTGCCGCGGCCGGCGCGCGTGCGACAGGCGGCCGCTCTCGCCCTGCTGCTGGGGGGCGCCATGCCGGCCGTCGCGGCCGCGCCGCCGGCGCAGACCGCCCCAGCGCCGACCGCCGCGGTTGCACCGGCCGCCGCAGCCGGTCCACCGCCGGCCGGCGGTGCCTACAGCCCGCATGGCGCGGATAGCTGCCTGGGATGCCACGGCGATGCCGCGGTCACGGGAATCTTCCGCACCAAGCATGCGCATCCGAACGATCCCAACGGTCCCTTCGGCCACGGCGGTTTGCAGTGCGAAGCCTGCCACGGACCGGGCGGCGCGCACGTGAAGGCAGGCGGCGGTCCGTTGGCGGGCATGATCGACTTCGGTCCGAAGGCGCACGCGCCCGCATCCCGGCAGAACGCGCCCTGCCTGTCCTGCCACCAGTCGAACGCCGCCCACGATTGGGCCACCAGCGCGCATGCGGCGAGCAACGTGGCCTGCGCCAGCTGCCACCAGCTGCATCTCGCGAAGGACCCCGTGCAGGCGGTCGCAACCCAGGTCGAGGTCTGCTCGACCTGTCACCAGGCAGAGCATGCCGATCTCCTGAAGCCCTCGCATCATCCCCTGCGCGAGGGCACGATGGCCTGCACGGCGTGCCATGCCCCGCACGGTTCGACCGCCCCGGCGCAGCTGGTCAAGAATACGGTCAACGAGACCTGCACCACCTGCCACGCCGAATACCGCGGACCGTTTCTCTGGGAGCACCAGCCGGTCACCGAGGACTGCAGCAACTGCCACGCGCCGCACGGATCGGTGCAGCCGGCATTGCTGAAAATGCGCCCCCCGCTGCTCTGCCAGACCTGCCACGAAGGCGCCGGACATCCCTCGATCGCGAACACGCCGCAGGGCCTGCCCGGCGGCATGCCGAGCGCCTTCCTGCTCGGCGGCGGCTGCTTGAATTGCCACTCACAGGTTCACGGCTCCAATAGTCCGTCGGGCCGGGCGCTGATGCGATGACGCCGCGCGCAAGCACGAAGCGCCGTGGCGGGCTGCACATGCTCGCTCTCGCGGCCGCCGTCGGCGCGCACGCCGCTCCTGCCCCGACCCCGGCCGACCCGGCGCCGCCGGACAGCAGCGACTGGAAGTGCACCCAATGTCCGTTCCTGCAAGGCTCCGTCAACGAGGTCGAGCTCGGCGCGATCGATGCGAGCGGCGCGGATGCGAGCTTCGGCCGTTACAACGGCCTGGACCACAGCGGCACCTATGTGGACGCGGCGGCGTCGGGACAGGCGCGCAGCGAGGAGGGTGCCTATGCCGGCTACGATCTCGAGCGGCTGGGCTTGGCCGCGCGCCAAGGCACGGTCGAGGGCGGACGCGAAGGCCGCTACGATTTGCGCATCAGCTACGACGGCCAGCCCACCGCGCTCTACGACGGCGCCCTGTCGCCCTACCAGGGGCACGGCGGCAACCTGAGCCTGCCGGCGGATTGGGTGGCCGCCGGCAGCACCGCCGGCATGAGCGCGCT
>PLET01000098.1:35495-83619 GCA_003137095.1 Gammaproteobacteria bacterium
CGAGGCGGGCGCCGCCTGGGCGGGCGCCGGCTCGAGCTTTCGGCTGAGCTACCTGGGCTCCTGGTTCGAGGATGACAGCGACGCCTTCACCTTCGCCAATCCCTATCTGCCCATCGTTCCGGGCTCGATCTCGGGACGGCTCGGCTTGCCGCCGGGTAATACGCTGCAGCAGATCGCCGCCTCCGGCAACTGGCAATGGCGCCGGCAGACGGCGCTCACCTACAGCGCCTCGCTCGGTACGATCAGGCAGAATCAGTCCTTCACGCCCATCAGCACCCTGTCCGGCGCCACCGTGCCGTCCGAGGGTTCGCTCGACGGCAACGTACACCTGTCGCACTACGCGCTGAGGCTGACCTCGAAGCCGCTGCCGAAACTCAACCTCAGCGGCAATGCGGCCTACGACGGCCGCGATGATCAGACCACGCCGATTGCCGTGGCCTACATCGTCACCGACACCTTCCCGGGAGGCACGGCCGTGGCGCCGCGTTATGGCGAGGATCGCCTGCGGCTCGATGGGCGGGCGGACTATGCCGTCTTCCAGTGGCTGCGCGCCGGCATCGGCGGCGAATACCGGGAGGACCACTACTCGCCCGGACAGGTGCTCAGGAACACCCAGGACGTCGAATCGTGGGGGCGCCTTGCGGCGACCCCGGCGCCGGGAATCAGCCTGGCGCTGAAGTATGGCGATGGATTGCGCAAGACCTCCAACTTCGACATCGCGGCCTTCCCGGTCGGGGAGAATCCGCTGGTGCGCGATTTCAATTTCGCGCCGCGCGACCGTGTGTTCACGGCGCTTACCGGGTCCTGGACGGCGACGCCGACGCTGACCTGGACGCTGGAGGGCCTGCTCGCCAAGGACGACTACCGATCCTCGCCGCTCGGCCTGCAAGGCTCGCATGAGCAGCGCGCCTCATCGACCCTGGCGTGGACGCCGCGCGAGACCCTGAGCGCCTATGTCGACGCCGGCTATCAGCGCCTGTTCACCCTGCAAAACGGCTTCACCGGAACCCTCACGGCGCCCTGGCTCACGGCGGATACGCAGCGCTTCTGGAACGTGACCATCGGCGGCCGCTGGACGCCGCAGCCGCGCTGGACCCTCGCATTGGACTATCTGCACGCGCCTTCTTACGAGGACACCGGCACGACGGTGGGCGGCCAATCGCAGGGCTTTCCCCAGTCCTGGACCAAACTCGCCAGCACGCGCTTCGACGCCGGCTATCAATGGACGCCGGCCGTTCAGATCAACTTTCGCTACACCCGCGAGCAGTACGGCTCCAACGATTGGGCGCTCGCCGCGGTGGAACCCTCCACGGTGCCGAATCTGCTGGCGCTCGGTCTGCAGCCCTATCGTGACAGCGTCAACCTGTTCGGGTTGTCGATCAGATGTCGGTTCGGCCGGAGCACGGCGGCAGCGGCCGGGCCGCCGTGAGGACGCCGCGTCAAGCGGCGACGCATTGGTTCCGGCCGCCTTCCTTGGCGCGGTAGAGCGCGGCATCGGCCCGGTTGAAGACGCTCTCCACCGTATCCCCTTCGCGCAGATCGGTGAAGCCGCAGGACACGGTGACCTTGACGGGCGCGCCGCTGCAATGCAGTTTGAGTGCGGCGATGAGCTCGCGGGTCTCATTGGCAATGCGTGCCGCCTCGCCGGGCGGTGTGCCCACCAGCAGGGAGACGAATTCCTCGCCGCCGTAGCGGGCGAGGAAGTCGACCGCCCGCCGCCCCGATCCCAGACAGTCGGCCACCGCGCGCAGCACGCCGTCGCCGGCGCGGTGCCCGAAGGTGTCGTTGACCGCCTTGAACCGGTCGATATCCCAGACCAGCACCGCGACCGGTGCGCCGAATCGACGCCAGCGTGCGATTTCCTCCACCAGCCGCTCATCGAGCGAAGCGCGATTCGCGACTCGGGTCAGGGGATCGGTGCGCGCGCGCCGCTTTTCGAGATCCAGATTGCGGCTCAAATCCCGGCCCTCGCTCTCCAGTTCGACGATGCGGGCGCGCATGCGCTCGCCGCGCGCGCTCTGTTCGATGAAGCGCTGCTCTTCGCGTTCACGAAAATTGCGCAGGCTGGACGCCACCGTTTCGAGCCGCTCGGCCACCAGCGCGCGCAGCACCATCAGATCATTGCCGGCGCGCACCTCGTCGGAGAGCTGCGCGACGCGTTCCAGCACCTCGATGTTCATCGATTTCGAGGCGTCGTGGCTCTGGCGGCGCTCCTCGGTCGTGCCGGCCAGGAACAGCGCCATATCCTCCAGCCGGGCATTGACCTGCGCCAGCAGCGCCGCCGCTTCCCGGCGTTCGCGGCCGATTTCCGCGGCCCGCTCCGCAATCAGGTCCGCGGTGCGCCTGAGCACCGCCGCCAGGGATTCATCGTCGCCGGCGGCCGTCAACGCCGCGCGCAGTTCCTTCGGCCGATTGCCGGCGAGCGGACCCAGCCGCTCCAGCAGCCGCGCGACGGCGGCGCAGGTGGCATCCCAGCGACGCGCAGCCGCCGCCGGCCGCGGCTGCGGTTCCGGCGGCCGCCCGGGCGTCGCGAATTTCTCGATCGCCATGACGGCGTCGGTGAGCGAGTCGCACAGGGCCTTCAGTTCGACGATGTCGGCGTCGCCGCGGATGGCGTCGGCGAGCTTGCCGAGCTGCGCATTCAGGCGCTCGTCGCTGCCCGCCGCCACGGCGCACAGGCGCCTGACGAGGCGCCGCAGCACCGCTTCGACCGCGCGCCAGTTCGCCTCCTCGGCTTCCATTTCGCGCAGCGCGTCCAGGTGCTTTTGCCGCCAGTCGACGCTTTCTGCGGCGGCGCCGCCGATTTGCAACTGCTTCTTTGTCGGCATGAGCCGCAGTATTGTCGCTTGCATCGAAAAAAAGGACGGGCTGCGTCACGGCTTGGGCGGGGCGGCTGCGTGGGGGCACCGCGCGGGTGACCGCGTTATGTCATACTGGAGCCCGTCCGGGCGGCCGGCGCGAGGCTCCCTAGAAACTTTGCTTGGTCTGTATCAGGAACTGCACCCGGTCGATGGCCGCAACGCCGTCGAGCGGAAACGCGATGTCCACGTGCAGCACGTTGCCGAGACCCGAGCGCGAATTGCCGAGGCGCAATCCGAAGCCGATGTCGCGTAGCAGCCCGGGATTGCTGTTGCCGATCACGCCGGTGCCCCAGGTGCGGCCTTCGTCGTAGAACACCGCGCCCCCCACCCTCACCAGCCGGAACGGGTACCAGTCGGTGTAGAAGCGCTGCTCCACCGTCAGCAGCGCGCGCGAGGTGCCGGACTCGTAACGCAGCGGATAGCCGCGCAGGCCGTTGTCGCCGCCGATCAGCAGCTGCATGTCGGGATCCAGGGAATCGGTGGCCGTGGTCATCAGGCTGACGTAGAACACCCGCTCCGGATCCCAGCGCCAGTAGTAGCTTGCCGCCGCATCCGCGATGAGATTGCGCGCCCGGCCCTGCTCGATGCGGGATGAGAAATCGCCGATGAGGAACAGCTCCTGTGTCGCGCCGAATTCAAAACCCCTGCGCGCCTTCGCAGCCAGCATGATGGCGTCGCGATCCGCGCCGAACACTCCGTTCGATAGGCCGACCTCCAGGCCGACGTCGGTGCCGAAATACAGATCCTCGGTGCGCCCGATCTGATCCTGATCGCCGATCTTGCGGTAGTAGTCCTGCAGGACCTCGTAGCCGACGAAGGGATACGACAGCGTCCGGTCGGGCGGCAGCAGCAGGGCCGGGGTCGAGGTGTTGGGCGTCGGTTCGAACAGGTTGCGGTCGTAGCGCATGCCCGCGGTCCATCGCTGCACCCAGCCGTTGACCAGGCCGCTCGACACCCCGCCGCTCAATTCGTAGGAGCTCTGGTTGTCGTTGAACTGATCGACGATGTTGCCGAGGTTGTAGCGCGACACGGTGCGCTCGAAGCTCAATGCATTGATCTTCGCGGTCCAAGGCGCGTCGAGCGAATAAAACGGCTGAGTCAGCAACAATGCCCGCTCCCCGCCGTCGCTCGAATCGGCGTAATTGACCAGGCTGGTCCAGTGCGAGCCGAACACGTTCGGATCCGACCAGTCGAGCTGGTCGCTGGTCCGATCGACGGTGCGGATGTGCTGAAAGTCGAGCTTTTTGCCGGATCCGAGGAAATTGCTGTCCTCGAGATATAGATTGGTGGCGTTCGAGCCGCCGGCGCGGCCGAACGACAGGCCGGGATCCAGGGTCCACACGTCTTTGGTGGTGACCCTGATATCCACCACGCCGCCGGCGTAGCTCACCGGCAAGACCCGCGCGTCGTAGATGTACTGCAGCAGGCGCAGGTTGCGTTCGGTTTCGGCGAGTTTCTGTCCCTTGTACTTCTCGCCGCTCGCGAACAGCAGCTGCGCCTGGATGGATGAACGCCGGGTGCGGATGTGAAGCTGGTCCGCCAGCCGGAACAAGCCCACGTTCTCGCGCGGGTCGCCCTCGTCGAAAATGTCGCGGATGTCGATGTCGATGCGCCCGATGACCGCGCCCGCGGCCTCGAGTTCGGCGTCGTCGGGCACGCCGGCGGGGCGCGGTTCCTCGATGCGCGTGTGCTCCTTGTCCGTAAGCTTGGCCGCCAGGCCGGCATCGGCGAGTACGGCGGCCAGGGTCCCCAGCGCGATCAGTCTGCCGAGGGCGGTACGAGGGTCCAATTACAACGCGGCGTTGTCCGTCTCGCCGGTGCGGATGCGCAAAACCCGCAGGATGTCGACCACGAAAATCTTGCCGTCGCCGANNCGCGTCTTCGGCACGAAATCGACCACGTACTCGGCACCCCGATAGAGCTCCGTGTGACCACGCTGCCGGCCGAACCCCTTGACCTCGGTTACCGTCATGCCGGATACCCCGATCTCGGAGAGCGCGGCTCGCACGTCGTCCAATTTGAAGGGTTTTATGATGGCGGTGATCAGTTTCATGCAATTCTCCGAGGAGTCTTTGACGCTACCCGGCAATAGTAGGGCAATTGCAGGCACCGGGCACCTTCCTCGTACCTAAGCTCGTCCCAAGGGGGCGACGGATGCCCCCGGGGTGTGTCCCCTTCCGGGGCAGTCGCGGACAGGCTATAAGGCTAGGTTCTCAAACGAACATCCCCCATGACCTCCACTTTCCTCATCGTCGGCGGCGGCCAGGCCGGTGCACAGGCCGTCGATACCCTGCGGCGCGAAGGCTTCGCCGGCCGCCTGGTGCTCATCGGCGAGGAGCCGGAACTGCCCTACCAACGACCGCCGCTGTCCAAGAAATACCTGTCGGGCGAATTGGCGGCCGACCGCCTGCCCTTTCGCCACCGGGCGTTCTACGAGGAACATCGGGTGGAGTTGCTGCTAGGCGTGCGCGCCGAACGGCTGGACCCTGCGGCACGCACGCTCTTGCTCGCCAACGGCGATCGCTTGCGCTATGACCGGCTGCTGTTGTGCCTCGGCGCGACGGCGCGACGGCTCGACTGCCGCGGCGCACGGCTCGGCGGCGTGCATTATCTGCGCGGCATCGCCGACGCCGGGGCGATCCGCGCCGACCTCAAGCCCGATGCGCGGGTGGTCATCATCGGTGGCGGCTACGTCGGATTGGAGACCGCGGCCACCTGCCGCCACATGGGGTGCGACGTCACGGTGCTCGAGATGAGCGATCGGGTCATGAACCGCGTGGCGGCGCCGGCGGTGTCGGCGTTTTTCGAGGCCGAGCATCGCTCCCGCGGCATCCGGATCGTGTGCGGGGCCCGTGTGGTCGGGCTCGAAGGCGACGGGCGCGTCGGACGCGTGCTGTGCGCGGACGGCACAAGTCATCCTGCGCATCTGCTGATCGTCGGCGTCGGCGCGGCCGCCGCCGCCGGGCTGGCGCAGGAGGCCGGTCTGGCCTGCGACAACGGCATCGTCGTCGACGAATACTGCCGCACGTCGGACGAAGCGATCTACGCAGCGGGGGACTGCACCAACCACCCTTCGCCGCACTACGGCCGGCGCGTGCGTCTCGAATCGGTGGATAACGCCTTCGAGCAGGCGAAGACGGCCGCACTCAACATGCTCGGCCGCGGCGTGGTGCACGACCGGGTGCCGTGGTTCTGGTCGGATCAATACGACCTCAAATTGCTCATCATCGGTCTGTCCCAGGACCATGACCGGCTGATCTTGCGCGGCGACCCGGCAGAGCGCTCCTTCAGCGTATGCCATCTGCGCGGCCGCGAGCTGCTGGCACTCGAGGCGGTCAACCACTCGAAGGATTACATGGCCGCGCGCAAGGTGATCGGCGAGCGCATCCCCCTGGACCCGGACAAGCTGCGCGATGCGTCGATTCCGCTGAAAGAGGCCGTCTAGTGCCTCCTATTCCGCGCAAAGCGCCGAACTGATGCCCAGGATCGTGTTCATCGAGCCCGGCGGCAGCCGGCGCATCGTAGAGGCGCGCGTGGGAGTCAGCCTGATGGAGGTTGCGAAACAGCACGGCATCGCCGGCGTGCTCGCCCAATGCGGCGGCGCCTGCGCCTGTGCGACCTGCCACGTGTATGTCGATCCGGCCTGGCTCGGACGGCTCGGGGAGCGCGAGGAAATGGAGGAGGGCATGCTGGAGTCCGCCTGGGAGCCACGCTTCAACAGCCGCCTGAGCTGCCAGGTGACGATCACCGCGGATATGGACGGCCTCGAGGTCGAGGTGCCGCGCCGGCAGGTCCAATAGCGCGGATGCGAAGTCAGGCGAACAGCACCAGCAGGTCCTTGGTATCGACCTGCGCGCCCGGTTTGACCAGGACTTGCATGATGGTGGCGTCGCGCTCGGCGCGTACGCTGGTCTCCATTTTCATCGCCTCGAGCGTCAACAGCACCTCGCCGCGCGCCACCTTCTGCTCCGCGTGGACCGCAACGGTGGCGATGGTGCCCGGCATGGGCGCCCCGACGTGGCTCGGATTGCCGGGCTCCGCCTTGCGCTTCGGGGCGCGCTTGGCGACCTGGCTGCGGTCGGCCACCCGTATCGGCCGGGGCTGGCCGTTCAATTCGAAGAACACGGTGCGGGTTCCGTCCTCGTGCGGGTCGCTGGTGGTGACGTATCGGACGATCAGCGTCTTGCCGCGTTCGAGATCGATGTTGATCTCCTGGCCGGGCTGCATGCCGAAGAAAAATACGGCGGTGGGCAGCGAGCCCACGTCTCCGTAGGCGCTGCGCTCGGCGGCGTAGTCCACGAAAACCTTCGGATACATGAGATAGGATGCGAGTTCGAATTCGCTGATGGCGCGGCCCACCTTGCGTTCCGCTGCGCTGCGTTCCGCCGCCAGATCGGCCGGCGCCAGCAGCTCGCCCGGTCGCCGCGTGAGGGGCGTCCTGCCGGCCAGCACCTTCTTCTGCAGTGCCGGCGGGAAGCCGCCGCTGGGCAATCCCAGATCGCCGTGAAACAGCTGCACGACGGATTCGGGAAATGCGACTTCCACGGCCGGATCCTCGACCGCCGCCCGCGTCAACCCGCTGGTCACCATGGTGATGGCCATGTCGCCGACCACCTTCGAGGTCGGCGTGACCTTGATGATGTCGCCGAACATCTCGTTGACTTCGGCATACGCCTGCGCCACTTCGGGCCAGCGGTACTCGTCGATGCCGAGCGAACGCGCCTGTTCGCGCAGATTCGTGTATTGGCCGCCGGGCATGCCGTGCACGTACACCTCGGACGCGCCGGCGCGGATGTCGCTTTCGAAGGAGATGTAGCCGTGGCGCACCTGTTCCCAATAGGTCGAGAGCATGCGCAGATGCTGCGGATCGAGCAGGGAATCCCGCGCGCTGAAGCGCAGTGATTCGACGATCGAGCCGAGGTTCGGCTGCGAGGTCAGCCCCGAGAGCGCGTCGATGGCCCCGTCGACCGCGTCGGCGCCCGCCTCGATGGCCGCGAGCACGCTCGCCGCGGCGATGCCGCTGGTGTCGTGGGTGTGAAAATGCACCGGCAGACCGATCTCCTCCTTGAGCGCCTTCACGAGCGTCGCTGCGGCGCGCGGCTGGCACAGCCCTGCCATGTCCTTGATTCCCAGGACGTGCGCGCCCATGGATTTCAATTCACGTGCGATTTTGAGGTAGTACTGCAGGTCGTACTTGGTTTGTCCCGGGTTCGACAGGTTTCCGGTGTAGCAGATCGCCGCTTCGCACAGCCTCCCGGTGCGCCTGACGGCCTCGATCGCAACCTGCATGTTGTCGACCCAGTTCAGGCAGTCGAACACCCGGAACACGTCGATGCCCCCCGCGGCGGCCTGATCGACGAAGTGGCGCACCACATTGTCCGGATAATTGGTGTAGCCGACCGCGTTGGCCGAACGCAGCAGCATCTGCAGCAGCAAATTCGGCATCGCCTCGCGGAAGGCCGCGAGCCGCTCCCAGGGATCCTCCTTGAGGAAGCGCATCGCGACATCGAAGGTGGCACCCCCCCAGCATTCGACCGAGAACAGTCCGGGCAGAAGGCTCGCGTAGTACGGCGCAATGGCGCTCATATCCATGGTGCGAAAGCGCGTCGCCAGCAGCGATTGATGGGCGTCGCGCATGCTGGTATCGGTGATCAGCACGCGCTTCTCGGACAGCATCCATGCGGCGAATTTCTCGGCTCCCAGTTCGTCGAGTTTTTGTTTGGTGCCGGGCGGCGGGGGAGTCAGCGCCGCGCGCGGCAGCCGCGGAAACACGGGCTGCTTCGGTTTGGCGCGCCCCTTGACCTCCGGATTGCCGTTGACGATCACATCGCCGATGAAGCTCAACAACCGCGTGGCGCGATCCCGCTTGCGTGGAATGCGGAACAGCTCCGGGGTCTGGTCGATGAATTTCGTGGTGTAGTCCGATGTCGCGAACCTCGGGTGCGTGATGAGCTGGTCCAGAAAGCGCAGGTTGGTGACCACGCCGCGGATGCGGAACTCCCACAATGCGCGATGCATGCGGGCGATGGTCTCCTCCGGGGTCGGCGACCAGGCCGTCACCTTGACCAGAAGCGAATCATAGAAGCGCGTGATGATGGCACCGGCGTACGCCGTGCCGGCGTCGAGGCGTATGCCGAATCCGGCGGGCGAGCGGTAGGCGGTGATGCTGCCGTAATCCGGCACGAAGTTGTTTTCCGGATCCTCGGTGGTGACGCGGCATTGCAGCGCATGCGCATTGACGCGGATGTCCTGCTGCAGCGGTACACCGCTTTCCGGCGTGCCGATGCGGGCGCCGGCCGCGATTCGGATCTGCGCCTTGACCAGATCGATGCCCGTCACGCATTCGGTGACGGTGTGTTCCACCTGGATGCGCGGATTGACCTCGATGAAATAGAACCGGCCGGTGTCCGCGTCCTGCAGGAATTCAACCGTTCCCGCGGCCCGGTAGTCGACCACCCGGCCGATCTTGAGCGCGGCCTCGCACAGCTGCGCGCGCTGTGCATCGGTCAGGAACGCGGCCGGCGCGCGTTCGACCACCTTCTGATTGCGACGCTGCACGGTGCAGTCGCGCTCGTACAGATGCACGAGATTGCCGTGGGTGTCGCCGAGAATCTGCACCTCCACGTGCCGCGCGCGGCGGATCAGCTTCTCCAGATAGACCTCGTCCTTGCCGAAGGCGGCCTTCGCTTCGCGCCGTGCCGTCGCCACCGTCTCGATGAGCGCGCTGTCGTCCTCCACGATCCGCATGCCGCGTCCGCCGCCGCCCCAGCTCGCCTTGAGCATCACCGGGAAGCCGACCGCATGCGCCATGGCGAGCACCGCGGCGGCGTCGGCCGGCAGCGGCGGCGTCGCCGGCATCACCGGCACGCCGGCGCCAACCGCCAGATTGCGGGCCTCGACCTTGTTGCCGAGCCGGCGCATGGTGTCGGGTAGCGGTCCGATGAATATGATGCCGGCCGCGGCGCAGGCCTCCGCGAATTCCGGGCTCTCCGACAGGAATCCGTATCCCGGATGAATCGCATCCGCACGCGCCTCGACCGCGACACGGATGATGTCGGCGATGTCGAGGTACGCCTCGATCGGTCCCCTCCCTTCGCCCACCAGATAGCTCTCGTCCGCCTTGGTCCGGTGCAGCGAGAACCGATCCTCCTGCGAATGGATGGCGATGGTGCGGATTCCGAGTTCGGTTGCCGCCCGCATGACGCGAATGGCTATTTCGCCACGATTCGCAATGAGGATGCTGCGGATCGCGCCGCTCTTGAGAAAGGGATCCATGTGCGAATGATGATAGCCTTGATGATGACCCATCGGCCAGAGGCTTAAGGGACGCGGGATGTTCGGAATCGCAATACACGCCGGCGCGGGCAGCCTGCCGCGCGCCGAAATGAGCCGGGAGCGCGAGCTCGAATACCGGGCCGGACTGGCGCGGGCGCTCGATGCCGGTTATTCGGTGCTCGAGGGCGGCGGCAGCAGCCTGGACGCGGTGACGCGCGCCGTCGTCGTGCTCGAGGATGATCCCCTGTTCAATGCCGGGCGCGGTTCCGTGTTCACCGCCGACGGACGCAACGAACTCGATGCGGCGATCATGGACGGCCGCACGCTGAAGGCGGGCGCGGTCTGTGGGGTCACGCACGTCAGGAATCCGGTGGAGCTGGCGCGCGCCGTGATGGACCGCTCGCCGTACGTGATGCTGTACGGCGCGGGCGCCGAGGAATTCGCGCTGGAGAACGGTTTTGCACTGGTGCCGCGCGGTTATTTCCACACCGCCGAGCGCTGGCGGCAGCTCGAACGCATCCGCGCCGGCGAGGACGGGCTGTCCGCATTCACCATCTCGCACGTCGGCACGGTCGGTGCGGTCGCGCTGGACACCGGGGGCGCGCTGGCGGCGGCCACCTCCACCGGCGGCATGACCGGCAAGCGCTATAACCGCATCGGCGATTCGCCGATCATCGGTGCTGGCACCTATGCCGACGACCGCGGCTGCGCGGTGTCGGCCACGGGACACGGAGAGATGTTCATCCGCGCGGCCGTGGCTCACGACATCTGCGCACGGATGCGCCACGGCGGCCGCACGCTCGCCGAGGCGGTGAGCGAGGTCGTGCACGGGGAACTGCCGGCGATCCATGGCGAGGGCGGCGTCATCGCGATCGATGCACGCGGCGGAATCGAGATGGAATTCAATTCACAGGGTATGTTTCGCGCCGGCATCAGCGCCGGGGGAAAGGCGCGGATCGCCATATACCGCGACGATTGAGGGCGCGGTCGTTGCGCCCTTTAGCTCGCCATCTGCTGGCCGCGGCGCTTCTCGAATCGGCCGGTCTTCAGATTGTGGTATTCGGCCTCCATCACCACCACCCGGTTGCGGCCCTGTTCCTTGGCGCTGTACAGCGCCTCGTCGGCCAGCTGGATCAGGCCCTCATGGCTGCGGGTCGGACTCGGCACCACGAAGGCGGCGCCTATGCTCAAGGTCAGGCGGCCGGCGACCAGGGAGGCCTCGTGCGGGATGTTGAGTTCGGCGATGGAGCGCTGGATGCGGGTTGACACCTCTGCGACGTACTCGCGGCTTGCTTCGAACAGCACGATCGCGAATTCCTCGCCGCCGTAGCGCGCGACGAAATCCAGCGGACGGCGCGCGCACTGGGTCAGGCAATGCGCCACGGCGCGCAGACACTCGTCTCCGGCCTGATGCCCATAGCGATCGTTGTAGTCCTTGAAACAGTCGATATCCGCCAGCAGCACGGCGACCCGCTCCTCCTGGCGCATCGCCTGATGCCAGGCGCGCTGGATGTGCTGATCGAACATGCGGCGGTTCTGGATGCCGGTCAGGCCGTCGCGTGCCACCATTTCGCGCAGCAGGCCCGCCTCCAGGAAGCGCATGCGGCTGGTCTTTTCATGCATGTAGACCACGGAGGCGCCGATCAGATTCGCCGCGACGATGGCCACCGCGTTGTAGCCGAATTCGCGGCCGGGCACCTCGAGTGCGGTGGCGGCTGCCAGGTAGACGAACGTGAAGATCACGTTGGCCGCCAGCGCGTGATAGAAGATCAGCCCGGCCATGAAATAGACGTACATGGCGGTCAGCACCAGACTCGGGAACAGGATGGACACGCCGCCGCTCGAGGCGATGATCTGGATGACCACCTCGCTCAGCCCGTAGATGGTGGCCGCCGCGATGGTGAGCGGCGGATACAGGCGGTGGCGATGCGGCGAGAAGCTGACCGCCAGCACCACCAGCAGCACCGGCACGATCACCAGGATGTGGATCATGCTCGGTATGCGGTTCAGGGTGCGGCCGAGCACCAGCGCCTCCATCGCCGAGAAGGCGATGGCGATGGTGATGGCCAGGACCAGGTTGACCCGCACCTGCCGCAGGGTCTCATCGAGGTGGCTGCGGCGGAATTCGAGTTCGAGTTCCGGATCGAAGGACAACCAGGGAAAGCCCGTCTTGAGCTGCCGCGAGTACGGCAGATCCGGCAATTCTTCGGCGGGGAATCCGGTTGGGCTGATCATCGGCGTAAAACTACGCACGAATCGGGTTGCGCAGTAGGACGTGCGCCACGGTTCCGCCAAAAGACACGGTTCCGCCAAGAGATCCGTGCGCCGGCCCAGATGTTATGTCAAATCATCGGGTCACTGCGTTCCCGGTGGCCGGCGCGTCAGGCCTCGAGGTAGTGGGCGAGATAACTGTCGAAATCCAGCCGGTCGGCGGCCTCGATCCGGCGCTGTGCCTCGTGCGATTCCTGCGCGGCGGCGGCGAATTCGGCCAGCCGCCGTTCGTTCGGCGGATACAGGTCGAGGAAATAGTCCTTGTGCAGCTTCGACATGCGCTGCGCCAGCGAGAAGAACGTCTCGCCGCTTTGGCGCATTTCCGCAAGCAGGCGGGCGGACGGCGTGCGTTCCGCGTCTTCGATTTTCGCGCGCTGCTGCTCCAGCGCGGAGCGATAAGGCCGCTGCGCTTCGCCGTGATCGAGCATCTCGCACAATCCCTGCATGGAATCGAGCAGTTCCCGCGCCCAATCGAGCATCGGCACCTGGCGGCCCTCTCGATTCAGCGACAGCCCCGGCTCCCGGCCGCGCCGCGCGACGGTGAGGTGGTTGGCGTCCAAATCGTCCTGCTCGCCGCGGCTGATAGGCGCGCTTTCCTTCAGCAGGCACAGCGCGAGAAATGCCTCCAGGAACCGCAGTTTGTTCTGATTCACGCCGACCGGGTCGAACGCGCTCACATCCAGGGCGCGCACCTCCACGTACTCCACGCCGGCTCGCTGCAGCGCCCGCGTCGGTCGTTCACCGCTGCGGGCCACGCGCTTCGGCCGGATGAAACTGTAGTACTCGTTCTCGATCTGCAGGACATTGGCATTGAGCTGGCGGTACCGGCCGTCCACCTTGACGCCGATTTTCTCGTACGGCGGGTACGGCGTGCCGGTGGCCCGCGACAGGTCGCGCACGTATTCATCCAGGCTGTTGACCGACACGCTGACCCCCGCCTGGTTCTTGTTGCGATAGCCGATGTCGCTCATGCGCAGCGAGGTTGCGTAGGGCTCGTAGAAAGTATCCGCATCCAGCATCGGCAGCGCGCATTCGCGCCCGGCAAAGAAGCTCTTGGATACCGCCGGCGAGGTGCCGAACAGGTACAAAACCAGCCAGCCGTGGCGCCGGTAATTGCGCAGCACCCCGAAGTACTGCTCGGAGACGAAATCCTGGCGCGGCTGCGCCGACTTGTACACGTGCTCGAGCACGTCCCACAGGTAGGAGGAGAACGAATAGTTGAAATGCACGCCGGAAATCGCCTGCATGATGCGCCCGTAGCGCAGCCCCAGGCCGTGGCGGTAGATCGTCTTCATGCGGCCGACGTTGGACGAACCGAACTGCGCCAGCGGAATGTCGGCATCGCGGTGCAGACTGCAGGGCATGCTGGTCGACCACAGCATCTCCTGGTCCAGGTGGCGGTACACGAACTGGTGGATGTCGCAGAGGTATTGAAGCAATTCCCAGGTCTGCCGGAATGGCGGCGTCACCAGCTCGATGAGCGATTCGGAGAAGTCGGTGGTGATGTGCTCATTGGTGAGCGGCGCACCGAGCGCGGCCGGATGCGGGGTGTGCACGAGTTCGCCGGCCGGATCGACTCGCAGGGATTCCTTCTCGACGCCCTTGCGTCCGCCCTGCAGCACGGCCCGCTCGCCGGAATTGACCAGTCCCGCGAGCCGGCGCTCGAATTTGTTGTCCGTCAGTGTGCGCATCGCGTCGCTGCCCGAGCTCATTGCAACTCGGCGATGACCTCTATTTCGACGAGAAATCCCGGGTCGATCAGCCGTTGCACCTGCACCCAGGTGCTCGTCGGCATGCGCTCCTTGTCGTAGTACTCGAAACGCAGATCGGCGGCCTTCAGGAGCGCGTCCATGTCCGTCGTGTAGATGGTTTCCTTGACGACCTGCTCGAACCCCGCGCCGTGCGATTCGAGCGTTCGCCGGATGTTGCCGTAGGCGGCGCGCATCTGCCCGGCCAGATCACCCGGGGCCAGCAGCCGGCCCGACGCGTCGGCGGCCACCGAGCCCGACACGTACAGCGTCTTGTCGATCAGCACCGCCTGCGAATAGCCGAAATCCTTCTCATAGGCATTGAGGTGAAACACCTGTTTGACGCGCGGCGCCGGCGGCGGCGGCGCCTCGGCGCTGCGTTCGCAGCCGGCGATCATGGCCAATGCCCCCAGGCCGGACGCGATCCGGGTTGCGAGACGGGAAGCGCTGAGACGGCCCATGTCCTCGGTGGTCCTCATTCGTTGTGCGCAGATTCTGCACGTGCGCGCAGGTTGCGCAACATTTTTGGCAAATCACGCCGCATGGCCGCGCGGATGATCCAATTCGGCACCCAGAAACCCGGCACCACGTCGACATCGTAGTGCGCCAGGGTGTCCCCGCCTTCGGCTTGCAGGGTCCAGGAGCCGCGCAATCTCACCATGTCCCCGGATATGCGCTCCACGACGATGCTGTCCGGCCTGTGATACGTCGCCATCACGTCGTAGGTCAGGCGCGGCAGATACCACGAGTAATCGACGACGTGGCGGATTCGCTGCCACGAGTGGTCGGGCGCGGATTCCATCACCTGGCAGGACACCAATCCCGGCACGATGCGCAGCTCCTCGCTGCAGCTTGCGAGCAAGGGCCAAACCGCTTCGCGGGACGCGCGGATTCTGATGGTGGCGCTGGCCTCGCCGCTCTGCCCTGCCGCATCCACGGAGACGATCACGTCATAGGCATCCCCGCCCAGGGCGGGAAGGCCGAACAACAGCAGCAGACAGATGACCCGGTGGCGCACGCCACAGTTTGACCTGGATGCGGCGCTTCCGTTGGAAAATCGGGACATTGGTGCAGTATAAGCCGGGCCTTAGGTTCATAATTCCCGGCCTCGGGGGTCATAGCGGAGGCATTCATATGTTGGTCGGAGCAGCTCCAAGACGCGTAGCAATCATCGGCGGGGTGCGCATCCCGTTCGCGCGCGGCAACGGCGCCTACGCGCGGGTGGGTAATCAAGAAATGCTGACCGAAACGCTGCGCGCGGTGGTCGATCGCTATGGGCTGCAGGGTCAGCGCCTGGGGGACGTGGCCGCGGGCGCGGTGATGAAGCACTCGAGCCAGTGGAACCTGACCCGTGAATGCGTCCTCGGCAGCGGCCTCGCGGCCGAAACCCCGGGCCTGGATCTGCAGCGCGCCTGCGGCACCAGCCTGGAGGCGGCGATCGCGATGGGCAACAAAATCGCGCTGGGACAGATCGATGCAGGGATTGCGGCGGGTGTGGACACCGTCAGCGATCCGCCGGTGGTGTTCCCCAAGAGCTTCCAGCAGCTGCTGCTGAACAGTTTCCGCGCCAAGACTTCCGCGCAGCGCCTCGGCACCTGGCTGGGCGTGCGCCCGCGGCACTTCAAGCCCGTGCTGCCGGGCGTCACCGAACCGCGCACCGGATTGTCGATGGGCGAGAGCACCGAGCTCATGGTCAAAACCTGGGGCATCTCGCGCGAGGACCAGGACGAAATGGCGCTGGAGAGCCATCGGAAGGCCGCGGCCGCCTATGCCGAGGGCTTCTACGAGGGTCTGGTACATCCCTACCTGGGCCTCACCCAGGACAACAATATCCGCGCCGACACCAGCCTGGAGAAGCTCGCCAGACTGCGACCGGCATTCGATCCGTCGGGTGGCACCCTGACCGCGGGTAATTCCACGCCGATGACCGACGGCGCCTCGGCCGTGCTGCTCGCGTCGGAGGCCTGGGCGCGCGAGCACAAGCTGCCGGTGCTGGCCTATCTGTCCTACGGCAAAGTGGCCGCGGTCGACTTCGTGGCCCAGGAGGGGCTGCTCATGGCGCCGGCCTACGCGGTGCCGCGGATGCTCGCCGATGCGAAGCTCACCCTGCAGGACTTCGATTTCTACGAGATCCACGAAGCCTTCGCCGGCCAGGTGTTGTGCACCCTCAAGGCCTGGACCGACCGGGAATACTGCCGCGACAAGCTCGGCTTGAACGACGTGGTGGGCGCCATCGACCGGTCGAAATTGAACGTGAAAGGCGGTAGCCTCGCGATCGGCCACCCGTTCGCCGCCACCGGTACGCGCATCGTCGCCACGCTCGCCAAGATTCTCGATGAGCGCAAGGCGAAGCGCGGATTGATCTCGATCTGCACGGCCGGCGGCATGGGCGTGACGGCCATCGTGGAGCGCTGACACTCATTCGATTTTCCGGCGGAGGCGGTCATTGACATGGGCAAGAACATCGAACTCGACGCGGCGGATGGTCATCGTCTTGCGGCTTATTACGCGGATCCCCCCGGCAAACCGCGCGGCGGCATCGTGGTCATCCAGGAGATCTTCGGGGTGACCCGCCACATCCGCAATGTGGTCGACCAATACGCGGCGGCCGGCTTTTGCACGCTGGCACCGGCGCTGTTCGATCGCGTGGAACGCGACGTCGACGTGCCGTACACCGACATGGGGCGGGGCATGGGCTACATGAAGTCGATGAAAAACGAACTGGTGATGCTGGATGTGGCGGCGGCGCTCGATAGCCTGCCCAAGCCCGGCAAGCGCGGTGTGGTCGGTTACTGCTGGGGCGGCACCATGGCGTATCTCGCGGCCGCGCGCCTCGCACCGGACGCGGCAGTGGCTTACTACGGCGGCGGAATCGACCAGTATTTGGACGAAAAGCCGCGCTGCCCGATGATGTTTCACTACGGCGAAAAGGATGCGCACATTCCGCCGGCCGTGGTCGCAAAGATCAGGGCGGCCTTTCCGCAGGGCATCTACCACCTCTATCCGGCGGACCACGGATTCAACTGCACCGATCGTGCGAGCCATGAGCCCGCCAGCGCCAAGCTGGCGCTGGAGCGCAGCCTCGCTTTCTTCCACCAACACCTCGGCTGAAGCGACGCCGTGAGACTCCAGGATCCGCTGTTGCTGCGGGAGCTGGCCTGCATCGACGGCCGCTGGACGCCGGCGGACGGCGGCGCCAGCCTCGCCGTGCACAATCCAGCGAGCGCAGTGAAGCTCGCGTCGATACCCAACATGGGCGCAGCGGAGACCCGCCGGGCGATCGAGGCCGCCGCGCGGGCGCTCCCGCGCTGGGCCGCCAGAACCGCCAAGGACCGCGCCCTGCTGCTGCGCCGCTGGTTCGATCTCATGCTCGCCAATCAGGAGGACCTGGCGGTGCTCATGACCGCCGAGCAGGGCAAACCGCTCGCCGAGTCCAAGGGTGAGATCGCCTACGCCGCGTCCTTCATCGAGTGGTTCGCCGAGGAAGGCAAGCGCCTGTACGGCGACGTGATACCCGCGCACCAGGCCGACAAGCGCATCATCGTTCTGCGACAACCCGTGGGCGTGGTGGCCGCCATCACGCCCTGGAATTTTCCCTCGGCCATGATCACGCGCAAGGCCGGCCCGGCGCTCGCCGCCGGCTGCACCCTGGTATTGAAGCCGGCCACCCAGACTCCGCTGTCCGCGCTGGCGCTGGCGGAACTCGCCAACCGGGCCGGCATCCCGCCCGGCGTGTTCAATGTCGTCACCGGATCGGCGTCGGCCATCGGCGGCGAGATGACCACGAATCCCATGGTGCGCAAGCTGACATTCACCGGATCCACCGAGATCGGCAAGAAATTGATGGCGCAGTGCGCGGGCACGATGAAGAAGATCTCCTTTGAACTCGGCGGCAACGCACCGTTCATCGTCTTCGACGACGCGGATCTCGACGCCGCGGTGCAGGGCGCCATGGCCAGCAAGTACCGCAACACCGGGCAGACCTGCGTATGCGCCAATCGGCTGCTGGTGCAGGCGGGGGTTTACGAGGAATTCACCCGCAAACTGATCGATGCCGTGCGCGGGCTGAAGGTGGGAGACGGTCTGGCCGGACCCACCGACCAGGGTCCGCTGATCGACGCCAAGGCGCTCGCCAAGGTCGAGGAGCACGTGGCCGATGCGCTGTCTAAGGGCGCCGCGGTGGCCCTCGGCGGCCGGCGGCACGCGCTCGGCGGGACCTTCTACGAGCCGACCATCCTGACCGGCGTGACGCCGGCGATGCGGGTGGCGCGCGAAGAGACCTTCGGTCCGGTGGCGCCGCTGTTCAGGTTCCAGAGCGAGGCCGAGGCGGTGGCCATGGCAAACGACACCGAGTTCGGGCTCGCTGCCTACCTATACACGCGCGATCTGGCGCGCAGCTGGCGCGTCTCGGAGGCCATCGAGTACGGCATCGTCGGCATCAACACCGGGCTGATCTCGACCGAGGTGGCGCCGTTCGGCGGCGTNNAAGGAATCCGGAACGGGCCGCGAAGGCTCGAAGTATGGAATACTTGATTACACCGAGCTTAAATATGTGTGTGTCGGCGGCGTGTCCCCGGTGTGATGCTCGGACGATTCCTGGAATTCTCCGCGACCACACAGGATATCCAGGGGTCGATGGAGTTCTACGAAACGCTCGGCTTTTCCCAGGCGGAGGTCGGCGCGGCGTGGGCACATCCCTACGCCGTGATGACGGACGGCAGGATCCACGTGGGGTTGCACCAGCAGGACATGGCGCCGCCATCGATCACCTTCGTCAAGCCCGGGCTGCTCAAGCATCTGGAGGTCCTGGAGCGCATCGGGGTCGAATTCCAATACCGGCGCCTGGGGAACGACGTGTTCAACGAAGTCGGCTGGCTGGATCCCTTCGGCCACATGATCCGTCTCGTGGAGGCGCGGACCTTTTCACCGGCCAAGCGGCTGCCGAGCCAGGTTTCCGCGTGCGGTTATTTCGTGGAAATCGGCCTGCCGGCGCAGAACCTTGCACACGCCAAGGCCTATTGGGAGCGCTTCGGGTTCGTCGGCATGGATGAGCCGCTCGCGCGGCTGCCGCACGTTGCCTGCACCAGCGACACCATCGACCTCGGCTTGTACGAATCGGCCTATCTGCGGCGACCGACGTTGCTGTTCGATGCCGACGATGTCGATGAGCGCATCGCCCGGCTGGCAGCGCTCGGCATCGAGCCGGCGGGCGGCGCCGCGGCGCCGATGCGGCACACCTCCGTGGCCGTCTATGTCGCTCCCGAGGGAACCCAGATCCTCATGGCATCGTCACCGGCGGCCTAGCTACTTTCCGGCGCAAAAATACTTGCCGGCGGCCTGGAACGGGAACGCCACGATGCGGAATTTCAATCGCAACTCGTCCTGTACCTGGATCGCGCCGTGCATCACGCTGAACGGCCTCAACCCGATAGCGCTCTGCCGCAGGCCCGTCTCCCCCGTCGCCGACAGTCGTCCGGCGGTGCGTTCGAGCGAAAAAGGCACCGACAGCGTCGAGTCCCGTCCCGCCACCCGGATGCGGAGCAGCGCGACCGGCGTGCCGGCGGCGGAGCCATCCACGGACTCGTGGAGCTCCAAGCTGCGCACCGTGATGTCCGGAAACCGATCCGCATCGAGCAGCGCAGCACCGAGCATGTTGCGCAGGGTTGCGGACTTGGCGTCCTCGGCGACCACCGCCGCGAAATCCGCCCCTTCCTCCGCACGCGCGCCCGCCTCGTCGACCGCGAAGGCGGCGGCCGGAATCTTCAGCCAGAATGAGGACGCGGCGATGCTGGCGGCTACGGCCACCCAGCCATCGAGGCTGCGGTTGACGATGACGTGGTTGTGTCCGAGCCGCGCCATCGTGCCGCTCCGGTACACGAGCAGCCGCAGTTCGGATTGCGCCGGGTCGATGCGGTAGAGGGCGCCGCCGCGTGGCGGCTGCGGCGCTTGCGCGGGCGCTTCGCGCGGACCTGCGGCCTGCCGCGGAGGCGCGGCGCCGCATGCCGCCAGCAGCAGCACCAGGACCGCCACCGGGCAATATTTGAATGAGAACACGGCCTCATCGCCTTGCTAGACTACGCGGGAATTGTCCTCCGGGAGTTGCCATTGTCAATGCGGCATCCACCGACACGTTACGGCGCCGTGGCGCAGGCATTTCATTGGATCATCGCGGCGCTGGTCGTCTCGCAGTTCGTGCTCGCGCGCCTCGCCGACCCGTTGCCGCTCGGGCTGCACAAGCTGACGTTGCTGGCCCGGCACAAGAGCTTCGGCATGACGGTGCTGATGCTGGCGGTGCTGCGGCTGCTGTGGCGATTGGGGCACGCGCCCCCTGGGTTGCCCGCCGGCATGCGGCCCGTCGAGGCCTGGCTGGCGCGCGCCACCCATGCGGCGTTCTATGTTCTGTTGTTTGCGATGCCGCTCAGCGGCTGGCTGATGTCGTCGGCGAAGAATTATTCGGTGAGCTGGTTCGACTGGTTCACGTGGCCGGATCTGATCGCGCCGAATGAGCGGGCATTCGAGCTGCTGCGCGGCACGCATGACGCCCTCAGCAAGGTGCTGTTCGCGATCGCCGTGCTGCACATCCTGGCCGCGCTCAAACATCACTTCTGGAATCGCGACGGCGTGCTGCTGCGCATGCTGCCGTTCACGTCGGAGAAAACCCCATGATTCGAACAGTCCTGCCTCCCCCCCGGGCGCGCGCGCTGAGCATCGGCGCGCTGAGCATCGGCGCGCTGAGCATCGGCGCGCTGAGCATCGGCGCACTGGCCATCGGTGCACTGGCCATCGGCGCACTGGCCGTCATCACGCCCGCGGCAACCGCGGCGGCGCCCGCGGCACCGGTCTACATCGCGGATGCGGCGCAAAGCCGGCTGCTGTTCCAGGGCACCCAGGCCGGCGCCCAGTTCCGGGGCGTGTTCCACAAATTCACGGCCACCATCGAATTCGCGCCGGATGCGCTGGCTGCCTCGCATTTCGATGTGGCGATCGACGTGGGGTCGCTCGACACCCAGGACAAGGATCGCGACGGCACCATGCGCGGCGCCGACATCTTCGACGTGGCGCACTGGCCGGCGGCCCACTATGTCACGCGCAGTTTCGCCCGGACGGCCGCAGGCTACACGGCCGTGGGCGCGCTGACTCTGCGCGGGGTCACCAAGGACGTGCCGGTGGAATTTCGCTTCACCCAGACCCCGGGCGGCGCAAAGCTCGACGGCACCGCCAACTTGAAACGCCTGGATTTCGGCGTCGGCCAGGGCGAGTGGCGCAGCACGGAAATGGTGCGCGATGACGTCAAGGTGGAGTTCTCGCTGGCACTGAAGGCCAAGCCCTGAAGGGCCGGCCGCGGTGAGCAGACGCACAATGGTTTACCATGGTTTGCGGGGAGTTGGACGATGAACATCGGCGTGCCCAAGGAAATCAAGATTCACGAATACCGGGTCGGACTGGTGCCGGCCGGCGTGCGTGAGCTGGTGGATGCCGAGCATCGGGTGCTGGTTCAATCGGGCGCGGGCGCCGGCATCGGTTTCGACGATGCGCATTACCAGGCCGCCGGTGCCGCCATCGCCGCCTCCGCCGAGGCGGTGTTCGCGGCCTCCGAGCTCATCGTCAAGGTCAAGGAGCCGCAGCTGGCGGAATGCAAGCGCCTGCGTCCGGGACAGACCCTGTTCACGTATCTGCATCTGGCCGCCGACCGCGACCAGGCCATGGCGCTACTCGCGTCGGGCGCCACCGCCATTGCCTACGAAACCGTCACGGCGCCCGACGGCTCGCTGCCGCTGCTCACTCCGATGAGCGAGGTGGCCGGCCGCATGTCCATCCAAGTCGGCGCGAACTGTCTGCAGAAGGCAAACGGCGGCTTCGGCGTGCTGCTCGGCGGAGTCCCCGGCGTGGCACCGGCAAAGGTGGTCGTGCTCGGTGGCGGCGTGTCCGGCACGCATGCCGCGGAGATGGCGGTCGGACTGCGCGCGGACGTCACGGTGGTCGACCGCTCGGTGCGGCGCCTGCGCGAGCTGTCCTCCCTGTTCGGCAGCCAACTGAAGACGGTGTACTCGACGGCGCATGCCATCGAGGAACTGGTGCGTGACGCCGATCTGGTGGTGGGCGCGGTGCTCATCGCAGGCGCGGCTGCGCCGAAACTCGTCACCCGCGCCATGGTCAGGAGCATGAAGGCCGGTGCGGTGCTGGTGGACATCGCGATTGACCAGGGCGGCTGCTTCGAAACCAGCCGGCCCACCACCCACGCCGAGCCGACCTATGTTCTGGACGGCGTGATCCATTATTGCGTGACCAACATGCCGGGAGCGGTGCCGCGCACCTCCACCGTCGCGCTCACGAATGCGACGCTGCCCTATGTCAGGAGCCTCGCCGACCTGGGGTGGCGCAACGCGATCGGCCGCGATCCCGGCCTGGCGCAGGGCCTGAACGTGCATGCGGGCCAGGTGACTCACGAAGCGGTGGCCTCGGCGCTGGGTCTCGAATATCACCGCCTGACCTGATACCCATGTCGAAAATCGTGGGAAGGACTCTGGATTTTCTCGAAATATTCGCCCAGCAGGGCCGGCCGCTCGCGGCGTCGGAGATCGCCCGGCTGCTGAACATCCCGGCCTCGAGCTGCCATGATGTTCTGCAGGCGCTGCAGCAGCGCGGCTATTTGTATGAATTGAGCGCCCGCGGAGGCTACTACCCCACCTCGCGGATTTACGACATCGCCCGAGCCATCACGGACCACGACCCGGTGGTGCTGCGGACTCAAGCAACGCTCGAGTCGCTGCGCGATGCCACGGATGAATCGGTGCTGCTCGCCAAGGTTTTCGGCCTGCGCGCCACTTACTTGTCGACGTTCGAACCGTCGCATCCGCTGCGCGTCCTGGTGCGGGTGGGCGACAACATCGGCAGTCTGCACGCCACCTCGGCCGGCAAGGCGCTGCTGGGCTCTCTCGACAAACCGGCACTCGAGGATTTCCTCAAAACCACCCCGCTGAAGCCCCTCACGCAGCGCACCATCACCAGCAAAACCGCCTTGAGGGAGGATTTGGCAGCCGGGAATCTGCGAGGCTGGTTCATCAACCGCGAGGAAAGCCTGGACGGGGTCACCACGATTTCAGGCCGTTTCGTCTGGGTGACCGCCACCTACATCGTCACCATTGCCGGCCCCACCGCCCGCATGGAATCCAAGCTCGCCAAGGCGGTTGAACTATTGACCCAGGTCTGCCGGATGCTCGATACGGCATCCCGGGTGGAAACCTAGAATTGCGCACTGCGTACCTCCGCAAGGGCTAGAATCGGGACTAAAATGCGCTACGGCGAAGTATAATTCGCTCCGGCGAACTCATGGAGTGGCGCAATGGCTGAAAAATCACCGTACATCATCCGTGCCTCGGAGGCGCAGAGCTACAGTCCGGCCAATCATTCCGGCACCAAGAATTATCGGCTGGTCGGCCCGCAGGTCAACGGCGCGCGCTACATGGAGATCGCGCTGGGAGACATCGAGCGTCACGAGGGGTCGCCGGCCCACGCCCACCCCGACCTCGAGCAGGCGGTCTACATCCTCGAAGGTGAAGCCATCGCCGGCATCGACGGCGTGGACCATCATGTGCGCGCCGGCGACATGATGTTCTTTCCGGCCAAGGTCTTCCACTCGATCCAGGCGCTCACCGAGCGGATCAAATTGCTGGTGATCTATTCGCCGCCATACGGCGAGGATCCCGCGAAGGTCATGCACGCACCCAAAGCCTAGGGGCCGCAAGCTCGGGCTGTTTCATCGTCTCCTCGGGACGTACGGACCACGGTCGTTTTATCTCTGGCTCGCATGTCATGATAGTGCGGATGGACCAACTGATCGAGGCGCGCAGTCCGGCTCACTTCACGGCGGCGCGCGCATTGTTCCTGGAATACGCCGCGGACCTTGGGTTCGACCTGTGTTTCCAGGGTTTCGCCGCCGAGCTGGACGGCCTTGCCGACATGTATGGACCGCCCGCGGGCTGCCTGCTGCTGGTAGTTCGCGAAGCTGCCGTGGCATGCGGTGCGGTGCGCCGGCTTGAGGATGGATTGTGCGACACGCCGGCGTACTACCCCAATCCGATCCCGGGCGCGGTTTATATGGAGCTGGATGTCGTCGCGGGCACCAGCCGCAGCCGGGTGATCTCCGCGGGCACACCGAAGCGATTCGGCGGTCCCCAGTAGCCGGAGCCGCTGCTCACGTACACCATGAGATTCTTCAGCCGGTGCAACCCGGAGGAGAACGGCTGAAAGTAGCGGATGAACAGATTCCATGGCCAGAACTGGCCGCCGTGGGTATGGCCGGAGAGCTGCAGGTCGAAGCCGGCATCCGCCGCCGCCGCCGCGGAACTCGGCTGGTGGGCCAGCAGGATGCGAACCGCTCCGCGCGGTGCGCCGGCGAGCGCCGCGACGGGATCGCTGCGCTGCGCCGAATCGAAATGGTGTGCACCGACATCGGTGACTCCGGCGAGCACCACCGGGACGCCGCCATGATCCAGAACCACGTGCTCATTTTTCAGCACCGTCAAGCCCAGCCGGCGGATTTCCCGGGTCCACGCGTGCTCACCCGAATAGTACTCGTGGTTGCCGGTGACGAAGTAGGCGCCATGACGGGCGGCCAGGCCCGCCAGGGGCGCCGTATGCCGGGTCAACTGCGGCACCGAGCCGTCGACCAGGTCGCCGGTCACGGCGATCAGGTCCGCCCTCAGGCCATTGACCCGATCGACCAGCTTTTGCACGAAACCGCCCTTGATGGTCGGACCCACGTGCACGTCGCTGAGTTGGGCGATGGAAAACCCATGCAACCCGTCGGGAAGACGCTCGATGGGAACGTCGACGTGTACCAGCCGCGGCCGGCGCGCCACGGCCAGGCCCACCGCCGTCGAGGCGAGCGCCAGCACCATCACGCCGTGGGCGGAGGCGCTGGTCAGCGCGGCGAATCGCGCCGTGGAAACCAGCCAACGGACACACAGCAATGCCGCGTCGCGCAGCAGGGTCAGCACGAACAGGGTGGAGAAGAACCCCATGGCCGTGTACCCCAGCCAGGCCAGCGCATCGGCAAGCTTCTGGCGGCGGACGTGGCGGATCCGGATGGACAGCGGAATGAACACGACCACCGCGAGCAACAGCATGATCCCGACCGCGGTGCCGAGCGGCCCGTCGGCGAGGGCCGGCAGCAGCCGCCAGCCCAGATAGCCAGGCACGGAGAGCAGCAGCCAGAGAGGACTCAAAAATACGCGGCGGACTTTCTTCATTGGGGGATTTCGTCTGGTGTCCGTCGACATGGGGACGATGCAATGCCAATCAAGGCACGGCGCGGGTGCCAGGGCAAAGGGCCTCCCCGGCACTGTCCCATTGTCCCGCATCATTTTGCTGCGGTGCACTCGGGCGGCCGAGGCTCCGCGGCGTCGCGCACCCTTGAGTCATTCAATTCCAGCTCATACGTGCCGATAACGGGATATAGCGTCTTCCACGGAACGGACTCGGCATGCAAGTCAGTTATTACCCGGGATTGGTGACACTTTCCATAATCATCGCGGTGCTTGCCTCCTACACCGCCCTGTTTCTGGTGTCCAAAGTCGCCTCCAGTGCGGCACGCGTCGCGCGTCTGTGGCTCATCGGCGGCACCGTCGCCATGGGCATCGGCATCTGGGCCACGCATTTCGTCGGGATGATGGCCTTTTCCATCGGCGTGCCGCTGCGCTACGACGTCGCCGCGACGCTGGCGTCGCTCGGCATCGCCATTCTGAACTCCGGATTGGCCCTCTGGTTGTTGAGCCGGCCGCAACTCGGCGTGCCGCGTCTCGCGGGCGGCGCGCTGCTGCTGGGCAGCGGCATCGCCGCGATGCATTACACCGGCATGGGTGCCATTCAAATCATGCCGGCGATCCGCTACCAGCCGCTGCTGGTCGCCGCCTCGGTTGCCATCGGCGTCGGTGCGTCCTTCGCGGCGCTGTGGGTGGCCTTCAATCTGCGCTCCGACCGTTCGCGTCATCTGCGCAGCGACCGTGCATGGGCCGCCCTTCTCATGGGGATTTCCATCGGCGGCATGCATTACACCGGCATGGCCGCCACCCGCTTCGCCACCGGTTCCTTTTGCGACGGCGGCATCGCCATCAACAATCAGTGGCTCGCGAACATCGTCGCTGCGATTGCGATCGTGCTGCTCGCGACGGCGTTCCTGGCGGCCCTGCTCGACGGCAAAATGAAGCAGCGCGCGCTGCTGCACTCGCGGCGCTTCGAAGAGGTCAACGCCGAGCTGCTGCGCCAGGCCGCCAAGGCGGAGGCGGCGCTGCATGATCTTCACGACGCGCATCTGTCGCTGGCCGCACAGGAATCCAAATTGCGCGTGAGCGAGGAGCGTCTGCGACAGATCGCCGACGGCGTTTCGGCCATGATCGCTTATTGGGACCGCGATCTGATCTGTCGTTTCGCGAATCAGGCGCACTTTGCGCGATTCGGGGCCCGGCCTGCGGAGCTGGAGGGAAGATCCTTCCAGGAGATATTCGGGGCGGAATTCGACGACCAAGAGCGCGAGCGCATCCGGCGGGTGCTGGCCGGCGAGCACCAGATATTCGAGCAGACCTATGTCGATGCCAAGGGAGCGACCCGGCACACCCAGGGCGAGTACATACCGCACTGGAGCGGCGCCCACGTGGTCGGATTCTACGTACACAGCGCCGACATCACCCTGCGCAAGATCGCCGAGGACAAACTGGCGCGGCAGGAGGCGCTGCTCGCGGCCACCAGCCGCATGGGCGGCATCGGCGGCTGGGAGTTGGAGCGCGGTGCGCCCGCGCCGCTGTGGTCGGAGATGGTGTATCGGATCCACGAATTGCCGGTCGGTGAAATGCCGCCTCTCGGCAGGGCGCTGGATTTCTATCCACCCGCTGCGCGCACCGTCATCGTCGAGGCTCTCGACGCGGCGTTCGAACACGGCCGGCCATTCGACGTGACCACGGAATTCATCACGGCGAAGGGACGGCTGCGCTGGGTTCGTGCGCTGGGAGAGCCGCGTCTGATCGACGGGCGCTGCAGTCGCGTGATCGGCGCCATTCAGGACGTCACCGAGGCGCGCGGAGTCGAAGCTGCGCTGCGCGAGGCCAAGGAAGCGGCTGAATCGGCCAATCGCGCCAAGAGCGAATTTCTCGCCAACATGAGCCACGAGATTCGCACGCCGCTGAACGGCGTGATCGGCATGACCGAATTGCTGCTCGACACGCCGCTGGTGCCGGAACAGCGCGACTATGCCGAGATCGTGCGTTCCAGCGGCGAATCCCTGCTGGCGGTGATCAACGACATTCTCGACGTGTCGAAGATCGAGGCGGGTCACCTGCAGCTGGAGACGGTGGAATTCAACCTGCAGTCGCTGATCGATACCGCGGTGGACGCGGTGGCGCTGCGCGCTGCCGAAAAAGGCCTGGAGCTTTGGATCGACGTCGATCCGGCCATGCCGGTCGCCTACCGCGGAGATCCGACCCGTCTGCGCCAGATCCTGCTCAATTTGTTGAGCAACGCCATCAAGTTCACGAACGAGGGTGAGGTCGGCGTCAGCGTTTCCGCGACATCGGACGGCGAGACCAGTTCGCTCAGCATTGCGGTGAGCGACAGCGGCATCGGCATCGAGGGTGACCGGGTAGCCGCGCTGTTCGCACCGTTCATCCAGGCGGACAATTCCACCACGCGCAAGTTTGGCGGCACGGGCCTGGGATTGTCCATCTCCAAGCACCTGGCCGAGGCCATGGGCGGAGGTATCCAGGTGGACAGCACGCCGGGGCAAGGCTCGACGTTCCGGCTGAGCGTGCGAGTGCCGCGGGTCGGAGCCGACGTGGCGCGGCCTCCGATACCGGAGCTCTCGAACCTGCCGGTGCTGGTCGCGGCGCGCAATCCGCGAACCCGCGCCATCCTGGCGCGGCAGCTCGGGTTCGAGACCTGCGACGTGACGGCCGTCGACTCCGCCGCGGGCGCGCTCGGGCGCTATCGCGACCTGCTCGCCGCGGGACGTGCGCCGGCTGCGGTGATCCTCGATCAGACTTTCGAGGACCACGACGCCTGCTGGGTGGCCTCCGCGATCCGCCACTGCGGCGCGCCGCCGCCGGTGATCATCCTGCTGCGATCACTGGCGGCGCCCGCGAGCGCGGCCGAGGCGCAGCTGATCGATCGCGTGGTGAACAAGCCCGCCAAGCAGGCGGTGCTGTTCCGGGCCATTTGCGAATTGACCCGCATACCGCTCCCATCGATCACGCCGGTGAGTGAGAGCGCGGACCGTCCGCTGCTCGGCGGATTGCACGTGCTGCTGGCCGACGACAACCCCGTCAATCAAAAGCTCGGCGCGCGGCTGCTCGAGAAGGCCGGCGCCAGCGTGCACGTCGTGGGCAACGGTCTCGAGGCTCTGCAGTCGCTGCGGGACGGGGAGTTCGACGTGGTGCTCATGGATTGTCAGATGCCGGAGATGGATGGCTACGAGGCCACGCGGCGTCTGCGCGCATTGCGCGGCGTCAATCGCAATGCCGACATCCCGGTGATCGCGTTGACGGCGCACGCGCTGGCTCCGGACCGGGAAAAGTGCGAGGCCGCCGGAATGAACGACTATCTGACCAAGCCCATCGACTCGGCGCGCCTGATCCAGGCCATCGCCCAGGCGCTGCGTGACAGCGGCAAGGATCCGTCCGACGCGCAGCCGCTGTTCAGCCCACAGGACCTCGCCGCGCAAACGGATGGCGACGTCGAGTTCGGCCGCGAATTGATCGGCCTGTTCGTGCAATCCTCCACGGAGGGCATGTCGCAGATGTCGGCCGCGATTCGCGCCGGCGACGCGGCGCAGGTGCGCCGGCTGGCGCACACCTT
The DNA here is from genome assembly GCA_003137095.1 of Gammaproteobacteria bacterium. Taxonomy (GTDB): domain Bacteria; phylum Pseudomonadota; class Gammaproteobacteria; order Steroidobacterales; family Steroidobacteraceae; genus Bog-1198. The sequence goes on from PLET01000098.1 coordinate 64,495, forward strand.
GAAAGGCGGCGCCGGGGCGGTGGCCGCCGATGGCCTGGTGCGCCACGCCGCCGTCATCGAAGGCGCCGCTCAACCGGATCTGCCGGCCGCGTACCGCACGCTTCAGGCCGTGTACGGCCGCACGATCGCTGAATGGCACCGGGGCGGATGGCTCGTCGAAGCGGCGCCCGCCCCTGCACGGGAACGGCGCGCGTAGGCGCACGCCTACAGCGCCTGGCTCCGGAGCGGATGACCGCGCGCCGCCGTGGGCGCGTAAGCTGCAGGTCCCGATCAACAACCTGGAGTGCTCCATGGGCGACGTGAAAAAGGACGACGCGGCCGGCTCGGGCGAATCCGAACTGCGGGGCGAGGAGTTGGAAGGCGCCGGAAACACGCGTGCCGTGCGCAAACGGCCGGCCAAGGATCGCAACCCCGATGCTGTGGTGCGGCTGGACGGCGAGGAGGACACGCTGTACACCGACGATCTGGAACTCGAGGACGTGCCACCGTTGGCCGACACCACCCGCGACGGTTTGCGCTGATCGCCCGTACGGCCGGGGCAGGCGTCCCGTTACAACTGCGCAAACCCCGCCATTTCCCGAGGATCGATCCTCAGGAAAATGGCGGGGTGCTGTTTATGACGCGATGTTATTGAACGCGCTGTTATTGGACGGTCAGGGAAATCTTCGCGGTCGCCACCACGCTGTTCGAATTGCCCGTGGCCGCCGAGGCGCCCGTCACGGTCAGGGGGTAGGTGCCCACAGCCGCGTTCGGTGACACCGTCAAGCCCAAGGTCGACCCGGCGCTCGAACTCGCGGGACTGAAGGTGGCCGTCACGCCGGCCGGCAATCCGGACACGGTGAAGCTCACCGCCCCCGAGAAGCCGTTGACGGGCGCGACGGTGATGCCGTCGGTGCCGCTCTTGCCACGGGTGATCGTCACGCCGCTGCTGGCCGGATTCAGGGTGAATGACGCTCCCGGCGTGATCACCAGGCTCACCGTGGTGGTCGCGGTGGAGCCGCCCGAGGTACCGGTGATGGTCAGGGGATAGCTGCCGGTCGGCGTGGTCAGCGGCGGGAAGACCACCAGTAGGTTGCCCACGAAGGCCGTGCCGACGCCGGCGGGAGCGCCGGAGACCGCCAGGCTGACGCTGCCGGTGAAGCCGGCAGATGGCGTCACCACGATATTGTCGGTGCCGCCCATGTTCTGCTGCAGGGTGAGTGGGCTGGACGCCGGCGACAGGCTGAACGGCGCCGCCGCCGCGGTCGAGGCCGACGTCAACCCACCGTCACAGGACTCGAAGCCGATGCCGGTGCCGGTCGGCGCGTTCGCCGCCGGATTGCTGTAAATGTACAGAATCTCGGTATTCGACATCGCCAGCACGCCGTAGAAGTTGAAGGTGGCGCTGCCGGCCGAATCGGTGCCGGCGAAGGTGCCGTCGGAATTGACCGTATAGGTTCCGGTATACGGATTGTTGGCCACCACCGTCGTTCCGGAATCGTTGAACGGATCGGTGCCGGAGACCTTGCCGCCGCTGAAAGTCTGCAGATTCAAGTCGCTGGTGCCGGCATGAGGACCGATGCAATTCGCCGCAAAGGTGCCGTTCAGGCTGGCGTTGGTGAAATTCGCGGTGCTCGCGGCGGTTGAGGACTGCGGCTTGAAGGCAATCTGGCCCACCCCCGCGGCGTCGGTTTCGATGCCCATCGCCGAACCCGTCCCGTCCATCGCGACGGTATAGGTGTTCGCCGGTCCCGATCCCAGCGTCAGGTTGATCTGGATGGTGCAATCGCTGTTGACCGTATAGGTACCGCTCGCGGTGGTGCTGGCAGCGCCGCTATAGACGTTGCTGCCCGTAAAGTTTCCGGCGCCGTTGAACGCAACCGCGCCGACCAGAAATTTGGGTCCGTTGATCGTTCCGCCGCCGGAGGGCAGCGTACCGGCGGATATGAGCATGCCATACGAGCCGTTGAGGCTGGCCACGGTGGTGGCACAGCCCGATGCGGCGGGCGCTTGCGCATGCGCCGGCGCGGCAAGCCAGGCGAGAACCGCGGCCACGGGCGCCAGCTTGCGGAACAAAGTCGTCGTCATGAATGTAAGTCCTCGCTGAACACATTAATCAAGTGGAAAGTTACCGGTGAGATTGTAGGGACAAAAATTCACCGTCACGATTCGATTGGACATAAGCCGCAGGTTATCGATGGCGGATTCTGGTTGTTACAAACCGATCGATCCTTTGACCGGCAAATTGGTAAGTCAAACGACTGGCGATTGTGAATCGACTCACAGCGCCGGCACTGCCTGGGAACCGGCGCCATGCACGGCCTGCTCGACGGCCCAGGCACACAGCACCACGCTCGTCAGCCCGAGGCAGAAATAAAGTGCGGCATGCACTTTCTCCCGGCGCAGCAGCTGCACGTCATCCAGGGCTGCGATGAGGAACGGTTCGCCATTCGCCGGCTGGCTGATGATGCTGGTCCGCAGGATCGACGAGTGCGCCGATGCGCCCGCTGCCAGGCTGCCGCCGTCGATCTCGGAACGCGAACGCAGTTCCCCCATCACGGACAGCTGATCACCCACCCGCAGCAGGCTCTCGGTATATCGATAGCTGTCGAACTTCCTGCGGATTCGCCGTTTCGACGGCGTACTGCCGGGGCGCGGACTGGTGCCGTACCACACGTCATGTTCGGTGGGCGTGATTTCCGCGTTGATGGGACCCACCATGCAGCTGGCATCGACGTCATCGAGCATGAACGGATGGATGCTGACGCCGCTGTCGATCGATTGCCACCCGGCCTCGCCGCGTGAGTCGTCGCGCTCGTTGTGCGACACCTCGTAGGACCACCAGACGCAGGTGCGCGCGCTCAGCGGCGCGGACAGGGGCGCATCGCCCGCCGGTGCGGCACGGCCAACGAGCTTCACATAGCCCTGCGCCGCCGAACGGACCCGCACCCGGGGCGTGTCCGCAACCAGCCGGTCGCGCCGCAGGCTCGCCAGGAAGCGGATCAGCGACCACAGCGCGGCGGTCGCGCAGCCGGCGGCAATGAGTCCGAAGTGCATGATCTTTCCAGTCAGCGCGCGAACAGCGCGTGCATGTCGACGCCCGACTTGTCGTCGGCCTGGAAATGCAGCAGCAGCGCCGGCGGGAAATCCCCAACGCTCGCGACCAGCGCGTCCGGGAACGCCCGGATGCGCACATTGTTCACGTTGGCCGCGTCGTTGTAGACCTCGCGGCGGTCGGCAATCGCCGTCTCGAGCGCGCTGACGCGCGCCTGCAGTTGCTGGAAGGCGTCGCTCGCCTTCAGGTTCGGATAACGCTCTGCCACTGCATACAGCCCAGACAGGCCGGCGCGCAGCTCGCGCTCGGCGACGCCCACCGAGCTTATGTTGCCGGAATTGCGGGCCGCGTCGACGCCGCCGCGCGCCTTCATCACCCGCTCGAGCGTTTCGCCCTCGTATCGCATGTATTGCTTGCAAACCTCGACCAGCTTGGGAAGTTCATCATGGCGCTGCACCAGCAGCACGTCGAGGTTGGACCAGGCGAGTTTGACTGCCGCGCTCACGCGCACCAGACCGTTGTAGACGCCGATCAGATAGCCGGACAGGGCGACCGCGAGGAAAAGGACGATCAGACCTGCGATCATGACGACTCCCATGACGAAACGGATGCGGTGCGTTGCCGTGTATCAGTGTCACGTGCCCGCGCAGCGTGCGCAAGCCGCCCACCGGGGAGTGTGACTCAGCGCACGCCGGTGATCGCCGACCGCCGCGCCTCACCAGACCCGGCACGGCTGGGACTTCACCATCGGCTGGTCCGCCGCACAGGCGAACGCCTGGCGGAATTCCGGCATGTTCACCACCAGCCCGTTCACCCGATAGCGCCCGGGCGAGTGCGGGTCGGTCTTGGCGTGCAATCTAAGTTCTTCTGGGCGTTGGTTTTCGCACGCCCACTGCGCATAGCCGACGAAGAACCGCTGCTCCGGCGTCAAACCGTCCTGCTCGCCGGACGGCGCGCCGGCCGCGGCGCGCCAGGCCAGGTGCGCCAGAACCAGACCCCCGAGATCCGCGACGTCTTCACCGACGGTAAGCTTGCTGTTGATGTGGACTTCGTCGACCACGCGATAATCGGCGTACTGATCGATCACGCATTTGATCCGCCGGTTGAACGCGGCCGCGTCCGCGGCGGTCCACCAAACCCGCAGGTTGCCGGCCGCATCGAACTGCCGCCCCTCATCGTCGAAGGCGTGGGTCAGTTCGTGCCCGATGGTGCCGCCCGTGTCCCCAAAATTCACGGCGTCGTCCATGCGCGGGTCGTAGAGGGGCGGCTGCAGAACAGCGGCGGGAAAATTGATGTCGTTCAACTGCGGGTCGTAATACGCGTCGACCGTCTGCGCGGTGATGGCCCATTCCGAACGATCGACCGGCATGCCGATCTTGGCCAGCTGGCGCCGCGACTCGAACTCGGTGGCGCGCACGGCATTGCCGTAAAGATCGTCGCGCTCAATCACCACCGCGCCGTAGTCACGCCAGCGGTCCGGATAGCCGATCTTATTGGCGACGGAGTCGAGTTTCACCAGCGCCAGGCGCTTGGTGGCGTCGCTCATCCAATTCAACGCGGTGATTTCCTCGCGCATGGACTGTTCGATCTGGCGGGTCATCCTGAGCGTCGCGGCCTTCTGCTGCGGTCCGAAGGTGCGGGCCACGAATTCCTGACCCAGCGCTTCTCCAAGTTCGGCATCCACCAGCGCGACGCAGCGCTTCCAGCGCGGCTTCTGCCGCGGCACGCCGCGCAGCAGATGATCGAAAAAGGCGAAGCGTTCGTCCTCGAACGCCCGCGACAGGTACGGCGCGGCAAAATGCGCCGCATGCCACCGAAGATAGGTTTTCAGTTCGGCGAGCGGCGTGTCCCGCAGCAACCGGTCGAGCACCCCGTAGAATCGGGGTTCGGCCACGTTCAGGATGTCGATTCGCGGCAGCCCCAGAGCCTGAAGATACGGCGTCCAATCGAATGCCGGCGTCAGACGTTCAAGGTCGGCCCGGCTGATCTTGTGGAACAGCTGGTGCGGATCGCGGCGCGCGACCAGTGTCAGCGAGGCGCGCGCCAGGCGCGTCTCGAGGCGCAGTACGGTCGCAGCGTTCTTCGCCGCCGCGGCCGGCGCATCGCCCAGCAGGACAAGAGTGCGTGCGACATGCGCGCGGTACTGGCCGCGCAGCGCCTCGGCGTGCGCGTCTCTGTCGGTATAGTTATCGCGGTCGGGCAGGCCGAGACCGCCGGCGTCCGCGGAGGCGATCATCCGGGTGGCATCCGCGAAGTCCTGCTGTGAACCGAACGTGAACAGGAAGCCGCCGTCGCCCGTTTGTCCGTGCAGCACGGCGAGCAAGGCCGGCAGCTCGCGCTTGTCGCGCAACGCATCGATGCGGGCCAGCAGCGGCGCCAACGGGGCGGCGCCGAGGCGCTCGGCAGCCGCCTCGTCCATGCAGGCCGCGAAATAATCGCCGATCTTCTGCTGATTCGCGGTTCGGCCGGAGGAACGCGCCAGGGCATCGAGAATGCCCCACAGGAATTGCTGATTGTCCTGATAGAGCTTGCCGTAGACGCTCCAACTGGCCTGGTCGGAGGGTATCGGGTTGTGCGCCATCCAGCCGCCGCAGGCGTACCGGTAGAAATCCACACAGGCACTGGCGCCCGGATCCATGGACGAGACGTCCAGACCCGGCGTGTACGGCAGCCGCTCGAGCGGACGGTCCGACGCCGGCGGTCTCTCACCTGGATCGGCGGACGCGGCGCCGCAAACCGCCGGCGACAGCGCGCCGGCGAGCCAAAGTATCATGCCAAATGATGCACGCATCGTCTTGACTCCGGCCGGTGGCGCCATGATTGTATATCGGCGCGGTGCCTGCGGAATTGCACCTTTGGCGCGGGCGAACCTAGGGAACGGGACATGGAACGTGATTACCGGGCGGACCAGGTCAGCATCGTGGACTTCGAGACCGCCCGGGTGGCGGCCCTCGAGTACCGCGGCAATCCCAAATTCATCGGCATTGCGGTTCGCAAGCTAATCGAGTGGCGCCGCCTGAACAATCTGCCTCCCAAGCGCAGTGCAACCTACAACATCGTCTACCGCGGCGATGGCGCCGAGGTTCACTATGATCTGTGCGCAGCCACCGGACGCGACGTCGCGAGCAACGATTTCGGCGTGGTAGGAAAGACCATTCCGGCGGGCCGCTGCGCCGTGATCCGGCATATCGGTTCGGATGAGGGCATCGGCGAGGTGGCTGCATATCTGCGAGCCCGATGGCTGCCGACGAGCGGTGAAAACCTGCGCGACTTCCCGATGTACTTCCAGCGCGTGCGCTTCCCGCCCGAGGTACCGGCGGACGAAGCGGTCACGGACGTGTTTCTGCCGCTCAAGTAGCCGCTCAGCGGTCAGACAGCCGCTCAGCGGTCAGACAGCCGCTCAGCGGTCAGACAGGCTGCTAGCCCAGGGGCGACACGCCGATCAACCTCAGGTGCGCCCAGCCGATGAAGAGCACGTAAACCGCCAATCCCAGGATGACGGCGAGGACATCGTTCCAGCGCCCGGCGGGCGCGATGCGCAGCGCCTGCGGCGGACGGCGTTTCAGTGAGATCCGATCGGCGACCGCCCAGGCCAGAAAGCCGCCGAACAGCAACACATCCGCCAAGGTGCCGTTCGAGAGCAGGTGCGCGAATGCCCACAGCTTGACCGCCGCCAGCATGGGGTGTTTGGCCGCCGTCCGGATGCGTCCCGGCAGATAGGCGGCGAACAGCAGCGGAAACACCGGCAACATCAGCAGCAGCGTCACGTGGCGCAGCCATGCCGGGGGCGAGTACAGGATCACCGGCGATTGGCGCGCCAGGCCGAAGCCGTAAACGATGAGCACGAAGCCGAGCAGCGACACCAGACCATAAACGCCCTTCCAGGCGCCTTCGCCCAAGCGCGCCAGCCCGCGTTCGCGCAATCCCGGCGCGACGATCGCCAGCGAATGCACACCCAGGAACAGCACCAGACCGGTGATCAACTCGCCCATGGGTCTATTTCTTGCGGCGCGCGGCGGCCTTCGGCCGGGTGCGCTTGGCGTTGCGCTTCGCCCGTGGCGGCGCGGCGCGTTGCGCCTTGCGCTTGGCCTTGGACTTCGGCTTGGCCTTCGGGCCGGCCTTGGCCGCCCGGGTTTTGGCGAGCGGGGCCGCGGCCTTCACGACGGACTTGCGCGGCGCCGCCTTCCGGGCCGCGGCTTTCTTGGCTGGTGAGCTTCCCGGCAGCCCGCGCAGCATCTCGAGAATGTTGGGATTTTCGAGGGTCGACACGTCCTGGGTGATCTGCTCGCCGCGCGCGATGGAGCGCAGCAGCCGGCGCATGATCTTGCCGGAGCGCGTCTTCGGCAGATTCTCCGTGAAGCGGATCTCATCCGGTTTTGCGATCGGACTGAGTTGATCGCCGACCCAGGTGCGCAATTCATCGATCAGATCGGCGGCGGCGGCGCCGGCCGGCCGGTCGTTGTTGAGCACCACGTAGGCGAACACCGACTCGCCCTTGATTTCGTGCTGCTTGCCCACCACGGCGGCCTCCGCCACCCGTGGATGCGCGACCAGAGCCGATTCAATTTCCATCGTGCCGAGACGGTGGCCGGCCACGTTCAGCACATCGTCGATGCGCCCCATGATCCAGTAATAGCCGTCGGCGTCGCGATGCGCGGAGTCCCCGGCCACGTAGTAGCGGTTTTGGAATTTCTCCCAATAGGTCTTCAGATATCGTTCGTTGTCGCCCCAGATCGTACGCAGCATCGACGGCCAGGGACGCTTGATGACCAAATAGCCGCCGGCGTCGGGTTTGTCCACCGGCTTGCCTTCATCATCGACGATGTCGGCGAACACGCCCGGAATGGGCCGCGTGCACGATCCCGGCTTGGTCGGCGTGATTGCGGGAATGGGCGACATCATGATGGCGCCCGTCTCCGTCTGCCACCAGGTGTCGACGATNNTTGATCGGTTCGCCGACGCTGCCGAGGAGCCTGAGTTTCGACAGGTCGTACGCGGCCGGCAGATGATCGCCCAACTTCATGAGCGCCCTGATCGCGGTCGGCGCCGTGTAGAAAATCGTCACGTGATGCGCCTCGCAGATCTTCCAGAAGCGCCCGCCATCCGGCACGTTGGGTGCGCCCTCATACATCACGATGGTGGCACCGGCGGCCAACGGTCCGTAGGCCACATAGGAATGACCCGTGATCCAGCCGACGTCCGCCGTGCACCAGAACACGTCGGTCTCCTTGAGATCGAAGATCCAGCGGCTGGTCAGTTTGGCATTCAGCAGGTAGCCCGCGCTCGAATGCTGGATGCCCTTCGGCTTGCCGGTCGATCCCGAGGTGTACAGCAGGAACAGTGCGTGCTCGGCATCCACCCATTCCGGTTCGCAGTGGGTGCTCTGGCCGGCGACGGCGTCATGCCACCAGACGTCGCGATTCGGGTGCATGTCGCAGAGGCCGCCCACCCGCTGATATACGATGACCTTGTGCACCGATGCACAGCCCTCGGCGAGCGCCCGATCGACGGCGCGCTTCAATTCGATGCGGCCTCCGCCGCGCCAGCCGCCGTCCGCCGTGATGACCATTTTGGCGCCCGCGTCCTCGATCCGGTCCTTGACGGCGTTGGCGGAGAATCCCCCGAACACCACCGAGTGCACCGCCCCGATGCGCGCGCAGGCGTGCATGGCGATCACCGCCTCCGGGATCATGGGCATGTAGATGATGACGCGATCGCCGCGGTGGATGTTGTTGGCCTTCAGCGTGTTGGCGAAGCGCGAAATCTCCGCGTGCAGCTCGCGGTAGGTGATGCGTCGCACATCGCCGGGTTCGCCCTCGAAGATGATCGCCACCTTGTCCGCACGCCCGGCGAGATTCGCGTCGATACAGTCGTACGAGACATTCATCTCGCCGTCGGTGAACCAGCGGTAGTTGGGGGCCCGGCTGTCGTCCAGCGGGATGGTGAACGGCTGGTGCCAGCTGATCTCGGCGCGCGCGAGTTCGGCCCAGAATCCGACGTAATCCTCGGCCGCCCGCCGGTACAGCGACTCCAGATGCTCCGCCGTCATGGTGGAGCTCTTGACGAATTGCGCGGGCGGCGGAAATACGCGTGCTTCCTGCAGGACCGACTGGATGTTCTTCTGTGCCACGATTGTTCCCTCCCCCGCTGTCGACGTTATCCGCTCATGCTGAATGTCGAGAATTGTCCGCTGCGCATGCAATGCGCCGTGCCTGCCGGCGCAATATGTTGCCGAATCCGTGGGCGTCGAAGAACGCTTCCAGCCCGGCCGTATCCGGCGGGCGCGGCTTGAGGTCGTCGAGTGTAGCCTCGATCGGCATGTCGCACACGATCCCCGTCAGGCGGCGCGCCAGATAGGCGGCTTCCTTGTGCAGTCGCAATTTCGCGGCGACTGACGCAGCGCCGCGCAGCTTCAGCCCCGGCACGCGATCCAGGTTCGCATACAGTTCATCCAGCGACCCGAATACCGCGAACAACTCGCCGGCGGTCTTCCTTCCCACGCCCGGCACGCCCGGAATGTTGTCGACGCTGTCGCCGGTCAAGGCCATGAAATCCGCGATGAGTTCGGGTATCACGCCGAAACGCGCGCCGATGTCGTTGTAATGATAACGGGTGTTGCCGCTGTAGTCCCAGAAAATGTCCCCGTCGCGTATCAGCTGCGACAGGTCCTTGTCGCGCGTGACCAGCACGTTGCGCAGGCCGGCGGCGCGCGAACGCGTGGCCAGCGTGCCGATGATGTCGTCGGCTTCGTATTCGGCGCTCGCGAATTCCGCGACTCCCATATGCCGGCAGAACTCGCGGCACAGCGCGAATTGGCGCGCGAGGTCGGCGGGCGGCGATTCGCGATTGGCCTTGTAGGCGGGAAATATACGGCTTCGGAAGGAGATTTCGCTACGTAGACTAAGGTCGAAGGCGGCCCCGATCCGCTCCGGACGGACGCTTTCCAGCAGATCCGACAAGAAACGCGCGAAGCCGTACAGGGCATGCGTGGAGTTGCCGTCGCCGTCGACCATGTCGGGCGGCATGGAATGATAGGCGCGAAATACGAAGTAACTGGCGTCGATGTGATAGACGACGCCGGCGCGTGCGCAGTTCACATCGGCCAGCGTTGGATGCGCTCGTGCAGGGGGCTGGAACGCGGGAAATGTGCGACCAGGTATTCCATTTGATCGGCGAGCACGCGGCGTCCCTTCAAATAGATGTACTCGGCATAGGTCGGGGTGAACGGCACGGCCAGCAGCTGCATCCCCGCCTGCTCCGGCGTGCGCGAAGCCTTGGCGTTGTTGCAGCGGCGGCACGCGGTGACCACGTTGCTCCAGGTGTCCTGGCCGCCGCGGCTGAACGGGGTCACGTGATCGCGCGACAGCAGGCTGTAGCCGAAGCGGGCGCCGCAATACAGGCACAGGTAGGCGTCGCGGCGGAACAGCGTCTGGTTGTTGAGCGGCGGCGTATAGGCTGAGCCGCGAAGGTTGCCGGGGTTGCCGGTGTGTCCGAGGGTGGCGATGATGGAATTCACGTCCACGACGGTCCGCGAACCGGTGCGCGCGCTGGTTCCTCCGTACAGCCGGTAGAGCAGCGTTCCGCAGGTGTAGGCCACCTGTTCCGTATGATAGAGACGCGCGGCTTCGCGGTAATCCACCCATTCGAGCGGCATGCCGGAAACGTCGGTGCGCAGAATCTGCTGGGACAACGGATAGCCCTGCGCGGCGAGGGGTTCGCCGCGCCAGTCGAGCATTTCGAGCTTTCCAGGATCCATGGACTTCATAACATACTAAAGATAGTCGACTCTTATGCCATAATTCAACGTTTTGGGAGATATCCCGCATGGCCGTCGTCGTCGGTGTCCTCACGGAAACCGCTGCTAATGAAACTCGCGTCGCGGTCGTCCCGGAAATCGCGGCGAAACTGCGGGCCGCCGGCGCCACCGTTCTCATGCAGCGTGGTGCGGGAGACGCCGCCCACTTCCCCGATGGGCAATATGCGGATGTCACATTCGGCGCCGCCGCGGACATCCTCGCGCAGGCCGATGTCATCCTGAAGGTGCAGCCGCCGAGCCTGGCCGAGGTCGGCGCGGTCAAAACCGGCGCGGTGATCATCGGTTTCATGCAGGCCTATGCGCGGCCGGATCTGGTTCGCGCCCTGCGGGATCGCCGCATCACCAGTTTTGCCATGGAGCTCGTGCCGCGCATCTCGCGCGCGCAGTCCATGGACGCGTTGTCCTCGCAGGCTGCAGTGGCCGGCTACAAGGCCGTGCTGATAGCCGCCAATACGCTGGAGAAATTCCTGCCCATGCTGACCACCGCGGCCGGCACCATACGGCCGGCGCAGGTGCTCGTCATCGGTGCGGGCGTGGCCGGACTGCAGGCGATAGCAACCGCCAAGCGCCTGGGCGCGGTGGTGGAGGCCTACGACGTGCGCGGCGCCACGCGCGATCAGGTCAAGTCGCTCGGCGCCAAATTCGTCGAAACCGGCGTCTCGGCGGAAGGCGCCGGCGGCTACGCGCGCGAACTCACAGACGAGGAAAAGGCCAAGCAGCAGGCGGTGCTCGAAGGACGCATCGCCGCCAGCGACGTCGTCATCAGCACCGCCTCCGTGCCGGGCCGGGCGGCGCCGCGGATCATCACGAAAGCAGCCGTGGAACGCATGAAGCCGGGCGCCGTGATCGTCGATATCGCGGCGGAACAGGGCGGCAATTGCGAATTGACGCGCCCCGGCGAGATCGTGCAGCACGCCGGCGTCAAAATCGTCGGACCGGTGAACCTGCCCTCGCAGCTGCCGTATCACGCGAGCGAGATGTACGCCCGCAATCTGTTCAATTTCCTGAAGCCGGCGCTGTCCAAGGGCGAATTGACGATCGATTGGAGCGACGAGGTGTTCGCCGGCGCGGTGCTCACGCACGACGGCCAGATCAAGCACGAGGCGACACGCAAGGCAGTGGAGGGACAGTCAACATGATCGACGGTGTCATTGCACTCTACATATTCATGCTGGCGGCATTCACCGGCTACGAGGTCATTTCACGTGTGCCGGTGATCCTGCATACGCCGCTGATGTCCGGATCGAATTTCGTCCACGGCATCGTGCTGGTGGGCGCCATGGTCACGCTCGGCACGGCCGATAACGTGCCGCTGCGGGTGATCGGCTTCATCGGCGTGGTGCTCGCCGCCGGCAATGCGGTCGGCGGCTACGTGGTCACCGAGCGCATGCTGCGGATGTTCGTGTCGGCGGGCAAAAAGAAGGCCGCCGGCTGATGGGCACGGAGTTGACCGCAGCGACGCTGACCCAGCTGTCCTACCTGGTGGCTGCCGCCCTGTTCATCCTCGGGCTCAAGCGCATGAGCTCGCCGGTGACCGCCGTCAGCGGGGTGCGCTGGGCGGGTCTCGGCATGCTGCTCGCCACGCTGGTGACGCTCGCCTTCATGCACGCCACCCCGGTGAACCTGACGCTGGTGGTCGCCGCGATCGCCATCGGCGGATCACTCGCGTGGATCAGCGGCAAGCGGGTCGCCATGACCGACATGCCGCAGATGATCGCGCTCTACAATGGCATGGGCGGCGGCGCGGCGGCGGCGATCGCGGCGGTCGAACTGTACGGCGGCAACGAAACCAGCGTGACCCACGTCGCCATCGCGGCCATCGGCGGCTTCATCGGCTCGGTCTCCTTCAGCGGCAGCCTCATCGCCTTCGCCAAGCTGCAGGGACTGATCACCAAGTCCGTGCGCTTCGGCGGCCAGAAGCTCGTGAACCTGGCCGTGCTGCTGGCGACGCTGGTGACGGGCGTCATGATCGTCGCCGGTTTGCATTCCGGCCCCGGCATGGTGTCGGCTTTCTTCGCGCTGGCGCTGCTGCTCGGCATCGCGATGACGCTGCCCATCGGAGGCGCCGACATGCCCGTGGTCATTTCTCTGTACAACGCGCTCACCGGTCTGGCGGTGGGCTTCGAGGGCTTCGTTCTCGATAATGCCGCCATGATCATCGCCGGCACGGTGGTCGGAGCGGCCGGCACCCTGCTCACCCAGTTGATGGCCAAGGCGATGAACCGCTCGCTCGGCAACGTGCTGTTCTCGAATTTCGGCGAGACTGCCGGGCCGGCCGGCGCCGGCGTGACCGGCACGCAGAAGGCGATCGAGGTGTCGGATGCCGGCGTCATGCTGGCGTTCTCGCAGAAGGTGATCGTCGTGCCGGGTTACGGCATGGCCGTGGCGCAGGCGCAGCACAAGGTCTGGGAGCTGTGCCAGCTGTTGATCGACCGCGGCGTCAAGGTCCGCTTCGCGATCCATCCGGTGGCGGGACGCATGCCCGGTCACATGAACGTGCTGCTCGCCGAAGCCGGGGTGCCGTACGAGTTGATCGCGGATCTCGACGAGATCAACGCGGAGTTCGAGACCGCTGACGTCGCCCTGATCATCGGCGCCAACGACGTGGTCAATCCGGACGCACGCACCAACCGCCAGAGTCCGATCTATGGCATGCCCATCCTGAACGCCGACAGGGCGAAGAACGTCATCGTCATCAAGCGCGGCCAGGGCCAGGGATTCTCCGGCATCGACAATGCGCTTTTCGTGCTCGATCAGACCCGCATGCTCTACGGGGATGCGCAATCGGCCGTCGGCCATCTCATCCAGGCGGTCAAGGCGGCGGGTTGAGCTCGAAGCGATCCATGATGTCCCATTCATGCGGCTCCGCGGCGGCATAGTCCGACAGCCTGATCATCTCGCCGCTCAGCCGCCCATTGCGCAATTCCAGGCGTATGTAGTGATAATTCGGCCGGGAGCCGCTCTCCCGGTACAGATCCGATTGCGTTCTATCCACTTCGTAAGGCGCCGCACCGCCGCCTCCCGACACCAGGTAGAGGACGCCGTCGCTCTCGATGCGCTCATAATTGTGGATGTGTCCGGCGATCACCAGGAATCGCGGCCCCGGCGGCCGCGCGGCGCCGCGCAGGTATTGCGCCAGCGACAGCTCATTGGCGCGCGGATTGTGGTCCACGTGCTTGACGGTCTGCACATCCGAGACCGGCGGATGATGCATGATGATGAGCACGAATTTCACGCGCGGATCGCGCCCGGCCAGTTGCGCCTCCAGCCAGGTCCGCTGCTCGCTGGCGGGCAACAACGGCGCATCGCTGTCGAGTGCGATGCACAGCACTTCGCCGCCGATCGCCACCGAATACCAGCGCCGCCCGCGCAGCGCCGGGAATTCGTCCCACCACAACTGCAGGCAGGCGGCTTCCACGCATCCCGCGAACTCATGATTTCCCAGCGCCGGAAACACCCGTAATCCCCGCTCCCGCCAGAGTCCGGTCTCCTCGTGATACACGTGATAGTCCTCGGAGACCGCACGCAGCGGAATATCGCCGTTGATCAGGATGGCCGCCGGGCGCTCGCTCGCGATCTTGGCGATCAATGCGCGGCGCGCGATGGGCTGGCTCAGCATGGAGGAAGCCGGGTCGGTGAACCGCATGTCGCCGTAGGCGACGAACACCAGCCCTGACGCATCCGGTGCGGGGACGCTGAACGTCGGAAGCACCGCGCCGGCGACGGCCTGGCGCTCCGCGGCCGTGCGGGGTGGGGCACCGGGTGCGCAACCCGCGAGTGCCGCCAGCAGCCCGACGAATATTGACGATTTGAATCGTTGCATTTCGATGGCGCAATTATATCGACGAATTAACTGTTCCATCCGCCAACCTCGCGCACACTTCCCGCGCCGGAGGTGCCGATGACGGCAGCGTCCCGGCCGTCCAATAAGCAAATTCCATCCTCAAAGGAGTCAGCATGAAGAAAATACTGCTCGTGGCCCTCGCGGGGCTGTCGCTGGGAGTCGGTGCGGCCGCGTTGGCCGACAAGGTCCGCGATTGGCACGATCTCGACAAGGTGCACGCGCACATCGTGGAGTCCATCCACGAAATGGAGCGGGCGCGTGCCGCGAACCACTATGACATGGCCGGACACGGCGCCAAGGCCGAGGAGCTGCTGCACCAGGCGGAACATGAGTTGCATGAAGCGGTCGAGGCGTCGAAGGCTGCGCATTGAGCCGCTGAGGATCGATCTTTCGGGATTCGGAGGGCGCCGCAGCGCGGCGTCCTTCGGACCCATGCCGTGGACCGCGCGGCCGGTCAGCGCGGATTGCGGCGCGGCGGAGCGTGCGTTTCCACGGCCTTGCGGCGCTGCTCTGGGTTCATTTGCCTCCATTGCTGACGCAAGGCGCGGCGCCGTTCCGGCGGAATCTGCCGGAACCGGTTGAATGACTCGCGCACTCGCTGCTGCTGCTCGGGCGGCAGGCTCTTGAAGCGCTGCAAACGCTCGCGCACCAGCTGACGCTGTTCCGGCGGCATGGCGCGCCAGATGCCGAAACGCTGCTGCGCGCTCGCACGCTGCTGCGGATTCATGCTCAGCCAGCGCTGGCTGCCCTTCGCCAGCGCCTGCTGGCGCTGCGCAGGCAAACTGTTCCAATTGCCCTGGAAACCGTGCAGCAGCTGCTGCTGTTCGGGTGACAGCGACTGCCAGGAGCGCGGCGCGGCGGCCGGTGCCTCGGGCGCAGGAGCGGGCTGCGCGAAGCCGCCCTGCGCCACCGCCGTGCTCAAGCCCACGCAAATCAATAACGCCCTGATCATCGCTTTGCATCCTGCGGCGGCGGCGCGGATGCTGGGTCCGGTCGCGGCTCCGCGTTTTTCAAGAATTCCCACCACCGCGCGTCGCCAACGTCGTCCGCGCCCAAGAATTCGATGAACGATTCGTCGGGCGGCGGATCCGCCGGCGGCGCGGGCTGCGGCGCCGCCGGCGGATCCGCCACGGCGCTCGCCGACAGAACCGTCAGCATCAGCCAATGCCGCGACACCCGATGTCGTCGCGGTCTCAATGAGGTCAACCTACGCTGCCGGGATCCGGACTCGTGGCTCTGTTGGCCCAATCATAGAATTCCGGATCATCCTGCAGCAGCTCCATCTCGTCGCTGGACGCGACGATGTCCAGATCCTCGAAGGCCGGATTGTCCGTCGCCGGCATCGGACGATTGCCCATTTGCGGTGCGAACCACAGAGCGGCGCCCAGCAGTGCGGCGGCGGTCACGCCCGCGGCCGGCGTCCAGCGCGGTGCGCCGAAAACCCATGCGCCCTTACGCTTCGCGGCCGCCTCGACGGCCGCATGACGGGCCCGCGTGAGCCGCGAGCGCACCCGCATGTCGACGCGCTCGACGCTGTCCTCGAACAGCGCCCGGCTGCGCTCCTCCAGAAGTGTTGCAGAATCCTCGTTCATCACCAAACCTCACCGAGTTGCTCGCGCAGCGTATGCACCGCACGTGAATAATGCGTCTTGACGCTGCCTTCCGAGCAGCCCATGGCGGATGCGGTTGCCGCCACATCCAGTCCTTCGAAAGTGCGCAGCATGAATGCCTGGCGCTGTCGTGCCGGCAGCGCCTGCAGCGAGATCTCGAGCTGCTGCATGGCCTGCGCCTGCATCAGCTGGTCGGGCGCTTGCGGCGCCGCGTCAGCCACGTTCTCGAGCGGGTCCTGTGCCTCGTTATCCGGGTCCTCCTTGGGGCCCGGCAGCCACGTCATGAACCGCTTTCGCACCGACCGGCGGCGCTGCAGATCCCGGATGCCGTTCTCGAGGATCCTGTAAAACAGCGGCCGCCATTCGGCGCTCGGCCGGGCCGCATAATTGCGGGCCAGTTTGAGCATGGTGTCCTGCACCACGTCGAGGGCATCGTCCGCGTCGCGCAGCGCCACCTGGGCGATTCGAAAGGCGCGGCGTTCGACCTCGGCCAAGAATTTTTCAAGTTCCCGCGTTTGGTCCAGAGCCGCATCCTCAGGTGCTGGCGCTGGACCATCCCAGGCCATGCAAGCGTGCGAGAGCGTAGCAAAACGCGGCATTGACCGTTCCTCTAACGTCGACGGGACCTTGCCAATCCAGGTATAAACGCGGTGGCTCGCGAGTGGTTGACGGCGCAACACGTCGGATCAGCGACTTACGCACATCTCCCGTGACTTCCCTTGCAACATTTTGTGCCAACACCTTAGGGCGGGATGTAGATGGCATCGTATCATATTGAATGAAAAAGGATTTTTGCCAATTCGGACACTTTTTCGCCAATTTGGAGAGGACCCGAAACGGAACGGGCACTTGAGCCTCTTGATCCCGGGTTCTCAACAGACTTATCCACACAAGTTGTGGACAAAAGGACGGCCTTGATTCTGCACGTCGCGCTCGATGCCCCCTTGCGCCGGGCGTTCGACTACCTGCCGCCGCCCGGGCAGGGCGCGCTGCGCCCGGGTACCCGGGTGTGGGTGCCCTTCGGGCGCCGTCGGCTGCTCGGCATCCTGATCGGCGTCTCGCCGAGTTCGACGATCCCCGAGCACAAGATCAAGACCGTCCACGAGGTCCTCGATGAGGCGCCGGTATTCGACGCGGTCACCTTCGAGCTGTTGCGCTGGGCGGCGGATTACTACCACCATCCCATCGGCGAGGTATTCGCGGCGGCGTTGCCGGCGAGCCTGCGCGAGGGCCAGCCGGTCATGGAATCGCGCAAATGCTGGCAGTTGACGGCGGCGGGACGGCAGCAGCTCGCCGGTCCCGCCCGCCGGCGCGCCCCGAGGCAGAGCGCCCTGCTCGCCTGGTTGGCGCAGCACGGCCCGGCAACGGCCACGCAGATCCCCCCGGCCGATGCCGCGGCGCTGCGCGCACTGGCGGCGCGTGCCTGGGTGGCCGCCGGGGCGGCCGCAGCGCCGCCGCCGGCGCCGCTCGAGCTGCGCCCGAGTGAAGTGACTCTCACCGCCGATCAAGCCGTCGTGGTCGCCGCCGTGCGCGAATCGCTCGGCGCCTTCGCGACGCACCTGGTGTGGGGGGTCACCGGCAGCGGCAAGACCGAGGTTTATCTGCGGATCATCGCCGAGGCCATCGCCGATGGCGGCCAGGCGCTGGTGCTGGTGCCCGAAATCGCACTCACGCCGCAGCTCGTCGATCGATTCCGGCAGCGCTTCACGGCCGGTGTCGCGGTGCTGCATTCGGGCCTCACCGGCACCGAGCGGCGGGATGCGTGGCGCGCCGCGCACGCCGGACTGGCACGCATCGTCATCGGCACGCGCTCCGCGGTATTCACCTCGATGCCCGCGCTCAGGCTGATCGTCGTGGACGAGGAACACGACGCCTCGTACAAGCAGACCGAGGGTTTTCGCTATTCCGCGCGCGATCTGGCCGTGCTGCGCGCGCAGCGCGGCCAGGTACCGGTCGTGCTCGGCTCGGCGACGCCGTCGCTCGAATCGCTGGAAAACGTCGCGTCTGGCCGCTACCTTCGGCATATGCTGCCGCAGCGTCCGGGAGCGGCCAAACCGCCGCGCCTGGCGCTCGTGGATCTGCGCACTTGTGCGAGCGACCAGGGTGTGTCGCAGCCGGCCATGCAGGCGATTGCGGCGCATCTCAAAGCGGGCGGACAGATCATCGTTTTCCTGAACCGCCGCGGCTTTGCGCCCACGCTGTTTTGCAACGCCTGCGGCTGGGTCGCACCCTGCGCGCATTGCGATGCCCGCATGACCCTGCATCGTCGCGCAGCGCAGCTGCGCTGCCATCATTGCGGCGCGCGCGAGCCCGTGCTGTCCGCGTGCGGCAGCTGCGGCCAGCCCTTGAACCCGCTGGGCCAGGGCACAGAAAGGGTCGAGGAGACGCTCGCCCGGCTGTTCCCGGACGCGCCGCTCGCGCGTCTCGACCGCGACACCGCCGGCGGCAGGGGATCGATGGAGGAAGTACTCGGGCGCGTGCACAGCGGCGATGCGCGGATCTTGGTGGGCACGCAGATGCTGACCAAGGGACATCACTTCCCCGAGGTGAGCTTGGTGGTGGTGCTGGATGCCGATCAGGGCCTGTTCGCCAGCGATTACCGCGCCACCGAACGGCTCGCGCAAACCATCACCCAGGTGGCCGGCCGCGCCGGGCGTGCGACCCGCGCCGGCGAGGTGTTGATTCAGACCGAGTTTCCGGATCATCCCCTGCTTCGCAGCCTGATCGGCGACGGCTACGAGGGCTTCGCGGCGCAAGCCCTGGAGGAGCGGCGCGAGGCCGGATGGCCGCCCTATTCGAGGCTCGCGCTGCTGCGCGCCGA
>PLET01000098.1:83626-106063 GCA_003137095.1 Gammaproteobacteria bacterium
TGGTCGATCGACGTCGATCCGCTCGAAGTGGATTGAGCGCTTTCGGGTAAACTGCCGACCCCTTGCCAAAAGCCGGTGCGACGCGCTTGAAGAAATTGATCGAGACATTGCTGCGCCGGGCGCTCGACGCCCTCCCCGAGGAACTGGTGCCGCACGCCGCGCGCGGCGTGGAGATCGAGGTGGAGCGCACCCGCGACCCCCGTCATGGCGACTTCGCCTGCAATCTCGGAATGCGCCTGGCCAAGGCCGCGCGGCGGAATCCGCGCGACATCGCCGCGGCGCTCGCGGCCGCGCTGCCGCCCAGCGATGCGATCGAGCGCGTCGAGGTCGCCGGCGCGGGATTCATCAATTTTCATCTTGATCCGCGGGCCTATCACGAGGAGCTCGGCCGCATCCTCGAGGCCGGCGCCGCATACGGCCGATCGCAGCTCGGCGCCGGCCGGTCCGTGGTGGTCGAATTCGTTTCGGCCAATCCGACCGGCCCCTTGCACGTCGGTCATGGCCGCCATGCCGCCTACGGCGCCACATTGGCAAATCTGCTCGAGGCCGTGGGCTATCGTGTGACGCGCGAGTACTACGTCAACGACGCCGGCCGGCAGATGGAAATCCTGGCGGTGAGTACCTGGCTGAGATATCTGGAGCGTCGCGGCGGACATTTCGCATTTCCCGCGAACGGCTATCGCGGCGACTACATCGCCGCAATAGCCGCCCAGCTCGAGGATGCCGAGGGCGATGCGCTGATGCGGCCGGTCACGGAGGTGTTCGGGGATCTGCCGCCCGACGAGCCGCAGGGGGGCGACAAGGACGCCTTCATCGACGCCTTGGTGGCGCGCGCGCGGTCGCTGATCGGCGCCGCGGCCTTCCGCAGGGTCCTCGACCTGGCGCTCGGCGACATCCTCGCCGACATCCGCGAGGATCTCGCCGAATTCGGCGTGCGCTTCGACAGCTGGTTTTCCGAGCGCTCCTTGACCGAGGACGGCTCGGTCGACCGCGCCATCGCCGCGCTCGAGACCGGCGGCCATGCCTACCGCAAGGACGGCGCCCTGTGGTTCAGGAGCACCGCGTTCGGCGACGAGAAGGACCGGGTCATGGTGCGCGAGAACGGCATCAAGACCTATTTCTCGAGCGACATCGCCTTCATTCTCAACAAGCGCAGGCGCGGATTCGAGCACCTGATCTACGTCTGGGGCGCCGACCACCATGGCTACATCGCGCGGTTGCGCGCCGGTCTGGTTGCGCTCGGCGGCCCCGCAGACTGTTTCGAGGTGCGTCTGGTGCAGTTCGTGACCCTGTATCGCGGCGGAGAGAAGGCGCAGATGTCCACGCGCTCCGGCGACTTCGTGACCCTGCGCGATTTGCGCGGCGAAGTGGGCAACGACGCCGCGCGGCTGTTCTACGTCATGCGCGGCAACGATCAGCACCTGGATTTCGATCTACAGCTGGCGACGGCGCGCTCCAACGACAATCCGGTGTACTACATCCAGTATGCACACGCGCGCGTGGCCAGCGTCATGCGCCAGCTGGCGGACCGCGGATTGGTGCATGACCCCGCCAACGGCCGCGCTTCGCTCCCCGCCCTCGCACAGCCGCAGGAGCTGGTACTGATCAGGCGGCTGTGTCAGTACCCGGAGATCATCGAGCAATGCGCGCTGCAGCGCGCGCCGCACTCCCTGGTCCACTATCTGCGCGACCTGGCGAACGACTTTCACACCTATTACAGCGCCCACCAGTTCATCGTCGAGGAGGCGGCGCTGCGCGACGCCAGGCTCGCGCTTGCCGCGGCCTGTCAGACCGTGATTCGCAGCGGACTCGGCCTGCTGGGGGTGTCGGCCCCCGATACCATGTAGGCCGGGCCGGTGGCACGCGACTACAGGACGAAACGCGCACCGCGCGCTGGATTCTCCGGATGGGCCGGGCTGCTGTGCGGACTGCTGGCCGGGCTGGCGGTCGCCGGCCTGGTTTACATCAGGGACCACCGACCGGAACCGCGCAGTGCCGCCGTCAAACCGGAAAAGAAAAAGGCCCGTGGCGACACACCGTATCCGGAAGCACCCGACTCCGCGGCGGCGGCGGAGCCGGCCAAATCCTACGACTTCTACGACATGCTGCCGAAATTCGAGGTCGTGGTTCCGGAGAAGGAAAAGGACGTCAAGCCGGACATACGGCCGGCCCCCGAGACGCGCCGCGGCACCTACGTGCTGCAGGCCGGCTCCTATCGCAACTTCGCCGACGCCGATCGGGTGCGCGCCCAGCTCGCCTTGCAGGGCATCGAATCCAAGGTGCAGAAAGTGTCGGTCGACAGCGACACCTGGCACCGCATACGCATCGGCCCGATATCCGATCTGGACGAGCTCAACCGCATGCGCCAGCAGCTGCGCAAAGCCGACGTCGACGTGCTGGTGATCCGCGTCGGCGATTAGTTGGTTTAGGAGCATGTCGCAGTATTCAGACAGGCTCCCTGTGACGCCGTTGGCAGTTCCCGTGATTACATAAGTCCTCCGCCCGGCGTTGCGTTTATTGTCGCATTCAACGGCACGGATCGAGTCCGGACCAGCCGGCGCCAAATGGCAGGGAGATTATCTTTTGATCGAGTCAGTCAAGGTCTTGATCGTTGAACGCCGCGATTCGCAGCAATCGATCGCACGGCAGCTGCTCGCCAACTACGACCTCGAGTTCAACTGGCGGCACGTTGATTGCGAGTCCGCACTGCAAGGCGTCGCGGCGGAATTCAATCCGGGCATCGTATTTTGCGCCGATGAGATGCCGCCCGATTCGCGCGGCGCGGCGCTGGACGTGCTGCGGCTGCTGTCACTGCGGACATCGAACGTGTTGCTGGTCGAGATGGGCGATGGCGGCGCACATTCCGTCCCACATCTCCCTGAGCCGGAATCCGGCATCGCAACCGGCGCGTGCGGCCTTAAGGGGCGTCCCGCGGTGCATTGGCGAAACGCCCTGCCGTCGATCCTGCAGTCTGACCGCGATGCCGTGGTGCTGTGTGACGCGGCGGGTTGGATCACCTACGCGAACGCCGAGGCGTGCCGGACACTGGCGGCCTCGGGCGGCGAGCTGCTGGGCACGATTCTCGGAACCGCCTGTGATTTCTCGTCCCCGGAAGACCGGCCTCACCGTCTGGCCTTCTTCCACGCGTTCACCGCCCTGCCGACGCCGGTGCATGCGAGCGATCTCGCGGCGCGAATCATGCAGCGCGCGCAGCCGGGTCACCGGGCACTGCCCGTGGTGGCCTTGAATCTGCAGGGGTTGCGGCTGATGAACGAGTCCTGCGGCAGCGAATTGGGCGACAAGCTGCTCGAGGTACTCGGCTCACGATTGCGCGCCGGCGGCGCCGGCTGCGGAATCATCGCTCCGGTGGGCGCGGATGACGTGCTGGTGGTGCTGCCGGCCCCGTCGCCTCCGGCGCAGGCCGTTACAGCGGTGCGGGTGCGCCGCCCCGCGGCCGCCCCAGCCGACCCGGCCACCCTGTTCGGCCCGCTCCGCAGCAGCGACAATCGGTCCATGGCCCTCGCCGTGGCCGCATCGGCGCCGCAGGAGCCGGTGCCGGCCGAAAAGCCCCGCTCGCCGGTCGAGGCGGGCTTGGACGAGGCCCTGCGGCGCCATACCATCGGGGTGCACTACCAGCCGCAGTTCGAGCTCTACAGCGGCCGCGGTTGTGGCGTCGAGGCCCTCTGCCGGTGGTTTCTCACCAGCGGCGAGAGCATCGCACCGGCGGTTTTCATCCCCGTGGCGGAGCGCGCTGGTCTGGTCGGCGCACTCGGCGCCTACGTGCTGAAAGCCGCCTGTCATACCGCCGCCGCCTGGCGTGGCCGCGACGCGCAGCGCCTGACACTGTCCGTGAACATCTCGACGCTGCAGATCAACGAGGAATTCTCCAAGGTGATGGCCGAAATTCTCAAGTCATCAGGCTTTCCGGCGCATCGGCTGGAATTGGAAATCGCCGAAAGCGCGCTGCTGGCGGACATCGAGTCCACGAACCGATGTCTCTCCCAATGGAAGCAGCTGGGTCTGCGCATCGCGGTGAGTCATGCCGGCGACAACTATTCGAGGCTGGGGTATTTGTCCAAGCTGCCCGTGGATCGGCTGAAATTGGACAGGAGCCTGATCCACTCCATGACCGCCGACCCCAAGGTGGCCGCCATGGTGAGCGCCTTGATCGCCCTCGGTTCGTCCTTGGGGATTCACGTCATTGCCGAAGGCGTCGAGACCCAGGCGCAGTTCCAGATGCTCACCCAATTCGGCTGTCTGCAGGCACAGGGCTTCCTGCTCGGGCGGCCGATGCCCGCCGCGCAGGCGCTGGTCGTGTTGCGCAAACCCTGGGGCAATCTGCCGAGGGCCGTGCCGCGTCCGGCGACGGCCACCCAACGCCACGCATCTTAGAAGATCAGCAGCCCGCGACTAATCGTCGCCGAGCTGCCGGAAATCCACGCCGAGCGCGCGCAATTTGCGATACAGGTGCGTGCGCTCCATGCCGACCCGCTTGGCCAACTGCCCCACCTTGCCATTGCACAGCAGCAGCTGCTGCTGCAGATAGGCGCGCTCGAACTGTTCGCGCGCCTCGCGCAGCGGCAGCGCCAGCAGGTCCTGCTTGACCAGCGGTTCATCCACCGACGTCTTGACGGCAAGTTCACGCTCGATCTCCTCGAGCCGGATTTCCTCCCCCGACCCCAGTATCAGCACCCGCTGCACGAGATTCTTCAGCTCGCCGACGTTTCCCGGCCACGGATAGTTTCGAAGGCGGTTCTGCGCGGCGACGCTGAAGCGCCGCAGCGGCAGATGCTGATCGTCGACCAGCCGGTCCACGTAAAAGCGCAACAGGTCGGGCACGTCCTCGGCATACTCACGCAGAGGCGGCACCCGCAGGGTGATGACATTCAAATGCGTGGCGAGATCGCGACGGAAGGGCTCGGCGGCGGCCCGGGCCTCGAAGTCCTCCTGCGCGGAACTCACCCAGCGCACGTCGAGCGGCACCGGCTGACGGCCGCCGACCCGCGTGTAGCTCTGCAATTCGATCGCGCCGAGAACGGCCTTTTGCGCCCCCATGCTCAAATCCTCGAGGCCGTTCAGATACAGCGTTCCGCCGGCGGCCTGATCGAAGGCGCCCGGCTCGATCCTGCCGTCCTGCTCCGTGCCGAACAGCGCCGCCGCGCATTCGGCCCCCAGGCCGGCGGCCACCACCATGAAAAACGGCTTGGCCGCCCGCGTGCTCAGGGAGTGCAGGTAGCGCGCGTACGCCTCGCGACCCGAGCCCAGCTCCCCGATCAGCAACACCGGCGATGTGCTCGGCGCCGCCTGGTGGATCTGCTCGCGCAGCGCCTGAGTTGCCTTGCCCTTGCCGATCGGCAAGGCGAGCGGTGCCCCCTGGGAGCGCGTCGACAACCGTTTGCGGCGCCCGGCGTCGAGCGAACGCTCGACCGTGCGCAGCAGCTTGGTCAGGGACAGGGGTTTTTCCACAAAATCGAAGGCGCCGAGGCGCGTGGCCTCGACCGCGGTCTCCACCGTGCCGTGACCCGACATCATGACCACCGGGCAATCGTAGCCGTCGGTCGCCGACCATTCGCGCAGCAGGGTTATCCCGTCGGTATCCGGCATCCAGATGTCGAGAAGCACGAGATCAGGGATGCGGGCGGCGCGCGCGGTCCGCGCCTGCGCCGCGTCGGCCGCCACTTCCACATCGTAGCCCTCTTCCGTGAGAATCTCCTTCAGCAATCCGCGGATATCCGCCTCGTCGTCCACCACCAAAATTCTTGCAGCGGTCATACGCGTTCTCTCCTCTGTTCACCCTTCCGCGGTTCGCGCAACTTGGTCGAGCGCCCGCTCTCGCCCGACGGCAATGAAATCCTCACCCTTGCGCCGCCGGCCCGTTGATTATCCGCCTCAATGCGGCCGCCGTGCTCCTCGACGATCTTCTTGACGATCGCAAGCCCCAGACCCGTTCCCTTCGGCTTGCTGGTGACATACGGATCGAACACCGTGCCGAGCAGATCCCGCTGGAAACCCGGACCGTTGTCCGTCACCACGATCACCACCTGACGCCCGCCGCCGTCCTCGGCCAGATGCGTCTCGATGCCGACGCGTGCATCGTCCCGGCCCTCAAGGGCCTCCAGCGAATTGGTGACGAGGTTGTTGAGGATCTGACGGATGCGCATGCGGTCGGCGGAGATCTCTGGCAGATCGGCATCGAGCGCGAGCTTCAGGTCGGCGCCGCTGTCCTGGACCCTGTACAGGTCCACCACCTCCGTGATGAGCTGGTTCAGATCGAAGCGCGCGACGTGCATGTCGGGCGCGCGCGCATATTCGCTGAAGGCATTGACCATCTGCTTCATCGCGTCCACCTGGGCGACGATGGTATGCGTGGCGCGCTCGAGAATCTGCGCGTCCTGCGCGTTCATGCTGCCGAGGAACTTGCGCCGCATGCGCTCGGCGGACAGCTGGATGGGGGTCAGCGGATTCTTGATTTCGTGCGCCAGCCGGCGTGCGACCTCGCCCCAGGCGGCGTCGCGCTGCGCCTGCAGCAGCGTGGTGATGTCGTCGAACACCAGCACCACGCCGGCCTCGCCGCCGATGTCGCTGGGCAGAGCCGTGCAGGCGCACATCAGCACCCGCCTGCCCGATTCGGACTGCAGTTCGATCTGCTCGCGCCAGTCGAGGTCCGACGCCTCGATCCGCGATTTGACGGCGCCCAGGAACTGCGTGAACAGCTCGGAATCGCCCGGCGAGTCGAAGAAGGGTCTGCCGATCGCACCCTCGAGGTCCACTCCAAGGATGGCGCTGGCCGCTTGATTCGCCGTGCGCACGGTGCGGTTCGGCTCGAGGGAGATCACCCCCGTGGACAGGCGCGCCAGGATCACGGCGAGACCGGCGCGTTCGGCCTCCACGGTTTGCTGGCTGCGCCGCGTCTCCTCGCGCGCCCGCGCCAGACGCTTGGTCATGTCGTTGAATGAGGTGACCAGAAATCCGAGTTCGTCGCGTGCCGGCAGCGGCAGCTTGGTGTCATAGTCGCCCTTGGCCACCGCGCGCGTGCCGGCGATCAGATCCTGCACCGGCTTTACCAGCCGCTGTGCGGCGAACAGCGCGCCGTAGACCGCGGCGATCAGCGACATCAGCACCACGAACGTGAGGATCAGCACGAAGCTGGACTTGAGCGGCTGGCGCAACTGCACGAAGTGGGCGTACTGCGTGTAGGAGCGCTGCACCGTGTCGGCGAGCTGGCTCAACTGCTGCGGCACCGGGTACATGGCCACCAGCACGCGCGAGCCGGAACTGGCGTTCGCACCGAGCGGCGCGGCCGCGCGGATCACATAGCCGCCGACGGAATCCGTGTCGAGGCTGATGTACGGCCGGCCGCGCCTGACCTGCAGCATCATTTCGTCGGTCGCGGGTGCAGGCATTGTGTCCAACGGCCGGTCGGAACTGGTGGCAAGGATGCGCGACTGCGCGCCGATCACCGTGAATTCTAGCGCCGTGCTTTCGCGCCGCTCCCGGTCGAGGGCGCCGATCAGTTCGTAATCCTGAAGCAGCGACAGGTTGTGGGCCGCCGCCTGTGTGTTTTGCAGGAATTCCCGCACGCGCACATCGAGCGCGGCGCGCGACAGCTCGCGGGTGTCCTTCAGACCCTGGTTCACCTCCAGCTCGAACCAGCTGTCGATGCCGCGGTTCAGGAATTGCAGCGCAAAATAGTAGACCACCAGGATCGGTGCAAGCGCGAGCGCGCTGAATATCGCCACGGTTCTCGCCTTGAGCCTAGAACCCGGCACGTGCCGGCGGTACTCGCGCATGAGGCGCAGCAGTTTTCCGGCGAGCAGCACGAACATCGTGAGCAAACCGGTGATGTTGATGAACAGGATCCACGGCAGCCACCGTTCGAAGGTGTCGGGGTGCTGCGCAGCCGCCGCGAGCAGGTACAGCGCCACGAGCCACGCCGCGATGCCGATGCCGGCGAGCAGAGTCGAACCGTGTTTGCGGATCACAACTGCAGCGTCCATGTGTACCACTCGCTTTCGCGGTGCCATTCATTGACCCAGAACATGAGCATGCGCACCGTGAAGGGCACGCTGCCGTAATCCACCTTGGCGCGCACATTGGCCTCGTAGCGCCGGTCGGCCGTCAGCAGCGCCTTGTCGAGGACCGGCAATCCGCGGACCTGCGACAGCTGCTCGAGGGCCGCATCGACGGTCGGCAGGGATTCCTGCTCGCCGCTGTTCTCGTTGCGCAGAACGTAGTGCGCGCTCACGGTGTTGTACTGCAGGTGATAGCGCTGAGTGAGCTCCGCCACGCCGGCGTTGGGCAGCAGCTGGCGCACCCTTTCGATCGCCAGATTCAGCTCGAGGGTGAGGGGCACGCCCTCGGCCAGCCCCTGGCGGACCGCCTCGCCCACCGGCAGATCCAAGCGTGCGTTGAGCTGGTAGACGCCGTCCTTGAGTTGCAGGTCGGCCGAGCGCACCTCGAAGCGGCCCTCGAGCCCGTCGGCGTGCGCGCCGAAGGACAACATGACGGCACCCAGCAGCAGCCAGGTACGCGCTCCCCCGAATCGCGATGTAGCGGGAAATTTCATCGTTTATTCAAGGCAGCATAATAGAAGCCGTCGGCAGCCGCCTCACCCGGGAGAATTTGCCGGCCCAAACCGTCGTCTTCGCCGAATCCCGGCCAGCCGTCCCAACTGTCCGTACCGCAAATGACGGCATCCGGGGTCGCGGTCGCGAATGCGGCCACCAGATCCCGGTTTTCGCTGCGCGTGAGCGTGCAGGTGGCATACACCAGGCGCCCCCCCGGGGCCAGCATCCGCCAGGCCGCGGCGAGCAGGCGCGCCTGTATCGGCGGCATCCGGTCGATGTCCGCCGGGGACTTGCGCAGCCGGATGTCCGGGTGCCGGCGGATGACGCCCAGCGCCGAACAGGGTGCATCGAGCAGGATGCGGTCGAAGGGTTCGCCGTCCCACCAGGCGCCGGGATCGGCGGCATCGCCGGCAATGAGTTCGGCATGCAGGTTCCCGCGCTGTAGGTTTTCATGCACCCGTGCCAGGCGCGCCGGAGAAATGTCGATGGCCACCAGCCTGGCGAGGTGCGCTTCACGCTCCGCCATCAGGGCGGTCTTGCCGCCGGGAGCGGCGCAGGCGTCGAGCACCCGCAATCCGGCCCCGAGGTCCAACGGGAATGCGACGCACTGCGCACCGAGATCCTGCACCGATACCAATCCTTGGGCGAACCCCGGCAGCTCCTGCACGTCGCAGGGCACGTCGAGCACCAGCGCGCCCGGCACCCGCGGCTCGGCGCGGGCGCCGATGCCGGCGGCGCCGAGGGTGGCGAGGTATTCCTCCATGGTGGTGTGCCGGGCGAGGCGCAGCCACATCGGCGCCTGGGCGTCGCCGGCGGCGAGCAGCTGGGTCCAGCGCACGGGCCAATCGGCCCGCAGGCGTTCGGCGAGCCAGGCCGGGGCGCCGTGGCGCGTCGCCGGGTTGCGCTCGATGCCGGCATCGATGCCGGCGCGCTCGCGCAAATAACGGCGCAACACCGCATTGATGAGTCCGCTGGCACGCGCGGCGTCGGTGGCCTTCGCGGTCTTCACCGCGGCATCGACCACGGCATACGCCGGCGTCCGCGCGTCCTCCAGCTCGAACAAGGCGACCGACAGGATGGCACGTACCAGCCGGTCGAGGGAGCGGACCGGCTGTGACAGCAGCATGCCGAGGATGGCTTCGTGGCGAAAATAGCCGCGCACCGCCCCGTAACCGAGTGACCGTACCGGCGGGACCAAGGCGCCCGGCGCCCCGGCCAGCGCATCCTGCAGGGCCGAATCCAGGGTGACGCCTTCGCCGAGGACGCGCGCCACGGCGTGCGCGGCGATGGAACGCGCTCCGGCAGCCGCCGCAGCCGGTATCATTGGCCGCCGAGTCGGACGCCGGCCAGCGGGCGCGCCGTGAGGAACTCGGCGGCCCCGAGCGGCTTGCGCCCCGCGAGTTGCAGCCGCGTGATGCACAGGACTCCTCTGCCGCAGGCAATCTCGATGCCCCCCGGACCCGTGTCGAGCACCGCCCCCGGCAGGGCCTGAGCGGCCTTCTGGGCGGCCGGCGTCGATTCCGGGCCGAAGTGGGCCTCCCAAATGCGCAGCTGCTCGCCCTTAAGGCGCGTCTCCGCCACCGGCCAGGGGTTGAATGCGCGGATCTTGCGCAAAATGACGCCCGCGTCCTCGCTCCAGTCAATGAGGGCTTCGGACTTGCCGATCTTGGCGGCATAGGTCGCGCCGCCCTCCGGCTGCGGTGTCTCGCTCGCGCTGCCCGCTGCGAGGGCGTCCATGCACTCGAGAATCAGCCGACCGCCGAGCTGCGCCAGCCGATCGTGCAGCGTCCCGGCCGTCTCCTCCGGGCCGATGTCGACGCGCCGCGAGGCCAACACGGGGCCCGTGTCCAGTCCCGCCTGCATGCGCATGATGCAGATGCCGGTAGTGCCGTCGCCGGCCAGGATGGCGCGCTGAATGGGCGCCGCGCCGCGCCAGCGCGGCAGCAGGGACGCATGGATGTTGAAGCATCCGAGCCGCGGTATCGCGAGCGCCTCCGGCGGCAGGATCAGGCCATAGGCGACCACCACCCAGGCATCGATGTCCAGGTTGCGCAGCAACTCGAGCGCCGGCGGCGATCTGAAGCTTGCGGGTTGATGCACGGTGATCCCGAGTGTCTCAGCCTGCCGTTTCACGGCGCTTTCCTGCAGCAGGCGGCCGCGGCCGGCCGGGCGATCAGGCTGGGTGAAGACTGCGCGCAGCTCGTGCTGCGAACCGGCCAGGGCGCAGAGCGCGGGTACGGCGAACTCCGGCGTGCCGGCAAACGCCAGGCTGAGCGACCTGGGGGCGTGGTTCAAGGATCACAGGGCCGGCACGGATAGGCGGTCGCCGCTCGTCGACCGCTGCCGGCGCTCCTTGTCCACCCGACGTCGGATGAGCTGGCGCTTCAGCTCGGACAGGTGATCGACGAACAGCACACCCTCCAGATGATCCATCTCATGCTGCACGCACACCCCGAGCAGACCCTCGGCATCCATTTCGTAGCCTCGCCCCTCGCGGTCGAGCGCCCCAAATCGGATCTGAGTGGCGCGCGACACCTTGTCGTAGATTCCGGGCAGCGACAGGCAGCCCTCTTCGGTGATGGCGCGGCCCGACGCGGCCAGGATCTGCGGATTGATGAGCACCATGGGCGAGTTGCGTGCCTCGCTCACGTCGAGCACCAGCACCCGCTGCTGGACGTCGACCTGGGTCGCGGCGAGGCCCACGCCGTTGGAGGCGTACATGGCCTCGAGCATCCCGTCGACGAGTTGGCGCACTGCATCATCGACCACCGTCACCGGCGCCGCTTTCTTGCGCAGCCTGGGATCCGGGTACTCCAGGATTACGAACTTTGTCATGGGAGTTATGAGAGCAATATCGTGTTTTCGGCTCGAATTTGTTGCTAAAGTTCCGGAACTGCTTAACTTAATACCAGGGCGAAGGCGCCGGGCGCCACCGCACGGCAATTTCGGGTGATACGTCCCAGTCTTCGGCGGCAGGAGCGCAGTATACCAGCCAGCCCGGCACCATAAGACCAGGTGAATCGAGGGAGCAAAACGCATGCAGCTGCAGACCATCCGCCGGAAATTGATTCGCAATCCCTTGATTGCGCTGGCCGCGGCCATTGCCTGCGGTTGCCACGGAGAGGCGCCGCGCGATTCCATGCCGCTGCGCTCGACGCCGGCGGAAGCCCCCCCGCCGAGCCAGCCGGTGGGCGACAGCCGCACCGCCATGCAAGCCGCGATCGACGCGGCACCCGCCTCGTCCCTGCCGTCGTCCGTGCCTACGACGACGATTGCGCTCGCCCCCAATGCGCCGGAAACCTATGTGGTCAAACGCGGCGACACCCTGTGGGGCATCGCCCGGGTGTTCCTGCGCGATCCCTGGTATTGGCCGGAGATCTGGCAGGTCAACCCGCAGATCCAGAATCCGCACCTGATCTACCCCGGCGATACGCTGCGACTCGTGTATATCAACGGTCAGCCGCGAGTCGTGCTGCAGCGCGGCGACGTGGTGCGCGTCGATCCGCGGGTGCGCAGCGAGGCTCTCGAATCGGCGGTGACCACCATACCCTACGAGACGGTCGCGGCGTTCATGTCGAAGCCGTTCGTGCTGGCGAACGATGAGGTCAAGGGAGCGCCGTACCTGTTCGCGGCCCGCGACGTGCACGTGGTCATGGCCGCAGGCAACACCGTGTATGCGAGCGGCTTCAGCCGGCCCGCGGAGCTCGGCCAGATCTTCAATGTGGTGCGCATCGGCGACGCACTGCGCGATCCGGATGACAACAAGATCGTCGGCTATGACGGCATCTACACCGCCACCGGACACGTCACCCGCGCGGGTGAGCCGACCACCCTGATCCTGACCGAATCGAGCCTCGAAGCCGAGGCCGGCGACAAGCTGTTTCCCGGATTGGTGGATGTGCCGCTCGATTTCATTCCGAGCGCGCCCAAGGCCAAGATCAATGGACGCATCATGGCCGTGCGCGACGGCGTAACCATGATCGGTCAGTATCAGGTGGTCGTGATCAACCGCGGAGCGCGCGACGGCCTCGCGCCGGGAAACGTGCTGGCGGTGTTCGGCAAGGGCGACAAGGTGCGCGACAATCACGAGACCGGGTTCGTGAACTTCACCAGCGATATCTTTGCCAAGAAGGTGCGCCTGCCCGACGAGCGCAACGGCACCTTCATGGTGTTCAAGACCTTCGACCGCATCAGCTACGGACTGATCATGGAAGCCACGGACATCATCCGCGTCGCGGACCGGGTCGAGAATCCGGAGATTTCCACCCCCCCCTGAAGGCGGCCGATGGATTCCGGTCAACCGATTCTCGACATCAGATTCTCGACATTCGATTCTCGACATTCGCGCCGCTTCGAAGTCCCGCCGGCCGCCCGCATTGGGCGATAATGAGCGCATGCCGCCCTGCGACGAGGACCTTGCCTGGCTGGCGCTGACGCGGGCGCCCGCACTGAGCGTGCCGATCCTGTCCACCGCCCTCGAGACGCTTGGACAGGCGGGCGGTCTGCTGCGCGCGCCGGATCACTTGCGCTCACGAGCCGGACTGCCCGCGGCGACATGCGAGTATCTGCGCGCCGCCGCCGCGGCCCCGACGGCCGCCGAACTCGCCTGGCTCGAATCCTCCGGCCATCATCTGCTGCCCTTTACCGACCCGCGCTTTCCCCAGCTGCTGCGCTCGCTCCCGGGCTGCCCGATCGCGCTCTATGTCGACGGCGACGTCGATGTGCTCGGCGATCCGCAGCTCGCCATCGTCGGCAGCCGCAACCCCAGCGCGCAAGGACGCGACACGGCGTTCGAATTCGCCGCCTATCTGTCGCAGGTCGGGCTCACCATCACCAGCGGACTGGCCGAGGGCATCGATTCCCAGGCGCACCGCGGTGCACTGTCGGCCCACGGATTCACCGTGGCCGTGCTCGGCTCCGGCGCTGATGTGATCTACCCGCGCGGCAACCGCGGACTGGCCGCCGAGGTGGCGCGGCATGGCGCCCTGATCAGCGAGTTTCCGCTCGGCACACCGCCGCGCCGCGAGCATTTTCCCCAGCGCAACCGGCTCATCGCAGGCCTGACCCTGGGCACGCTGGTGGTCGAGGCCGCGAGCCGCAGCGGCTCGCTGGTCACGGCGCGCCACGCCGGGGAGTTCGGCCGGGAGGTGTTCGCCATCCCCGGTTCCATCCACAACCCCGTGGCGCGCGGCTGCCACCAGCTGATTCGACAGGGCGCGAAGTTGACGGAATCCGCCGCCGACATCCTGGCCGAACTTAACTTTTCCCCGTACCTCGACCCCCGGCCGGCGGCCCTCTCGTCGCGCAATCAGCGGCCCGTTCTTGATTCGGGAATGGACAAGGATCACAAAATCTTGTTAGATGCGCTCGGCTTTGATCCCACGGACCTCGACGCGTTGGTGGTCCGCACCGGATTCAAACCGGAAGCCCTCTCCTCGATGATGCTGATCCTCGAGCTCGAAGGCCACGTTCAGGCGGCGCCCGGGGGCCGCTACTCCCGAGTCGCCAGGAGATGAGGTGAAAGACAACGTTCTCGATCTGCTCATATATCTTTTCGAGAATTACATGAGTGCGGACGACGAGCCGCGCCCGGACCGCGAGACCCTCAAGCGCGAGCTGGACAAGGCCGGATTTGCCGAGCCGGACATCGAGCGGGCGCTGCAGTGGCTCGACGGCCTGTCGGGCGAACAGCTCGGCAAGGTGGCCGAGGCCACGGCACGCGCCGTGCGCGTGTTCAGCGGCCAGGAACTGCTGCGCCTCGACACCGACGTGCGCGGCTATCTGATGTTTCTGGAGAATCTGCGGATATTGTCGGGCACGCAGCGCGAGCTGGTGATCGACCGTCTGATGGCGCTGGAAGCCGATGAGATCGACATCGAACAGGTCAAATGGGTGGTGTTGATGGTTCTGTTCAGCCAGCCGGGCCAGGAATCCGCGTACGCGCAGATGGAAGATCTGGTTTTCGAAGAGCGCTCCGAAGCACTGCACTAGACGACTTTGAGCAGCAACCTCGTTATCGTGGAGTCGCCCGCCAAGGCGAAGACCATCAAGAAATACCTCGGAAAGGATTTCGAGGTGCTCGCATCCTACGGCCACGTCCGCGACCTCGTCCCGAAGGAGGGCGCGGTCGATCCGGCGCACCACTTCGCGATGAAGTACCAGGTGGTCGAACGCAACCAGAAGCACATCGACGCCATTTCCCGCGCGCTGAAGAAGGCCAAATCGCTCTTTCTGGCGACCGATCCTGACCGCGAGGGCGAGGCGATTTCCTGGCATCTGCACGAGCTGCTGAAGGCCAAGGGCGAGCTGAAAGGCAAGCAGGTGCAGCGGGTGGTGTTCTACGAAATCACCAAGAACGCCGTGCGCGAGGCGATGGCACAGCCGCGCGAACTGTCGGTCGATCTGGTCAACGCGCAGCAGGCCCGCCGTGCGCTCGATTACCTCGTGGGATTCAATCTCTCGCCGCTGCTGTGGAAGAAGGTGCGTCCTGGCCTGTCGGCCGGCCGCGTGCAGAGTCCCGCGCTGCGCATGATCTGCGAGCGCGAGGACGAGATCTCGGCTTTCATCGCGCGCGAATACTGGACCATCGACGCCGAACTGGAACATTCGGCCCAGAAATTTCCGGGCAAGCTCACCGAGTACGCCGGAGAAAAGGTCGAACAGTTCAGCTTCACCACCGAATCCCAGGCGCGCGAGGTGGAGCGAACGCTGCAGTCCGCAGCCGGCGGCGAGCTCAGCGTGCTGTCCGTCGATCGCAAACAGCGCCGCCGCAATCCGGCGCCGCCGTTCACCACCTCGACCCTGCAGCAGGAGGCCGCACGCAAACTGGGCTTCAGCGCCCAGAAGACCATGCGCGTCGCGCAGCAGCTTTACGAGGGGGTCGACATCGGCGAAGGCGCCGTCGGCCTCATTAGTTACATGCGCACCGATTCCCTCAATCTGTCCCAGGAGGCGATCGGGCAGATCCGCGAGGTCGTGGTCAAGCTCTACGGCCAGGAGGGCCTCGCCGACGAGCCGCGGATCTACCGCACCAAGTCGAAGAACGCCCAGGAAGCGCATGAGGCCATCCGGCCGACCACGGCGAGCATCCTGCCGGCCGACATCGAGAAGCACCTCGATTCCGACCAATACCGGCTGTATGCCCTGATCTGGAAGCGCACCGTCGCATGCCAGATGGCACCCGCGGTGTTCGATACCGTCGCGGTGGAGATGCTGGCCGGCCCTGACGGTCCCGGACGGCATACGCTGCGCGCGAACGGTTCCACCCTGGTCAAGCCTGGTTACATGTCGGTGTACCAGGAAGGCATGGATGACGTCGTCCAGGATGATTCGGACCATGTATTGCCGCCCATGCAGGAAGGCGACAAGGTGAAGCTCGCCGGCATCGTGCCGGCGCAACATTTCACCGAACCGCCGCCGCGATTCTCGGAGGCATCGCTGGTCAAGGCGCTGGAGGAGTACGGCATCGGACGCCCTTCCACCTACGCATCGATCATTTCCACGCTGCGCGACCGCCAATACGTGGACATCGAGAATCGGCGCTTCACCGCGACCGACATCGGTAAGATCGTCAGCCGGTTTCTCACGCAGTACTTCACGACCTACGTGGATTACGACTTCACCGCCAAGATGGAGGATTCCCTGGATTCGGTCGCCTCCGGTGAAGCCGAATGGGTGCCGCTGCTGGAGAAATTCTGGAAGCCGTTCATCGAACTGGTCGATCACACCGAAACGTCGGTGAGCCGCGAGGAAGTGGCGCAGGCTCGCGAACTCGGCACCGATCCTGCCAGCGGCAAGCCCATGACCGTGCGCATGGGCCGCTTCGGACCTTTCGTGCAGATCGGCACCAAGGACGATGCGGACAAGCCGCGTTTTGCCGGACTGCGTCCCGGCCAGAAAATGGACGCCATCACCTTCGCCGACGCGATGGAGCTGTTCAAGCTGCCGCGCAAATTGGGTCTCACCGAGCAGGGCGAGGAGATGGTGGCGAACGTCGGACGCTTCGGCCCGTACGTCAAATACGGCGCCAAATACGTCTCCCTCAAGACCGACGACCCCTACACCGTGACGCAAGAGCGCGCCCTGGTGGTGATCCGCGAGAAGGAGATCGCGGACGCGAATCGGTTGATCCTGGATTATCCGGATGCCGGTATCCAGGTGCTGAACGGCCGTTACGGTCCGTACATCACCGACAAGGCCCGCAATGCCAAGATCCCCAAGGATAGGGATCCGAAGAGCTTCTCACTGGAGGAATGCCAGACGCTGCTCGCCGCGGCGCCGCTGCGCAGCTTCGGGAAGTGGGGCCGGAACAAGGGCAAGGGCGGCGCCAAGACCGGCAAGGCCGCAGCCGATGCCGCTTCGCCCAAAGCCGCCGCTTCGCCCAAAGCCGCCGCTTCGCCCAAGGCCGCCGCCTCGCCCCCCAGGCTGGCGGTGGCCGCTGCGAAGAAGAACCTGCCGGCGAAGGCCGCCTCGCTGCCCGGCAGGAAGGCCGCAAAAAAAAGGCCCGCCAAGAAGAAGGCCTGACCGGCCATGAGCGTGGACGTCACCGCGGTCGAGACGTATCTGCACGGTCTGCACGATCGCATCACCGCGGCCGTGGAACGCATCGACGGCACCCGCTTCCGACGCGACGCCTGGCAGCGGGCGGAGGGCGGCGGCGGCGAAAGCCGCGTCTTGAGCGAAGGCAGCGTGTTCGAGCGCGCCGGCGTCTCGTTCTCCCACGTGTTCGGCGAAAAAATGCCCCAGTCGGCGTCGCAGCAGCGCCCGGAAATCGCCGGTGCGCCGTTCCAGGCCATGGGCCTGTCGCTGGTCTTTCATCCGCGCAATCCCCATGCACCGACCACGCATTGCAACGTGCGCTTCCTCATCGCGACACCGGCCGGCGGCCGGCCGGTGTGGTGGTTCGGCGGCGGCTTCGATCTGACACCCTATTATCCCTGTGATGAAGACGTGCTGCATTGGCACCGCACCGCGCGGGCAGCCTGTCTGCCCTTCGGCGCCGGCTTGTACGAACACTACAAGGACTGGTGTGACCGGTATTTCTTCCTGCCGCACCGAAACGAGACCCGTGGCGTCGGCGGCTTGTTCTTCGACGATCTCAACGAAGGCGGCTTTCAGCGTTGCCTCGACCTGTGGCGCAGCGTGGGCGACCATTTTTTGCCGGCCTACCTGCCCGTCCTGGAGCGCCGCAAGGATCGGAGGTACGGGGAACGCGAGCGAAATTTCCAGCTCTACCGGCGCGGCCGCTACGTCGAATTCAACCTGGTTTATGATCGCGGCACCTTGTTCGGGCTGCAATCGCGCGGACGCACCGAATCCATCCTGATGTCGCTGCCGCCCCTGGTACGCTGGGAATACGACTGGATCCCGCTGCCCGGCTCGCCGGAAGCGCGCTTGTATGAGGAGTTTCTGCGGCCGCGGGATTATCTCGCCGAACTTGCGGCACCCGCCCCATGAACTACCGGCATGCGTATCACGCCGGGAATTTTGCAGATGTGGCCAAGCACGTGGGTTTGCTGTACTGCCTCGACGCGCTGAAGCGCAAGGATGCCGCGTTTTTCGTGCTTGACAGCCACGCCGGCCGCGGGATCTACGACCTGCAGGCCGCGCCGGCGCGCAAGTCCGCGGAGGCCGACCGCGGCATCCAGCGGCTCATCGAGAACGGCATCGGCACGGCGCCGCTGGCGGATTACTTCGACGCGGTGCGGGCGCGCCGCGGCAAGCGCCTGGCGCGCTATCCGGGCTCCCCGGCGCTCATTGCTGCCGCGTTGCGGCCGCAGGATCGCGCGCTGTTCTTCGAGGTTCTGCCGGCCGAGGCGCGCGCCACCGCACGGGAGGTCGAATCGGCGGGACGCATCCGCTGTGAAATCGGCGACGGCTATGCCGCGCTCAAGGCGTATCTGCCGCCGCAGGAGCGCCGTGGTCTGGTGCTGATGGATCCGCCCTACGAGAGCTTGGATGAGTTGAAAACCCTGCTGCGCGCCTTCGCGGATGCCTATCGGCGCTGGCCGAGCGGCATCTATCTCATGTGGTACCCGATCCGCAGCGCTTCCCAGCGCCGCCAGGTGCACGCAAGATTCGATGCCCTCGAGATTCCAAAGATGCTCTACGCCGATCTGGCGGTCCATCCGGACGACGCCGGGGTGGGGCTTGCAGGCAGCGGCTTGATGATCGTCAACCCCCCGTACGGCACGGATGAGCACCTGCGCAGGGCCTATGAGGCCATTCACCGCGCCATTGCGGCCACCGGCGCAGGTTACGTCGAAGTTGCGCGCCTGACGCCAGAACGGATGGCACAATAGGCGCATGGATCATCAGGCACTGCGCGACCAATTGACCCGGCTGCACCGTGAACTGAGCGGCGCCCGGCGTGTCGACCCGCAGTCGCGGCAATTACTGGTCGACATCATGCACGACATCACCCGTCTGACCGAGGTGTCGGACGGTGCCGCAGGCGCGAATTCGCCCGTCGCAGCACCGGCGGCGGCGGCCAGCCTGCCCGACCGCCTCGAGGGCGTGGCGGTGCAGTTCGAAGCCGATCACCCGGCGCTCGCCGCCAGCGTCCGCCGCTTCGTCGATCTGCTCGGCAAGGCCGGTCTGTAGATTTAACGGGGCCTCAGGCCGTCCAGACGATCGCACCGAGCACGCGCGCGGCGATGCGCTCGACCGTCGCCCGGTCTGCCGCTCCGCGGGTCAGGACGGCGATGCTGCCGTGACCCGGCACCGGCAGGATCACGCCCCGATATCCCGAATCGGCGAACTGCACTTCGGCCGGCACCGATTCGTGAACCAGCACCATCACCGTGACCGGACCACCGTCGCTTTGCACCACCAGATGTGGCACCTGATGTCCGCGGAACAGGCAGCTGTTGGCATAGCTCACCAGGCCGGCTTTCGCGGTCAAACGCATGTGCGCATCGTGCAGCACCGCACCGAGAGCCGCGGAGGAAACCGGCACGTCGGTCGAGCGCCAGGCCTGCGGCTCCTCAGCCATGTGGGTCACCACGTCGGCCGCCAGGCTGGCTCGCGGCGCCGCCAACCACAGCCCCGCGGCCACGCCGATGGCCATGGTCAAGCTCGCCGCGAGCGCCATCCAGCCGCGCCGCCCGACGCCGGCGCCGCGGTATCCGGAGCCTGCGCGACGGGCGCGAAACGGGCGCGCCGCGCCCGCCGCCGCATCCAGGTCGATCGCCAGCGCGCGCGCCAGCCGGGATTCGAAGCGCGCCACGCGTTGCGAGAACTCCGCGCACTCGGCACAGGAGTCGCGGTGCGCGCGCAACTTAAGGTCCGCGTCGCGCGGATCGGCGAGGATCGACCTTCGATAGGCGGCGCAGACAATCGTCATTCGGGATCCGAGCGGGTGTTCTCCCCGCACAGCACCCGAAGCTGCTGTCGGGCGCGGAACAGGCGGGTGAGCACGGCGGCATTCGACAGGTCGAGCTCGCGGGCGATTTCGGCGGTGGTATAGCCCATCAGAACCTGAAGCACCAGCGGCAGGCGATAGTCGTCCGGCAGCCTGAAAACCGCACGGCGCAGTTCGGCGAGATCCTGCGCCTCCTCGGCCGCGAGCAGCGGCTCCTCGCTCGCCACCAGTGCGTCGACATCCACCGTATCGAAGCGCTTGCGCTCGAAGGTGCGTGCGTATTCGCGCCGGATTATCGTCAAAAACCAGGGTTTGGCGGCGGCTTCGTCGGCGAGCGAGTCCTGGGCCTTCCATGCACGCAGCATGGTTTCCTGGACCACGTCTTCAGCCACGCTGTGGTCCCGGGACAGCCAGAACGCAAAACGCAGCAAATCCGGGCGCAGCGCCTGACAAAGCGCCTGGAAGCGGGCGCGCTTGGCATTTCCGGCGGCCTGGTCGTTCATATATGAATCGGCACCCGACTTAAGGTATCTTCGCCGCGATATTAACGCGTTGGCCGGAAAAGGCCGCAATTCGAACGGCGCCGTGACCAGGTTTGCCGATATTGCTGCGGTAAGTGCGTCGCGAGGAGCCATAACAAAGATGACCGGTAATACCGCCGATTCATTTCCGAATACGCGTATGCGGCGCATGCGCCGGGACGACTTCTCGCGCCGCCTGATGCGCGAGACACAGCTCACCGCCGACGCCCTGATTTATCCGGTCTTCGTGGTCGAGGGGCGCGCCCAGCGCCAGCCGATTGCGTCCATGCCCGGCATCGAACGGCTCTCCGTGGATGAGCTGCTGCGGGAATGCGCGGCATTGGTGAAATTGCGGATCCCGGCGATAGCGATTTTCCCGGTGGTGCCCACGGACAAGAAAAGCCTCGATGCACGCGAATCCTGGAATCCCGACGGCATTGCCCAGCAGGCTGTGCGCGCGGTCAAGCAGGAATTTCCAGAGCTCGGCGTGATCACCGACGTGGCGCTGGATCCGTTCACCACCCACGGCCAGGACGGACTCATCGACGCGGCCGGCTACGTGCAGAACGACGTGACCGTCGAAACCCTGGTTCGACAGGCCCGATCGCACGCCGATGCCGGTGCCGACGTGGTGGCACCCTCCGACATGATGGACGGGCGCATCGGCGCGATCCGCAGCGCCTTCGAGACCGCGGGTCTGGTGCACACCCGGATCCTGGCGTACGCCGCCAAATATGCCTCGAGCTTCTACGGCCCGTTCCGCGAGGCCGTCGGCTCCGCGGGCCAGCTCGGCAAGGGCGGCAAGCACACCTACCAGATGGACCCGGCCAACTCCGACGAGGCGCTGCGCGAAGTGGCGCTCGACATCGCCGAGGGCGCGGATATGGTCATGATCAAGCCGGGGCTCCCTTACCTGGACATCGTGCATCGGGTCAAGGATCGCTTCGGCATGCCCACTTTCGTCTATCAAGTGAGCGGCGAATACGCGATGATCATGGCGGCGGCAGGCAATGGATGGATCGATCAACGTGCCGTGGCCTTGGAGGCTTTGGTGTCAATCAAACGCGCCGGTGCGGACGGAATCCTCACGTACTTCGCCCGACGCGCGGCAGAGTGGCTAGCGCAGTGACGCAGATGGATTCCGCGGCGCCGGATCAATACGGGGTGGCCGGCCACCCGATCGCGCACAGCTGGTCGCCGTTCATCCACGGAATGTTCGCGAAGGCGACCTCGCAGCATCTGGTTTACCGACTGTTCGACATCGGCCCGGAGGACTTCAGGCGCGAGGCGCTGCGACTGTTCACGAGCGGCGTTCGCGGACTCAGTATCACGCTGCCCCACAAGCAGGCTGCCGCGGAGCTCGTCAACGAATTGTCGGGACGTGCGGCGCGCGCCCAGGCGGTCAATACCATCGTGTTGCGGGAGGACGCAACGCTGCTCGGCGACAATACCGATGGCCTCGGCCTGTTGCGCGACCTGGAGGAGAATCTGGGCCTGCAACTCGCCGACAAACGGGTGCTGATCCTGGGTGCCGGCGGCGCCGTGCGCGGCGTGCTCGCGCCGCTGCTGCAGAGGAGCCTGCGCGAGCTGGTGATCGCCAACCGGACCCCGGCGCGGGCCCAGAAACTGGCGGTCGAATTCGCCGATTTGGGGCGCATCGAGAGTTGCGCGTTCGCCGAGACGCACGGGCCGGCCTATGATCTGATCATCAACGCCACCTCGGCCAGTCTTGCCGGCGAGATGCCGGGGCTGCCGCCCGGACTCGTCGGCCCGGCGACCACTTGCTACGACATGGCCTACGGCCGCGGCCACACGCCGTTCACCCTGTGGGCCAGGTCATTGCACGCCGGACGCACCTGCAAGGGCTGGGGCATGCTGGTGGAACAGGCCGCCGAGTCGTTTCTGCTCTGGCGCGGCGTCCGCCCGGAAACCTCGCCTGTGCTCGAGGCGCTGTCGCAACACTCCTAACCGAACTTCGCGGATTCGA
>PLET01000096.1:0-20535 GCA_003137095.1 Gammaproteobacteria bacterium
AATTGGCTAGCCGCGGCTCCTGCACCTTCACCGTCGCGAACTTCAACATGTACGTGAACCTGCCGCACGACTTAACCGGTTCCTAGGCGACGACTTCCGCCCCCTGCAGGCGCCCGATGACGCTGCGCAGGAACACCTGGTTGAAGCGAAGTTGGCACTCTGCCGACACCTGCTCGAGCAGCGTCGAGCTGACCTTCATGACCGTGACCGGTCCGGCGGCGGCAATGGTGGCGGTTCTCTTGGCGCCGCGAACATAGCTGGTTTCGCCGAAACAGTCACCGCTCTCCAGATAGCCGAGCGCCCGCCCGTGGCGGTTCACGCCGACCCGGCCCTGCACGATGATGTAAAAGCGGTCGTCCATCTCGCCTTCCTTGACGATCTCCTCGGCGTCGGCGTATTCCTGCCAGCTGCTCGCCCGCAGGACCTCCCAGATCTCACCGTGCGAGAATTCGTGGAAGAATTTCAGCTTGCGCAACAGCCCGAATTGCTCCTGCTGGTCGATGCGGTTGTAATGCGCCCGCAGCTTCTGGTGCACGCGCGTCAATTCCGCGGCGAAGTCCAGACCCGTCTTGTAGCGCTTCTCCGGATCCTTCTGCAGCGCCATGGCCGTCACGTTCTCGAGTTCCTCGGGTATCTCCGGGCGCAGCGTGTGGATGGGCGGCGGCGTCGCGAACACGATCTGATGCAGCAGTTTCTGCAGATTTCCGGCCCGAAACGGCCGTGTTCCCGTCAGCAGCTCGTACATCACCGCGCCGAGGGAATACAGGTCCGAGCGGTTGGTCAGCTCGATCGACTGCACCTGTTCAGGCGACATGTACGACGGGCTGCCTGCGATGCCCTCGATGCGCGAGATCTCCGAATCGGCCACCAGGGCGATGCCGAAATCGATGATACGCACGTCGCTGTCCAGGGTCAGCATGATGTTGCTGGGCTTGATGTCGCGATGGATGACGCCGCGGCTGTGCGCATAATGCAGCGCCCGCGAGGCCTTGTAGATGATCTCGACCACATCGTCCACCCGCAGCAGGTTGTCGGGCCGGCAATAGGCGGCCAGCGTGCGTGCGCCGTGCACGTGCTCCGTGACGATGTAACAGTGCCCGTTCTCCTCACCGGCATCGTAGATGGGCAGGATGTTCGGGTGCTGCAGCATGCCCACCATGTGCGCTTCGGAGAGAAACATCTTGCGTGCGATGCGCATGCGCTGTTCATCGCCGCTCGAATCGACGTTGTACACCTTGATCGCGACGTCGCGGCCGTAGTACGGATCGTGCGACAAATAGACAACACCGGTGCTGCCGCGCCCGACTTCGTTGATGATCACGTACTTGCCGATCTTCTCGGGCAGCGCGGCCCGTTCTTTGCCCGGCTTCGAAGCGCTCTTGGAATGTGTGTTGCTCAAGTGTTACCGCGCGGGGCGTGCAAAGTTACGGACAGCGCAGAGGATACTGGGGCGGCTGACCCCAAACTGTGACTTGGTTCAGGTGTCAGCGAAAGTGGTCGTAACCTTGCCTCGTGGGTGAGAATTGCTCGCCGTTCAGCGTGAAGCGCACGCCATCGCCGGGCTGCAGCCGGCCGATCTGCGTCAGCGGCAACCCCAGGTGGGCGGCCGCCGCCGCGAGCTCTGGGTGGCGTCGCTGCGGCACCGCGACAAGCAATTCGTAATCGTCCCCGGCCGCCAGCGCCCAATCACGCGCCCGCGCCGCGGGCACCAGCGTCTGCAGCGCATGCGACAGCGGCAGTCGCTCGATCTCGACCTGCGCCGCGAGCCCGCTGGCGCGCGCCAGCTTCGGCAAATCCCCGACCAAGCCATCGGATAGGTCCATCGCCGCGCTGGCGACGCCGCGCGCAGCCAGACCGAACGCCACCCGCGGCGTCGGATACTCAAAGCGACGGATGAGTTCGGCCGCCGGGGCCGTGCCGGCCGCGCCTTTCGCGAGCCCGGGGTTGCCCTGCACCAGCGCGAGCCCGGCTCCGGCATCCCCCAGGGTGCCGGTGACCGCGATCAGGTCGCCGGCAAGCGCGCCGCTGCGCCGCAGGGCCGTGCCCCGCGGCACATGGCCGAGCAGCTGCACGCTGACGGTCAACGGCCCGCGCGTGGTGTCGCCGCCCACCAGAGCCACGCCGAATTCGCGCGCCAGTCCGAGCAATCCGGCGGCGAATCCCGCAAGCCAGTCCGCATCGGACTCAGGCAGCGTCAGCGCCAGCGTCGCCCATGCGGGCGTCGCACCCATGGCGGCAAAGTCGCTCAAATTCACCGCCAGTGCGCGGTGGCCGATGCTGCGCGAATCGCTGCCGGCCACGAAGTGACGGCCTTCGACCAGGGTGTCCACGGCGGCCACCAATTCGGTCCCAGGCGGCACCTCGAGCAGCGCCGCATCATCGCCGATCCCGAGTACCACCCCCGCAACGCCGGTGGGCTGCGAATCGGGGGCTCGAAAGAATCGTTCGATCAGTTCAAATTCGCCGGGATTCATGGCCCGCTATCCGCCCGCTAGCCGGCCGGGCGGCCGTATTCGAGGGGTCGCAACTCGCGTGCGGCCCGGTCCAGTACCGCATTGACGAATTTGTGGCCATCGGTGGCCCCGAAGCGCTTGGTCAATTCCAC
Organism: Gammaproteobacteria bacterium; assembly: GCA_003137095.1. Classification (GTDB taxonomy): domain Bacteria; phylum Pseudomonadota; class Gammaproteobacteria; order Steroidobacterales; family Steroidobacteraceae; genus Bog-1198. The sequence goes on from PLET01000096.1 coordinate 2,606, forward strand.
GGCTTCGGCCAGCGCGACCCGATAGGGCAGTTCCGGACAGGCCTGCAATTCGTGCAGCCCCAGCCACAGCACCGCATGTTCCACGGGGTCGAGTTCGCCGGGGGGGATTTCGCTCAGGCGGGCGATGTGCGCGTCGAGGGCGTCGCGCTGCGGTGCGATCGCCATGAGCAGCTCGCGGAAGTATTCGCGGTCCGCCCGCTCGGCCTCCCGGTCGGCGTCTAATTCCCGGTGCGCCTCCTGCCAAGGACGTGGGTTGATCTGCAGCTGGTAGAGCGCCTGCAGCGCGAGTCGGCGCGCCAGGCTGCGCGCGCGATGGCCCGCGGCGGGGCGCAGGGGATTCACTAGGGGCCTGTCTGAGCGGTCGACATGCGCTAAGGATCCAGCCGTCGCAGCAGATTGGCCATCTCGATCGCGGTTATCGCGGCATCCGCACCCTTGTTGCCCGCCTTGCCGCCCGCGCGGTCCACGGCCTGTTCCATGGTATCGGTGGTGAGCACGCCAAAGGCGATCGGCACGCCGGACTCGAGTGCTATGCGCGCGAGTCCCGAAGCGCATTCGCCGGCAACATAGTCGAAATGCGGAGTCTGGCCGCGCACCACGGCGCCGAGGGCGATCAGCGCATCGTAGCGGCGCGAATTGGCCAGCCGGCGCGCGACGATCGGGATGTCGAACGCACCCGGCACGCGCACGATCTCGATCTGCTTGTCGAGGACTCCGTGGCGCCTGAGCGCATCGAGCGCGCCGCGCAGCAGCGGCTCGACGACAAAATCGTTGAATCGCGCGGCCACGCACACAAGTCGCAAATCGCGGGCGAGCAGCTCGCCTTCGATGATTTTCGGCTGATCGTTAGGCACTCTTCAATTCCTCGCCTTGGGGGTTTGCGATGCGCATCGGCTCAAGTATATGCCCTCAATCGCCGCCATCGACATAGCCGGTCACCTCCAGGTCGAAGGCCGCCAGGCCCTGCAGCTGCTTGGGCGCGCTCAGCACGCGCATCCGCTTGAGTCCGAGATCCTTGAGTATCTGCGCGCCGATGCCGTAGGTGCGGATCACCGTGGCACCGGCCGTGCGTCCGCTCGCCGGCCTGGCATCGAGCTGACGCACGCTGTCCATGAATTCGCGCGGACTCTCCTCGGTGCGCAGGATCACGATGACTCCGCAGGGTTCGCCCGCGATCCGCTGGATGGCGGCACGCAGGGGCCAGCCCAGCTTTTCGCTGCGCACCCCGATCACATCGCGCAGGGTGTCCTTGATGTGCACCCGCACGAGCGGCGGCACGGATGATTGCAGATCGCCCTTCACCAGCGCGATGTGCACGTTTTTGTTCACGTGATCCTCGTAGCAACAAAGCTGGAATTTCCCGTATTCCGTATCGACCGGCTGATCGTAGATCCGCTCCACCGATCGCTCGTTTTTCAGCCGGTAGCGTATGAGATCCGCAATGGTGCCGATCTTCAGGCCGTGAGTGCGCGCGAACAGCTCCAGATCCGGACGCCGCGCCATGGTGCCGTCCTCGTTCAGGATCTCCACGATGGCCGCCGCGGCGCCGAAGCCCGCGAGCCGCGCCAGATCGCAGCCGGCCTCGGTGTGCCCGGCGCGCGTCAACACGCCGCCGGGCTGCGCCATCAGCGGGAATATGTGTCCCGGCTGGCGCAGATCCTCGGGCCGCGCGTCGGGCGCCACCGCGGTACGGATGGTGTGTGCACGGTCGTGCGCCGATATTCCCGTGGTCACGCCCTCCGCCGACTCGATCGACACCGTGAAATTGGTCCGGTGCAGTCCGTCGGTGTCGCTCACCATGAGCGGCAGGCGCAGCTGGCGGCAGCGATCACGCGTCAATGTCAGACAGATCAGGCCGCGCCCGTAGCGCGCCATGAAATTCACGTCCTCGGGACGGACACATTCGGCCGCCATCACCAGATCGCCCTCGTTCTCGCGATCCTCGTCATCCATGATCACGGCCATTTTGCCGTGGCGCAGGTCGCCGAGAATCTCATCGATGGTGTTGAATGAGGCCATGGTTCCCTTCACTATTGCGGATTCGACATCAGCCGGTCGATGTAGCGTGCGATCACGTCGATTTCGACGTTCACACCGCCGCCCACCGGCAAGTCGCCGAGCGTGGTCGCCTGGTGCGTGTGCGGAATGATATTGACGTCCAAGCGCCGGCCATGCACCTCATTGACCGTCAGGCTGACGCCATCGATGCAGATCGAGCCCTTGGGCGCGACGAAGCGCACCAGCTGCGCCGGCAGCTCGAATTCGAGCCGCCAGGAGCGGCCGTCTGCGCGCGCCGCGGTCAAGGTGCCCACCGCATCGACATGTCCGCTCACCAGATGTCCGCCCAGGGGATCCCCGGCGCGCAGGCTCGGCTCCAGATTCACGCGTGCTCCCACCGCCAGCCCGCCGAGCGTGGTCTTGTCCAGCGTCTCGCGCGACACGTCGGCAAAAAAGCCGCCGGCCGCCGTCCGCGCCACCGTCAGACACACTCCCTGTACGCTCACGCTGTCTCCCAGATGCATGCGCCCGGCGTCGATCGCGCCCGCCTCGAACCCGAATTCCAGGTCGCCGCCCTTGTCGGCCCTCGCGTTGACCCGGCCCGTTGCCACTATAATTCCGGTGAACATCGGTTAGCGCCTCCGGGGGCTCAGAGTGAGACGCACGTCGGCACCCAGCCGCCGGATGTCGTGAAATTCAAATTCGGGCAGCCGACCGCCGCGCTCCAGACCCGAAACCGCGGCGAGCGGTGGTGCATCCGCCCCCAGCAGGCCGGGCGCCACATATAGCACCAGTTCATCCACCAGGTTGGCCTGCAGGAACGAGGCGGCCAGCCGCGGGCCGCCCTCGACCAGCACTTCGTTGATCGCGAGCGCAGCCAAGCGCCCGAGGACGGCGTGTAGATCCACGCCGTGGGCCGCCCGTGGCACGCGTTCGAGGCGATTGCCGCCGGGCGCCGCGGTGCGCGCGGCGGCATCGGCCGCGGCAAACACCAGGGCGCCGTGGTCCTGGAAAACCCTGGCGTCCGGCGCGCAGCCGAGGTTCGTGTCCAACAGCACCCGCAGCGGCTGGCGCACCCAGGGGCCGTAGGCCAGGCGCACGTTCAACAGCGGATCGTCGGCTCGTACGGTGCCGGCCCCGGTGAGCACCGCGGAGCTGCGGGCGCGCCATGTCTGGACGTCGGCGCGCGATTCCTCGCCGCTGATCCAGCGCCGCTCCGCGCCGCGGGCGGCGGCTCCGGCGGCGTGCGCCGTGCGCGCATCGAGGCTCATCGCCAGCTTCAGCCGCACGAACGGCCGGCCGCGCTCGAAGCGCGAGAAGAATCCCGGATTGAGCGCCCGCGCCTCCTGCGCCAGCAGTCCCACCGACACGGGGATGCCGGCGGCCCGCAGGCGGGCGATGCCGGCGCCCGCCACGCGCGGATCGGGATCCACGGTCGAGCACTGCACGCTGCCGATGCCCGCGGCGATCAGCGCGTCGGCGCAGGGCGGCGTGCGCCCGGTATGGCTGCAGGGTTCGAGAGTGACATAGGCGGTGGCGCCGCGGGCATCACCCCCGGCGGCGCCGAGTGCCGCCACCTCGGCATGCGGCTCTCCGGCACGTTCATGCCAGCCCTCGCCGATCAGCCGGTGGTCACGCACCAGCACACAGCCGACGCGCGGATTCGGATCCGTCGTGTACAGGCCGCGCGCGGCCAGCTCCAGCGCTCGCGTCATGTGGGTCCGATCCTCGCCGTCCGCAGTCATTTCTTGCCTTCGTCCTCGCCGCCGCCCGGCAGCAGCGGCAATTGGTCGCGGTTCGCCTTGGGCCGCCGCCGGTGGTGGCGCAGCTGGTCGATTTCCGTGCGAAACGCCTCGATGTCCTGGAAGCTGCGGTAAACGGATGCGAAGCGCACGTAGCCGACCTCATCCATGTGGCGCAGTTCCTCCATGACCATCTCCCCGACATCGCGCGAGGCGATTTCCCGCTCGCCGAGGCTGCGCAATTTATGGCAGATGCGCGCCACCGCGCCGTCGATCGCTTCGCGGCTCACGGGCCGCTTCTCGAGCGCCTTCTGCATGCCGCCGCGCAGCTTGTGCTCATCGAACGCTTCGCGGCTGCGATCGCCCTTGACCACCATGGGCAGGAGCAGTTCCGCGGTCTCGAAGGTGGTGAACCGCTCACTGCAGGCCAGGCACTCGCGGCGCCTGCGGATCTGCCGCCCTTCGCCCGCGAGGCGCGAATCGATGACCTTGGTCTCCGTATGGCCGCAAAAAGGGCAATGCAACGCCGGCGCCTCTAGCCATACACGGGGAATCGCCCGCACAGGGACACGACGGCATCCCGCACCCGCTGCACGGTCGCCTCATCGCCCATGTGATCGAGCACATCCGCAATCCAGCCGGATAATTGCCGCACCTCGGTCTCCTTGAAGCCACGGGTGGTAACGGCGGGGGTGCCGATGCGCAGTCCGCTCGAAATCGCCGGCGGCCGCGGATCATTGGGCACCGCGTTCTTATTGACCGTGATGTGCGCCCGTCCGAGCGCCGCGTCCGCATCCTTGCCGGTGACGTTCTTGTCGATCAGATCGAGCAGGAATAGATGATTGTCGGTGCCCCCCGAGACGATGCGGTACCCGCGCTGCTGCAGCACCTGGGTCATGGTGCGGGCGTTGGCGATCACCTGCGCGGAGTAGACCTTGAACTCCGGCTGCAGTGCCTCGAGGAACGCCACCGCCTTGGCGGCTATCACATGCATGAGCGGGCCGCCCTGGATTCCCGGAAACACCATGGAATTGAATTTCTTGTGCAGTTCGTCGTTCGGCCGCGCCAGAATCAAGCCGCCGCGCGGACCGCGCAGCGTCTTGTGGGTGGTGGTGGTNNCGCAGCGTCTTGTGGGTGGTGGTCGTGACCACGTCGGCGTACGGCACGGGATTCGGATACACGCCGGCGGCGACCAATCCGGCGACGTGCGCCATGTCCACCATGAAATAGGCGCTGACCGAATCGGCGATGGCCCGGAAGCGTGCCCAGTCGATGACGCGCGAATACGCCGAAAAGCCGGCCACGATCAGCTTCGGCCGGTGCTCGGCCGCGAGGCCCGCCACCTGCTCGTAGTCGATCTCACCGCTGTCGGCCCTGATGCCGTATTGAAATGCCTTGAAGATCTTCCCGGAAAAATTCACCTTGGCGCCATGGGTCAGGTGGCCGCCGTGATCGAGGCTCATGCCGAGAATCGGGTCGCCGGGATTGAGCAGCGCGAGATACGCGGCGGCGTTCGCCTGCGAGCCGGAGTGGGGCTGCACGTTGGCATAGGCCGCGCCGAACAGCTGCTTGGCGCGCTCGATGGCCAGCCGCTCGGCGACGTCGACGTATTCGCAGCCGCCGTAGTAGCGGCGGCCCGGGTATCCTTCGGCGTATTTATTGGTGAGCACCGAGCCCTGCGCCTCGAGCACCCGCGGACTCGCGTAGTTCTCGGACGCGATCAGTTCGATGTGGTCCTCCTGACGGCGCCGCTCTCCGGCTATCGCCTGCTCGAGTTCGGGGTCGAAGCCGGCAATCGTCATCTGGGCGCTGAACATGGCGGTCTCCCGATAAAATAGCCGCCAATTGTAGCCGATGCGTGCGGCGTTCAGGAGCCTGTCTGGGTACCGGACTCCAGGAATGACTGCACCACGGCGGTCCAGGCGCGTGCGAGATTGCGCCGGTTGTAGCCGCCGCCGCCCATGCCGAGCACCCGGCCGTGTCCCTGCCGGTCGGCGATCTCGCACAGACGGCGCGCGGCATGGGCATGCGCCGCCTCGCTGAAACGCAAGTGCGTGATCGGGTCGCCGGCGAGGCTGTCCGCACCGCACTGAAACAGGATGAAGTCGCTCGGAAAGCGCTCCAGATAGGCCTCGACCTCCTCCCACGCCCGCATGAATTCCGCGTCGCCGGCGCCGGGCGCCAGCGGCAGATTGAGCTTGGTGCCGGCGGCCGCGCCGCGGCCGGTCTCCTCGCGGGCGCCGGTGCCGGGATACAGATCCCGGCCGTCCTCGTGGATGTCGGCGAATCCCAAATCCGGGTCGTCCTCGAATGCGTAAAACATGCCGTCGCCATGGTGCGCGTCGATGTCGACGTAGGCGATTCTTTGCACGCCATAGTGCGCACGCAGGCGTTCGACCGCCACGCCGCAGTCGCTAAACACGCAGAATCCGGCGGCGTTGGCCCGTGCCGCGTGATGCAAGCCGGCGATGGGCACGAAGGCGCGGCGGCTGGCGCCGGACATCAGCGAGTCGAGCGCCACCAGCGTCGCACCCACCACCGAGCCCGCCGCCTCGAAAACGCCGCGAAACGCCGGCGTGTCGCCGCCATCCATGAAACCCTCGCCGTTCACGGATTTTTTCTGCACGAATTCGATGTAGTCGGAGGAGTGGAACGAGGCGAGTTCCGCGATCGTCGCCATGCGCGGCGCCAACCGCACGACCCGTTCATCCAAACCCTGCGCCGCGAGTTCGCGCACGAAATGCTCATGCCGGTCCTGGCCGAACGGATGCCCATTGCCGAAGCCGTAGCGGGCGATTGCTTCTCCGACGACGACGGCGACGGGGACAGGCGCGGACATCCGCCGGAGATTAGCACGAGCGCGCGCACCGCGCGCTCGTGATTGCAACCGCGCCGCCGCGCCGCCCCCGTATGCCGTGTGCCGTATGCCGTATGCCGTATGNNGTATGCCGTATGCCGTATGCCGTGACAAGGTACGGCCAGTCGCGGATAATTCCCGCCGACTCCCTTTCGCGCACGAGCGCGCAATCGAAACATCGGCAGACGGGTGGACATGGCTCAGTTCATCTACACCATGAACCGGGTTGGCAAGGTTGTGCCGCCCAAGCGCATCATATTGCGCGACATCAGCCTGAGCTTTTTTCCCGGCGCCAAGATCGGAGTGTTGGGTCTGAACGGCTCCGGAAAGTCCACCCTGCTCAAGATTATGTCCGGTGCCGACACCGACACCGAAGGCGAGGCGCGCGCTCAACCCGGCATTAAAATAGGCTATCTGCCGCAGGAGCCGCTGCTCGACGATGCCAAGACCGTACGCCAGGTCGTCGGTGAAGGGGTCGGCGACGTGCAGAGCCTGATCGATCGCTTCAACGCCATCAGCGACCGGTTCGCCGAGCCGATGTCGGACGAGGAGATGACCAAGCTGATGGACGAGCAGGCGAAGATGCAGGACAAGATCGACGCCGTCGGCGGCTGGGAGCTGGAACGCAAGCTCGAGATTGCCGCCGATTCGCTGCGCCTGCCGCCGTGGGAGGCGCTCATCGGCAAGCTCTCCGGCGGTGAGAAGCGCCGCGTGGCGCTGTGCCGGCTGCTGCTGTCCAAGCCCGACATGCTGCTGCTCGATGAGCCGACCAATCACCTCGACGCCGAATCGGTGGCGTGGCTCGAGCATTTCCTCGAGGAATATCCGAGCACCGTCATCGCCGTGACGCACGACCGCTATTTCCTCGACAACGTCGCCGAGTGGATTCTCGAGCTCGACCGCGGACATGGCATACCGTGGCAGGGCAATTACTCCTCCTGGCTGGAACAAAAGGAGCAGCGTCTGGCGCAGGAGGAGCGGCAGCAGGACGCGCTCGCCAAGACCATCAAGCGCGAGCTCGAATGGGTGCGCACCAATCCCAAGGCGCGGCAGGCCAAGTCCAAGGCGCGCCTGCAGCGTTACGAGGAGCTGGCCTCGCAGGAATTCCAGAAGCGCAACGAGACCAACGAGATCTACATCCCGCCCGGGGAACGGCTCGGGGATCTGGTGATCGAATGCAGGAACGTGCGCAAGGGTTTCGGCGACCGGCTGCTGATCGATTCGCTGAGCTTCAGCCTGCCGGCGGGCGGCATCGTTGGCATCATCGGCCCGAACGGCGCCGGCAAGACCACGCTGTTTCGCATGCTCGCGGGCATGGACAAGCCGGACGCCGGCGAGATCCGGACCGGACCGACGGTCAAGCTCGCCTACGTCGACCAGTCGCGCCAGGCCCTCAACGACAAGAACACCGTCTGGCAGGAGATTTCCGGCGGCCTCGACCTCATCAAGGTCGGCAATTACGAAACGTCCTCGCGCGGCTACGTCGGCCGGTTCAACTTCAAGGGCGTACAGCAGCAGCAGGTCATCGGCGATCTGTCCGGCGGCGAGCGCAATCGCGTGCATCTCGCCAAGGTGCTCAAGTCCGGCGGCAATCTGCTGCTGCTCGACGAACCGACGAATGATCTCGACATCGAAACCCTGCGCGCCCTCGAAGAGGCGCTGGTCGCCTTCCCGGGCTGTGCGGTGGTCATTTCACACGATCGCTGGTTCCTCGATCGCATCGCCACCCACATACTCGCCTTCGAGGGCGACTCGCAGGTCGTGTGGTTCGAGGGCAACTACCAGGAATATGTCGAGGACCACAAGAAGAGGAAGGGCGAGGATGCCGCCCAGCCCCACCGGATCCGCTACAAACCCCTGACGGGCTGAGCATGAGCGTCACGCTTTCGCCGCAAAATGAACTGCAGCTGCAAAATCCGGGGATCGTGCTCAATTGTCCGCATTGTCAGACCTTGAGCCACCTCACCTTCGCGGCGGCGCCAAAATTCGAGGAGCTCAGCCGGCAGAAACCCGAGCGCATCGGCATGGTATTCCGCTGCGACGCCTGCGGCGAACCGGTCTTTTTGAAATTCACCGCCAAGGCCTACTCGCCGGAAAAAATCGATCTCGCCGCGGCCTATATCGAGGTCGAGCGCGCGCGCGAGTCCTTCCCGCTCACCTATCTGCCGAAGGAGGCCGAGGCTCTGTTCAAGGAGGCTCTGTCCTGCTACAGCGCCGGCTGCTTCAACGCCTTCGGCGCCATGAGCCGGTTGACGGCGCAGTCGCTGTTTCGCGAGCTCGGCGAACGCGGCAAACTCCAATTGTTCGACACCCTGCAGCAGATCAAAGATCTCGGGGAGTTGGACGACGAATCCTTCGGCACGTTCCGCACGGTGTTGTTCGGCAGCGACGCCGATCCGTGGCCGCATCAACCGCACATGGACGCCGAGCGCGCCGGGATCCTGCTCGAGGTCATGCGCGATCTGCTGTATCAAACCTTCGTGCGCAAGGCGCGGCTGATGCAGGCGCTGACGTTTCGCAGGTTCGTGGCGCCGCCGCAGTTGGAATCCGGCTAGCGACGCGCGCCGGCCGCGGCGCGCGGCCCTCCGGGCGCATGTCGGCGCCCTGCAGGATGCGGTCGAGAATCTGCGGTATCTCGAAAATCGCGCGGTTGTGGATGCGCCGCACGTCGGCCCGGTAGCCCTCGAGGCCCGCGATCACCCCGGCCACCGCGCCCCGGATGGACTTGAACGACTCGAGCACCACGCCCGCATGGTTCTCGGCCACCCAATCGGTGTTGTAGCGCTCCTGCGGCATGGTCCAGGCGTTGCGAGCCACGATGACGGGCAGACCCTGCTGGATGGCCTCGCTGAGGCTGCCCGGGCCCGGCTTGCCGATGAAGAAATCGCTGACCCGCATGTAGCGGCGGATCTCGGTGGTGAAGCCGAGCACGAGCCGCGGCGCGGCCGCGGGCATGGCGCGCAATTGCGCCTCCAAAGCGGCATTGTGCCCGCACACCAGGATGAGCTGGGTGTCGGCGAGGCGCCTGGCGATGCCGCGCATCACCCGCGAGCCGTGTCCGCCGAACAGGACGATGCCGGTGGGCCGATCGGGATCCAGCCCGAGACTGCCCATTTCGGCGGCCCGGTCGATGTCAGGGCCGCCGTAGAAATCCGGCCGGATGATCATTCCCGTGGTCGGGTGCACGTGCCGGTCGTCGTAGCCCGCTGCCTGCGCCTGCGCCACCGCCCGCGGCGTGCCGCAGATCAAATGCTGCATCTGCTGTGGCTCGATCCAAAAATGCGGCGGGTAATCCGCCAGGTCGGTCAGGATCGTGACGAACGGCACGTGCGGCAGGGCCGTCAGGGCTCCATACATGGCGCGATTGAAATTGGGCACCAGGGATGCCACGAGATCCGGCCGGGTCGCGAGCCAATGACGGCGCAGCTGCGCCACCAGCGATTTGTGGCTGAGCCGGATCAGCGCCTGCAGCACCTTCAATTCCTGCGCCAGCCCGAGCGTCCAGCCGCGCTTCAGCCGCGCGTTGTAATAGATCTCCGGTGCCATCCCCGTGGTCCGCCGGAACACGCCGCGCGGATCCAGCGCCTCGAACAGGTTGACGCTGCGCACCCGCCAGGGACGGCCCTGCTCGCGGATGACGGCCTCGAGAGCGGCGGCGGCGGCGCGATGTCCGCCGCCGGCGTTGAAATAGACCAGATCGATGATTTTCCCGGCGGGCGGTCGATGCACCATCCCGCGGGAGTGTGCGCATTTATTATGAACGCCGTGTGACCGCCGTGCCGAAGCGCCGCTGAATCTCACCCACGAAGCCGCGCCGGAAGATCATCACGCAGATCACGAAGATCGCGCCGATGATCACCGACACCCAGGCTCCCACCAGGTCCGACAGATACTCCTCGAGCGTTACCACGATGCCCGCGCCGAGCACCGGCCCGAGAAAGGTGCCGCTGCCGCCGAGCAGGGTCATGAGGATCACCTCTCCGGAGGTGCCCTGGCTCACGTCCGAGAGCGTGGCGAAGCCGAGGACCAGGGACTTGAGCGAGCCGGCGAGGCCCGCGAGGCCCGCGGACAGCACGAAGGCGAGCAGCTTGTAGCGGTTCACCCGGTATCCGAGCGAGATGGCGCGCGGCTCGTTCTCGCGGATCGCCCGCAGCACCTGGCCGAAGGGGGAGTGCACCACGCGGCGGATGAACAGATACACCGCGGCGAACACCGCCAGCACGAAATAATACATGGTGGCGTCCGGCCCCAGCGCGATCAGCCCGAACAGGCTGCCGCGGGGCACGCCCTGCAGGCCGTTCTCGCCGCCGGTGAATTCGGCCTGCAGGCAGATGAAGTAAACCAGCTGTGCGAGCGCCAGCGTGATCATCGCGAAATAGATGCCCTGGCGGCGCACGGCGATGGCCCCGATGGCCAGCCCCAACAGCAGGCTCACGGCGACTCCGGCGAGGATCCCCGGGACCGCGCCCCAGCCATGCACCGATACCAGCCAGGAGGTGACATAGGCCGCGGAACCGAAGAAGGCCGCATGCCCGAAGGACAGCATCCGGGTGAAGCCGAGCAGCAGATTGAAGGCGCAGGCGAATAGGGCGAAGCACAGCAGCTTCATCAGGAACACCGGATAAAGGCCGAGCAGCGGCGCGGCCAGGGCCAGGGCACCGAGCATCGCATACACGGCCGCGGCGCGCATGCTCACTCCTTGCCGAACAGCCCGGCCGGGCGCCAGATCAGCACCAGCGCCATGATGACGAACACCACGATGTTCGATGCTTCCGGATACACCACCTTGGTCAGACCCTCGGCCACGCCGAGCAGCAGCCCGCTCACGATGGCGCCGGCGATGGAGCCCATGCCGCCCACGACCACCACCGCGAACACCACGATCACGAGCGATGAGCCCATCAGGGGACTGACCTGCACCACCGGCGCCGCCAGCACGCCGGCCAGCGCGGCGATCGCCACGCCCGCGCCGTAGGTGCCCATCACCATGAGCGGGACGTTGATGCCGAATGCCTGCACCAGACGCGCGTTTTCGGTGGCGGCGCGCAGCGTGGCGCCGAGCCGAGTACGCTCGATCAGGAACCAGGTGATCGCACACACCGCCAGCGATGCCACCACCACCCACGCCCGGTAGATCGGCAGCACCATGAAGCCGAGGTCGAAGGCCCCCTGCAGCAGATGCGGCACCGGATAGGACTTGCCCGACGCGCCGAAGCGGTCGCGCATGATCCCCTCGGCGATGAGCCCGACTCCGAAGGTGAGCAACAGTCCGTACAAGGGATCGAGGCTGTACAGATGTCGCAGGAACAGCCGCTCGATGAGCATGCCGAGCAGCGCCACGGCCAGGGGCGAAAGCACGAGCGCGAACCAGTAGTTCACCCCGAAGTACTGCAGCCCGATGTAGGCGGCGAACGCCCCCAGCATGTAGAACGCACCGTGCGCGAAATTCACGATGCCGAGCAGTCCGAAGATCACCGCCAGGCCGAGGCTGAGCAGCGCATAGAACGACCCGTTGACCAGCCCCAGGGTGAGCTGGCCGAGAATCACCGGCAGCGGCATGCCGAATACCGTCATCGCGGACGGACGGATCCTAGCGCTTGACGAACGGACACGAAGGGTCCGGCTGCGATCCGTAGGCATCCTCACCGGACATGACCTTGATCACCCGGTAATAATCCCAGGGATACTTCGATTCCGCCGGCGTTTTGACCTGCATGACGTACATGCTGTGGACCATCAGGCCGTCGGCGCGGATGTAGCCGTCCTTGGTGAACATGTCGCTGATCCGCGTCTTGCGCAGCTGCGCCATGACCTGGTCGGCATCGGTGGTGCCGGCCGCCTTCACCGCCTTGAGGTACTGCAGCGTCGCCGAGTAATAGGCGGCCTGGGTCGAGGTGGGCTCCTTCTTCATTATCGCGAAGAAGCGCTTGGCGAATGCGCGCGTCTCCTCGTTCAGATCCCAATACCAGGCGGTCGTCAGGTACAGCCCCTGCGCGGTCTGCAGGGTGAGGCTGTGGATGTCGCTCAGGAAGGCGAGCAGCGCAGCCGGCTTCATGGTCTTGGTGATGCCGAACTCGTTGGCGGACTTCAGCGAGTTCGAGAAGTCGGTGCCGGCGTTCGCCAGGCCGAGCACCTGGGCGCCCGAGGCCTGCGCCTGCAGCAGGAACGAGGAGAAATCCGTGGTGCCGAGCGGCACGCGCACCGCCCCGAGCACCTTGCCGCCGTTGGCGTTGATCACCTTCGTCGCCGAGTCCTGCAGCTGCGTGCCGAACGCATAGTCGGCGGTGATGAAGAACCAGCTCTTGCCGCCGCTCTTGACGATCACGCTTGCCGTGCCGTTGGCGAGCGCGGTGGTGTCGTACGCGTAGTGTATCGAATAGGGCGTGCAATCCGCGCCGGTGAGCGAAGAGCCGCCCGGCCCGATGGGTATGAACGGCACCTTCTTGGCGAGCGCGACCTTCGCCATGGCGATGTTCACGCCGGTGTTCGAACCGCCGATGAGCATGTTCAGGCCGCCCTGATCCGCCCACTCCCGAAATTTCGACGCGCCGATGTCCGGCTTGTTCTGGTGGTCCGCCGACAGCACCGTCACCTTCCGGCCGAGCACGCTCCCCCCGGAGTCGGCAACCGCCATCTTGACCGCCTCGACTCCGCCCTGGCCCTGGACATCCGCATAGACGCCGGTGAAATCATCGATGATGCCGATGACCACCGGGTCGGACGCCGCCGCCCGGGTGGATGCCGACAGCGCGAGTGCCGCAACACAGGCGGCGACCGATATTTCCCCCTTCATTGTCATTCTCCTCATGGTAGACAGCCTTGATTCAAACCCCCAGATACTCCCCCAGCATCGCCATCTTCGAGCCGAGCTGCTTCTGCGCGAACTCATCGACGATCCGGCCGCGCTCCATGACGCAGAAGCGATCCGCAAGCGGCGCCGCGAAGCGGAAGTTCTGCTCGACCAGCACGATGGTGAATCCGTCCGAGCGCAGTTTGCGGATGACCTCGCCGAGCTTGTGCACGATCACCGGCGCGAGGCCCTCCGAGATCTCATCGAGCAGCAGCAGACGCGCGCCCGTGCGCAGGATGCGCGCCACCGCGAGCATCTGCTGCTCGCCGCCGGACAGGCTCGTGCCGGAGCTGGCGGTGCGCTCGCTCAGATTGGGAAACATCGCGTAGATCTCCCCGACGCTCATGGCGCGCCCGGCGTCGAGGCGCGGCGGCAGCAGCAGGTTCTCCTCGACGGACAGCGTCGAGAATATGCCCCGCTCCTCGGGACAATAGCCGATACCGATGCGCGCGATCCGGTGCGGCGCGAGATGCACCGTCTCGGCGCCGGCGATCCGGATCGAGCCGGTGCGTGCGCCGACCAGTCCCATGATGGCCCGCAGGGTGGTGGTGCGTCCGGCGCCGTTGCGGCCGAGCAAGGTGACCACCTCGCCCTCCTGCACGCTGAAATCCACGCCATGCAGGATGTGCGACTCGCCATACCAGGCCTGAAGATCGGCGATCGACAGCAATTCGCGCGCCATCAGCGCAGCTCCGCCGGCGCGGCGCCCGTGCCGCCCATGTACGCTTCGATGACCTGCGGATCCTTCGACACCTGCGCATACGGTCCCGCGGCGATGACCCGTCCCCGCTGCAGCACGGAAATGGTATCGGCGATGGAGGACACCACGCTCATATTGTGCTCCACCAGAAGAACGGTGCGGTCCGCCGCAACCTGCTTGATGAGCCGCGTGACGCGCGACACATCCTCGTGCCCCATGCCCTGGGTGGGCTCATCGAGCAGCATGATCTGCGGCTCCTGTGCCAGCGTGGTCGCAAGCTCCAGCGCGCGCTTGCGCCCGTAGGAGAGCTCCGCCGCGGGCGTCGCCGACCACTCCTTGAGGCCCACCTGGGCGAGCAGCTCGAGCGCCCGGCCATCGAGCTTCGCCAGGCTCTTCTCCGAGCGCCAGAAGTAAAATGAGCTGCCGAGGCAGCGCTGCAGCGCCACGCGCACGTTCTCGAGCACCGTCAGATGCGCGAAGACGGCGCAGATCTGGAACGAGCGCACGATGCCGCGGCGGGCGATGTCCGCCGGCCCCTCGGCGGTGATGTTCTCACCGCGGAAATAGATCGCTCCCGAGGTCGGCTGCAGGAATTTGGTGAGCATGTTGAAGACGGTGGTCTTGCCGGCGCCGTTCGGACCGATCAATGCGTGGATCTCCCCGCGCCGCACGCGCAGGTTGACGCCGTCGACCGCGACGAACCCCTTGAACTCCTTCACCAGGTTCTGAGTCTCGAGGATCGCGTCCACGCAAGCTCCGGCGGGTATGGCGGCCAATCGCTCTTTGAGGGCAGCGTAGCACGGCGCTAGCCGAGAAATACCCGGGCGTTGCGGAACAGGCGCATCCAACCCCCGTCTTCCCGCCAGTCCGCCGGTGCCCAGGAATTCTGGACCGTCCGAAAGACGCGTTCCGGGTGCGGCATCAGCGAGGTCACCCGTCCGTCGGCGCTGCACAGGCCGGCCAGTCCGAGCGGCGAGCCGTTCGGATTGAACGGGTGGCGCACGGCCGTGTTCTCGTGGTTGTCGACGTACTGCAGGGTCACGAGGCCCTGCTGCGCGAGCGCCCCCGCGTCCGGTCCGCGTTCCTCGAATTCGGCGCGGCCTTCGCCGTGCGCGACGGCCACCGGCAGGATCGAGCCGTGCATGCCCGTCAACAGCACCGACCGGGATTCGGGTATGCGTACCAGGCAGAGGCGCGCTTCGTACTGTTCCGAGCGGTTGCGCACGAATCGCGGCCAGTCCGCCGCACCCGGCACCAATTCCTTGAGCGCCGACAACATCTGGCAGCCGTTGCACACGCCGAGCGTGAAGGTCTGCGGGCGCGCGAAAAACGCCTCGAACTCCGCACGTGCCCGGCCGTTGAACAGGATCGACTTCGCCCAGCCTTCGCCGGCGCCGAGCACGTCGCCGTAGGAAAACCCGCCGCAGGCCACCAACCCGTGGAATCGCGCCAGGCGCACGCGACCCTGCAGAATGTCGCTCATGTGCACGTCGTAGGCGTCGAAGCCCGCACGCGTGAACGCAGCCGCCATCTCGGTCTGGCTGTTGACGCCCTGCTCGCGCAGGACGGCGATGGCGGGCCGCGCGCCGCTTTGGATCAGCGGCGCGGCGATGTCCTCATCGGCATCGTAGGTCAGGCGCGCGTGCAGACCCGGATCGACGGCATCGTTCAGGCGCTCGTATTCCTCCCGCGCGCACTGCGGATTGTCGCGCAGCGCCTGCATGCGGTAGGACACCTCGCTCCAGCGGCGGTGCAGATCGGCGCGCGAGCCCCGGTACAACGGCCGTCCGGCGGCGCTTACCGACACCTCGTCTCCGGCAAGCGGGTGCCCGATGCCGCGTGAGTGCCGGCCGAGGCCGTGGCGGCGCAGCACGGCGAGCGCCTCGTCGGTGCGTGCCGCGGGTACCTGCAGTACCGCGCCGGGTTCCTCGGCGAAACAGGCCGCGATCGCATCCGCGACCGGCCCCAGTTCGATGGCGAGGCCGCCGTGGGCGGCGAAGGCCATTTCCAGCAGGGTGATCAGCAGACCGCCGTCGGATCGGTCGTGATAGGCGAGCAGCAAACCGGCATCCTTGAGTTCGCCCAGGGCCGCAAAAAAAGCCATGAGCAGTGCCGGATCGTCGAGATCCGCGCTGGCTCCGCCGCGCCGCCCGTGGACCTGCGCCCAGCACGAGCCACCCAGGCGGTCCTGGCCCGCCCCGAGGTCGATCAGCATCAACACCGAGGGCTGCGCCAGATCGAGCACGGGTGTGAGCGTGCGCCGCACGTCGCCGACCGGTGCGAAGGCGGATACGATCAGCGACACCGGCGCCAGCACCCGGTGGTCGCCGCCTGCGTCGCTCCAGATCGTCTTCATCGACAGCGAGTCCTTGCCCACGGGAATGGCGATGCCGAGCGCGACGCACGCGGCACTCACCGCGCGCACGGTCGCGTACAAATCGGCGTCCTCGCCCGGTTCGCCGCACGCAGCCATCCAATTGGCCGACAGCCTGATGTCGCCGAGCCGGCGTACATCGGCCGCCAGGATGTTGGTGATCGCCTCGGCCACGGCGAGTCGTCCGGATGCCGGCGGGTTCAGGATGGCGGCCGGGGCGCGTTCACCCATGGCCATGGCCTCGCCGGCATGACCCTGGTAATCGCTCGAGGTGACGCCGACGTCGGCCACCGGCACCTGCCACGGACCGACCATCTGGTCGCGGCTGATCAGCCCGCCGACACTGCGATCGCCGATGGTGATCAGGAAGGACTTGTCGGCAATGGTGGGCAGCGCGAGCAGGCGATCGAGCGAATCCGCGATCCCGGCGCCCGTGGTGGACAGGGCCTGCGCCGGCTTGGCTGCGCTGTCCACCACGCGCCTCATGCGCGGCGGTTTGCCGAGCAGCACGTCGAGCGGCATGTCCACGGGCGTGCCGCCCTGCAGCGGGTCGGCGACTTGGAGGCGCCCGTCGCCGGTGATCTCGCCCACCACCGCAAACGGGCAGCGCTCGCGCTCGCACAGCGCTGCGAACTCGGACACGCTGCCCGGCGCCAGCGCCAGCACATAGCGCTCCTGGGCTTCATTGCACCAGATCTCCATGGGCGAGAGCTGCGCGTCGGCGCTCGGAATCTTGCGCAAGTCGATCCGCCCGCCGCGCCGGCTGTGGGCGATGGCTTCGGGCAGTGCGTTCGACAGACCGCCGGCGCCGACATCGTGGATCAGCAAGATGGGGTTCGCCTCGCCCAACGCGCAGCAGCGGTCGATGACCTCCTGCGCCCGGCGCTGCATCTCGGCGTTGCCGCGCTGCACCGACGCGAAATCAAGATCCGAGGAACTCTGTCCGCTGCCGAGCGAGGAGGCCGCGCCCCCGCCCAGCCCGATCAGCATGGCCGGACCGCCGAGCACCACCAGCGGCGCGCCGACCACGACGTCCTTTTTTTCGACCTGATCGCGGCGCACGTTGCCGAGGCCGCCGGCGATCATGATCGGCTTGTGGTAGCCGCGTACCACGCCGCCCGCCGCATCGGGCTGTTCAAGGACGCGAAAATAGCCGCAGATGGTCGGGCGGCCGAATTCGTTGTTGAAGGAGGCCGCACCCACCGGGCCGGCGATCATGATGTCGAGCGCGGAGGCGATTCGGTCGGGCCTCGCGGCGTCGGCCTCCCAGGCCTGCGGCATTCCGGGAAGGTGCAGATTCGACACCGAAAATCCGCACAGGCCGGCCTTGGGTTTGGCGCCGATGCCGGTGGCGCCCTCATCGCGGATCTCCCCGCCCGCACCGGTGGCGGCGCCGGCGAACGGCGCGA
>PLET01000096.1:20589-71923 GCA_003137095.1 Gammaproteobacteria bacterium
GCATTGAAGATCTTGTGACGGCAATGCTCGGAGTTGGCCTGCGCGAACATCATCAACTCGACGTCGGTGGGGTCGCGCCCGAGGCGCCGGAAGGCCGCGATCAGATAATCGATCTCCTCGGCCGACAGCGCCAGGCCCCAGTCGAGATTGGCGCGCTCGAGCGCGGCGCGGCCGCCGCCGAGCGCCACGGTTCGCAAGGGACGCGCCGCGGCCGAGCACCCTA
The DNA here is from genome assembly GCA_003137095.1 of Gammaproteobacteria bacterium. Classification (GTDB taxonomy): domain Bacteria; phylum Pseudomonadota; class Gammaproteobacteria; order Steroidobacterales; family Steroidobacteraceae; genus Bog-1198. Next base: position 20,813 of record PLET01000096.1, read on the forward strand.
GTGGCGGCGGATCGGCGTGATCGATCCACACCGTTTCGGTCATGCGGTCATGCAGCACCGCGGCCAGGAGGCGCAACCGCGCCTCGCCGAGCGTCTCCGCGCCGTGCAGGAAATACAACGTGCCGCGCTCCAGCCGCCGCACGCCGGGAAGTCCGCACACCCGGGCGATGTCGGTGGCCTTGCTCGACCAAGGCGATACCGTGCCGACCCGTGGCGTCACCAGCAGATGGCGGCCGGCATCCGCCGCCTCCGGCACCCGCGGTCCATAGGTGAGCAATCGGCCGAGCAACTCGAGTTCCGCGGCGCCGAGCGGCGCGACAGCATCCACGAAATGCACGTATCGGGAGGAGAGGCCCGTGACGGCTGCGTCCAGGGCGCCGAGTTCGGCTTTGAGCTTGTCGAGGCGGAACTGCGACAGTGCCGGCGCACCCAGCAGGCTGAAAAGGGAGCTCACGCGGGGCGCCTACTTGCGGGCGTTGGAATCCCCGCCCGGCGTGTAAATCGGCACCGGGAATTGTGCGACATTCGAGCCTTCCAGGGCGACGATCTTGCTGATACCCTGTTTTTTGACCTCATCGACGCGCAGCACCGAATGCATCGGCAGGTAGGTTCGCTTCACATCGTTGAATTCGGCCTTGATCTTCTCCTCGGTGGGATCGACGACCACGGTGGATCGCTCGCCGAACACCAACTCCTCGACCTCGATGAAGCCGAAAAGACTGCCATGGCTCACCTTGCGGGCGTAGATCTCATAGACCTTGCCCTGGTTGACGAATTGAACCTTGAAAATGTGACTCGCGGCCATTAAGACGGCTCCAGAGATGGGTACTATTCACCATATTATACGAGTACTTAGCGCAATACCGCAGACCCGCCGGAGAGACTGAAAATGGCCTTGCGCTTAGCGATTGTCAGCGAGCATGCAACGCGCCTCGGATCGCAGGCTAGCAAGGTATTCGGCGTGCACGGCGGCAGCATCGGACGCGCGAAGGACAATGAGTGGATTCTACCCGACCCGGAGCGCTACCTGTCGGGCAAACACGCACGCATCGATTTTCGCGCCGGGAAATACGTCCTGGTGGACACCAGCTCGAACGGCACCTACGTCAACGGTGCGCAGGTGCCGCTCGGCAAGTATCACGACTACACGCTCAAGGACGGCGATTACGTGCGGATCGGCGAATACGAACTGCTCGTAAGTATCGATTCGACCAATGATTTCCCGCCGGATGAGGACGCCATCGTGGCCTATGACGGCCACGCCGCCTCGGCTGCGGTGAAGAAATCCACGGCCGGCGATCTGGGTGCCGATCTGGACTTGTCCGTACTGCTCGAGCCCAGCGTGCAACTCGACATCGACTCGGGCATCAGGCCGCACAACGCCTATGGCCAGTCGATGCTGCCGCGCAGCCCGCCGCCGCGCGAGCCGCTGCGCGAACCGCCGCGCGATCAGCGCCAAGAACCGGGCGGTGCCCCGTGGCACATGCTCACGCGTCCGTTCCGGCTCGACACCGGACCGCCGCCCGATGTGCCGCTGCCGATTCCGCAGAACACCGTGCTGCACGACGGCGATTTCGACGTCGGCCTCGGCGCGCTGTGCCGTGGCGCCGGCATCGATCCGCGCACCATCACCCCGGAGATGCGCGGCGCCGTGCTGCAGCTCGCCGGCCAGCTGCTGCGCGAGGCGGTCCTCGGCCTGATGGACATGAGCCAGAGCCGTGAGGAATTTCGCAATCGCTTCAAGATCGGCGCCGCCCCGGCCGATGCGCCGCCCTCCTCGCTGAACTTCGCCAATGGCGTCGGCGATGCGCTGCTGCGGCTGCTGACCACCAAGTCCACCCGCGCCGGCTCGGTGGATGCCATGCGCGAGAGTTTTCGCGAGTTCAAGGCGCAAAACGCCTCGACGATCTCCGCCATGCAAGCCGCCTTCGAGGAGTTTCTCGCACGCCTGGATCCGAAGGCGCTGGAGGAGCGATTCGAGAAGGCCGCCAAGCGCGGCGTGTTCGGCAGCGCGCAGAAGGGCCGGTATTGGGACCTGTACACCGAATTGTTCGCGGGTCTCGCCCAGCGACCGGCCGACGGTTTCCCGCATTTGTTCGTGGAAACCTTCGGCAAGGCGTATGAAGCCAAGCTGCGGACCCTGATTCCGCCGCGGCGCAGCGGATTCGGCGGCGAAAGAGCAGAATCCACCCCTTCGGAGGCCAAAGGGACCGGCAATCCCTAAAGAGACCTGCCTGTGCGGCTGCTGATTGTCGAGGACGATGAGATTGTCGCCGACGCCGTCGCGCGCGGGCTGGCGGCCGCGGGCTTCACGGTGCACGGCGTGCGCAGCGCCGAAGCGGCGCTGGCGGCGCTGGCGGCCGCGGACTTCGACCTCGCCGTGATCGACATCGGCCTGCCGGGGGCCGACGGCCTGTCGCTGGTGCGCCGCCTGCGCAGCGGCGGCAGGAGCCTCCCCACCCTGATACTGACCGCGCGCTGCACGCTCAACGACAAGGTCAAGGCGCTGGATCTCGGCGCCGATGATTTTCTCGGCAAACCCTTCGAGCCGGCCGAACTGGCCGCGCGCTGCCGCGCCCTGGTGCGACGCGCGAACGGCGCGCTGCAGGGCGCCCTCAACCTGAACCGCATGGTGGTGGATCTCACGGGCAAACGCCTGCGAATCGATGACGCCGAGGTCGACCTGACGGCGCGCGAGTGGCTGGTGTTCGAATGCCTGGTGCGGCGCATCGGACTGATCGTCTCGAAGGAGCGGCTGGCCCAGGCGCTGGCGCAGCCCGATCAGGACGTCTCGCCGAATGCCGTGGAGGTGCACGTTTCGCGGCTGCGGGCCAAGCTCGGCAGTGCCGCCGTGATCCGCAGCCTGCGCGGTCTGGGGTATCGCCTGGAGGAGGCGAAGCTCCCGTGAATTCGTCCATCAGCAGACACCTGGTGTTTTGGCTCGCCATCCCGCTCACGCTGCTCGCGCTGTGCGGCGCACTGGCGCATTACTTCAACAACGCCGCCCCCGAACTGCTCGGCAGCGACCGCCGGCTGAGGGAGGCCGCGCTGGCCGTGGAACGGCGCCTTGAGGTCAGGGGCGGCCGTCTGCTGGTAGATATCGCACCGAACGATTCAGCCCTGGCCGCCCTGGGCGTGACCTTTGCGGTGCGCAACACGGCGCTGCAGCTGCTCGCCGGCGATGCCCGATTGCCGGCCGTTGCGGTCACGGACGCCAACGGCGTGTTCACGGTCACCACCATCGACCGGCGCCGGGTGCGCTCGCTCAGCACGCGGATCGCGACCAGCCTGGGAGCGGTGAATGTCACGGTGGCGGATACCCTGCACCCCATCGAACCGGCGGCACGCTTCGGCTTTTTGAGCACCCTGCTCTGGGACTTCGTACAGCTCGACATCACCCTGGTGCTGGTGTGGGTGGGCATCCAGCTCGGCCTGCGGCCGGTGAAGCGGCTGCGCGATGAGATCGCCGAACGCTCGCCGCTCGATCTGCGGCCGATCGACTCCCCGGTGCCACGCGAAATGGCGCCGCTGACCGCCACGCTGAACCGGCTGTTCGGGATGCTGCGCACCTCGGTGCAATCCCAGCAGCAATTCATCGCCAACACCGCGCATCAATTGCGCACGCCCCTCACCGGCATGCTCGCACAGTTGGACCTGCTGGTGGCCGAACCCGCGGCGGCGGCGGTCAAGGGCCGCCTGCTGACCTTGCAAGAAAGCGTGCGCCAGCTGTCGCACTCCGCCAATCAGCTGCTGTCGCTGGCGCGCACCGACCCGGCGGTCAACGTGGCCGCCAGGAATCAGCCCGTGAGCCTGGGGCAGCTCGTCGGCGAGGTGGTGGCCCGCTTCTTCGATCGTGCCCTGCAGTTGAACATCGATCTGGGCGTCGAACTGGCACCGGCGGTGGTGCTCGCCGACCCGGCGCTGCTCGATGATCTGTTGAGCAACCTGTTGGACAATGCGCTCAAGTACACCCCCAACGGCGGCCGGGTCACGGTGAGCGCCGGCCAACAGGGTTCAAGGCCCATGCTGGCGGTCGAGGACAACGGCGCCGGCATCCCCGAAGCCGAGCGCCAGCCTGTGCGCCAGCGGTTTTATCGACTGCCGGATGCCCCGGGGCACGGCAGCGGCCTCGGGCTCGCCATCGTCGAGCAGATCGCGCGGCTCTACGGCGCGTCGGTGGCCATCGCGAGCGGCGCCGGCGGCGTCGGCACCCGGGTGACCGTGCAGTTTCCGGAAACCGCGCGCGCGCCCGGCAGCGCTGGGAGCCGGCCCGAGTATTCGGCGTGAGCCGCGTTGGCTGGACCCGGCAACTGCGAACCGGTTCTCATTATGGCGAGGCGGCGCCACGCCCGTCAGGTTCGAGCAAGTTTGCTTCTTTATGATGCGTCCCATGAACGGGCAACCGAAGCGGCCGCCGCCGCGTCAGCGCGGCTTCACCATCATGGAACTGGTGCTGGTGGTGTTGATCGTCGCCATCCTGGCGACGGTCGCCATACCCTCGTACCTGTCGGTCACGAATTCCTATCGGATCTCGAGCGAGGTCAACTCGCTGCTCGGCGACATGCAATATGCGCGCGCCGAGGCGATCAAGGAAGGTCAGACGGTCACGGTCTGCGTTTCGAGCAGCGGCACCGGCTGCACCGGCGGCACCAGCTGGCAGAACGGTTGGATCGTGTTCTCCGACGTGGCCAACAATCAGACCTACGCCGCCGCCACCGATGCCCTGCTGCGGGTGCAGGTCCCTTTCACCAGCACGGACACCTTCGTCGCCAACAACGCCTTCACGGCCATCACCTTCAACCGCGAGGGTTTCGCGCAGACCTTCGCCGGCACCAACAACGTCACCGTCACCCTGCACGCCGTAAAGCCCACCACGGCCTCGACGCGCTGCCTGCAGATCACTCCCGTGGGCATGCTCGCCACCGAACTGGCGGGCGCCGGGAGCTGCTCGTGAAACGCCGGCCACCCCGCTGCCCGCTGGACCGCCCTGGCCGGCGCGCGGCGCCGCGACCCGCGGCGCGCGGCTTCAGCCTGGTCGAGGTGCTGGTGTCGCTGGTGGTGGTGTCGGTGGGTCTGCTCGGACTCGCCAAGATGGAATCGCTCGCCATCGCCAGCACCGGCGTGGCGAGTTCGCGCTCGCTGGCCGCCATCCTGGCGTCGAGCCTGGCCGATGCCATGCATGCCAATCGCAGCTATTGGGCCACCGCGGGCACCCCGCCGGCCAGCTTCACCGTGAGCGGCTCGGGCGTGGGCAACATAACCGATTCGACCAACACCCTGAACGTGGCCGTCAACTGTGCGACCGGCGTGACGCCCTCGTGCAGCGCGGCGCAGGTCGCTGCCTACGACGTGCAGCAATGGCAGCTCTCCCTGCAGCCGGTGCTGACGGGCTATCTCGCCACGGTCAGCTGCTCGACACTGACCACCACCCCGGTCAATTGCAACATCCAGCTGCAGTGGGTGGAGCGCGCCGCCCAGGCTCAGACGCAGTACGGCAACACTGCCGCACAGAACACGGCGGCGTCGGCGGCGCTTGCCACGGTGCAATACACCGACCCCTACATTCTGGACGTTCAGCCATGAGCCGCCGGCGCCCGCAGCGGGGATTCACCCTGATCGAGCTCATGATTGCCATGCTGATCGGGCTGTTCCTGCTGGGCGGCTTGCTGACGCTGGTGGCGGGCATGCGCACCACCTTCGGCATGCAGGGCGGCCTCGCCCAGCTGCAGGACAGTGAGCGCCTCGCCATGACGCTGCTCGCGGACGTGATCCAGACGGCAGGTTATTACCCCACTCCCACGGTCAATACCGCCGTCACCGCCATGCCGGTCAGCGGTGTGTACACCACCGCGGGACAGTCGCTCTACGGCACCGACGGCGCCGCGCCCGGCGACAGCATCACGGTGCGCTACCTGACCGCCGGCAACGACGGCGTGATCGACTGCACCGGCAACACCTACACGGTCGCCACCACACTGGTCAATACCTTCCAGCTGACCGCCTTGGGCACCACGCCCCAGACCTACGCCCTGACCTGCTCGCTCAATGGCGCCACGGCCGTGCAATTGATCAGCGGCGTGACCAACCTGCAGATCCTCTACGGCGTGAAGACCAACACGACCTCCTCCGGGGACTCGATCGACAGCTACCTGACCGCCACCCAGGTGACGGCGGGCGGCTACTGGCCCAGCGTCAACTCGGTGCTGCTCACCCTGACCTTCACCAATCCGCTGTATGGCACGGCGCAGGGCCAGACCACCAGCGTGAATGTGCCGCAGACCTTGAGCTTCACCCGCGTGATCGGCGTCATGGCCAAGATCGGAGTGGCGACGTGAGCCGCGGGCAGAGGCGCGGGCGGCGCGAAGGCGGCCTGGTGCTGATCTCGAGCCTGTTGCTGCTGGTGGTGGTCACCATCCTCGCCGTGGGCCTGTTCCAAAACTTCGGCATCCAGGAGAAGATCGCAGGCAATCTGCGCGAGAAGCAGCGCGCACTGGCCGCCGCCGAGGCGGCGCAGGAATACGCCGAATGGTGGCTGGCGCAGGGCAACGGCAGCACCGGCATCACCTGCAGCACCACCGTGACGGCGCCCACGGGCCAGGTGTGTTCCAATGCGCTCACCAGCTACACCACCCTGCCCTGGCAGATCTCGAACAAGCCGGTCGGTGTGTACTACACGCCGAATACGCCCACCGCCATGACCTTTCAGGCCGCCAATCCGGTGCCGGGCAGCTACTACCAAACGCCGATTTTCTACATCACCTATCTCGGCCTGTCGCCGAACGGTCTCGGCGCGATCTACCAGGTCGACGGCGCCGGCTATGGCGGCACCGCGAGCGCGGCGGCGGTGGTGGAAAGCACCTACATGGTTCAGGCCGCCGTCAAGGACTTAGGAGTGCAATGATGAACAGGAACAATTTGATCGCCGTGGCGGCCTGTGCCCTCGCGCTCTCGCCCCTGGGGGCAGCCGCGCAGACCGTCACTTATACGGAAAACTTCACCGGCGCCAATACCGTCAATTCCTGGAACTTCGTGAACGGCGCCTGCCTCACCGCGGGCTCCTCGACCTCGCTGACCAGTCCCGGACCCATCCCCTCGTGCGTCGAGCTGCGGGTGTCCGGAAATTATTACAACAAGACCATTGCGGGCAGCAGCCCGTATTTCAACAATACCTCCGAGCCGCTGATCGGCGGCAATACCGGCACGCTGCCCGACAGCCCGACCGTCGGCGGCGCGTTGCGCTTCACCGACGCAGGGACCGTGGGCACCTGGAACGGCAGCGTCACCAATGGCCTGTTCGAAAACGGCGGCATCCTCTCGAATTTCAGCTTTCCCTTGAGCAGCCAGGGTGTGCAGGTGACCTTCACCACCGAAACCTACGATCCGGGTTATGGCCCGGGCTACAACTATCCGACCTATGACGGCTCGGACGGCATCAGCTTCTTCCTGCAGGATGCCAGCCAGTTCGCCGACATCGGCGCCACCGGCGGCTCGCTCGCGTACAGCTGCTCGAACCAGAACCTCGACCCGACCATCAGGACCAATCCCGCCGACCCCGAATACGGCCACCAGCGCGGCTATGACGGCATCCCCGGCGGCTACATCGGTCTCGGCATCGACGAGTACGGTAATTTCTTGAACGGCGCCATCAACATCACCGGCGGCACCGACACGGTCGAGCAGACGGCCACCTACAGCGGCCTCGGCCCGGGCGGCTGGGACAACAGCAGCACCGGCTACGGCTGGGTGCCGAATCGCATCGGCCTGCGCGGCGCGGGCAACACGAATTGGCATTACCTCACCACCACATGGCCGAGCTACTATCCGAGCGGGGCTCCCAACAACCTGACCGATACCCAGCGCAACATCGCCGTGCTGCAGGCCTGCATCACCGGCTTCGTCTGGAACTACTCAGGCGTCACCTCGGCAACGTCCGCGGCCGGCGCCGCCGTCGCGAACCCGCTGTTCAGCTTCGTCGGCCGAGGCTCGCTGAGCGGCAGCGTCCTCACCGTGAGCAGCGTCACCTCCGGCCAGATCAACGTCGGGGATCAAGTGACCGCCACCGGCGTTACCACCGGGACCACGATCGCCTCTTTCAAGACCGGCAGCGGCGGTACGGGTACTTATAATTTGAGCGCGGCGGCCACCACCGAGGGCACGGAAGCCGTCACCGCCGCGCAGTACATTCCGAACCCCTTTAGCGCGACGCCGGTGTCGGGCACGAAACTTCCCTACAACTACCCGCCGCTGCCCAATGCGTACAAGGTGCTCTCCGGAGTGCAGATCGCCAACGAAACCGCGCTGTATCGGGGCACGGTCACGCCCATCACCAACACCCAGTACGGCGTGCCCATCACCTACAACCTGACCATCACCACCGCCGGCCTGCTCAGCCTGTCCTACAGTTACAACGGCGGCGCGTACCAGTCGGTGATCAGCAATCAGAACATCACCAGCGGCAACGGCCCGTTGCCGGCCGCCGTGCGCTTCGGCTTCGCCGGCTCGCAGGGCGGCGTGCCCAACACCCACGAGCTCATGTGCTTCCAGGCCGCCCCGCAGCAGACCTCGCAGAGTTCCGCGGGCCTGAACCAGAAGCAGTCCGCCCAGGTGCAGACCGGCAGCCAGGTGTATTTCTCCTATTACACCCCGAGCGTGTGGTCCGGCGATGTGACCTCGCAGAATCTGACCTATAACGGCACCGACGTGGTGATCAGTTCGACGGCCAATTGGGATGCCTCCTGTGTGCTCACCGGCGTCGCGAGCGGCGCCACCTGCTTGAAGACCGGCGTGGCCGGCCCCACCGCGGCGCAGGGCGTGACCAGCCCCAGCCGCACCATCCTCTCCTGGAACGGCACCACCGGAATCCCCTTCGAGTGGTCCAACCTCACCGCCGCCGAACAGTCCGCCCTGGATACGGGCGACGGCTCGACCACGGCGTTGCGCCTGAATTATCTGCGCGGCGACCGCACCCAGGAGCAGACCACCTCGGGCGGCGGGATCTATCGCGATCGGGTGAGCGTGCTCGGCGACGTCGTCGACTCCAGCCCCACCTGGGTGGGGCCGCCGAATGCCTCTTATCCGACGCTGTGGAAGGACGCCTTGGATGGCGGCACCCTGCCGGAGAACAGCGGCCAGACCTATGCCGCCTTTACGACGGCGGAGCAGACGCGCACCAACGTGGTTTACGCCGGCGCGAACGACGGCATGCTGCACGGCTTTCGCTCCGGCTCCTACAGCGCGAGCAACACCTATGTGAACACCAACAACGACGGCCTCGAGGTGCTCGCCTACGTGCCGGGCTACATCGTCGACACCATCGAGGACGCGAATTCCTCCGACGACTATTCGAATCCCCAGTATGGGCATCACTTCGACGTAGACGCGCCGCCCGGCACGGGCGAGGTGTTCTTCGGCAGCGCCTGGCACACCTGGCTGGTCGGCGGCTTGGGGCCCGGCGGCAATGCCATCTACGCCCTCGACATCACCACTCCGGGCAACTTCAGCGAGGCCAATGCCTCCAGCCTGGTGGTCGGCGAGTGGAGCACCACCGGCGGCACCACGACGCTGCATTGCGCCGGCATCACCAGCAATGCCACCACCACCGCCACCAACTGCGGCCTGAATCTCGGCAATACCTACGGCGTGCCGCAGATCCGCCGTTTCCACAACGGCGAATGGGGCGCGGTGTTCGGCAACGGCTTCGGCTCCTCCACCGGCGATGCCGGCATCTATGTGATGCTGTTGAGTTCGACCGGCACGCCGTCGTTCTATTATCTGAGCACCGGCACCTCGGGCAAGACCAACGGCATCGCCTACACCACGCCGGCGGATCTGGACGGCGATCACATCGTCGACTATGTGTATGCCGGCGACTTGAACGGCAACATCTGGCGCTTCGATCTGACCAGCACCAGCCCCTCGTCCTGGGGCGCCTCGAGCACCCCGCTGTTCACCACCGGCACCGGCCAGCCCATCACCAGCAAGGTGGTGGTGGCCTCCATTCTCACCAGTCCCTATCCGCGCGTGCTGGTGGAATTCGGCACCGGCCAGCAAGTGCCGTTGAGCAATACCGCCGCGGCCTCCTACAGCGGCACGCAGCAGTATCTGTACGGGGTGTGGGACTGGAACATGGTTGCCTGGAACGCGAAGTCCTCCACCACCTACGCCAGCCTGACCAGCAGCCCGGGCACCCTCGGGATCTCGAATCTGCAGGCGCAATCCATCACCAACGAGAGTTCCGGCGGCGTCGATTACCGCGCGGTGACCAACACCGCCATTTGCTGGGAGGGCACCACCGGCTGCACCGAATACGGCTGGTACGTGCCGCTGACCTCGGGCCATACCAATGCCAGCGACGTTAACGAGTTGACCGCGAGCGGCACCAATCCGACGGTCTACGAACAGGTCATCTACAGCCCGGTGCTGCTGTCCGGCGCCTTCGTGGTGAACACCACCATTCCGCCCTCCACGTCTCTGGCCAACTGCTCCTCCACCGCGGCGGGCGGCTGGACCCTGGCCATCGACCCCTCGACCGGCGGCGCCTTCAAGACCTCGTTCTTCGGCTCGAATCACACCTTCGTCGACATCGGCGGCCAGGTGGTGAGCGGCGAGGCCCTGAGCGGCACGGGCACCCCGTCGATGGTGACCTACAACGGCCAAAGCTACCTGGTGACCCAGAACGTCTCCGGTACCGGTACCGTGGTGGAGGCCAACCCGCCGGCAGGCACCAAGGGCAGCCGGCTCACCTGGATCGAGAAACGCTGATGAAAACGCCCAACCGAGTTGCATCGCGGCGCGCCGCCGGCTTCACCCTGATCGAACTCATGGTGGCGCTGCTGATCGCGGCGATTTTGTTTGCGATCGCGATCCCCTCGTATAACACCTATATCCGCCGGTCGCGGCGCACCGAGGCGAAAACTGCACTGTTGGCGCTCGCCGGCCTGGAGGAGCGCTACTACAGTGCCGCCAACTCCTACAGCGTGCTCACCACCGATCTGGGGTATACGGGCGCGTGGCCCGTGGTGGTGGGCAGCGGCTATTACGAGATCAATGCGCCGACGGTCGTCGCGGCCACCACCACCCCGCCGGCTCCGGCCACCTACACCCTCACCGCCGTCCCGGTGCCCGGTAACGATCAGGCCAAGGACACGGCCTGCGTGTCGTTCACGGTGACTTCCGCCGGCGCCCAGACTGCCACCATGAACGGCGGAGCCGATAACTCCTCCACCTGCTGGCAGCACTGATCACCGGGCATTGCCATCGGCGCCGCTCACAGTCGACGCCGCGCACTGGGCGCCGCTCAGTGGGCGCCGCTCAGTTGGCGCTGTAGCCCCTGCCCTCGACACAGGCCACCATGGCACGCCGATAATCGGGCGCGTGAGCGGCATCTCCGCCCGCCTGCGAAGCCGCCCACTGCTGGCACTCGCGCCGGTCGGTGGACTGCTGTTCAGCGCTCTGGCCATTCTTTGGATACATGAAAATCTGCCCACCGGCATCGGGCGCTGACATGGGCGCTGACATGGGCGCTGACATGGGCGCCGACATGGGCGCCGACTCCGCTCCGGGCGGCGGCGCACCGGTTGGCGGTGCGCCTGGCGGCACGGCCGAACCATCCGACGGATCCGCAGCCGGCGGCGGGTCGGTGGCCACATACCCGTCATAGCCGGGATTCCAGGTGTAGTACACATCGTTGGCGTAGTAATACGGGACACCGCCCCACCAGTAGGTCCCGTAAACCGCCGGCAACACGGGCAGGAACCACGCAAAGCCCGCGCCGTAAAAAGCTCCGGGCCAGAAACCGCCGTGCCAGTAGCCACCATGCCAATACGCACCGGTGGAATAGCCATAATGATAGGCGCCCGGGTAGCCGTAGCTGCCGCGCGCCGCATAGTGATAGCTCGCCCCCACCGCGGCACCGCCTCCCCCGCGGTAGGCGCTCGCACCGCCGCGCGCCGAATAGTGCTGCACGCCGCCATAATGACCGCCTGCCGCGTGGCCGCCGCCGGCATGCGCGACGCCGGCATGGCCGCCACCCGCATGGCCGCCGTGCTGCGCCAACGCGGGCCCGGCGCAGAGCGCCAGGCCGAGCGTGCCTAACAGAATGGAGCGACCGATGTTGGTATTCATGACCTTAGCTCTCCTGCCGCCTACCGCCCGCCATTGTGAACTCATACCTAAGAGACCTCACATAAGTAACGCGGTTCAAGCCGCTTGGTGTACAGACACTTAATGATTTCCGCAGCATCGTCGCCGGCGCGCGTCATACCGCTCAGGGCCGCGACCGCCATGCTGCGGTGAACATAATCATGCTGGTACGGCCCGGATCGGGTTCGAAAAACCGTGAATTGCTCTCATTGACGATCACCGTATCGACATAGGCGCGATTCGCCAGATTGTCGAGCCGCAGATACTCGGTGAAATGCCAGCCGGTGCCGTCCTGTTCCAACCCCGCGCGCAGATTCACCACCCAGAATCCGGGGGCCGCGGCACTGTTGAGGTCATCGGCATTAATGCGTGCCCGGCCCTGGGTTTCGAGGGTGACCGACACGCCCCGCGGCGCCGTGTTCCAGGTGAGGCCGGCATACACCGAGTTCGTGGGGACCGCCGGCAGATGATTCCCCACCGGCACCGTCGCCGGCTTGCATGGCAGACCCACGCAGGTGGAATAGGCCTGCGCCACCACCGCGCGGATGTAGGTGTAGGCCAGGCGCGCGCGCAGGCCTCCGGCCCAGACGGAATCCAGGCCGAGTTCGGCGCCGCGGCGGGTGGTCTCGCCGATGTTCTGGTACACGGCGCGGCCGCCCGCATTCTGCAGCACCGCCAGCTCATGATGGGTGTCCACGGTGAATGCGGCGACATCGGCGCGCAGGCTGCCGTCGCCGAATTTGATGCCCAACTCGGTGTTGTCGCTGCGCGCCGGCACCAGCCCGAGATTCAAGCCCGGAATGCTGCCGTTGGTTGACCGGTAGGCGAGGTCGTTGAGCGTCGGCGTCTCGAAGCCCCTGCCATAGGCGGCGTACACATTCACCGACGGCGCGGCGCGGTAGGTGACGCCGGCAACCGGATTCGTGGCGCTGTACCGCACGCCGCTGTCGACCGGGCCGCCATCCGCGAGATGATTGTGGGACTCGACGTCCACCACGCTGTGGCGCAGGCCCGCGAGCACGCGCCAACTATCGGCGGGGTCCCATTGCGCCTGCGCGTACTGATCCAGGTCATACACATGATTGGCTTCGTTGCGGCGCAGGCCGCCTTCCACCCCGAGTTCGCCGCCGATGTAATTCAGGTAGCCCTTGCGCGCCTCCTCGAGATCATCGTAGCTCAAGCCGGCGGTCAGCTGCAGCGGGGTGCCGGCGAGGCTGCGATGGTCGGCCAGATGCAGATCGGCGCCCCAGAAATTTCTCGCCAGATCGATGACGCCCCCCGGGCTGGTCGGCACCGCCTCGGAGGCCTGGGTGATGGCCTGAAACTGGGTGGTGTCCCGATGGCCCGAGTAGGCGATCGCCGTGAGGTCGTCGTTGGCGCCCAGCCGGTCTTGATAATTCGCGCCCAATTGTTCCTGGGTGAGGGACTTGCGCGTGTTGTAGGCAAGGGCGCCGATGCCGGCCTGACGCGGATCCGCGGCGAGCTGTGCGGCCGTGAGCCCGAGCGGATCCTGCACCGCCGGCGTTTCGATGGCGTTGCCCACCAGCGTGAGAGTCGAGTCGCCGCCCGCACCGAAGACGAGCTTGGTGTTCAGATTATTGCGTTCCGCGGCGCTGTGATCGCGATAGCCGTCGGTTTGAAAATGTGCCGCGTCCGCGAGGTAATTGAAGCCGCTGTCGCCCGCCGCCTTCAGCGCGTAGCGCTGGGTGTTGAAGCTGCCGTATTCGGCCGTGCCGGCGATCAAGGCTCCGGGAGGGCCATCTTCGGTGAAAATCGCGATCACGCCGCCCGAGGAGTTGCCGTAGAGCGCCGAGAACGGTCCGCGCAGCACTTCGATGTGATCGGCGGAGCCCAGATCGAACTGGGAGAACTGGCCCTGGCCGTCCGGCATGGTGCCGGGGATGCCGTCCGAGTACAGCCGCACCCCGCGCACCCCGAAACTCGAGCGCGCACCGAAGCCGCGGATGGACAATTGCAGGTCCTGGGCGTAGTTCTGGCGGTTCTCCACCGAAATGCCGGGCACCGTGATCAAGGACTCGGACAGATTGACCTGCGGCTGGCCGTCGCGGATCTGGTGTTGACCGACCCGATCGATGGCCACCGGCAGATCCGCGCTCGACTGCGCCACCCGCGTGGCGGTGACCACCACCGGCGACAGATCCGGCAATTCCGCCGCCGGACAGTGCCCGGCGAGGATCAGCAGGCCGGCGGTCAGCAAAATTCGGCCGGTCATGAGTAGCAATTCTTCCCTTATACGGCGGCCAGCGCCGCGTCGAGATCGGCGATCAAATCGTCCGCGTCCTCGATGCCCACGGAAATGCGGATCAGGGCATCGGTGACCCCGAGACGGTCGCGCGTCGCCTTGGGCACGCCGGAATGCGTGGTGCTCGCCGGGTGCGACATCAGGGTCTCGGTGCCGCCGAGACTCACGGCCAGTTTGATCACCTGCAGCGCGTCGAGCAGCCTGAACGCCTCCGCCTCCCCACCCTTGACGGCGAATCCGAAGGTCGAGCCGGCGCTGTCGCACTGGCGCAGGAACAAGTGGCGGCGCGGATCCCCCTCGGCCAGAAATCCCAGATAATTGACCGCTGCGATTTTCGGATGCGTCCGCAGGAAAGCGGCCACCAACTTCGCGTTGTCGGCCGACTTGTGCATGCGCAGCGACAGCGTCTCCAGGGAGCGCATGAGCATCCATGCCGTGTTCGGATCGAGCTGGGTGCCGAGCGCGCCGCGCAGCCTCTTGACCGGCTCCACCATGGCGCGCGAGCCGACCACCCCACCGGCCACCAGATCGGAGTGGCCGCCCACGTACTTGGTGAGCGAATACAGCGCCAGATCCGCGCCGTGTGACAGCGGCCGCTGAAACACCGGGCCGAGAAAGGTGTTGTCGACGGCCACCGGCGGTCTGCCGGCCTGCCGGGCGCCGATCCATTCGGATATCTCGCGCATCATCGCCAGATCGACCAGGCTGTTGGTCGGATTGGCCGGCGTCTCGGTCATCACCAGGCTGACGCGTCCGCCGCCGGCAGCGGCCAGCGACGTGGCGCGCTCCGCGGCCGTCGCGACGGCCTGCCGATCGTGGCCGTCCGAGAAGCTCACCGCGCGCACACCGAAGGCCGGCAGCGTCTTTTCGATCAGCGTCTCGGTGCCCCCGTACAGCGGCTGGCTCATGAGCAGCACGTCGCCCGGCCGCACGTACGCCCACAGCACCGTCGAGATGGCGGACATGCCGCTCGAGAACACTGCCGCGGCCTCGGCGGCCTCCCATAACGCCAGCCGGTCCTCGAGCACTTCCAGATTCGGATTGTTGAAGCGCGAATACACCAGCCCGGAAGTCTGGCCGGCGGGCAGCTCGCGCCGTCCTGAGGTGAAATCGAAGAAATCCTTGCCATCCTGCGCGGTCTTGAAGGCAAAAGTGGAGGTCAGGAAGACCGGCGGCTTGAGGGCCCCCTCGGAGAGGCTTGGATCGTAGCCGTAGCCCATCATCTGCGTCTCGGGCTTGAGCAGATGCTTGCCGATCTTGCGCTTGTGGTAGGTGTCGTAGCTCACGCATTCTCCCGTCGTCGGGCCGCATCCTGGAGTCGGGCGGCCGTCCAATGGCGCAATATAGCTGGTTGCGCGCGACGCGTGCGGATTCAGTACGCCGCCCGGGCCGCACGGCGCGCCGCGGCGCGAATGGATAGAATGCCCCCGCTTCAACCCACAATCGGGGTCGCTCCGTGTTATTCGCTGTGATCGCCGCCGCGGCATTTCTCTGCACGTATGCGGGCGGACTGCTGGCGCTGCGGCTGCATGACCAGTTGCATCTGATTCTCGGCTTCAGTGCCGGCGCCGTCATCGGCGTGGCGTTCTTCGATCTGTTGCCCGAAGCGCTCGATTACGGCCTCAAATACACCGCCCCCGGCGCCCTGGTGGCGTGGACCGCCCTCGGCTTTCTCCTTTATCTGGTGCTTGACCGAATCCTGAGGTTCCACGGCTCCACGGATCAACATGGCGCCGGTGCCGGATCGCGCGGCGTGGTCGGCGCCGCGGTCCTGTGCATCCACAGTTTTCTCGACGGCATCGCGATAGGCCTTGCGTTTCAATCCTCACGCGCGGTCGGAATCATCGTGGCGATCGCCGTCCTGACGCACGATTTCTCGGACGGCATCAATACCATGAACATCGTGCTGCGCAGCCGCGGCGACCGCGCTCCGGCGCTGCGCTGGCTGCTGCTCGATGCCGTCGCGCCCGCGGCCGGCATCTTCTCCACGTTCTTCCTGGTTCTGCCGGCGCGCGATTTTGGGATCGTGCTCGCGCTGTTCGCCGGCTTTTTTCTCTACATCGGCGCCAGCGATCTGATCCCGGAGAGCTATCATGCTCATCCGAAGTTTCTGACCACCGCCATGACCCTCGCGGGCGCGGTTGTGATATATGTGGCGGTGGCCCTGGCCGGTTGACGGCCCGGTTGAAGGCAACAACGGGGGGAGTTCCGCTTGATTCGCCTGCTCTGCGCAGCCTGTCTTCTGATCGCCGCCGGCCCGCTCGGGGCGGCCGAGATATCCGGCGTGAAAATCGACGACACGGCCCGCGTGGGCGGCACGCCCCTGGTGTTGAATGGCGCCGGCAAGCGCACGCGCCTGGTCTTCGATGTGTATGTCGCCGCACTGTACCTCACCGCGAAGCGGGCCAACGCGCAGGAAGTGCTCGACGCGCCCGGTCCGAAACGCGTCACGATGTCGCTGATGCGCGATTTGAGCGCGGATCGGCTGACCGAGGCCCTGCAAGACGGCATCAAATTGAACACCAGCCAGGCGGCGCTCGATGCCATCCGGCCGCAGCTCGAGGCGCTGGTGGCGGCCATCCGCTCGATCGGCGCCGCCAGCAAGGGCGACGTCATCAGCATCGATTTTCTCGCCGACGGCAGCACGCAGCTGGCTTTGAACGGCGCGCCCAAGGGCAATCCCATCGCCGGCGGCGCATTCCAGCGCGCCCTGCTCGGCGTGTGGCTGGGTGAAAAGCCGGTGCAGGCGGATCTGAAGTCGGCCTTACTCGGCGGCTGAGGCCGAAGCCGTGGCGGCGCTGCCGCCCGAGGCGAGCATGATGCTGGCGATTGCCGCCCATTGCAGGGGCGTGAGTTGTTCGCCCAGGAAGATCAACCCGGCCAGCGCCCCCAGTGCGGGCTCCAGGCTCATGAGCACGCCGAAGGTGCGCGTCGGCAGGCGGGTGAGCGCGAACATCTCCAGCGAATAGGGCAATGCGCTCGACAACAGCGCCACCCCGATGGCCGCCGGCAGCAGCACCGGCAGCAGCATTCGTCCGCCCGCCTGTGCGATCCCCAGCGGCAGGATGGCGAGCGCGCCGACCAGCATGCCGAGTGCGGTGGTCTGGCCGCCATGCGCCGCTCCGGCGCGCCGGCCGAAGACGATGTACAGCGCCCAGCATGCCGCCGCTCCCAGTGCACAGGCGATGCCGCGCGGATCGAGCGGCGCGCCACCGGCCGGCGCCGGCAGGAGCAGGAGCAGCCCGGCTGCCGCCAGCGCTATCCACAGAAAATGCAGCGCCCGGCGCGAGGCGGCCATGGCGACGGCGAGCGGTCCGGTGAACTCCAGCGCCACCACGATGCCCAGCGGCACGGTACGCAGCGCCGAGTAGAAAAACAGGTTCATGAGGCCCATCGCAACGCCGTACACCACGATGGTGCGCGCTTCGCGGCGGCTTGGACGAATGCGCCAAGGGCGCCAGAACGCCAGCAGCATCGCGGCCGCAAACACCAGCCGCAAGGTCGCGGCTCCGGCCGCCCCCACCACCGGAAACAGGGTCGTGGCCAGCACCGCACCGAACTGCACGCTGAACATGGCCGCAATCAACAGGACGAGCGGCAAGATGACGGGGGAGCGGCCGCGCGGGCTCGTGGGCATCGGGAACTCTGTCCGGCTACTCGGTGGCTGGGAGCCTAAACGTCCGTGGAATCCGGCGCCACTTCCTCGAGGTTTAGTTTCTTCATCACCCGCCGCAGGTTTTTGCGGATCTCGTTCAAATGGCCGATGTTGACGATGGTTTTCATCGCCTCCTTCAGCGGCTGCAGCGGATAGCCCCCGTAGGGACCGGCTTGCGGCACGTCGTTGGTGACCGTGGAGCGGCCCGCGAGCACGACGTTGTCGCCCAGCGTCACGTGTGCCGTCACCACCGAATTGCCGCCGGCCGAGAATTGGCGGCCGATCTTGGTGGATCCGCCCATCATGAACCCCGCCGTGAAGAATCCGTTTTCGCCGAGATCGCAGTTGTGCGCGATGTGGCAGATGTTGTCGAGTTTCGTGCCCGACCGGATGTAGGTCGAGGTGAGCGTGGCGCGATCGATGGCGCAATTGCTGCCGATTTCGACCGCATCGCCGATCTTCACGTTGCCGAGATGGGGGATCTTGCGCGGCCTGCCGTCGCATCCCATCGCATAACCGAAGCCGTCGCTGCCGATGCTGGTGTGCGGATGGACCTCGCAATCGCTGCCGATCTGGCAGCCTGAGCCGAGGAACACGTGCGGATGCAGCATGGTTCGCGCGCCGATCTGCGCGCCGTTCTCGATAACCGTGTGGGCACCGATCATGCAATCATCGCCGATGAAGGCGTGCGCGCCCACCACACAGTACGGTCCGAGGAACACCCGTTGCCCGATGCGCGCGGTCTGATGCACCACGGCCGTCGCATGGTGCTCGCCCCATTGCGTGAATCTGAGGCATTTGTCGTCGAAGTACTTGAGCAGTACCGCCATGCCCATCGGAATGTTCTGCACCGAAAAAACGCAGGTCGCCTCGTCCACGGCAGCCAGGGTGGCTGCGAGAATCTTCGATTGCACGATGAGTATGGCCGGCCGGTGGCTCCGCGCCTCGGCCAGCTGATCGGCATCGCTGGCGTACACCAGACTCTCATCGGAGGCTTCCGTCGGCACGCGACAATGGGTTGCCGACCGATCCAGGTTGCCGCTCAGGAAGGTGAAAATATCCGCATGCAAATCCTGAATCGTACGTGCGCTGAGCATGGATCCCCCGGGCGCAGGAGTATGGCAGAATTGTCCATTGCGTGCGTAATGACTGAGAGCCTGCCTGAGATTTCCGCGCGGCGAGCGCCACGGATTCGTCGCTTGAGCCGCCGCGCGCTGCCGCGCGACACGGTCGCCCTGGCGCGCTTCCTCATCGGCAAGTTGGTGGTGCGCGAACTGCCGGGCGGCACCGCGATCGGCCGGATCGTCGAGACGGAGGCGTATCTGGCCGACGATGCCGCCTGTCATGCCCATCGTGGAATGACGCCGCGCAACCGCTCGCTGTTTCTCGAGGCGGGCCACGCCTACGTGTACCTGTGTTACGGCACGTCGTATATGTTGAATATGTCAAGTGAGTCTGCCGGGATCGGCGCCGGCGTGCTGCTGCGGGCTCTCGAACCGCTGCACGGCATCGAGTTGATGCGGCGTGCGCGTAAGGGTGCGGCCATTGCGGCGCTCGCCCGCGGACCCGGTCGGCTGGCTGCGGCCCTGAAGGTCGATCGCCGCCTCGACGGAGTCGACCTGCTGTCGCCGGGACCGCTGTGGATCGGCTGCGATGGGCGGGGAAACTTGGATATCGGTCAAAGCGTGCGCATCGGCCTGACCAAGGCGGCGGATGCACGCCTGCGATTTTTCGCGCGCGGCAGCCCCTACGTCAGCGGCCCGAAGCGGCTGCGGCCGTGAATCGCCCCGCTCTGCAGCCGGACGAATCGCTGGCAAACTTACTGGCGGCGCGCACGGTGATCATTCTGGACGGGGCGCTCGCCACCGAGTTGGAGCGGCGCGGCGCCGACCTGAACGATGCGCTGTGGTCGGCGAAAATGCTGATCGAACGGCCGCAGATGATCCGCGCGGTGCATCTCGAGTATTTCGAAGCGGGTGCGGATGTCGCCACCACGGCGACCTATCAGGCGAGTTTCGAGGGCTTCGGGCGGCGCGGGATCGGCGAGGCGGCCGCGGCGGCGCTGATGCGCGAGGCCGTCGCACTCGCCGTCGCGGCGCGCCAGGAATTCTGGGCGGATCCTTCCAATCGGGTCGGCCGGCGGCGGCCGCTGGTGGCGGCGTCGATCGGCCCCTACGGTGCGATGCTGGCGGACGGCTCGGAATACCGCGGCGGCTATGCGGCAAGCGATGCGGCCCTGATCGGATTTCACCGTCCGCGGCTCGAAGTGCTGGCACGGTCCGGTGCCGACCTTCTGGCCTGCGAAACCATTCCCGGCCTGCGCGAAGCGCTGATCCTTGCGCGCTTGCTCGGGGAGTTTCCCGACGTCAGCGCCTGGATGAGCTTTTCCTGCCGCGACGATGCGCACACCAGCGAGGGCGACCCGGTCGGCGAATGCGCCGCGCGGTTGCGCGAATTTCCGCAGATCGCGGCCATCGGCGTCAACTGCACCGCACCCGCCCACATCGCATCGCTGCTGCGGCGCATGCGCGCCCGCACCAGCCGGCCGCTGGTGGCATACCCGAATGGCGGGGGCGACTATGACGCCGTCAACAAGCGCTGGCTGGGCGGCTGCGGCGCGCCGCTGGCAGCACTCGCCCCCGGCTGGTACGCAGCCGGCGCGCGGCTCATCGGAGGCTGCTGCCGAACCACGCCCGGGGATATCGGCGCACTGCGGGGCTGGGCCGGCACCCTCCCGGATGGACCTGCGTCCCGGTCGCAGACCGCCTGAGCGTTTTTCCGAGCGTTTCCTAGTGCTCCGAGAAATTCGGTTCGCGCTTCTCGAAAAAGGCGCGCACGCCCTCCACGCAATCATGCGTCTCGAGGGACATCTCCTGGGCGCTGCGCTCCGCCCGCAGCTGCTGCTCGAGCGAATGGTCGAAGGTTGAGGCATGCAGGGCGCGGATCTGGCCGAGCACCGCGGTCGGCCCGCTTGCGAGCTTGCGTGCCACCGACTGCGCATGCGTGACCACCTGCGCATCCGGTACAACCGCATACGCGAGGCCCCATTCGCGCGCCATCTTCGAATCGATCTTCTCCGCCAGCATCAAGGATGACAGCGAGCGGCTCGCGCCGATGCAGCGCGCAAGATGAAAGGTGATTCCCGCGTCCGGCACCAGACCGAGCCGCGCGAAAGAGGGGCAGAAATAGGCGCCTTCACCGGCGACGATGATGTCGCTTGCCAGTGCCAGACTCATCCCGGCGCCGACGGCCGCGCCGTTGACCGCCGCCACGATCGGAAATCGGAATGCGCCCAGGCGCAGGATCAGCGGGTCCATGAAGCGGCGCATCTCGAAGTGCGCGCGCTGGCGCGCCTGCTGGGTGGTCAGGTCGATCGAATGCAGATCCAGCCCGCTGCAAAAGACATCGCCGCTGCCGGTCAACACCACGGCGCGTGCGCCGCTGTCGCCCTTTTGGATTTGATCGAGCGCCACGTGCATGGCGCGAATGACCGTGATGTCGATGGCATTGCTGACGGCGGCGCGCGTGATGGACAGCGTCGCAACGCCATCGGAGACCTCGAAGGACAGACTGTTCATTGATTACCCCCTTGATGGATCCACGCCGCTGCGCGCATCGACCCCCAGCCATTGACTTGCGTTCGGATGTCGACCTTAAATGCGTTCTGTTGCGCCGATCATGCCTCCGGGTGCGGTTCGCCGCAAGCAGCGGGATGGCCGATTCGAGCGGTGGCGCACGGCGGCGGCGCGAATATGTCGAAAGTGCCCGGCGTCGGGCCTAAAGGTCGATTCTTGATCAGTAAACGTCTGGCGGCAGTTTTGGCGGCCCGCGGCATACATTATGGCTGGGTGGTGGTGGCGGCGACGTTTCTCACCATGCTGGTCACGGCCGGCGCCGTCGGTGCACCCGGCGTGCTGCTGCTGCCCCTCGAGCGCGAATTCGGCTGGTCGACCGCCGCCATCTCCTCGGCGCTGGCGACGCGGCTGCTGCTGTTTGGCCTGATGGGCCCGTTCGCGGCGGCCTTCATCAACCGCTATGGCGTGCGCAACGTTGCGCTGAGCGCATTGACACTGATCGCCGCCGGACTGACCGCCTCGCTCGCCATGACGGCCCTGTGGCAGCTGGTGCTGTTGTGGGGGGTGATCGTGGGCCTGGGCACCGGCCTGACCGCCCTGGTGCTCGCAGCGACCGTGTCCACGCGCTGGTTCAGCGCGCGGCGCGGCTTGGTGGTCGGCCTGCTGACGGCGAGCTCCGCCACCGGGCAGTTGGTGTTCCTGCCGCTGCTCGCGGCGGTGGCGATGCATGCCGGATGGCGCAGCGCCTTGGTGATCATCTGCGGCCTGCTCGGCGTCGCCGCCACAGCGGTGTGGCTGGTGATGGTCGACCGGCCGGCCGACCTCGGTCTCAAGCCCTATGGCGAGGCCGGTGCGGCGCCCACCGACGCCCGAGCCGCGGCTCCCGCAGCGGCGCCGGCCGCCGCCGCTGCGTCCGCGGCCGGCGGGACCTCGATCGCCGGGGCTGCGCTCGCCGCCCTGGCCGCGGCCGCCCACGAGCGCACGTTCTGGGTCCTGTTCGCCACGTTTTTCATTTGCGGGGCGAGCACCAACGGCCTCATCCAGAATCACTTCATTCCGTTTTGTTCGGACAACGGCATGCCGGAAATCGCCGCCGCCGGTATTCTGGCGACCATGGGCGTCTGTGATTTCCTGGGCACCGTCGGATCGGGCTGGCTGTCCGACCGCTACGACGCGGCGCGCCTGCTGTTCTGGTACTACGGATTGCGCGGACTCGCCCTGCTCTATCTGCCGTTCGCCGTGTTCACCTTCCAGGGGCTGTCGCCGTTTGCGCTGTTCTACGGCCTGGATTGGATCGCGACGGTGCCGCCCACGGTGGCGCTGACGGTGAAGACCTTCGGGCGCGAGAAGGCCAGCCTGGTGTTTGGCTGGATATTCGCGGGGCATCAGCTGGGCGCGGCCTGCGCGGCCTTCGGCGCCGGCTTGATGCGGACCGAATTGTCGACCTACCTGCCTGCCTTCGTGATCGCCGGCGCGCTGTGCATCGTGGCCGCCGGCCTGGTGCTGCTGTTGCGATCCGCGGGCACGAGGCGCCCCGCCGGTGCGGCAATCGCGAACCTTGTGATCGGCAGCGTCATCGCGGCCGCCTACCCCAGCGGCGGCGCGGTCGCGGCCGAGACGCTCGCCAATGAGACACCGCTCTACTTCCAGCCGAAGTCGGAAACCTTCGATTACGTGAAGCGCGAGGTCATGATCCCGATGCGCGACGGCACGCGGCTGAAGACGGTGATCCTGATCCCGCGCGGCGCCCTGCATGCGCCGATCCTGCTGACGCGCACCCCCTACGGCGCCGCCGACCGCACTTCGAAGAACACCAGCGCGCACCTGGCCGCGGTGCTCGACAGCACGGATGTCGCCGACGATGCGGTGCTGAATGGCGGTTACATCCGCGTCTTGCAGGACGTGCGCGGCAAACACGACTCCGAGGGCGACTATGTCATGACCCGTCCGTTGCACGGGCCGCTGAACCCGACCGCCGTGGACCACTCGACGGACGCCTACGACACCATCGACTGGTTGGTGAAAAACATTCCCGAATCGAATGGCAAGGTGGGGATTCTCGGCATCTCCTATGACGGCTTCACCTCGCTGATGGCGCTGGTCCATCCGCATCCGGCGCTGCGCGCCGCGGTGCCCATCAACGCCATGGTCGATGGCTGGCGCGGCGATGACTGGTTCCACAACGGCGCGTTTCGCCAGGACAACCTGATCTACGCCCACGATCAGGAGGCCACGCGCGGCGGCGAAGTCGGCTGGTGGTCCGACCATTACGATGACTACGACACCTGGCTCGCCGCGGGTTCCGCCGGCGACATGGCGCGGCTGCACGGCCTCGGGCAGATCGGTTTCGCGGTCAAGATGATGACTCATCCGGCTTACGATGCGTTCTGGCAGGCGCAGGCCCTGGACAGGATCCTCGCCGCCGAACCCATCGGCGTGCCGGTGATGCTGGTGCACAGTTTGTGGGACCAGGAGGATATCTACGGCAACATCGCCGTATACAAGGCCATCAAGCCGCAGGATCGGGAATCGAAGGTGTTTCTGGTGATCGGGCCGTGGTTCCACCACCAACAGCGGCTCGACGGCAGCGCCATCGGCGACATCGAATTCGGCAGCGACACCGCGCTCTATTTCCGGATGCACCTGCTGCGCCCGTTCCTGGATCATTTTCTGAAGGACGACCCGCCGCCGCTCGCGTTGGCGGCGGTGAACGCCTTCGAGACGGGAACCAACCGCTGGCTGGCGCTTCCCGGCTGGCCGCTCGGCTGCGCGTCGGGCTGCACCACCGTGCCGTCGAAGCTCTATCTTCAGCCGGGGGGCAAGCTGGCCTTCCAGGCGCCGCCGCCGGCCTCGCCGGACTATGCCGCCTATGTCTCCGACCCCGCCAAGCCGGTGCCTTACCTGCCGCGCCCCATCCACATCGAGGGCGACGGCGAGAAGGACTGGCAAAGCTGGCTGGTCAGCGATCAGCGCGACGCCGCCGCCCGCACCGACGTGCTGAGCTTCGAGAGCGCACCCTTGACCTCGCCGCTGAAAATCAGCGGTGAGCCCATCGCCAACGTATTCGCCTCGACCAGCGGCACGGACGGCGACTTCGTGGTCAAGCTCATCGACGTCTACCCGGAGGAGGTCGGGCGTCAGCCGCGGCTCGGCGGGTATCAATTGATGATATCGGCCGACATTTTCCGCGGCCGCTACCGCCTGGGATTCGATGACCCACAGCCGCTGCCGGCGGGACGCAAACTGCTGTTCCGCTTCGCACTGCCCACCGCGAATCATGTCTTCCTGCCCGGTCATCGCCTGATGGTACAGGTGCAATCCAGCTGGTTTCCGCTGTACGATCGGAACCCGCAGACCTTCGTCGGAAATATCTTTTTCGCCAAACCCGCCGATTACCAGGCAGCCACGGTCAGGATCTTCGACGCCGGCCCGCAGGCCGGCTATGTCGAATTGCCCGTCGTGAAGGCCGACGGGGCGCAATAACCCGCGTGACGCGGCCGCACCCCGGCCGTCCTCACTGGGCGTCGCGCTTTCGATCCTTCTCCTGTGGCTGCTTCGCCGCAGGTTTCTTGGCCTGAACTTTTTTCTGCTGCTGGCCCGGAGGGATGGCGCGCGGCTTGGCGTAGGCCGCCTGCGGGTTCGAAGTACCGGGATGCGCCGCGCCGGCATTGAAATTGACGCCGCCGTTCGGATTGGCTCCGCCTGCCGGTGGCGCTCCGCCTGCCGGTGGCGCTCCGCCCGCCGGTGGCGCTCCGCCCGCCGATGGCGCTCCGCGTGCTGCAGCCGACGCGCGCGCCGGCATCACCGATGGCGCACTGAAGGCGCTCGGCCGCGGCGTGGCCGCGATGGCCGGACGGCCCTGATTGACCTTGGCCAGCAGCGCGCGGTTCCTGCCGGCGTCCTGGACGTGCTGCAATTGCGGCGCGGTCGGCGCAACATGCGGTTCCCGCGCCGCCATCTGTTCCTGCGGCGACGGCGCTGCCGCCACTCCGCCGGTGCCGCCGTTGTAGCTCACCCGGCTGCTGACGTTGTTGATGACGGTCTCGTTGTAGGTGTTGTGCACGATAGTCACGTTGACGTTGGTGACGGCGGTGTTGTAGGCAAAAGAATTGTTGACCCATCGGCCGCCGGCAAAGCCGACGCCGCCGTAGCCATAGCCGTAGTTGACGCCGCCGTAGAAGCCCACATGCGGGCCCCAATATCCGGCATGGAACAGGTAGACGCCGCCGCCCCAGCCCCAGTAGCCCGGTGTCCACAACAAGCCCACCCGTGGCGGCGAAACCCAGGTCCCGGGCACCCAGTAATATCCCTCGGGGCCCCAGGCCCAGTAGCCGGGCGTCCATAGATAGCCCGGCTCGGGAATCGGCGGCTGTTCATAGTCCGGCAGCGGCGGCGGCGCTTCGGCTATGCGCACTTCCGCCACCGGTTCGGCATAGGCCGGCGGCGGAGGCGGCGGGGCATACACCCGCGGGGGCGGTGAATAAACGGGCGGCGGCGGCGCGTACACCGGCGCCGGCTGCACGATGCAGCCCTGCAGGCCGAGCGCGGCGGCCACGGCCGCGGCGCCCAACGCCGATATCCGATGCGATCGATTCGATGACTCAAGCATGGGGATTCCCGTTCATGGTATGTGACAGGGTACCGGGCAGGCCCGCGTCCATACCTCACATAACGTCACACTTTGAATTTCGGCCAGAACGTTAAGGGATTGTAACGCCCGGCCCCGGCCGGAGCGCCGGCAACGGCGCCCCGCCGGGACGTCACGCGGTGTCGAGACTGCGCTTGTAGGTTTCCGGGAGGAAAAACACGCCGATCACCAACGTCGCGGCTGCAACCACCACCGGATACCAGAGCCCGTAATAGATGTCTCCGGTCGCGGCCACCATCGCGAAAGCCGTGGTCGGCAGGAAGCCGCCGAACCATCCATTGCCGATGTGATAGGGCAGCGACATCGCGGTGTAGCGGATTCTCGTCGGGAACAACTCCACCAACAAGGCCGCGATCGGGCCGTACACCATGGTCACGTACAGCACCAGGATGAACAGGATCAGAATCACCATCGGCTTGTTGATGGTGGCCGGATTGGCCTTGTCCGGATAGCCCAGACCCTTCAGCGCCGACTTGGCGCCGCTTTGAAAATCGGCGATTGCCGCCTTGAGCGGCTTGCCGGCCAATATCTTCGGGTCGGGCGCAGTCAGCGTGTTCGAACCGAGGCGGATCTGCGCCACCGTGCCCGGCCCGGCGTCGACGCGCCGGTACGTCACGCCGGCCTTGGCGAGGAAGCTCTTGGCGATGTCACAAGACGTCGAGTCGAATCGGTTCTTGCCGATGGGGTCGAACTGGAACGAGCACTCGTTGGGATCGGCGATCACCGACACCGGTGCCGACGTCTGAGCGGCATACAACGCCGGATTGGCATAGCGCGTCAGCGACTCGAACAGCGGAAAATAGGTGAGCACCGCGAGCAGGCAGCCCGCCAGGATGATGGGCTTGCGGCCGATCTTGTCGGACAGCCAGCCGAAGAACAGGAAGAACGGCGTCGCCAACGCAAGGGCGATGACGATCAGCACATTGGTGGTGGCTCCGTCCACCCGCAGCATTCTTTCCAGGAAAAACAGCGCATAGAACTGGCCCGTGTACCACACCACCGCCTGGCCCATGACGGCGCCGAGCAGCGCGATGATCACCACCTTCAGATTGACCCAGCGGCCGAACGCCTCCTTGAGCGGCGCCTTCGAGCCGGCACCCTGCGCCTTCATCTTCAGGAAAACCGGGCTTTCGGCGAGCTGCATGCGGATCCACAGGGAAATGGCCAACAGCAGGATCGACACCAGGAACGGCAGCCGCCAACCCCAGACCTTGAAGGATTCCTCGCCGAAAAAGCCGCGTGCACCAATCACCACCAGCAGCGCCAAGAACAGCCCGAGGGTGGCCGTGGTCTGGATCCAGCTCGTATACAGTCCGCGCTTTTCCGGCGGCGCACTCTCCGCGACATAGGTTGCGGCGCCGCCGTATTCGCCGCCGAGCGCAAGTCCCTGCAGCAGGCGCAGCGCGATCAATAGGACCGGCGCCGCCACGCCGATGGAATCGTAATTCGGCAGCAATCCCACCGCGAACGTGGCCGCGCCCATGATGCTCATGGTGACCAGAAAGGTGTGTTTGCGCCCCACCAGGTCGCCGAGCCGTCCGAACACCAGCGCGCCGAACGGGCGCACCGCGAAGCCGGCGGCAAATGCAGCCAGCGCGAAGATGAACCCGGTGACTTCGTTGACCGCGGAGAAGAATTGGGCGCTGATCACGGTCGCGAGCAGCCCGTATAGGTAGAAATCGTACCATTCGAAAATCGTGCCCAGCGACGCAGCGCCGATGACCAAAAAATCGCTCTGGGTGCTCTTCAGGCTCTTTTGAAGATCTTCCGCCACGGTGGACATGTCTTGCCCCTTTGTATTTGAGAAGTCGTGGGATTCAATTGCATTCGGGTCACTTGTGCTTGATCGGCGCCGCCGTCACCGCGGCGCGCAGCTCCATGAGCTTGGCCTTGACCGCCTTGGCGTTGTCCGCACCCATGCGCATCAGCAACTTCTGCCCAGCGGGTCGCGCCTCGATCGCAGGGTCGGCGTACAGGTACATGACATTGGGCCGCACCAGTTCCGGCGGCGCGGCCGGCGTCGGCGTCGCCAGCAGTATGTCGATGACCTCGACCAGCCGGTCGTTGAAGTAGGCGTTGGGGTAACCGAGATCCTCGTAGCTGCGTTGGAACAAGGGATAGAAATGCACGTACAGCGCGGTCAGGCGCTGCAGGTCGAGATTCCTGATCACCGACACCATCGGCTGATAGCGCGCGTAATTCTTCGGATCGATGCTGGCGTGCAGCTCGTCTCCGGCGGCGATGAAAGCGCCCGGCGCAGTGCCCACGGGGCGCTGTTGCAGGGGGGCTTTTTGGCGCGCGAGGTTGTCCACGGTGACCACGATGCGGCGGATGATATTCTCAGGCGCCAGATATTGCATCACCGTGGCCGCGCCGAACACCTGATCGAGGGCATTGCGGATGGCCGGGTCGCTGTCGTTCAAGGCCGGCAACGGTGCATTGCCGAAATCAGGACCGGCTTCCGGCACCGGATGCACCGGTGCCGCTTCCTGCGGCGCCGCGGGCGGCGGCGGTGCCTCCACCGCCATAGTCACCGGCGCCGGCTGTGCTCGGCTGGATCGCCAGTAGTACCAACCGCCGCCGATCGCCCCTGCGATCACCAATATCACCAATCCGATCAGCGGCCTGTTCATGGACGACACCCCTGCCCGCAACTTATCGTCCGGCCGCGGCCCGGTCAAGCGCACCGCCTGCCGGATCAGCCTCCGCGCACGGGGCGCATCAGCACTTCGTGCCGGCGGTAATCGATGATGAGCGCGTCGAGCAGACCCAGGGCATCCATGCCGATCAGAATCGCGGGCTCGTCGGTCAGCTTCCAATGTCGGAAAATGTACGCGTCCGCATAAGTCACGCCCGCATCGCGAATCTGCAGCGAGCCGAACGCAATCGCCGGCGTGGGTAGGATTTCACCGTCCTGGACGTCCATGGTCGCGCCGATGATTTGATCCGCCTTGCCCCGGCGGGCCGCATTGTGACGCGCCAGTGCATCGCGCAGCGCCAGATTCGCGACGCTGATCTGGCCGCCGGTGTCGATGATCGCCTTGGTGCGCACATCGCCCACGTACGCGTCGATGACGATCAGGTTGTCGCGTATCGCGCGAAACGGGATGTTGTGGAAATCCTGCCCGGAGTGCTGGCCGCGCGAGTACATGATGACGATCTGGTCGTGGCGGAAATCGATGAAAATGCGCTTGTCCGACAAGCCCGTGCTGCCGAGTATGCCCTCGGCGCCGCCCATCGCGTCGGGCACGATCGGCAGCACGGTGGCATCGAGCAGCAGATCCCCCACGGACACATTGTTGACGCGGATCGTGGGCACGGTGGCCGTGCCCGTGACCCCCCGTAGCGTCACGGGTGGCGATTGATCGAGGGGCAGACCGAGCGCCACGGCCACCTGGGCGGTGACACCGGATCGGCTCGCGCCCGTGTCGAGCACCAGGCGAAACGGTCCGCGGCCGTTGATCCAAACCGGCGCCCAGATGCGTCCGATCTGGTCGCGCCGCGTCGGCGCGACGAAGCGCGCTTCGCGCGTCTGCACGACGATCTCATCCAGGTCGTCCGGTTGGGCAGCCGCCTCTCCCGGCACGCTCGCGACGGCCGGCACGCTCGCGACGGCCGGCACACTCGCGACGGCCGGCACACTCGCTCCGCCCGGCGGCGGCGCGGCCGCAGCGGACAGCAGCGACCAGGTGCATGCCGCCAGCACGCCCAATCCCCTGCTCAGCCTGATCGGCATCATGGTGACCAGCCTCATCGCGCCCGTACGTTGCGGAGCGCGGTTTATTGTACTCCTACTGGCTGCTCGTTCCGCGTCATCCGGCCAAAGCGTCCGGCCTGGAAATCGGCCACGGCCGTCTCGATCTCCCGGGGCGTGTTCATCACGAACGGTCCGTAGCCGGCGATCGGCTCCGCGATGGGCGCGCCGCTCAGCAGCAAGAACGCGGTGTCTTCGGCCGCCACCAGCCGCAGCTGCACGCCCGCCGGGTCCAGAACCGCCAGATCCGCGGGTCCCAACGCCGCCTGGTTGACGCTCATGGCGCCGTGCAGCACGATGACCGCCGCATTATGCCCGTCGGGTACCTCCAAGGTCGTGGTGCGTCCCGCCTGCAGCGTGCCGTCCCAGACATTGAGCGCCGTGAACGTGTGGGCGGCGCCTCGGGTGCCGGCGCAGTCGCCCGCGATCACGCGTAGCCGGCCCGCGCCGTCCGCCAGCGCCACCTCCGCGATATCGGCCCTTTGGATCGCCTGATAGCTCGGCGCGGACATTTTGTGACGCGCCGGCAGGTTCACCCAGAGCTGCACCATTTCCAGGTCACCGCCGCGGCGGGTGAATTCCGGAGAATGGAATTCCTCGTGCAGAATGCCGGATGCAGCCGTCATCCACTGGACATCGCCCGGGCCGATGACCCCGCCATTGCCTGCGGAATCCCGGTGCGCCACTTCGCCCCGGTAGACGATGGTCACCGTCTCGAAACCGCGATGCGGGTGTTCGCCGACGCCGCGCGGGTGCGCCGCCGGATCGAAGCGCCGCGGGCCGGCATAGTCGAGCAGCAGGAACGGGCTCAATTGCCTGCCCAGGCGATCGTAGCTGAACAAGCTGCGCACCGGAAAACCGTCGCCGACCCAATGGCCCTGCGGATTTCGATGCGTAGCCGAAACTTTTTTCTCCATTCGCCTCATATGCGGCCAAAGCCGGGTTTTTCCAGTGGGCCGCGAGGCGGCGTTCGACGGCCACGATATCAGGTTAAACTAAGCGATCGAAGCGGCTCATACCCAGAAGCGGCCCATTTCCAGGAGCGCCCAGCGCAATGCCGACCAATCCGCCCAGGCGAGTTATCGCGATCAAGCCCGAACGCCCCTCCACGTTGGACGCCCCGCAGCGCGCCGCGATCGAAGGCGTCTGCGCGCGGCTGCAAGCGACGCCGGGGGCACTGTTGCCGGTGCTGCACGCCGTGCAGGATGCGCTCGGCTTCGTTCCCAAGGACGCGGTGCCGCTGGTGGCGCACGCACTCAATCTGTCGCTCGCCGAGGTGCACGGCGTACTGAGCTTTTATCATTGGTTCCGCAGCCGCGAGCCCGGCCGGCACCTGATGCATCTGTGCCGTGCGGAAGCCTGCCAGTCGGTCGGCGCCGTGCAGCTGGAAGCGTATGCCAAGCGCAATCTCGGCATCGGATTCCACGACACCACGGCCGATGGCGCGATCACGCTGGAACCGGTGTATTGCCTCGGCAACTGCGCACTCGGGCCGTCGCTGATGATCGACGATGAACTGCACGGACGGGTCACAACCCGCCGCTTCGATGAACTGGTTGCTCGCGCCAAGGCCTCACCGTGAGCGCAGTGAGGATCTACGTGCCGTGCGACGCCGCGGCGTTGAGCGTCGGTGCCGGGGAGACCGCGGCAGCCATCCTCGCCGAGGCGGCCCGCAGGCACGTCGAAGTCGAACTCAAACGCAACGGATCGCGCGGACTGCTGTGGCTCGAGCCGCTGGTCGAGGTCGCCACCGACCGTGGACGCGTCGCCTACGGACCCGTCCACGCGGCCGACGTGCCGGGCCTGTTCGACGCCGGTTTCACCGACGGCGGAGCGCACGCTCTGGCGCACGGGCTGACCGCCGAGATCCCCTACCTCAGAAGCCAGGAGCGCCTGACTTTCGCGCGGGTGGGTCTGATCGATCCGCAAAGCCTCGACGACTACCGCGAGTACGGCGGATTTCGCGGACTAGGCGCAGCGCTTTCAATGCCCCCGGCGGCCATTGTCGAGTGCCTCACCGAGTCCGGCCTGCGCGGCCGAGGCGGCGCCGCGTTCCCGGCCGGCATCAAGTGGAAGACGGTTCTCGCCACACCAGCTGCTCAGAAATACATCGTCTGCAACGCGGACGAGGGCGATTCCGGCACCTACTCGGACCGCATGCTGATGGAGGGCGACCCGTTCGTGCTGATCGAGGGCATGATCATTGCGGGACTGGCCACCGGCGCGACGCGCGGCTACATCTATCTGCGCTGCGAGTATCCGCATGCCAGGCGCGCACTGCAGGCGGCCATCGCGACCTGCCAGGCGAGCGGCTATCTCGGCGCCGACATCCTTGGCAGCGGCCGCGCCTTCGATCTCGAGGTGCGGCTTGGGGCGGGGGCCTATATCTGCGGCGAGGAAACCTCGCTGCTCGAATCGCTGGAGGGCAGGCGCGGACAGGTCAGATTCAAGCCGCCGTTACCCGCGGTGGCCGGTCTGTTCGGCCAGCCCACCGTGATCAACAACGTGATCACCCTGGCCTCGGTGCCCATCATTCTGGACCGCGGTGCCGCTCATTATCGCGGGTTTGGCATGGGGCGCTCGCGCGGCACGCTGCCGATCCAGCTGACGGGCAACATCCGGCAGGGCGGCTTGATCGAAAAAGCCTTCGGTCTCACCCTGCGCGAGCTCATCTATGACTACGGCGGCGGCACGCTCTCCGGCAGGCCGGTCCGCGCCGTGCAGGTGGGCGGCCCGCTCGGCGCGTACCTGCCCGAATCCCAGTTCGACACGCCCCTCGACTACGAGGCCTTCGCGCAGATCAAAGGCATGCTGGGACATGGCGGAATCGTGGTCTTCGACGACAGCGTCGACATGGCGGCGCAGGCGCGCTACGCCATGGAATTCTGCGCCATCGAGTCCTGCGGCAAGTGCACCCCCTGCCGCATCGGCTCCACCCGCGGCGTGGAGGTCATCGACCGCTTGCTGGCCGGCGAGCAGGCGGCCAAACAAGAGGCCTTGCTGAGGGATTTGTGCGAAACTTTGACGCATGGCTCGCTGTGCGCCCTGGGTGGTCTGACACCCTATCCGGTATTGTCCGCGCTCGATCATTTTGCGGAGGATTTCCACAAACCCTTGCCGGCTCGCGCCCGCGCAGAGTAACCCGAGGAACGACCCATGTTGTCCATCGTAGAACCGGATTATGGTACGCCCCGCCGCGACGGCACGAAGCTGGTCAGCCTGATCATCGACGGCCGCGAGGTGCAGGCGCCCGAGGGCACCTCCGTCATGCGCGCCGCCGCCCTGGCGGGTCTCAAGATCCCCAAGTTGTGCGCCACCGAACAGCTCGAGGCCTTCGGCTCCTGCCGCCTGTGCTTGGTGCAAATCGACGGCATGAAGGGTCTGCCGGCCTCGTGCACCACGCCGGTTGCCCAGGGCATGCGCGTGAGCACGCAAAACCGACAGATCGCCGACGTGCGCCGCGGCGTGATGGAGCTGTATATCTCCGATCATCCGCTCGACTGCCTGACCTGCCCGGCCAACGGGCACTGCGAACTGCAGGACATGGCGGGCGCGGTCGGCCTGCGCGAGGTGCGCTACGGCTATGAGGGCGCCAATCACCTCGCCGCCGCCAAGGACGAGAGTAATCCGTATTTCACCTTCGATGCCTCGAAGTGCATCGTCTGTTCGCGCTGCGTCCGCGCCTGCGACGAGCAGCAAGGCACCCTGGCGCTCACCATCCAGGGACGCGGTTTCGATTCGAAGGTCGCCGCCGGCCAGGATGTGCCCTTCATGGATTCCGAATGCGTCTCCTGCGGCGCCTGCGTGCAGGCCTGCCCCACGGCGACGCTGTCGGAGAACAGCCTGATCGCCCAGGGCCAGGCGGAGCACAGCGTGGTCACGACCTGCGCCTACTGCGGAGTGGGCTGCTCGTTTCGCGCCGAAATGCGCGGCGAGGAGGTCGTGCGCATGGTGCCGAACAAGGACGGCCACGCGAATCATGGCCATTCCTGCGTCAAGGGACGGTTCGCCATCGGCTATGCGACGCACGCCGACCGCATCACCCGGCCCATGATTCGCGACCGCATCACGGATCCGTGGCGCGAGGTTTCCTGGGAGGAGGCCATCGCGCATGCGGCCGGCGAATTCAGGCGGATCCAGGCGGTCTATGGCCGCGACTCCATCGGCGGCATCACCTCCTCGCGCTGCACCAACGAGGAGACCTATCTGGTGCAGAAACTGGTGAGGGCCGGGTTCGGCAACAATAACGTGGACACCTGCGCGCGCGTGTGCCATTCGCCCACCGGTTATGGTCTGCGCCAGACCATGGGCGAATCGGCCGGTACCCAGAATTTCGATTCGGTGATGTCGGCCGACGTCATATTCGTCATTGGCGCCAATCCCACCGACGGCCATCCCGTGTTCGCCTCGCAGATGAAGCGTCGGCTGCGCCAGGGTGCCCGCCTGATCGTCGCCGATCCGCGCACCATCGATCTGGTACGCACGCCGCATATCCGCGCCGAGCACCACCTGAAGCTGCGGCCGGGCACCAATGTCGCCCTGATCAATTCGCTGGCGCACGTCATCGTCACGGAGGGTCTCGTCAAGGAGCAGTTCGTGCGCGAGCGCTGCGATACCGAATCGTTCGAGCGATGGCGCAAATTCGTCGCGCAGGAGCGCAATTCCCCGGAGAGCATGCAGGCGGTCACCGGCGTTGCGGCCGACAGCGTACGTGCCGCCGCGCGCCTGTATGCGACCGGCGGCAACGGCGCGATCTACTACGGCCTCGGAGTGACCGAACACAGCCAGGGTTCGACCATGGTGATCGGGATCGCGAATCTCGCCATGGCGACCGGCAATGTCGGCCGTGAGGGCGTCGGGGTGAATCCGCTGCGCGGCCAGAACAACGTCCAGGGTTCGTGCGACATGGGATCCTTTCCCCACGAATTCCCGGGATACCGGCATGTCTCCGACGACGCCGTACGCGGCGCGTTCGAACGCGAGTGGGGCGTCGACCTGCAGAGCGAACCGGGGCTGCGGATCCCGAACATGTTCGAGGCGGCGCTCGACGGCGAATTCAAAGGTCTGTACATCGAAGGGGAGGACATCGCCCAGTCGGATCCGAATACCCAGCACGTCACCGCCGCGCTCATGGCCATGGAGTGCATCGTGGTTCAGGATCTGTTCCTGAACGAATCCGCCAAGTTCGCGCATGTGTTCCTGCCCGGCTCCTCGTTCCTGGAGAAGGACGGCACGTTCACCAATGCCGAACGGCGCATCTCGCGGGTGCGCAGGGTGATGCAGCCCAAGGGCGGCTATGCCGACTGGCAGATCACCCAATTGCTGGCAAACGCCATGGGTTTCCCGATGAGCTACGCGCACCCCTCGGAAATCATGGATGAGATCGCGCGCTTGACGCCCACCTTCACGGGGGTGAGCTTTGCCGCGCTCGATGAACAGGGCAGCATCCAATGGCCCTGCAACGCCGCGCACCCCGCCGGCACGCCCACCATGCACGTCGGCGAATTCGTGCGCGGCAAGGGAAAATTCATCGTCACCGACTATGTACCGACCGCCGAGAAGGTCAATGCCCGTTTCCCGCTCATCCTCACGACGGGCCGGGTGCTCAGCCAGTACAATGTGGGCGCGCAGACGCGGCGCACCGCGAACAACCTCTGGCATTCCGAGGATCGGCTCGAGATCCATCCGCACGACGCTGACGAGCGCGGCATCGCCGAGGGCGACTGGGTCGGCATCGCGAGCCGCGCCGGCGAGACGGTGCTGCGTGCGCGGGTCACCGAGCGCGTCCAGCCGGGCGTGGTGTATACGACCTTCCATTTTCCGGAATCCGGCGCCAACGTGATCACCACGGACAACTCCGATTGGGCGACCAACTGTCCCGAATACAAGGTGACCGCCGTGCAGGCGACGCGGGTCAGCCAGCCATCCGAATGGCAGAAGCGTTTCCGCGAATTCAGCGAAAATCAGGAAACGCTCCTCAAGGGCGCTCACATGGCGGAGAAGTAGGCGCCCCGATGAGCACCCCGCATCTGGTGCAGATGGCGAATGACATCGGCAACTTCTTCCGCGCCGAGCCGCTGCGCGAAGACGCGGTGGGCGGCATCTTGAACCACATCGAAAAATACTGGACGCGCCGCATGCAGGAGAAGCTCATCGAGCACCTGCGCCACGACGGCACCGGGCTCGATGAGCTGCCGCAGGAGGCCGTGCTCAGACTGGCGGCACGGGCTTCAGGACCCCCGATGCCCGGGCGATCTGCGTCGAGATGAAATCCATCAGCGGCGGCGACAGGCAGTCGTACGGCTCGAGACCGAGTTCCCGGAGCCGGGCCCGCACCGCTCCCTGATGCGCCGGGTCCGCGCCGGATTCGATGATCGAGGAAACGAACGCCGCGAAGGTCGGTTGGGACCAGCCGGATTGCGGCGACAGCTCGGTGTGAATGAAGTCGAAGCCGAAAAGCGGATGTCCGGCATTCTCGATACGGCCGTAGAGATGCACGCCGCAGGCCTTGCAGGCGTGGCGTTGTATCGTCGCCTTGGGATCCACGATGGCGAGCTTGTCACCGTTTTCCGCGACGCTGAGCTTGTCGCGGCCGACCACCGCAACCACTGAAAACAGCGCGCCCGCGGGCTTCCAGCATTTGGTGCAGCCGCAGGCGTGATTGTGCGCGGATTGGGATTTCACGGATAGCTTGACCGGTTTGTCGGTGCACTTGCACAGCAGCGTGCCGCCCGCGAAGCCGCTGGCAGCGGGCTTGATGCCATGATCAACCGACGGATGAATCGATACCGTGCTCATTTGTGGCCCCCCTGGTTGAAAAATCTATTGGTGCGGCCCGTGCCGTGGCGCACCGCTCTTGTACGCGAGAGTGTATCGCAACCGGCGGCGCCGGCGACTTAAGCCACGCACCCGGCGATGAAGGGTGTAAAATCAGCTCATGTCCCTCGATGTCATCCATGACCTCGACGCGCGCGAATTCCTGGCCCGGGTGGACGGGCATCGGGCCGTGCTGCAGTACGAATTGTCGGACGGCCTGATGAGCATCACGCACACCCGGGTGCCGGAGGGCGCGAGGAACCGCGGGATCGCCGCGGCACTGACCCGCGCCGCCCTGGACGCGGCCCGCGCCGCGGGTTGGAAGGTAAAGCCCCTGTGCACCTATGCAATCGAATTTATGCGCACCCACGCCGACTATGCCGACCTGGTCACGACGGCCGGTGCGCCGCCCGCTGAGTCCGAGCGCCGGCATGTCGACGAACTGCTCGATGAGGCGCTGGAGGAATCCTTTCCGGCGAGCGATGTACCGGCGGTCCGCGGCTACCAATGAGGCTGAGCCTGGGCGCGTGCGCGGCGATGCTGTTCTTGTGCGGTGCATCACGGGCCGGCATGATGGTCGTGGATGCCCATTCGGCTTATCCCGAGGGCCCTCTGTGGCGCGCCGGTCGCCTGTACTTCGTCGAATACGCCGGCCCCGGCGTCCGGGTGTGGGACGGAAAGCGCCTCGCGGTGTTTTGGGGCCGCCCGGGATGCGGCGCCAGCGGGCTGATCGACTTCGGCCGCCATCTGCTGGTGGCCTGCTACGATTCAAACTCCCTCGTCGAACTCGATGAGGAGGGCCACGAGGTCCGGGTGCTGGCGCGGGATGCCGGCGGCAAGCCCTTCGTCGGACCCAACGACTTCGCCGCCGACGGCGCCGGCGGCGTGTATTTCTCGGCATCCGGCGTGTTCGATCTGGCTGCGCCCATCACCGGAGCGGTCTTGCATCTGACGGCCGACGGGCGCATCACCGAACTCGCCAACACCATCCACTATTCCAATGGCCTGACCGTGGCCAAGGACGGCCGGCATCTGCTGGTGGCCGAAATGCTCGCCGGACGCATCCTCTCGTTCCCCATCGAAGCCGATGGGACACTCGGTCCACGCAGCGTCTGGGCGCGCCTTGAGGATCTGGCGAGGCCCACCGCAGGCGAGGACGCCTTTGACGGTCCGGACGGCCTGAAGCTCGGACCGGACGGCAACTACTACATCGCGCAAAATGGCTCCGGCCGCATCCTGGTGGTGGGCGCGGATAAGAAGCTGGTGCGCATCATCGCGGTGCCGAGCCGCTACGTCACCAATATGAACTTCGGTGCGGACGGCGCCGCCACGCTGTTCATCACCGCCGCCGTCGATCCGTGGAAGACCCCGTTCCCCGGCGCCGTGTATCGCTGGACCCGGTGACCATGATCAACCGGCCCCTGGGACCGTTCAGCGTGTCGGCCATCGGACTCGGCTGCATGAACCTGAGCCACGCCTACGCCGTACCGCCGGCGCCGGCAGCGGCTGCCGAACTGCTGCTGCGGGCGCTCGATCTGGGCATCACGCATTTCGACACGGCGACGCTCTATGGCTTCGGCGCCAACGAGGAGCTGGTCGGCCGCGTACTGTCGCCGCACCGCTCGAAATTCACGCTGGCCAGCAAGTGCGGAATCCACGGCGTGGCGGCGAACGGCCAGATCAAACGGGTGATCGACGGCCGGCCCGAGACTCTCAAGAGCAGCTGCGAGGAGAGCCTGAAGCGGCTGCGCACCGACGTCATCGATCTCTATTATCTACATCGCTGGGATAAAAAGGTCCCCATCGAGGAGAGCGTGGGCGCGCTGGCCGCTCTGGTCGACGCCGGCAAGATCCGCACCATCGGCCTGTGCGAGGTGTCGGCCGGCACGCTGCGCCGGGCCGCCGCAGTGCATCGCATCGCGGCGGTGCAGAGCGAATATTCGCTGTGCACCCGCAATCCGGAGATCGCGGTTCTCGATGCCTGCCGCGGCATTGGTGCCAGTTTCGTGGCGTTTTGCCCGCTGGGACGCGGCTTTCTGGCCGGCGCCTTGCGCGACGTGTCCGGACTCGCCGCCAAGGACATCAGACGTGCGATGCCGCGCTTCGAGCCGGCCAATCACGCCCTGAATCTGCGGGTGCAGCGCGAGTACGAGGACATCGCCCGTGAAGCCGGGTGCAGGCCATCGCAGCTCGCGTTGGCCTGGGTGCTCGCGCGCGGCCCGCACGTGCTCGCGATTCCGGGCACCACGAGCATCGCCCATCTGCAGGAGAACGCGTGCGCCCCTGCAGCCGCACCCCCGGAAACTCTGATGCAACGGCTCGATGATCTGTTCGGCCCCGCGGCCCTGGCGGGCGACCGCTACAATACCGCGACCCAGGCGGAAATCGACACCGAATGCTTCGAGCCCGCATCACCGGCGCCATGATCCGACGGCTGCGGCCGGCGCCGCACGGCGGCCAATACCGGTTGGGCGATGTCTATGTGACTTTGGCCACACGCAGCGTACAGCTGCAGCTCGAGCGCGCCGGCGTGCGCCTCGCCTGGATTTTGAACGAGGCGCTCGGCTAGACAGTGAGCACGATCTTGCCGATGTGGGATGAACTCTCCATCAACCGGTGGGCGGCGGCGGCATCGGCGAGCGCAAAGGTGGCGTATATGACCGGCTTCACGCGCCCGGCGGACAGCAGCGGCCAGACCTCGCGGCGCAACGCCGCAGCAATGGCCGCCTTCTGCGCCACCGTTCTCGGCCGCAGCGTCGAGCCGGTCACCGTCAATCGCTTGCGGGTCAGCAGATTCACGTCGAGCTCCGCGCGCGAGCCACCCAGCGAGGCGATGCAGACGATCCGTCCCTCGACCGCGGCGGCGGCCATGTTGCGTTCGAGATAGCCGCCGGCCACCATGTCCAGGATCACATCGGCGCCCTTGCCCGCACTCTCCCGCTGGATCACCTCGACGAAATCCTCCGTGCGATAATCGATGCCGCGCACCGCGCCCAGCCGTTCGCAGGCGCGCGCCTTCTCGGGCGAACCCGCCGTCGCGAACACGCGGGCACCCCGCACGGCGGCGAGTTGAATGGCCGTCGTCCCGATGCCGCTGCTGCCGCCGTGGATCAGCACGGTGTCCCCGGCCTTGCAGCCGCCGCGTTCGAACAGGTTGGTCCACACGGTGAAGAACGTTTCGGGCAGCGCGGCCGCTTCGATCATGCTGAAACCCGCAGGCACGGGCAGGCAAAGCG
This sequence comes from Gammaproteobacteria bacterium, assembly GCA_003137095.1. Lineage (GTDB taxonomy): Bacteria > Pseudomonadota > Gammaproteobacteria > Steroidobacterales > Steroidobacteraceae > Bog-1198. Next base: position 60,901 of record PLET01000096.1, read on the forward strand.
GCGCGGCGGCCAGTGCATAGGCGGCATAGCCGCCGCCCGTCACCAGCGCCGTGACCCGATCCCCGACCGTCAGGCCGGAGACATCCGGGCCCAACGCCGCCACTTCGCCCGCGATCTCGAGGCCCGGCAGATCCGAAGCCCCCGGCGGCGGCGGGTAGCGGCCCTGGCGCTGGCTGATGTCCGGGCGGTTGATGCCCGCCGCGGCCACGCACACCAGCACCTCACCCTCCCCGGGGCGGGGTACGGGACGCGTCGCCAGCTTGAGCATTTCCGGTCCGCCCGGGGCGGTGATCTCGATTACCTGCATCTCAAGGGGTAGGATTGACACGTGAAAAGTCTCCAAGGGATCTTGTGGCTCGTCATTGCAGTATGCGCGGTGTACCTCGCCCTGCAACGGCACGCCTATGATCTGTCACCGGTGGTCGAACCGGGCGCCCGATTGCAGAAACTCGCCGACGGGTTCAAATGGGCCGAAGGCACGACGGCCGACAAGTCCGGGAATCTGTTCTTCACCGACCAGCCGAACGACCGGATTCTCGAGTGGAGCCTCGACGGCAAGTTGTCGACGTTTCTGGCGCCTGCCGGGCGTGCCAACGGCATGTATTTCGACGCGGCGGGCAACCTCATCGCCTGCGCCGATGAAAATACCGAATTGTGGTCCATCGCGCCCGACGGCACGCACACCGTGCTCGCCGGACGCTACCAGGGCAAGCGCCTCAACGGACCCAATGACGTGTGGGTGCGCGCCGACGGCGGCGCCTACATCACCGACCCGTTCGACACGCGCCCCTACTGGAATTACGACCAGGCTCCGCAGGGTACGCAGCAGGTCTACTTCCTGGGGCCCGATCACAGCGCGCTGCGGCGGGTCACGGACGATCTGGTCAAGCCCAACGGCATCGTCGGCACGCCCGACGGCAGGACGCTGTACGTGTCGGACATCCAGGCGGCCAAGACCTACGCCTACGACATCCAGGCCGACGGCACCCTGGCGAACAAGCGTCTGCGCTGCTCGCTCGGTTCCGACGGCATGACGCTCGACACCGAGGGCAACCTGTACCTGAGCGGAACCGGCATCACGGTATGCAATCCGGCCGGCGGCAAGATCGAGCACATCGACGTGCCGGAAACCTGGACGGGCAATCTCAGCTTCGGCGGCGCGGATCACCGCACCCTGTTCATCGCCGCCCGCGCGGGGCTGTACTCGATCAGGATGCGGTTTGCGGGGGCGAACCGGGCCAAGTGACGCCCATACCGGGAGGCTACCCGCCGGAGCGCCGCGGGATCTGCAGATAAAAGAGCCGTTTCGCCTCCTTGCGGCCCCGCGTCACCGTTTCCAGGATGAGACCGGCCGTGACAAACAGGAACGCGAGGATCATGATCGCCGCCGACAGCACCGCGGTCGGAAAGCGCGGCACCTGTCCCGTCTTGAGCCAATGCAGAATGAGCGGCACGGCCAGTGCGACGGCGAGCAGTGCCAGCGCCGCCGCGAGCACGCCGAAGAATGCCAACGGCCGTTCGTGCTTGTAGAGCGTGAGCGCCAGCCGCAAGATCCGCGCCCCGTCGCGGTAGGTCGACAGCTTGCTGTGCGAGCCGGCCGGCCTGGCGAGGTAACGGGTTTCGATCTCGCCCACCGGCATGTTCAATTCCAGCGCGTGCACCGACAACTCGGTCTCGATCTCGAATCCCCGCGAGATCACCGGACATGACTTCACGAAGCGGCGCGACATCACCCGGTAACCCGACAGGATGTCCGTGAACCGCTTGCCGAACAGATTGGAGACCACCTGTGTCAGCAGCACGTTGCCGAAGCGGTGCCCGGTGCGATAAGCGGCCGCCGCCTCGTGTGCGCGGCACCCGACCACCATGTCGAGATTCTGGGTCTGCAGCAGCTCGATCATGGCGGGCGCGCTGTCCGCGCAGTAGGTCGCATCGCCGTCGACCAGCACATACACATCGGCCTCGACGTCGGCGAACATCCGGCGCACCACGTTGCCCTTTCCCTGGCTCGATTCGCTGCGCACTTCCGCCCCGGCGGCGCACGCCGCGGCCATCGTCCCATCGCTCGAATTGTTGTCGTAGACGAGGATCTGCGCCTGCGGGAGGGTTCGCCTGAAGTCCTGCACCACCCGGCCGACCGCGGCCGCCTCGTTGTAGCAGGGTATGAGAACCGCCACCCGGGCCGTGTTCGCGGCTGCGGCGCGCGCGTGATCCTTCAATGAAACAGCCATTCTGCCAGCCTCGGATAATGCCTCTCGAATTCCAGCCGATAAAAGACGCCAACCCCGGATCGCAGGTACCTGATCGGCGGCCCCAGCCACGAGATCTTGTAGAGGACCAGCGTCAGATTCGATCCGATGACCGCGACCGCCGCCGGCACCACGAACCATGCGCGTCGGCGCTGCGCCGCCGCCGGCGGCCGCCGGCACAGCAGCACGAAGCCGAGAAAAGCGCCGAATTCGATGAGCGGATAGAATTCGACGCGGTAGCGGAAGCACATGCTGATCGCGCTCAGCATCAACAGGCAGGGCACTGCGAGCCCCGCCGCGACCGCCGCGCTCTGGAGCCGGTCCGGCTGCACCACGCGATCGGCCCGAATAAGGGACCACAGGGCGTACGCCATCAGCAGCAGCAGCAACGGGTCGGTGAGCAGGAAGCTCGCCGGCGGCAGCTCGGTGGAATCGAGCAACCGGCGCTGGGTCGCCTCCAGCAGCAGATGCCCGTCATCGCCCTGCAGAACCCAGATGGGGAAGAAATAGTAGACGATGCCGAACGGCACGCGCTGCAGATTGAACAGTCCGTAGCTCACCGTCCGCGGCCAGCGGTCGGGAAAATCGTTGTTGTACAGGTAATAGCGGTAATTGGCGAACACCAGCGGATTGCCCCAGCGCAGGGTGTTCACGAGTCCCGCGGTCGCCGCGAGCGCACCCAGAATCAGCAGCGGCAGCAGCAGCCGCCGCGGCGATCTCTCGCGCAGGGCCGTCACCGACAACAGGGCGCAGAGCGCCACGGACAATCCGATGCCCGTGGACACGCGCGACAATAGCGCGATGCCCGCGAGCGCGGCCATGGCGCACAGGGTGGCAGTGGTGAAGCGCCCGGACAGCAGTCCGCGCAGCGCCAGGTAGACGAAGGTCGCGGCCATGGCGCCGGCCCACAGACAGACCTCCTGGTAGATGGACGGCGTGAGGAACTCGATCTGGGGCCCGGCGAACAAGATGACCAGCAGCAAGATCCAGTACAGCTGATCGCGCAGCGCCGATGGCGGGCTGTGGAGGTAGGCCAGACGCAATGTCTGCAATTTGACGCAGGCCGCGATGCATACCGCGAAAAAGCAGGACAGACAGGTGACGTCGGCCCATGCGCCGCCGGGAATCAGCAACAGCGGCAGGCGGATGAACGCGAAGAACGGACCCCAATAGGCGAACACGCGGCCGTCGCGCAAGAACCCCTCGGGGCCGACGATCGACGCATCGACGTCGAACCGGCCGTGCAGCATGTGCTCGAGCATGCTGTTGAAGGTCAGATCGAGGCGCCCGCCCGGGCGCCCCAGGAAGTCGAATTGACCGCCAGTCAGCCAGAAGCCATAGACATAGATCGCCAAGGCGAGCAAGCCCAGCCGGATGAAGCGCTCGCTCGAATGGGCCGAATTGCTCAAACGCTTTACTCATCATTGCGGTTAGGTGATTGAGGCTAAAGGGTAATTTGGTCGTGTCAAGCGCACCCCCGAGGGAACGTGAAAGGCCCCGAACAAGCCGCCGCACAAAGTTCAATTGCTCCCCCTGCCGCGGACTCAATGCCGTCGCCGGCCGGTACCTGATGGTAACCTTGTCCGTACGGGCATCGGCCGATCGAGGTTCAAGACCGGTGAATGTGGCAAATGACATCGAAGACATCGGCCAAAGCTCCCCGGGACGGTGGCGCAGGCGGCTGCTCAATCGCCGGACGGTACTGATCCTGGCGTTGATCCTGTTCGTGTTCGTAATTTTCCTGGTCGGATATCTGCAGCATCGCAAGCAGGCGCCGGCCGAAGCGCGCGGCGGCCGTCCCGGACAGAATGGCCCGGTGGCCGTGTCCGTGGCCACGGTGAGCACGGGTGACATCGAGGTGCGCATTCCCGCGCTCGGCACGGTCACGCCGCTCGCCACGGTCACGGTGCGCACCCAGATCACCGGGCAACTGCAGAAAATCGCCTTCACCGAGGGCCAGCTCGTGCGCCAGGGAGACTTCCTCGCGCAGATCGACCCGCGTCCCTACCAGGCGGCGCTCGAGCAGATGCAGGCGAATCTGCGCCGCGACCAGGCATTGCTCGCCGACGCCAAATTGGACCTGAAGCGCTACGAGGGGCTCATCAAGGAGGATGGCATTGCGCAGCAGCAGCTCGACACGCAGCGCGCACTGGTGGATCAATACGAGGGAACGCTTGCCTCGGACGTGGCGCAGATCAACACCGCGAAGCTCAACCTGCAGTACACGCACATCGTCTCGCCGGTCACCGGCCGGGTGGGCCTGCGGCAGGTCGATCAGGGAAACTACGTCACACCGGGCGACGCCAACGGCATCGTCGTGATCAACCAGCTGCAGCCCATCACCGTGATTTTTTCCATACCCGAGGACAACATCTCGGCCGTGATGAAGCGCCTGAAAGACGGCGCCGCGCTCACCGTCGAGGCCTTCGACCGCAGCGACAGCACCAAGCTCGCCGACGGCAGGCTGCTGACGGTCGACAACACGATTGATACCACCACCGGCACCATCAAGCTGCGCGCGCAGTTCGACAACACCGACGGGCTGCTGTTTCCCAACCAGTTCGTGAACGTGATGCTGCTGCAAAACGTCCTGCAGAACCAGATCATCATGCCGAACGCCGCGGTGCACCGCGGCGCGCCGAACGGCGTGGCGACCAGCTTCGTCTACCTCGTGAATTCTGACGATACGGTGTCGGTGCGGCCGGTGACGCTCGGCGTCATCGACGGCGAGCGTGTCGCCGTCAGCTCCGGGCTCAAGGCGGGCGACGTCGTCGTCACCGAGGGCGGAGACCGCCTGCGCGAGGGCGCTCAGGTGATACTGCCCGCGGCGGTGCCGGCGGCGGGGGCTGCGAATGCAGCCGCACGAAAATCCGGTGCACGCCGCCCGCGCACTGCGCCGCAGCCGTAAGCGGAATGAATCCGTCGCGCATTTTCATCCTGCGGCCGGTCGCAACGACCCTGCTGATGCTCGCCATTTTGATCGTCGGCGCCATCGCCTATGTGCAGCTGCCCCTGTCGGCCCTGCCCGAGGTCGCCTATCCGACGATCCAGGTCGAGACCTTCTATCCTGGTGCGAGCCCCGAAGTCATCACCTCGGCCATCACGGCGCCGCTCGAAAAGCAGTTCGGCCAGATGCCCGGCCTGAATCAGATGTCCTCGACCAGCTCGGCCGGCGCGTCGGTCATCACCCTGGAATTCAACCTGGCACTCGCCATCGACGTCGCCGAACAGGAGGTGCAGGCCGCCATCAGTGCCGCGCAAAATCTGCTGCCGCAGGATCTGCCGTCGCCGCCGATCTACGCGAAGGTCAATCCCGCCGACGCGCCGGTGCTGACCCTGGGCATCACCTCGGGTGTCCTGCCCCTGACGGAGGTCGAGGATCTGGCCGACATCCGGGTCGCGCAGAAGATCTCCCAGCTCAAGGGAGTCGGCGTGGTCAGCATCAGCGGCGGCCAGCGGCCCGCCGTGCGCGTGATCGTCAATCCGCGCGCGCTCGCCGCCTACGGCCTGAACATCGACGATCTTCGCACCACGATCGGCGTCGCCAATCAGAACGGACCGAAGGGCACGCTGGACGGGCCGATGAGCGCCTACACGGTCAACACCAACGATCAGATCAGGAGCGCGGACGAATACGGCAGCATCGTGATCGCCTACAAGAACGCCGCTCCGGTGCGGTTGCGCGACGTCGCCACCCTGGTGGCCGGCGCCGAGAACACCAAACTCGGCGGGTGGATGAACCGGACCCCGGCTTTGATACTCAACGTGCAGCGCCAGCCGGGCGCGAACGTGGTCGACGTCGTCAACCGGGTGCACGAACTGCTGCCGTCGCTGCATTCGGCCCTGCCTGCCGGCGTCGAGGTCACGATCCTCACGGATCGCACGACGACGATCCGCGCCTCGATCGCGGACGTGGAATTCGAACTCGCCCTGGCCGTCGCACTGGTGGTGCTGGTGATATTCATCTTCCTGCGCAACGTCCCGGCGACGGTCATTCCCAGCCTGTCGGTGCCGCTGTCGCTGGTGGGCACGTTTGCGGTCATGTATCTGGCGAATTTCAGCCTCAACAACCTGTCGCTCATGGCCCTGACCATCGCCACCGGCTTCGTCGTGGACGACGCCATCGTGATGATCGAGAACATCTCGCGCTACATCGAACTCGGGGACCCGCCGCTCGAAGCCGCCTTGAAGGGCGCCGGTCAGATCGGATTCACCATCATTTCATTGACGGTGTCGCTCATTGCCGTGTTGATTCCGCTGCTGTTCATGCAGGATGTGGTCGGAAGACTGTTTCGGGAATTTGCCGTGACGCTCGCCGTCACGATTCTCATATCCGCCGTGGTGTCGCTGACGCTGGTGCCGATGATGTGCGCAAAGCTGCTCAAGCCGCGGCCGGCGGGGCATAAGGCCGAGGACCTCGGCCGCTGGTTCACCGCGCTGCTCGGATGGTATGGCCGCGCCCTGACGTGGGTGCTCGATCGCCAGCGTGCGACGCTTTACGTCGCGATCGCCACGCTTGCGGTCACGGCGCTCCTGTACGTGCTCATTCCGAAGGGCTTCTTTCCGGATCAGGACACCGGCCTGATACAGGGCGTGTCGGAGGCGACCGAGTCGATCTCGTACGCCGCCATGGCAGGCAGGCAGCAGACGCTGGCGGCTGCCATTCTCACGGATCCGGACGTGCAGAGCCTGTCCTCGTTCATCGGCATCGACGGCAACAACGTCACCTTGAACAGCGGCCGATTTCTCATCAATCTGAAGGCCCGCGCCCAACGCAGTTCCAACGTCACCGAGGTGATCCGGCGGCTGCAGTCCGAGACCGCCGGGCTGGCCGGCATCACCCTGTACATGCAGCCGGTCCAGGATCTCACGCTCGACAACACCATCAGCCGCACCCAATACCAGTTCACCCTGGAGAGCGCGGATTCGGCGGCCCTCGCCAGTTGGACGCCGAAGCTGCTCGCGGCGCTGCGCCGCCAGCCCGAACTCGCGGACGTGGTTTCCAACCAGGAGGACAACGGACTCGCTGCCTACGTGACCATCGACCGGGACAGCGCGGCGCGCCTGGGCATCAGCGTGGGCACGGTGGACAACGCGCTTTACGATGCATTCGGCCAGCGCATCGTATCGACGATTTTCACCCAGTCGAATCAGTACCGCGTCATCCTGGAGGCGGACCCCGCCACCTTCCATTCGGTCGATTCGCTGGCGTCGATCTACGTGCCCTCCGCCAGCGGCGGACAGGTGCCGCTGTCGGCCATCGCCAAAGTGGACATCGAGACGCGGCCTTTGCTCATCAATCACCTGGCGCAATTCCCGGCGACGACGGTGTCGTTCAATCTCGCGCCGGGCGTCTCGCTCGGTGCGGCGGTATCCGCCATCGAGAGCACGGAGCGCGATGCGGGTCTGCCGCAGAGCATCCGCACGACCTTCCAGGGGGCGGCTCTGGCGTTTCGCAGCAACCTGACCAATGAGCTGCTGCTGCTGGTGGCGGCCGTGCTCGTCATGTACATCGTGCTCGGGGTTCTCTACGAGAGTTTCATACACCCCATCACCATCCTCTCGACCCTGCCATCGGCAGGCATCGGCGCTCTGCTCGCACTCATGCTCGCCGGAGATGACCTGACCATCATCGCGCTCATCGGCATCATCCTGCTGATCGGTATCGTCAAAAAGAACGCGATCCTGATGATCGACTTCGCGATCGACGCCGAGCGGCTGGAGGGCCTGTCGGCCCGTGAGGCTATCTTCCGGGCCTGCATGCTGAGATTCCGGCCCATCCTCATGACCACGGTGGCGGCGATATTCGGTGCGCTGCCGCTGATGTTCGGCACCGGTACGGGGTCGGAGCTGCGTCATCCGCTCGGCGTGAGCATCGTCGGGGGTCTGCTGGTCAGCCAGGTGCTCACGCTGTTCACCACACCGGTCATCTATCTGGCATTCGATCGGCTGGCGAAGCGGGCCCGCGGCCCGCGGCCGGCGGGCGAACTGTCCGCGGCGAGCCCGACTTGAACATTTCCGCGCCGTTCATCGCCAGACCCGTGGCGACCATCCTGTTGACGGCCGGCGTGGCGCTGTGCGGCGCCGCAGCCTTTACCCTGCTGCCGGTCGCACCGCTGCCGCGCATCGATGCGCCGGCGATCTTCGTGTCGGCGAGCCTGCCCGGCGCGAGCCCGGAGGTCATGGCCAGCAGCGTGGCCACCCCGCTGGAGCGCCACCTCGGCGCGATCGCCGACGTCGACGACATGACCTCCTCGAGCGGCGTCGGAACCTCGAACATCCAGCTGACCTTCGGCATAGACCGCGACATCGACGGTGCGGCACGCGACGTGCAGGCAGCCATCGTGGCGGCGCACGCCGATCTGCCCACCTCGCTGACCAGCAATCCGTCGTACCGCAAGCTCAACAGCGCCCTGTTTCCCGTCATGGCCCTGGCGATGACCTCCGATGTGCTCACCCAGGGCCAGATTTACGACGCCGCGGATGCGGTGATCTCGCAGCGCCTGTCGCAGATCAAGGGGGTCGGCGGCGTCAATGTGAGCGGCAGCGCCCTGCCGGCCGTGCGGGTGGAGATCAATCCCCTGTCGCTGTCCAAATACGGCATCGGCCTGCAGGACGTGCGCGCCGCGATCTCCAACGCCAACGCCAACGCCCCCAAGGGTGCGATCGAGTCCGACACCCTGCACTACCAGATCTACACCAACGACAACGCCCGTGACGCCGAGCCGTACCGCAGCCTGATCATCGCCAACCGCAACGGCGCGATCGTGCGGCTCGGCGACGTCGCCACGGTGTCGGACATGCAGGACGGGGCGACCGAGAACATCCGCACGTACGGCCTGTACAACGGCAAGGCGGCGGTGTCGGTGCGGATCTACCAGCAGCCCGGCGCCAACATCATCGAGATGGTCGATGCCGTCAAGGCGGAGCTGCCGCTGCTCAAGGCATCCATCGACCCGAAGATCGACCTGGTCGTGACCTTCGACCGCTCGGTCACCATCCGCGCCTCGCTGCGCCAGGTCGAGCAGACCCTGTTGCTGGCCGTGGCGATGGTCATCCTGGTGGTCTACATCTTTCTAAACAGCGGGCGTGCCGCGCTGATTCCGGCGATCGCGGTGCCGGTGTCGCTGATCGGCACGTTCGGTGCGATGTATCTGCTCGACTACACCCTCGACAATTTTTCGCTGATGGCGCTCACCATCGCCACCGGGTTCGTGGTCGACGACGCCATCGTGGTGATGGAGAACACCACCCGTCACATCGAGGCGGGCATGGCGCGGATGCAGGCGGCCCTGCTCGGCGCCCGCGAAGTGGGCTTCACGGTCGTCTCCATGAGCCTGTCGCTCATCGCGGTATTCGTGCCGTTCGTGCTCGCCGGCGGCCTGGTCGGCAAGCTGTTCCGCGAATTCACCATCACGCTGTCGGTGTCGATCCTGATATCCCTGGTGATTTCGCTGACCACGACGCCCATGATGTGCTCGCGGCTGCTCGACCGTGACGGCATGCACAGGCCGTCGAGATTCGGCGCCGCCTTCGAGCGCGGTTTCCAGGGCCTGCGCCGTGACTACGAGAAGACCCTCGGCTGGGCGCTCGACCACCGGCGGATCATGATGCTGGTGCTGCTCGCCACCATCGGGCTGAACGTGTTTCTTTACGTGGTGATCCCCAAGGGATTCTTTCCGCAGCAGGACACGGGCCAGCTGCAGGGTGGCATACGCGGCGACGCCACCAGTTCCTTTCAGCTGATGAAGCGCAAGCTGCAGGACGTGGCGGCCATCATCGGCCGCGATCCGGCGGTCAAGAGCCTGACCGGATCGGTGGGCGGCGGCGGCTTCGGTCCTTTCGGCGGGGGCGGCGCGAACGCCAATGTCAGCGTGACCCTCAAGCCCTTGTCGGAACGCGGCGATTCCGCGGACCAGGTCATCGCGCGATTGCGCCCGCAGCTGTCGCGCGTCGCGGGCGTGGCCACCTATCTGCAGGCCGTGCAGGACTTCGGCGGCGGCGGCGGACGTTCGGCGAATTCGCAATATCAATACACGCTGCTCGGCGATGATTTGACGGAGCTGCGCAATTGGTCGCAGAAGATCCGTGTGGCCCTGCAGGATGTGCCGGAGCTCACCGATGTGGACACGGATCAGCAGCCGGGCGGCCTGGAGGCGGACCTGATCGTGGACCGCGACAGCGCGTCGCGCCTCGGTCTGACCGAGATCCAGATCGACAACGCGCTGGGCGATGCGTTTGCGCAGGCCCAGGTATCCACCATTTACAACCCGTTCAGTCCGCAGCAATACCATGTGGTCATGGAGGTGGCGCCGGAGTACTGGCAGAACCCGGAGGTTCTGAAAAAGCTGTACGTCAGCACCTCGGGCGGCTCGGTCACCGGCACCCAGAGCACTCAGGCGGTCGCCGGCACCGCCGTGCTCAGGTCCGGCACCGGCGCCACGGCGAACTCCATCGCCGCGGACACCGCCCGCAATCTGGCGGCCAATTCGCTGGCCAATGCCGGCCGCGGCAACACCTCGACCGGATCGGCGGTGAGCGTCGCCAGCGAGACCGTCGTGCCGTTCTCGGCCTTCAGCCATTTCAGCACCGGCACCACGCCGGTGAGCGTCAACCACACCGGCACGTCGGTGTCGACGTCCATCGCCTTCAATCTTCCGGAACGCGAGTCGCTCGGCGTGGCGCTGGCGGCGATCGAGCGGACCATGAATCAAATCCACGTGCCGGTGAGCATCCGCGGTGCGTCCTACGGCACGGCGCGGCTCTTTCAGCAG
>PLET01000076.1:0-14033 GCA_003137095.1 Gammaproteobacteria bacterium
CGACAAGCAGTGGGAGAGGCCGGCACCGCTCGGTAATCTGCTGCCCATCCTCTTGGTCGGCATCGTGATCGTCAGCGGTGTGCTGCGCAGCGTGCTCGGCCGCCTGGGCGGTTCGATCGCGACCGGCCTGGTCGCGGGCGGGGCCGTCTGGCTGCTGACCCATCTGATCCTCGTCGGGCTGTTCGCGGGCCTCATCGGTTTCGCGCTGGGCCTGTTGTTCGGCGCCGCGCGCGGCTGGGCCGGCGGCGGGGGCTGGGGGCCNNGCGGCGGCAGCGGTGGCGGCGGCGGCGGAGGCGGTGGCTTCAGCGGCGGCGGCGGCGGCTTCAGCGGCGGTGGCGCCTCGGGAGGATGGTGATGCAGGCGGGCAGACTCCTGCGGCATGTGGCCGCGACGCATTGGCGGACGCGCTTGCGTTTCCCACGGGCGACACTCGACGCGATCGAACAGGCGGTCGGTCGCGCCGAACGAACCCACGCCGGGCAAATTCGTTTCGCGATCGAAACGGCGCTGACGCCGCTGCAGATCCTNNGTCGAAATCGTCGCCGATCGCGGTCTCGCCGCGCGGGTGGGCGCAGCGGAGTGGCAGGGCGTCTGTCGGCTCATGGAGGAGCACTTTCGCGCGGGGCGTTTTCTCCAGGGTGCCGTTGCCGGAGTCGACGCGGTGGGTGCACTGCTGTCGCGGCATTTTCCGGCGGATCCCACGCGCGCCAACAACAACGAATTACCCGACCGGCCGACTCTGCTATGAGTCCGGCAGCCGGCGCGCGCGCCGGAACTCACACGCCGCGATACTTGTTGGCGCCACTTTGCCGCCGGGCGTCTTTCTTGTAATAGTGTCGGGATGACACGTCTCACCATGTTGCTTTGCGGTCTCGTGGCGCTCGCGGCCTGTTCGCTGACGCGCAAGCCGCCATCGCCGCCGCCCGCGCCGCCGAAACTCGTCGTCGCGCCCAAACCCAGCGTACCGAAGCCGACCGCGACTCACCGCTTGCAGATCGACGCGAATTCCGAGGTCGTAGGACTCGTGCAGAAGACGGTGGTCGGCAAGGAGGACACGCTGCCGGACGTCGCGCGGCGTTTCGACGTGGGCTACGAGGAGATGCTGCTCGCCAATCCCGGGGTCGATCCCTGGCTGCCGGGCGTGGGGCGCGAGGTGGTGATTCCGACGCAGTTCGTGCTGCCCGCCGCCGTGCATGACGGCGTGGTCGTGAACGTCGCCGCCATGCGCATCTTTTATTACCCACCACACGCAAAGGGCGAGCCGCAGTTGGTGATCACCCACCCGATCGGCATCGGCAAGGTCGGCTGGAAAACGCCCGAAGGCACAACCCGGATCGTCAGCCGCCAGAAAGACCCGGTGTGGGTGGTGCCGAAATCGGTGCGCGACGAACACGCCGAAAACGGCGATGTGCTGCCCGACAAGGTGCCCCCGGGACCGGACAATCCCCTGGGCCGGTATGAATTCAGGCTCGCCTGGCCGAGCTATCTCATCCATGGCACCAACAAGCCCTACGGCGTCGGCATGCGCTCGAGCCACGGCTGCATCCGGCTGTATCCGGAGGATATCGCGGTGTTCTTCGATTTGATTCCCATCGGCACGAAGGTCACCGTGGTCAATCAGCCGTTCCTGTTCGGCTCGCGTGACGGCGTGCTGTATCTGCAGGCCTATGCGGTGCTCGAGGACGACAACCGGGATTGGAGCAAGAACCGCAAGCACGTGCTGGACCACATGCTCGGTCCCAAATTGCGCAAATCCATCGCGGCGCATGACGACATCGACTGGCAACGCGTCACCGCGCTGGCGCACACCCCGCGCGGCGTGCCGGCGCCGGTCAACGGCGAGCCGCGCGACATGGAGGCCGTGCTCACCCAGGCACTGCTGGTGGACGATGTCCTGCCCACCGGCTCGAACTGGGATGGCAAGACCGAGCTGCTCGTGGACGAGAAGACCTTCAGGGATCTGGTCGGCGATCGCAACAAGCCGCCGCCCGCGCAGGCGCAGGCCGTGTCGCAGTGAGTCCCGCCATGCGCCCGTTCCTCGCCGCGGTCATCCTGTCGGGTCCGCCGGCCTGGGCGGGCGGGGTGGAGGACAGCGACTCCTTCGCCAACGTCGATCAGTTCCGCGTGACGCACATCGCGTTGGACCTGTCGGTCGATTTCCCCTCGCGGGTCCTGCGCGGCAGCGTCGGCCTGGAGATCAAGCGTCTGGATCCGCGCGCCGAGCAGCTGGTGCTCGACACCCGCGGCCTGATCATCGGCGAGGTGAGCCAGCTCTCCACCGATATCGTCGGCCAGACCTCCAAGAGCGAGCCGATCTGGGTGAGCCGGCCGTTCAGCCTCGGCAAGGCGGATCCGATTCTCGGCAGTCCCCTGATCATCGAGCTGCCGCCCTCGCGCGCCGCGACGGTCACCCTCAAGATCGACTACGAGACCACGCCGGGCGCCGCCGCACTGCAATGGGTCACGCCGGCACAAAACGCCGGACGCAAGCAGCCGTTCATGTTCACGCAGTCCGAGCCGATCAACGCCCGCAGCTGGATTCCGCTGCAGGATACGCCGCTGGTGAGGGTGACCTACCGCGCCGTGATTCACACGCCCGACGGCGTGGTCGCCGTCATGAGCGCGCCGAACAATCCGAATGCCAAACGCAGCGGCGACTATTTTTTCGAGATGACCCGGGCGATTCCGTCCTACCTGATCGCCCTGGCGGTCGGCGACCTCAAATTCAAGTCCACGGGCCCGCGCACCGGTGTCTACGCGGAGCGATCCGGGGTTGCGGCCGCCGCCGCTGAGTTCTCCGACACCGAGGCGATGATCGTTGCCGCCGAGAAGATCGCCGGACCCTATCGCTGGGTGCGCCAGGACATCCTGGTGCTGCCGCCGAGCTTTCCGCTCGGCGGCATGGAAAATCCCGGGTTGTCGTTCGTCACGCCCACGGCCGTTGCCGGCGACAAGAGCCAGGTGTCGCTGATCGCGCACGAACTGTCGCATTCCTGGCCCGGCAATCTCGTCGGCAACGCCACCTGGCGCGACTTGTGGCTCAACGAAGGATTTTCCGCCTATCTCGAGAGCCGGATCATGCAGGCCGTGTACGGCGAGCGCCGGGCGACGCTCGAGGACGTCCTCGACCTGGCCGCGCTGCGCGCGGAAATGGCCGTGCTGGCGCCGACGGATCAGGCGCTCGTGACCGATCCGGCGGGGCGCGATCCGGCGGATGCGTTCAACGGGATCACCTGTGAAAAGGGCCGGCTGTTCTTCGACTACCTGGATGCGAAATTCGGGCGCGAACGCTTCGACGCATTCATACACGGCTATTTCGAGCATTTCGCCTTTCAGGGCATCACCACCGAGCAGTTCCTCGCCTATCTGCGGGACAATCTGCTCGACCGCAATCCCGGCGCCGCCAGCTATGCCCAGATAGATGCCTGGGTGGGGGGGCCGGGCCTGCCGCCGGATGCCGTGCTGCCCGCCGCCACAGCATTCGATCGCATCGACTCCGCCCGGGCAGAGTGGCTAGCGGGCAAGGTGCCGCCGGCGAAGCTCGACACCCGCGACTGGGCGCCCGAGGAGTGGCTGTATTTTCTCGACGGGATGCCGGCGCTCGGCGCCGCGCAACTCGCGGGGCTCGACGCGGCCTTCGGCTTCAGCCACAGCCGCAACGCGCAGATCGAACACAGCTGGTTCATGCAGACGATTCGCGATGATTACCGCCCCGCCTACGCGCCGCTGCAGATCTACCTGAAGAGCACCGGCCGCAGAAAGCTCATACTACCGCTGTACCAGGCGCTCATGAGAACGCAGTCCGGGGCGGAGTTCGCCAGGCGCGTGTATTCCCAGGCGCGTCCCGGATATCATCCCGTGACGGCGTCGAGCATCGACGCCATCGTCATCATCAAACAATAAGCCGGAACCGACGCCACAGTGCTGAGCGAGTGGATGAAAGTGATGATCGAGGAGATCGCGCGCAAGAAAGCCGAGGCCGAGAGCGCGCAACTGGAACGGGAGCGGCGCCGCCAGGAACAGGCCGGCCAGGCGCCGTCAGATCATGTCAACAACCGCCGATGATCCCGGCCGCGCAACCGGACCGGGCCGGTCCATAGCGCGATTGACGACCGCGCTCACCGCATTCGTCGGCCGCACACTGCGCGGTCCGGTGAACCGACCCGTGCTCATCAGGAGCTTTGCCGAATTCCAGCACGTGTATGGCGGCCTGTGGCAGCCGAGTCTGCTCGGCTATGCGGTCGAGCAATTCTTCGACAACGGCGGCTCGGAGGCGCTGATCGTGCGCGTGGTCAACGGCGCCCGTTCCGCAACCCTTGATCTGCGCGCCGGAGAGGACCGGCTGGTGCTGCGCGCCATGCACCCCGGTACCCGCGAGTTTCTGCGCGTCTGCGTTGACTACGACAACATTCCCGCGGACAGCGCCACGGATTTCAATCTCACCGTGCAGCGCGTGCGGATCCAGGGCACCGAGAAGGTGGAGGATCAGGAGATATTCCTGAATCTTTCCACCAGCCCGGAAGGCGCCGGATATCTTCCCAGGGCGATCGCGGGATCCGCACTGGTGGAACTCGCGGGCAGCGTTCCGGCCGTGCGCCCCGAACGCACGCTCGATCCGGCGAGCGGTATCGCCACGGGCTACGTGCATTCGAATCCTGACGGCGACGACGGTGCGCCGCTCACCGACTATGATCTGATCGGATCGGCGACCGGGCGGACCGGGCTGTTCGCCCTGGAGCACGCGCAATACTTCAATCTGCTGTGCATCCCGCCGTTGGCGCGCGACCAGGACGTCGGACCCTCGGCGCTGCTGGTCGCCGCGCGCTATTGCCGGGAGCGGCGGGCGCTGCTGATCGTCGATCCGCCGTCGCAGTGGCACACCGCGGGCGACGCCCTGCGCAGCATGCGCGAATGGAATCTCGCAACGGAGGATGCACTGATGTATTTCCCGCGCATTCTGGCGCACGACAAGTTGCGCGGCCGGTTCGAATCATTCGCGCCATGCGGGGCGGTGGCCGGCATGCTGTCGCGCGCCGACGAGGCATGGCCCCCGTGGAATGCGGCGGAAGGGGAGAACATCGTGCTGCGGCCCGGGTACCGGCCGAGTTGCATGGTCGCCGAGGATTGCCGCGCCAGACTGGCCTCGTTCGGCGTGAATGCCATCCAATCGGTGCGTCCGGCGGGGGGGCGCACCCACCCGAAGCTGCGCACCCTGGCCGCGGGCGCGGCGCGCGCCGCGGATTGGAAATTCCTGTCGGCGCGCCGCCTGGCGCTGTTCATCGTCAACAGCATCGCGCAGGGCACGCGCTGGGTGGTGATGGCGCAGTCGCACCTCGAACTGGCATCGTTGGTCGAATCCCAGGTGTGCGCTTTCTTCGAGAGGCTGCATGAGGCGGGCGCGTTTCCCAATCGTGACGCCGAGGACGCATATTTCGTGATCTGCGACCGGCGCGTCAATTCCGAAAGTGCGGCCATACCGTGGCGATTCCGGCTGCTGATCGGCTTCGCCGCCGTGCGCATCGGCGAGTTCCACGCCTATCGCATCACGCATTCGGCCGAGGGCAGCGAAGTGTCGCCCGTCACCCTCAACAGACTGGCCTCGATGCATCATCCGTCGGCGGAGTCCGCGGCGCCGACGACCGACGATCGCTTCCGGCGCCCTCGCCCTGATGCGTGACGGGTAACACGGCGGTCACGTGCACGTCATTTTTTCGCACGGCAAGGAGAGCGGGCCCTGGGGCTCGAAGATCACGGCGATGGCGGCCGTGGTGCGCGGGCTCGGCCTGGGCGCCGATTCCGTCGATTATCGGGGCATGGACGATCCCCTGCAGCGCGTGCAGAAGCTCATTGCCGCCGGCGAAGCGCAGGGCGCGCCGCCGGTGCTGGTCGGGTCGAGCCTGGGCGGCTATGTCGCGGCGGCGGCCGCGGCGCGCCTGCGCGCGCGCGGGCTGTTTCTGCTTGCGCCGGCCTTCTACATGCCCGGTTTCGAAGACTACACGCCGCGCGACATCCCCTGTCCCGCGGCGATCGTGCATGGCTGGCGCGATGACGTCGTGCCGGTCGCCAACAGCGTGCGCTGGGCGCGCGAACAGCGCGCGGAGCTGCACGTTCTGGACTCCGATCATCGATTGGAGGACAGAATTGCCCCGATCTGCCTGCTGCTCGGGGCGTTCCTGCGTTCTTTGCAGCCGCTCAGCGGGGCGCAGGGGTAGTCGCCGGCGCCGCGTCGGGCGGGGCGGGCGGCGTATTCTCGGTTGCCGGCAAGGTGGATGACTGCGCCTGCGCGAGCTCGCGCCAGCTTTCGCCGATCTGCTCGCCGCAACGCCGTCCCATGGCATCGAAGCCGGCGCCCTGGGATGCGATATACGCGGACACATAGCGCTTGCCCGCCGTGGATTGCAGGAATGCCAGCAGCCGCTTCAGATCCGCGTCGCCCAGGTCGCGATAGCCATAAGCCATCAATCGGCGCAGCGGCTCGCGCATGTTGATCTCCATGTCCTGACGCGTGGCCTCGCCGGATTTCTTGGCGCGTTCGTCCGCGGCGATGGGGTCCATGCCGGAGCCGATCGCCGTGCCGACCGCGAGAGCCCGGCCCATGGACAGGAAAATCTCCACGGTGGACTCGGTCGATTTGGCGGCACGCTCGAGATCGTTCATCAAGGCATCGCGCTTCGGCGTGGAAGGCGCGGTGAGGCTGCCATTCATGACCCGGTCGATGCTCTGCTCATCGAGCCTGGCCACGGCCACGTCGGCCGCGACCATGCGCCGTCCAACCTCCCCGTCGAGGAACGCGAGCGTCCTCCTGACGGTGCCCGGATCGAGGTTCGCGGCCAGCGCGGTCAGGGCCGGCGGTTCGAACACGTCGATGCGAAATCCGCGCTCGGCGGCGGCGCTCACCGCCGCCAGCTGTTCCGCGGAGAGCTTTGCGGCGCCGCTGCCGGCGAACATCTCGCGCATGCGCGCCGGCATCGACACCAGCGACGGGCGCACTTGTTCGCGCATCTCGGCGGCTTGATAGATCTTTGCGGCCGTGTCGATGTCGACCGTCGTGACGGCGGCGGCGGCCGTGCCGGAGGCCAGCAACAGCAAGGCAATTCGTAGCATTCGTGAACTCCGGATGACGGACGGTGCGCGCCGATTGTACACTCAGCAGCCCCTAGGCCGGCCTATCCGAGGTTTCCATGCGTTTGTCGACGATGGTCCTGCCCCTGCTGCTGATCGCCGGATGCTCACAGCCGCCGGCCCCGCCGCCGCCGCGGAAGAACGTCTTCGATCCACTGACGCAGCAGGCGGCGCGCGCCCGCGACGCGCAAAAGACCGTCGACGAGAATGCCGCCGACACGCGCAAGGCCATCGATGCCGCGGAGCGCGGCGAAGCCCCGCCCTGACGGGCGGCCACGATGCTGCGCAAGACCCTCGGATTGTGGGTCAGGGTGACCATCAAGCCGGACGACGCGGCCGCGGCCATCCTGGCGCGGCCGCGGCCGGTTTGCTACGTGCTGGAGCGCGAAAGCCGGGCGGATCTGGCGGTGCTGATCGACGCCTGCGGGCGCCTCGGATTGCCGCGCCCGACGCGCCGCCTGCTGATCGGCGGCGAGCGCACCGAGCGCGCCCATTTCGAGCTCGAGCGGCGGCCCGGATTGTTCTCGAATCGCAGCGATACGCGTGCACCCCGCCAGCTGCGCCTGTTGGTGGCCGCCGCCACCGCGCGTCCGGATTTCGACGTCGATCTGGTGCCGGTGGCCATCTTCTGGGGCCGTGCGCCGCTCAAGGAGGCCAGCTGGTGGCGGCTGCCGTTCACCGAAAACTGGGCGTTGCGGGGACGGCTGCGCACGTTTCTCACCGTCGCATTCAATGCCCGCAACACGCTGCTTTATTTCGGCGAGCCGCTGCGGCTGCGCGACGCCCTGCAGGAGGGGATGAGCGAGCCGCGCAACGTGCGCCGCGTCGTGCGCACGCTGCGTGCAACGCTGCGTGCACAGCGCGCCTCCACGATCGGACCGGATCTGTCGCACCGGCGCACCATCGTGGCGCAGGTGCTGCGGGCACAAGCTGTGCGTCGCGCGATGCGCGATGAAATGCGACTGCACGGCCTGAAGCGCCGTGCCGTGCTGCTGACCGCCAAGAAATATGCGGACGAGATCGCCGCGAATTATTCACAGCCGTTCGTCACCTTCATGTCGCTCGCGCTCGCACGCCTGTGGAACCGGCTGTACGACGGGGTCGAATTCGAGCACGTCGAGAAGCTGCGTGAAATCGGCGACGGCGCCGAGATCATCTACGTGCCCTGCCACCGCAGCCACATGGACTACCTCCTGCTGTCATACGTGATCTATCGCAAGGGCTTCGCCGTGCCGCACGTCGCCGCGGGAGTCAATCTCAACATGCCGGTGATCGGCAGATTCCTGCGCAAGGGGGGCGGATTCTTCATGCGCCGCTCCTTCAAGGGGAACGCACTGTACTCGAGCGTGTTCACGAAGTACCTCGGATTGATGATGGCGCGCGGACATCCGCTCGAATATTTCGTCGAAGGGGGCCGCAGCCGCACCGGGCGCATGCTGGCGCCGCGGACCGGGATGCTCTCCATGACGGTGCGCAGCTACCTGCGCGATCCGAAGCGGCCCATCGTGTTCGTGCCGGTTTACTTCGGCTACGAGCGCATCGTGGAGGGCCGGACCTACATCGGCGAACTGTCCGGGCGCCCGAAACAGAAGGAAAGCGTGCTGGGACTGCTGAGGACGCTGCCGGTGCTGCGCAGCAAGTTCGGCAAGGTGCACGTGAACCTCGGTCAGCCGATTGCGCTCGATGGGCTTTTGCACAGGCACCGTGCGGCGCACGGCGAGGCACAGGATGCCGGGGACCCGCCGCCGTGGATCGGCAACACGATCGATGATCTGGCGCTCGCGATCGTGACCGGGATCAACGCCGCGGCGGCCGTGACTCCGATCAATCTCGTGGCCATGGCCGTGCTCGGAACGCCGCGGCAGGCCCTGCCGGAATCGGACATGGTGGGACAGCTGGAGCTGTACCAGCGGCTGCTGCTCGAAGCACCGTATTCGCCGCTGGTGACCGTGACGGCGATGCCGCCGGCCGACATGGTCAGGTACGCCGAATCGATGCGCGTGCTCGACCGCCAGCCCCAGGCCCTCGGCGACATCATGCGCATGAACGCCGAGAATGCCGTCCTCGCCACCTATTACCGCAACAACATCCTGCATCTGTTCGCAATGCCCTCGCTGCTCGCCTGCTGCTTCATAGGCAACGCGCGCATGCTCACCGCCGACATCCAGCGGCTGGTGTGGCGGGTGTATCCATACATCGCCGCCGAACTGTTCCTGCGCTGGGATGAATCCGAGGTGGCCGGCGTGGTGCAATCGCTACTCGACGCCTTCGCCCGCCTGAATCTGCTGACCTGCAATGCCGACCGCAGCGCGTGGCAGCGGCCGGCGTCCACCTCGATCCAGGCCATGCGCCTGTGGCTGCTCGCGGATGCAACCATCCAGACCGTCGAACGCTATTATCTGGCCATCGCGCTTCTGATCAAGGCGGGCAGCGGCGCCATCGGCCAGGAAGCCCTCGAGGAACGCAGTCATCTGACTGCACAGCGCATGTCGCTGCTGTACGGTCTGGACTCCCCGGAGTTCTTCGACAAGAGCCTGTTTCGCGGCTTCATCGAGCTGCTGCTGCGCCGGAACGTGGTGCAGGCCTCGCCGGAAGGCAAGCTGTCGTTCGGCGAGCCGCTGCTGGCGGTCGGGGCGGATGCCCAACTGGTGCTGTCGGAGCAAATGCGACACAGCATCCTGCAGGTCACCCTGGGGCCGTGAGTTTCACTCCCAGCGCGGTCCCTGGCGCTGCTGCTTGGTGGTGCCGCGCCTCTTCTTCGAATCGATGCGCCGCTCCTTGGAGGCGCGGGTCGGCCGCGTCTTCTTGCGGATCTTCGGCTCGATCAGCGCCTGGCGGATCAGCGATTCGAGCCGGCCGAGCGCCTCGCGCCGGTTCTGATCCTGGCTGCGCTCGCTGCGCGCCGTGATCAGGATGCTGCCGTCGTCGACCAGCCTCTGACCGGCGAGTCGCCGCAGACGATGCCTGGCGGCGGCCGGCAGGCTGGTGTTGGCGGGCAACATGAAGCGCAGCTGAGCTGCGCTGGATACCTTGTTGACGTTCTGACCGCCCGGCCCGGAGGCGCGGATGAACTTCCATTCGAATTCCTCATCGGGAACGACGATATCCGGCGTTATGACGAGCGGCATCGGCCCGGACCTCAATCCAGATCGTGGCCCGGCGGGCGCACCACGATCTCACGCTGCGCAGGCGGTATCGTGAGCTTGTGCTCCTTGAACAGGCGCCAGATGGCGCGATTGACCTCCGAACGCACGTTGTTCACCCCTTCCTGCGGGTCGGAAATCCAGAACCGCAGTTCGAGTTCGATGCCGCTGTCGCTGAAGTGCATCAGCCGCGAGACCGGCGCCGGGTCGAGCAGCACCCGCGATTGGCCTTCGCACGCGGTCAGCAGCACCTGCAAGGCCAGCTCCGGATCGTCCTTGTAGGCGATGCGTACGGGGAGCTTGAGGCGGATGCGCGGATCGGTGTAGCTCCAGTTGATGACGGCGTTGGATATGAGCTGCTGGTTCGGCACCAGCATTTCCACGCCGTCGCGGTCGCGCACCACCACGTAGCGCCCGCGCAGCTCCTGCACCCAGCCGAAATTCTCGGTGCTGGTGCCGCTTTGCCCCGACAGGCTGATGACGTCGCCCGGCTTGATCGAGCGGTCCAGCAGCAGCACGAAGCCGCTGACGAAATTCGCCGCGATGGACTGCAGCCCGAATCCCAAGCCGAGGCCGATGGCGCCGGTGAGTACCGTGAGCGCGGTCAAATCCACGCCGGCCGCGTTCAGGCCCAGCAGCACGCTGAGCCCTATCAGGAAGGCATTGGAGAATTTTGCGATGCCGATACGGGTGGAGGGCGCGAGATTGCCGAGCTTCTTCAGCCGCCGTTCGATCCAGCGGCTGATCCACACCGCCGCCAGCACGAACAGCGTGAGCGTGAACAGCAGCTTCAGGACCGACCACGCCGTGATCCGGCTGCGGCCGCTGCTTATGCCCACGTTGTCCAGCGTTCCGATGATGGGGTCGAGCCAGCCGAGGGTCTCGGCGGCGATCACCAGCCAGAAGAACAGCGTGACGCGCACTTCCCAGTGCTGCATCCAGGATTTGTTGCCGAGGCTCACGGCGAACAGGAACACGAGGATTCGCACCACAACGTAGGCGCCGGTCAGGCGGATGGCCACGTCCATGAGGGAGGTGTCGAAATGCGCCGCGGCCAGCACGCCGCGCGCCAGCAGCTCCAGTGCCAATGCCAGCGCCACCGGCGCGACCGCGACGATCCCGTCGGCGACGTAATATCGCCAGCCCGGTGCCGCCGCCCGCGCGGCCGCGGCCGGCTTGCGCAGCGCCGTGCCCACGAACCAGCCCGCCAGCAGGCAGAATGCGACGCAGCCGACCTCCATCAACACGTTGCGGGTGAACAGAAGGTCGAGCAGGACGCCGAGCCGCAGCCGCAGTTCCGTCATGCGTTCAGATCCGGAATCAGCTGGCTCTCCAGCCGGGCGATCTGATCCTTGAGCAGCAGCTTGCGCTTCTTGAGGCGCTTCAACTGCAGTTCGTCGATCTTGAAATCCATGCTCAGCCTGGAAATGACGTCATCGAGATCGCGATGTTCGATGCGCAGCTGGCGCAGCCGCTCGATGTTCTTGAACAGATCNNCAGCCGCTCGATGTTCTTGAACAAGTCGGTATTGACGTTGTCTTCTTCGTCGCTCACGGGGCCGCTGCTTTTGTGGTTCTACAGACCGAAGCCGCGCCACACGGGAGTGACGCAATCCGGTAGCTTAGCCAACCGGCCGAGCGTATTCCAAGGAAGTTGTGGATTGTGGAAATCCGAGCCGACCGAGCCCGCCAGCCCGAATGTCAGCGCCAGCTGCGACGCCACCTCGATCTGCCCCGAGGCATTCGAGCCGGTGACCACCTCGAGCGCGGTGCCGCCGGCGGCCGCGAAATCCGCGAGCAGCCGCCGGCGCGCACCGGCCGACAGGCGGTAGCGTACCGGATGTGCCAGCGACGCGACGCCGCCCGCACTGCGTATCCAACCGACCACCTCGGCCAGCGCGGGCCAATGCGCGGCCAGATGCGCCGCCTTGCCGCGGCCCAAATAGCGGCGAAAGGCTTCGTCGGCCGAATCGACGTGGCCGCCGGCGAGCAGCGCGGCGGCCAGATGCGTGCGCGTCGGCAGGCCGGGATGCGCCTCGACCGCCGCGAGCAAGGCATCGCCCGGCAGGCCCATCCCGGCGAGACGTCCGCAGATCCGGCGCATGCGGGTGCGGCGCCGTTCGGCCTGATCGGCCAGCATGCCGCGCAGGCTCGATTCTCCCGGATCGATCCACAGCCCCAGCACGTGGATCGCCTGCGCCCGCCAGGAGGCGGAAATCTCCACTCCGGGCACCAGCCGCACGCCGCAGGCGGCGGCGCAGCGCCCGGCATCCTCGATGCCCTCGATGGTGTCGTGATCGGTGAGCGCCAGCACCTCGACGCCGGCGGCGGCCGCGCGCCGCACGAGTTCGACCGGCGTCAGCGCGCCGTCGGAGCGATCCGAATGCGTGTGCAGGTCGATGTTGAGCGGCCCGTTCAAGAGGGGCTCCCCGCCAGACCCACCGCCTCGAGCCGCCGACCTGACAGCACGATGAAGCCCTGCGACCGCTCGAAGCCGTCGTTGGTGTAATCGAAGGTGTAGGTGCGCAGCAGCCGGCGTCGGCCGTCGGCGGTGCGCGTGAGCCGGAATCCGGCAAAGGCGACTGTGCCATCGAGGAATTGCACCACCGCACGCGAACAGGTTTCCTTGGCGATGCGATTCGCCATCTCGCGTGCGTCCAGGGCGCTCTGCCAGAGTTTGTAGATCAGGGCGAGCACACCCACCCCCAGCACGAACAGCACCATGTCGTCGCTCATGGCGCGCAGCTTACCGCTACCGCCCGGCCAATGGGCACCGCGGCGCGTCATGGTATTCCCGTCATTCGTCCCCATGTATGACGCAGCTCAACCGTAACCCTGGGGAATTGGAACATGCGCAACGACTTGCAGCCGTATTTGACGGTCAGGGTGGATCCTGCGGAAATGGTCAGGTACGTGCATTCGCTGATGACCCTGCCGCCCTCCGATCCGGAATCGGAGCCATCGGTGGCGCTGGCCCGTCGCCAATGGGGCGGGGATACGCCGCTCGCGCGCGCGGCGCAAATGCGCTGGAGTGCCTTGAATCGGGCCTTTGGCGACGCTCGCGTGAGCAGTTGGACCACGGCGCAGCGCCACGACCAGATCCATGTCCCCGCTGCACTGATCGCCGCGGCCGGCGTGGCGCGCCTCACCGTCGCCGCGGACGAGGTCGTCTTCGACATCCCCACCCTGCTGGACGTGACCTTGCAGCTGTGCGAGCCGGCGGGCCACGCCTGAGGCTCAGCTGCGCTGCGGGGCGCGCGGCCGCAGCGCGTCCGCATGGCCAAAGGCGACGAAATCGCCGTTGATCAGGCTCTCGCGGCAGTTGTAGCGCAATTTGTGTCCATCCAGGCGGGTCACCGCACCGCCGGCCGCCTCGAGCACCGCCTGACCGGCGGCTGTGTCCCATTCGGAGGTAGGGCCGAAGCGCGGATACAGATCGGCACTCCCTTCGGCCACCAGACAGAACTTGAGCGAGCTGCCGATACCGCGAGTCTGGTGCGGTCCGAGCCGCGCCAGATAGGCCTCGGTTTGCGGACTGGCATGCGAGCGGCTGCCGACCACCCGCAACGGCTGCAGCGGCGGCGCCACGTGAATGGGGCTCTCGGCACCGCGGCTGCGGCGAAACGCGCCGATCCCGGTCGCACCCCAGTACACGAGCTGCTGTGCCGGCGCGGCGACCACTCCGAGCAGCGGCTCGCTCTGCGCCGCCAGCGCGATATTGATGGTGAATTCGCCGTTGCGCTTGACGAATTCGCGGGTGCCGTCGAGC
>PLET01000076.1:14044-14926 GCA_003137095.1 Gammaproteobacteria bacterium
TTGTAGACGCGCATCACCGCTTCACCGGCGCGCGCGATGATGGGCATGAGGGCCGCGGCAAGCGCGCGTAGGTCGTGCATGGGTTGGTATCATACGCACATGCAAGCAGCGGCTGCGCTCGACTGGACGGCGATCGACACCGTGCTCCTGGACATGGATGGCACCCTGCTTGATCTGCGCTTCGACAATTGGTTNNAGCTCGGCCTCAACATCCTCGACATCAAGCGTACCGTGCTGGCGGAGGTGCGCTATCTGCCCGGCGCGGAGCGCTTCCTCGCCAAGCTCAGGCTCACCGGCAAGCGCATCGTGCTGGTCACCAATGCGCATCCGCAGACCCTTGCCGTGAAGAGCCAGCGCATCGGGCTGCAGCGGCACTTCCACGCCAGCTATTCGACCCACGCGTTCGCCACGCCCAAGGAGGACCCGGCCTTTTGGCCGCGATTGCAGGCGAGGGAGCCCTTCGAACCCGGGCGCACGCTGTTCGTGGACGACAGCGTTCCGGTGCTCGACTCCGCGCATCGCTACGGCATCGCGTGGTTGCGGGCGGTGCGCTGCCCGGACTCAGGCCGTCCGCCGAAGGACACCGCCGGTTTCGCGGCGGTGAATCACGTGGCCGAGCTTATTTGACGGCCGGACCGGCGGCGCCCGGTGGGGGTGCACCGCCGGCAGGTCCGCCGCCGTTCCCACCGCCGCCGCCGCGCCGCCGCCGGCGCGGCCGGCGCCGTGCGGCATCGCCCGGCGTCTCGGCGCCTTCCGCGGCGGGGCGCGGCGCGGCAGCCGGCGGCGCGTGGCGCGGTGCCCCCGGCCGACCCGGGGCCGTGCGGCCGCTGCCGCCGCCGGATCGCGAACCCGCCCCGGCGCGCGCGCCGCCGGCCCGTGGGC
>PLET01000067.1 GCA_003137095.1 Gammaproteobacteria bacterium
CGCCAGTAGGCATTGATCTTGCGCAGGAAGTCGGGGGTCAGGGCCGCGGTGGTCATGGTTAAATTTTTCCGGTTTCAAGCACGTGAATCTTGGCCAGGCGGCGCTCGTGACGGGCGGCTCCGCCAAAGCGGGCATGCAGAAAGGTTTCGATCAATTCCAAGGCGAGCCCGGATCCGATCACTTTTCCGCCCAGACAAAGAACATTCATGTCGTCGTCCTCGACGCCCTGATGGGCGGAGAATACATCGTGTATCAGGCCGGCGCGCACGCCGGGAACCTTGTTCGCCGCGACGGAGGCGCCCACTCCGCTGCCGCACAGCGCCACGGCACGTTCCACCTGCGCAGCGGCAACGGCCCTCGCCAACGGAATGA
The DNA here is from genome assembly GCA_003137095.1 of Gammaproteobacteria bacterium. Lineage (GTDB taxonomy): Bacteria > Pseudomonadota > Gammaproteobacteria > Steroidobacterales > Steroidobacteraceae > Bog-1198. The sequence continues at coordinate 373 of PLET01000067.1, forward strand.
TGAAGTCCGGGTAATCGTCAGCACTGTCGAATCGGTAGGCGCCGAAGTCCTCGACCTCATACCCCGCGTCACGCAGCGACCCGGACAATTCTGTCTTGAGCTCGAACCCGCCATGATCGGCGGCGATCCCGACAAGCTTCACCGCGTTCACGGAGCCTCCGTAGAGAATGCGCACCTCGCTTGCCGGTGCGTCTCCGCGCTCAGGAAGATGTCGGCGGCCGGGCGAGTCTTGCGGACCACGGCGGCAACGCCGGCAATTTCGCCCAGTTGCGGTGCCGTTCCACGCATTTTCCAGTTACCGGCGATCAAGGGTTGCATGCTTCACTTACCTTTGGAGACATGACGGTTGCCGGCATCCGCCAATCGGGCGAGGCTGCCGCAATACGCTGTGATCCGTGCGCATTTCAGCAGTAGCTCTCGCCCGACGCGGTCAATTCACCACGGCCGCTCAGGCGGCCTTGGCAGTTCCATCGCTCTTGGTTGCCTGAGTCTTGCTGATGTCGGTCGCCGTGTCGGTGGCGTGTGCAAGATGGCCGTTTGCCACCTCCGCGTGAGTGGCCGCCTGCTCCGGCTTGCCGGCATCGAGCGCCTTGGCCGCCTCGCGATGATGCTTGGCCGCCGATTCGTGATGCTTGGCGGCGGAGGTATGTTGCTCAGCCACCGTTTTTTTCGTTTCCATGATTTTTTCCTGCGTTAATCGAGGTTGGTTGGGATCAATGATCGCGAGAAAGCCGCAGTGACGGGTTCCCCTCCAATCGCCGCCGTCATTGGTCGACGACTGCAACGCAGCGTAGCGCGGATCTATCCGCCGCTCTGTTCGCTGCCACACGGTGGGCCGCCATGCTACCGTTTCGTTGATTACGCTCCGCCCGTGGTCGATGCCGGCGACGGACTCGCCGGCGCTGAGCCGCGCGTTTGGCCATTTTGCAGCCACCCTCCCTCAAACCCCGCCCGGCGCAGGCCGCTGACGATGTAGGGGGAGCGCCGCGTCAAGCGCCACAACAGCTCGCTCCGATAATTCTCGATCATGAGCACAAGTGGTCCCTGATTGAGCCCGTAGTGCCATGGCGACACCCAGCCGCCAGGATTGTCGGTTTTTGCCGGATACGTGGCATTGAACGTCGCCTTGAAGCCATAGGGATTGTCGGCTTTGAGCTTGAGGTCACGAATGAAATACTCGATCGAAGGCAGCACGATGTCCGGCGCAAACGGCAGCGAGGCGGCGACTGCCCAAGGCGCCAGGGTGCCATCATCAGGCCCAAACGGTACTCCACGGGCGATGTAATCAAAGAACTCCCGCTCGACGCCGTCGATCTTGAGGGTGGCGGGACCGGGGCCGTCACTCGCCGTGATCCCCCAGCAACTGGGTCCGTAGCCGGTGAACATGAGAGGATTGTGGACCGCATATTGTTGTTGTACGCGGGTGGCGCGGCGGCTGTTCTCGAAATAATCGATCCCCTTCTCGCGCATGAAGTCATCCTGTATGTCGCGAAAATCAATCCATATGTGAGAGAGCTGGTGCGTGAAGAAAGATCCCGCGTAAAGAAAATCGTAACCGTAATGGCTCTTCCACTGATAAGTCGAGCACCAAGCGGCAAATCCCTCCCCGGCCAGGGGATACGTGGGCGATCCGAGCGCAAGCATGTAAAGGAGCAGGCCCTCGTCATAGCCTTCCCAGCGATACCGAAGGAATCCGCTTTCGGGCTTCCATCCGTGTGTCAACGTCACACCCTTGTTTTGCGCCCAATGCCAATTGGCGCGCCGATACAGCGCGTCCGCAAGGGTGCCAATTTCCTTTTCGTCTTCGGTATCCGCGTCGAAATACGCAGCCACGGTCAACATACCTGCGAGCAAGAATGCACTGTCCACCGTCGACAGCTCGCACCCCCCCGCGCGGCGCCCGGTTTGCATGTCCAAAAAATGATAATAGAGGCCCTGATAGCCGGTGGCGTCGGGTTGCGGGCCTTGCGGGCTGTTCCAGAAGAAGCGCAGCGTCGCCAACGTGCGTTTGACGGCCGCGGTCCGTGAGATGAATCCGCTTTCGACGCCAACCGGGTAGGCCGCGAGTGCGAATCCGGTGGCGGCGATGCTGGCCGGGGAATCTGACGCCGTCTTGTCGATTGCCAGCCCATTGACGGAATTGACTTCGTGTTCGAAATAGCCGAAGGATTCACGTTGCAGGGTCTCGATTTCTACCCCGATGACACGGTTGATTGGGTTCAATTGCCTATTCCGCCCTGGTCAGTCGCTTGCCGATGGCCTTCAGCTCACGCAGCCGTTTTGGTGTGGTCTTGGGGTAGGCCAACTTCAGGCCATCGAACGCATCGATGATGATTTGAGACACGATCAGCCGGGCATTCTCCTTGTCATCCGCGGGAACCGAGTACCAGGGTGCGTGGTGCGTGCTGGATTCCGTCAGACACTCCCCATACGCACGCATGTAATGTTTCCAGTATTTTCTTTCGTGGATGTCCGACGCTCCAAATTTCCAGTTCTTGTCGGACTCGTCGATGCGCTCGAGGAAGCGCTTTGCCTGCTCCTTCTTCGACAAGTGAAGGAAGAACTTGATGGTCTGGGTGCCGTTTCGATGCAGATGCGCCTCCAATTCCACGATGGAACGATACCGATCCCTCCAGAAATGCTTGTCATCCCGCGAGTGTTTTGGGAGGTTTTGAGTGTCCAGGATCGCGGGGTGAACCCGCGTGATGAGCACCTCTTCGTAATAGGAGCGGTTGAAAATGCCGATTCGTCCGCGCTCCGGCAGCCGGCACGTGGTACGCCAGAGAAAGTCGTGCTTGAGTTCCTCGGCGCTCGGCTGCTTGAAGCTGTAGACCTCGCACCCCTCCGGGTTCACTCCGGACATGACGTGGCGGATGGCGCCGTCCTTTCCCGCGGAGTCCATACCCTGAAAGATCAGAAGCAATGCGGAGCGGCCGGACGCATAGTGAAGTTGCTGCCGCGCGCTCAAGGCCTCAACGTGGGCTGCGAGGACTTCCTGATACTGCTCCTTCGATTCAAAATAATGCTTCACGTTGGTCGGCCACTCGTCGAGATCCACCTTTTTTCCGGGCGGAACGCGGAAATCCTTCGAGTTGATTTTCAATTTCACACCCTTGAGCGTCGTTCATGCAGTTGATGGAGGAAACAGTCTCGGGGCGTGGCACCTGGCGATTGCGCGCCCCGCGCGATTACAGCTGGCCCTAAGGAACGATCTTCTCTTTTGAAGTCTTTTGCGCCCGTTCCAATTCCTGTACCGCCAGCACGTCCTGGCGGCCG
>PLET01000118.1 GCA_003137095.1 Gammaproteobacteria bacterium
TCGAATTCGCGGGCGGTGAGCGCCTCGACGCCGGTAGCCGGCAACCTATCGGCGCTCGGAGCCTGGGCGGCGACGTCCTCGCTCAAGTAGCGCTCTCCCTGTGCAATGGCGTATACGGCCGTCACGAGCACCTCCGGCGCGCTTGCCTTGGTGATATAGCCTCGAGCCCCGCCTTGCAGGGCGCGCGAGACGAAGATCGTCTCTCCATGCATGCTGAAGATGAGCACCCGAAGTTTCGGCTCATGCAACAGCATGCGACGCATAGCCTCCAGCCCGCTGCCGCCGGGAAGCGCAATATCCATGACGACGACGTTCGGTTCCAGTGAGGCCGCGAGCTTGCACGCTTGCGCGGCGTCCGCCGCTTCGCCCACGACCTGGATGCGCTGATCGCGTTCGAGAAACCGTCGATATCCCTCGCGCACGACCGCATGATCGTCGACAAGCAAAACCTGGATCATGCGGCTTCCCCGACATCAGCCGTCATTGCGGGAATCCAGGCGCCGAGTCGCGTACCCTTTCCCGGCGAACCGGACACTTCCAGACGTCCTCCCAGTCCTTCCACACGCTCGCGCATGCCGATCAGGCCGAGGCCACCGGCGGGTGACTTCATGTCAAATCCTTTGCCATCATCGGTGACTTCGACGTGCATCGCGTCGCGCGACTCTGAGGCCCGGGTGCGCTCCAGAAGCACGCGAACTGAATGTGCACCAGCGTGTTTGGCAATATTGGTCAACGCCTCCTGCACCAGACGATAGGCGGTCAATGCGCATGCCTCGGGGACGTCGCCATACTCACCCGACGTCGTCAGCTGCACGTCGATTCCGGGCAGGCGCGCTCGCCAGGTAGAGACACAGTGTTCGAGTGCCGCGGCCAATCCGAGTTCATCGAGCCCGACAGGCCTCAGTCGCTGCAGCAAGCCGGTCAGCATGGTGTGCAGATGATTGCAGTTGTCGACAATTGCTCCGGCCTGAGTGGACTGCAATACGGGATCGCGTGTCGGGGCGTCCCGCAGGCTCACTGCGTCGAGCTTGATGACCTGCAGGTACTGACCCAATTCATCGTGAAGCTCGCGCGCGATAGCTCGCCGTTCCTGTTCCTGGAGCGCGACGCGCTGCTGCGAAAGACGCCGTACGTGAGTCAGTGCGAGCCCGACTTGCGCCTCAGCAATTCGACGGCGCGAAACTTCCCGCCGGGCGTCCCGGTATCGGCGTGCCGCGAACCACGCTAGCCCCGCCGNNCGGTCCAGCGGCGCAGCATCTCGCTGACGTTGAAGCGCACGCACAGAAAGGCTGCCGAGATCGTGATCAGCACAACGATCAGCGCATCAGTCCAGACCGCAACAGATCCCCTTGGATTGTCGACGGTGAAGGGGTTAGGGGAGGGGTTTAGCCCATCGGTGATTGCGGTACTGAGCGACTGCATGGCGACATTCCCCGGGCGTGAATTTCATTTCGCTGGCTGAATCGACTGTTGCCGACGTCGATTGCTCATTTTACCCGTTGCTCGTTGCTAGTTCTCGCGGCTCGACGCTCGCTTGGTCGGTTGCTAGGGATCGGGCGGAAAATCCAAAAACCGGGAAAAACTCCCTTGGAGACGTGCGCGCCTTGTTGTCAGTCTTGGGCTAGGTCGAGCCATGGGTGGCCGGGAGGGGTAGGTACGGCCCGCCACCATGCGAACAAACTAACGAATTGAACTTGGGGGCCTGGCCAGTGATAGATCTTCTTGCGGGGAAGCGGCGTCTGCTCGGCTCAACCCTGCTCACCGTTGCTTTTGTGACGAGCGGAATCGGGAGCGGAAGGGTACGGGCTGCCGACGCCGCCTCTTCAGGAAGCCCGCTTCCGGAGATCCTCGTCATCGGTACGACACCGGTGCCGGGTAGTTCAATCGACATCGACAAGATCCCTGGTAATGTACAGGCGCTTTCCGCTTCGGATCTGTCCCGTGACGGTTCGCCGAGCCTCACCGGGGCACTCAACGCGAATCTCAGCAGCGTCAGTATCAACGACGACCTGGATGACCCGTTTCAGCCAGACATCCTTTACCGGGGCTTCGAGGCATCCCCGGTCTTGGGCACCCCCCAGGGACTCGCGGTCTATCAGAATGGCGTGCGAATCAACGAGGCCTTCGGCAACACGGTGAACTGGGATCTGTTCCCCGAGGTCGCCATCGATCAGGTGCAACTGCTGAGCGCCAGCCCGCTCTACGGGCTCAATGCATTGGGAGGCGCGGTGTCCGTCACGATGAAGAACGGATTTTCGTATCGGGGCGGGGATGTCGAGCTATCGGGTGGCTCCTATGGCCAGCGTTCCCTGCTCGCGCAATTCGGGACTAACTCAGGACCATTTGGTTTCTACGTGGCGGGGCGGGCGCTGGACTGGAATGGGTGGCGCGAGTTTTCCAACGATCGCATCCGGACGCTGTACACGGCGCTCAGCTACCACACGGATGCCGTTCAGCTTGATCTGAGCTACACGAAGGCGCAGAACCAACTGAACGGGCAGGGATCGGCCCCGGTCCAGGAGCTGGCCGTGAGCCGCTCGCTGGTATTCACAGGCCCGCAGGCGAACATCAACGACCTGAACTTCTTTGCGCTGAACGGCACGGTCAAGTTCAGCGATACCTGGTCATTGCAGGGAGTCCTCTACTATCGCGATTTCTCCCAGAGCGTTTCCAACGGTAATACGACCAGTTACACGGCATGCACGACATCGCCCGGTAATCTCTGTCAACCGGACGGTGTGACGCCGCTGACGAACTCAGCCGGGCAGACGCTTCCCGACATCTCCAATGGTGGAACGTCCGTCATTGGCGAGAACGATTTCGAATTGATCCATGCGTGGGGCAGAGGCGCGACCCTGCAGGTCACGAATACCGATGCCTTGTTCGGTCTGGAGAATCAATTCAGCGTCGGCGCCGCCGTCGACTACGCCTCCACCAGCTTCTATTCCGGCGCGCAGATTGGGGTGATCAACCCGCAGCTGCTGGTGTTGCCCTCCAACCTCTATGTGAACACGCCGGAGAACTCGGATGCGGCGATCGCGAATGGCGATCCGGTCCCGGTGAGTGTGGACTCGTTGAACAAGAATCTGGGGGTGTACTTCACGGACACTCTGAACGTGACGCCAGATCTGGCCGTCACGGGCAGTGGGCGTTACAACGTCGCGCATATCAATCTCACAGATCAGCTTGGCACGAATCTCAGCGGCTACAATCGATTCGTCCATTTCAATCCCGCCCTCGGCGCGACCTACAAGCTCGCTCCTACCGCCACGCTGTATGGCGGCTGGTCCACCAATACACGAACCCCGACGGCGAGTGAAATCGAGTGCTCGGATCCGCTGACTCCCTGCCTGCTGCCGACGAACCTCGCCGGCGATCCCCCGAATCTACGGCAGGTGATTTCACATACGATCGAGGTTGGCTTGCGCGGAAAGGTGGGCAAACCTCAAGGTAGCGACGTCCAGGTGAGCTGGAACCTGAGCGCATTTCGCACACTACTGCATGACGACATCTACGGGATCGCGACTTCCGTGAGCCAGGGCTTCTTTCAGAATATCGGGGACACACAGCGGCAGGGTTTTGAGGCCGGGTTGAATGTCCAGCGTGCGAGGTTTTCAGCCTACGCGAACTACAGCTTCGTGCAGGCGACGTTTCGCTCACCGCTATCCGTTCCCTCGCCATCGAACCCGAATCAGGACTCTCTGGGCGACATCCAGGTCGTGCCCGGTGACAGGCTCCCAGGTATTCCGGAGCACCGCGTCAAGCTGGGGGCGGATTTCAAGGTCCTACCAGCCTGGACCATCGGCGCGACCGTAAATCTGGTCAGCAACTTCTACTACGTTGGGGACGAATCCAATCAGCTCGCGCCGATTCCTGGCTATGCGGTGGTGAACCTGCACTCGAGCTATCGGCCGGTCGCACACGTCGAACTGTTCGCCTCGGTAAACAATTTGTTCAATCGCAAGTATTCGACGTGGGGGATTCTGAGCGACCCCACGGGCATCGGCGCGCCGGGGATTCCGGCCGATGGCGTGACGAATGGACCCGGAGTCGACAACCGCTTTCTGAGCCCTGCCGCTCCGCTGGAAGTCTTCGGTGGATTTAGGGTCAGCCTATAAGGTGCGCGGCCGGAGGTCTGCATTCCGATCAAGTAAATCGCGGAGGCAGGCTCCGACATTCACCAAGATCGACGAAAGCCAGACGTTGGCATGGGCATTTCGTGATCGGGCGAGACGGCCCTACCGGCGGATTCTTTTGCGACGGTAAACCGCTGCCCTGGTAGTGGTTGCAAGTGACGGTCAGGCCACCGCAAAACTCAGTACGTCCCAAGTCGCTAGAGGAGTGGCGCGCCTGGCTAACCGAGCATCACGGACGCGGCGAAGGCGTGTGGCTGATAACTTACAAAAAGGGTTCGCAGCATCCGCGCCTCGAATATGAAGAGGCAGTCACCGAGGCCATATGCTTCGGATGGATCGACAGCAAACCACGGAAAGTGGACGACGCACGCTCCATGCTGTGGTACGCGCCGCGGAAAGCGGGTTCGGGGTGGTCAAGGTTGAACAAGGACCGTGTAGCCCGAGCCATTTCCACGCGCCGGATGACCGCAGCAGGATTGGCGCGAGTAAACGAAGCAAAGAAAGACGGGTCATGGGCAGCGCTCGACGCCGTCGAGAATCTTGAGATCCCGAAAGATCTTGCAAAGTCTTTTACCAAGCATAAGCCTGCGGCAAAGATGTTCGATGCCTTTCCACGATCTGTGAAGCGCAGCATTCTAGAGTGGATTGGAAACGCCAAGACTGCGCCGACCCGCGCCAAACGAGTTGAGGAAACCACCAGTTTGGCGGCCAAGAACGTTCGGGCAAACCAGTGGAGAACGTAGTCAGCTGCGCTGCGATTGCTTGTCTGCATTCCTGAGAGCCGTCGCTCATACGAATCCCGTACGGGTCTGACGTCTCGGTAACGGCAAGGCACGTCCACGTCAACTCTTTCGGTATCTGTGCTCTTCGATCGCCTCGAAGCGGAGTCTTCCGGCGGCAGAATTTGCCCGCTCCGTGCGCGATGTGATCCAAGCGCAGGGCTCTCCCATAACCCGGGGCAGTTCAGGCGGCCGAGATCGGACGCCGGATGATGGGGTGCACCTTGCCGCGGAACTTCTTC
>PLET01000063.1 GCA_003137095.1 Gammaproteobacteria bacterium
AGCGTGACCTGCACCTACCGGCGGGACGAGGACAACATGCCGGGCTCGCGCCGCGACTACAAGAACAGCAAGGAGGAGGGCGTCACCTTCCTGTTCAACCGGCAGCCCATCGAGATCGTGGGCTCGGATCGCGTTCAGGGCGTCAAGGTCGTGGAAACCCGCTTGGGCGCGCCCGGTCCGCGCGGCCGGCGGGTGCCCGAGGTCATTCCCGGCACCGAGGAGACCCTGGCGGCCGATGCGGTCATCATCGCCTTCGGTTTCCTGCCGAGTCCGCCGGCTTGGTTCGGCGGACAGAACATCGGACTGCACGACAACGGCCGCGTGCGCGTAGCGGCTGCGCCCGAGCGACGCTTTCAAACCACCAACCCCAAGGTGTTCGCCGGCGGCGACATGGTGCGCGGCTCGGATCTGGTGGTGACCGCCGTGTTCGAGGGCCGCGAGGCCGCCGCGGGGATACTGCAATACCTCGGAATCGCACGCGCGAGTTCGTGAGCTTGCCCTTTGGCGGTCCGATCGACAACATCGAAGATCCAATGCGGTACCGCGACCACGGCCAATGCGAGGTTCTGCGGCAACTGCGGGGCTGCGCTGAGTTGATCGGACGCCTGCCCGCGCCTCGAGCCGGCCTCGCGGCGCTGGCGCTGGGCGCCGCCGGCGAAGCATTCGGGCGCGCCGGCGGCGGTGGCCACAGCGGCTCGGGCTCGAGTTCGGGCGGCGGCGGACTTCACTTCGGCGGCGGCAGTGGTGGCAGCGCCGTCAGCGGCTTCATTGCGTTCCTGATCATCGCGATCATTCTCTGGACGCTGTACAAACGCTTCGGCGTGGGCGGGGGCACCCGCGCAGCTGATCATTGCCGGAACTGTGCGCTGCTCCACACTATTTGCGGGCGCAGGGCGGGTATGCGGCGCCGGTCATCGAGTCCCGCTGTGCAACAGCGCACAGACGGCCGCGGCCGGGATGGCGAGAATATGTTCATGGTCATATTCCATCTCAGCTGAGTTCAAGGCGGCGACATGATTCGGGAAAGCGCATCGGACAAGCGCAAAACGCGGCAAATGACGGGTCGCGGCGGGCGGGAGACGGCGATCGGCGCGTCCGCGGCCGAATGCGAGGAGCTGCTGCTCAAGCTCGCGCACGAGGTCAGCCGGCGGCATCAACTCGAAGGCGAGATCCGGGCGATGCGCACGGAGCTGGCCTGGGCGCGCGCCGAACTCGCCGGCACTCAGGCCGGGGAGAAGCGTGCGCGCCACCAGGCGCTGCACGATTGCCTGACCATGCTGCCGAATCGCAGCTTTTTCTGCGAACGCCTCGAGCATGAGCTCGCCTACACGCGCTCTTGCCGCCAGTCGCTCGCCCTCCTGTATCTCGACCTCGACGGATTCAAGAGCCTGAACGATGCGCATGGCCACGACACCGGCGACAAGCTGCTGCAGATCGTCGCGGCGCGCCTGACGCGCGCCGTGCGCGGTGACGACATGGTGAGCCGGCTGGGCGGCGACGAATTCGCCTGCCTGCTCGCCGGCATGCCGAGTCAGGCGGACCTGTACCGCCTGGCGAGCAAATTGTTCAACGTGGTGTCGGCGCCCCTGACCGTGGGCAATCTGGAATTGTCCGTGTCTCCCAGCATCGGCATCGCGATCTCGCCGAACGACGGCGATTCCGCGGATGAATTGCTGAAGAATGCCGACGCCGCGATGTACAGCGCCAAACGCCGGAAAACCCGCTATGCCTTCGCCGATTCGCGCGCGACGGCCGGGGCAAGCTAGACGGGAAGCTCGCCGGCGTCCAAGCCGATTGCGCCGTCGAGGCCGTTTGCGCCGTTGCCGAGACGAATCTCGCCGGCCCCAGCCGAACCATTGCCGGCATGGGCGCTGAGCCCATGCATGTCGAGATGGCGCGCGTTGCCATTCATGTGCGGGACCCCGTCCTCATGTTCCGCCGCGCAGGCCTCGCGTGCGGACTTGCGCAACAGAATCGTCCTGCGCGTGGCCGCGGGCTCGAGAAATGTCCATAAGTCGCTGTTGATGTCGTCGAGCATGTCCACGATAGCCCGGCACACCTCCGCCGGCTCGATGTCTTCGTCCTTTGATTCGATCGCTATGCGCAGGCATTGGCAAATCTGCGATACCTGGTTGAAGCGTGTGTGCAGGCTCGGCAGATCGATTTTACTCCCGTCCCGGGGGCGTCTGGCCCTTAGAGTGGTCATTCGCTGGCACCTCCTTTGCAAGGCGTGTTTACTCCGTACGGCACCTCCTGTCTGTACGCGACCGTACACAAGGGCGGCAGCGAGACGCGAACCGATTGAAGCGCGCGCGATAACGGGTAAAGTGCGGGGCACATCCACCCACAACCGAGAGTAAGCCATGCAAGCGGTCCGTCTTTACCGGTACGGAGGCCCCGAAGTCCTCGTGTTCGAAGAACATGTGCCGGATCCGCCGATGAACGGCGACGCGGTCATGATCGAAACCGTGGCGGCGAGCGTCAATCCCATCGACTGGAAGGTGCGTTCGGGCGCACGCCAAAAGGACTTCCCGCTGCTGCTGCCCGCCATATTGGGCCGGGACGTCAGCGGCGTCGTCAGTGCCGTTGGCGGGAACGTCCGGCATGTGAAGCCCGGCGACCGGGTCCTGGCGATGGGCGATGCCACCTACGCCGAGAAGGTGGTGATCGGCGGGTCGCTGGTCACGCACGCCCCGGACGGGCTCGATCTCGCCGATGCGGCGGCAATTCCGCTGATCTCGCTCACCGGAGATCAGCTCGTACGCCACGCCACCGCGGTGACGAAGGGGCAAACCCTGGTGGTGTCGGGCGCAATTGGCAGCGTCGGGCGGGCCGCCGTGCATACCGCGCTCAAGTTGGGTGTTCGGGTGATCGCGGCGGTGCGGGCAAGACAGGTCGACGCGGCGCGGCAGCTGAATGTGCCGGAGGTGCTCGCCATCGACGACGATGCGGCCATTGCCGGGCTGCCGCCTCTGGACGCGGTGGCAGACACCGTCGGCGGCGAAGCCGCGGTGAAGCTCCTGGCGAAGGTGAAGCCCGGCGGCAGCTTCGGCTTTGCGTCCGTGCTGCCGGCCGGCGCTGCGGATGCTCATCCTTCCGTCAAGGTCACCCGGGTGTTTGCGCGGCCCGATCCCTCCAAGGTACGGGAATTCGCCGATGACGTGCGCGACGGCAAGTTCGCCCTGCCCATCGGTCACCGTCTGCCGCTGCGCGACGCCGCTCACGCCCACGTGCTTGGCGAGCGCGGCGGCGTCGGCAAGATCATCCTGCTGGTGCGACCCGCTGGCGGTTGACGCGCACCACCACCGTTCCGGCGATCTTGTCGTGCCATGCCTGGTGCGCAGGGTCGAAGGCTATCCAGAAAAATCCGAGGCCGACCACCGCCAGAGACAGAAAACAACCCAGCGCACGCACGATCGCGGTTTCCCAGTCGATCGGTCTGCCGTCGAGCCGTACCACTTGTAGACCGAAGACGATCCCGCCGACTGTGGCGCCGCGCGCTTTCCACATGATGGCCCCGTAGGCCGCCAGTACGATCAGATGAAGATGACCGAATCCATGCAGAAGATGGGTCGCAAATCCGATCAGCAGCACATCGAGCAGCAGCGCACCCATGCGCATCCAAAAGCCGGCATGCGGCAAGGACGCGCTCACCGCGGCGGCGGCGTGCGAAGCGGCGGCCTGAGAACCCGCGGTCTGGGAACCGGCGGTCTGCGAACCCGCCGTCTGCGAAGCGGCGGCCGGCGATTCACCGGCCGGCGGCGTCTGCGGCGCGGTGGTGCCGGAGCCGGCATCCGCGGGCGCAGCGGTTGCCGGTGCCGCGGTGCCTGAATCCGCCGCCGCGTCCGGCGGGGCGGCGGGCTGAATCACGGCTTCGCGCGCTTGCACCGCCAACAGCAGGGTATAGGCGATTGCGCCCAGTCCGAGAATGCCGAGCAGCTTGTACACCACAAATCCGAGCACCGGCACTACGTACAGCAGCAGCACGAGCACGCCGCCGATGAGTACGGCCGTCGCGGGTTGATTCACCGCACCCGTGGCCCGCGTGCCGATGATGCGTCGTCCGATCACTGCCAGCATCACCGCCTTGCCGAACAGCCCGGCGCAAAACAGGCCCAGCACCACGAAGGGCACGGCGGGGATGCCGACGACCGTCACGCACAAGAGCACCACGAGCACCGGAGTCAGCAGCATGGTGATGAGGGCCGCCAGCACGGTGCGGCCGGGCTGCGCCTCGACCGTTCGCACGCATTGGGTGAGGCCGTCGCGAAACCCCAGGGCCAGACATACGTACAGCAACAGGAAGGCCAAGGCCAGACCCCAGGCCCAGTCCAAACCGGCAACCAGCGCGAGCGGCCGCCCGTACAGCAAGCAGTGCTGGACCCAGGTGCGCAGCCACATCATGCCGCCGAATTTGCCGCCAAGGACATTCTGCACACTGCCATGAACGATGGCCGCAGGATCGCGCACCACCTCGCCACCGATCGACACCACGTCGCCGCCAATTTCCGCATGCGGTCCGAGCTCGACGTTGCCGACCACTGCAACGGCCGAGCCGCCGATCCTGCCGTCGACGTAGGTGTTTCCGAGAACCGCGACGGCGCTGCCGCTGACGGTTCCTGCGGCATGCGTGTCGCCGAGGATCGACACGACGCTCCGGGTATCGCCCTCGCTGCTCGATGAGCCGGCGATCGAGACCACCGAATCGGCGCTCTCACCCGCATGCAGGACCGAGTCATGGCCGATGCCCACCAGAGCGTGGCCATGGTTCTCGCGCGAATCCGGTGCCGCAGCCTCGGCGGGAACCCAGAGCGCGGCGCAAAACAGCAGAGAAACCAGCCATAGGAATCGAAAAGCGCGCATGTTCATTGATCACCTGACGTTATCGTTAACCGGTCATTCACTGGGCGTAAATAGAGAAAGCGATAGGCGGCAGCGCCCAAGCCGAACAGGCACACATACAGCGACGCGGCCACGGCCAGCAGGGTGTCGAGCCACGCCGCCGGAAGGGCGTTCGCAAGCGACACCGCGAGATCACCGGCGGCGGCACCGAGCTGCGTCAGATGCCGCACCCAGAAATTTGCCAGCACATCGGATTCGATCAGGGTGCGGATCGACACCTCCATCCAGGAGCCGCTCAGCAAGGCCACCGCCGCGAGGATGCCGCAGGTCGCGACGAAGCCCGCGCGGGCGGACATCGGCCAGTGCCGGAAGCTGCGGCGTGGCCAGGTCTGTGCGGCGCGCCGCGCCAATTCGGCGTGCACCCGGGATTCGAGATCGTGGGGCGCAGGCCGCGCGGGCAGGCCGCGCAAGGTGGCGTGCAGCAGGCGCTCGAGCCGATCGTCGTCATTCATGGGACCATGCCCGCAGACTGCAGCATCGGCAGCAAAGCGAGCCGCGCGCGACGTATGTCGATCTTCACCTTGGCGAGCGTGACGTGCAGCCGTTCGGAAATCTCCTGATAGGACAGATCCTCGAAGTGATACAGAACCAGCGGAACCCGTTGGTGCTCCGGCAGCCGCTGCAGCGCCGCGTCGACCACCGCGCGCCGCTGTTCCGAACCCAGATTCTCCAGCAGCGTGTCCGGCACGGGCACATCGGGTTCCGGCCCCGATTCCCCGGCGTCGTCGGCGCGCATCTCGGAGAACAGCCGCCAGCGCTTGCGGTAGCGGCTGAGGTGATTGAGCGCCAGATTGGTGGCCACGGTCTTCAGCCAGCCCGGGGCCGAGGGCTGAAGGCGCAATTGCGGAAAAATCCCGTAAGCCTTGATGAAGACCTCCTGCGCGATGTCCTGCGCCTGGGCGTCGCTGCCCGTCAGGCGGGCCGCCGTCGAGAAAACCATGTCTTGATGGGCACGCATGAACTCCGTGAACTCCGCTGATTGGTCCGACCCGGTGGACGTTGTCTGCACTGGCGTGTGTCCGTTTAGACCCAAAACACCGCGGGGAGGAAAAAGTTACAGCAAAGTGCGGTGCCAGGGCCGGCGCCGCGCCGGCCCTGCGGCTGACCACAGCCTGCGGGTGTTTATGAGGGACTCTGGGAAGGCCGGTCGCGGCCGAAGGCCTGCCGTTCGAAATGATTGTCCCAGTAGGCGCGGCGGCCGCACAGCACCTGCCAAAGACTGGACAGCAGATACGCGGGCAGAAAGAGCGGACCCCAGCGCTCGTATTGGCCCACATGCACCAGTTCGTGCTCGCGGCTCTCGGCGAGCGATGCCGTGTTCACCGCCAGGATGACGTGCCCGAGGGTCATCGCCGAAAACCGGCAGGCCGGCGGCAGCCTGTCGACCCAGCGGCCGAGCCAGCCGCCGCTGAAGGCCAGCGCATGCGAAACGGCGCTCAGTCGCGCACCCAGCAGAAATGCGGCGAGGCCGGCAAGCAGGCCGACGGCCGTATTCGGGGCGGCCCATACATAGGCGCCGATCCGGGTGCAGCGATGCATGGCGTCTATGCGCCCGCCGGGCGGCGCTCAGACGCGCGCGACCGATGTTCGCGGACCGCGGCGATGAATTGCTCACCGTAGCGCGCCAGTTTCGCCTGACCCACGCCGGGCAGCGCCGCGAACTGGTTTAGGTCGAGCGGTCCGCGCTCGGCCATTTCACGCAGCGTCGAATCGTGAAAAATGACGTAGGGCGGCAGGCCGGTCTCGTCCGCCAGCCGCTTGCGCAGCGCCCGCAGGCGTTCGAACAGGGCGTCTTCGGCGGCCGCGGGATGCTTGCCGGAGGCGCCGCGGGCGCGGACGCCCGTCACTGCGCGCGCAATGCCCAATGCGCGCGCGATGCTCACCGTGCGCTCGCCGCGCAACACCTCCCAGCTGTCGGCGTTGAGTGACAACACCGAATAGCCGTCCTGTGTCTGATCGATCAATCCCTGATGCAGCAGGGCGCGCGCGAGGTTGCGCCACTCCTCGATTCCCCGGTGCCTGCCGACACCGTGGACGCTCAGGGTTTCGTGGGCGTTGCCGAGCAGGCGCGCGGTGCGCGCGCCGCGCAGGATATCGATGACGTACGCTGCACCGAAGCGCTGGCCGCGCTGCGCCAGGCGCGCGATGCACGACAGGAATTGCCGGGCCTCCACGCTCCAATCCTCCACGGCACGCGGCTCGCAGCAGTTGTCACATGCGCCGCAATTGCCGCTGAGCGTCTCGCCGAAGTAGCGCAATTGCACGGCACGGCGGCACTCGGTGGATTGCGCGAACTGCAGCACATGGCGCAGCTGCTGGCGGCCGATGCGCTGCTCGTCCTCGAGCGGCGCTCCGGTGTCCGGGTCGACCTTCTGCTGAATCAGGAATTCCGCGGTGCGGATGTCCGCGCCGCCGAAATACAAGATGCAGACGGCCGGATCGCCATCGCGGCCGGCGCGGCCGGATTCCTGGTAATAACCCTCGAGGGATCTCGGCAGATCGTGGTGAACCACCCAGCGAACATCCGGTTTGTTGATGCCCATGCCGAAGGCGATGGTCGCCACGATCACCTGCAGATCGTCGCGAATGAAGGCTTCCTGGGTGTCGCGCCGAGTCCCGGCATCGAGTCCCGCATGATAGGGCGCGGCGCGGATGGCGTCGGCGTGCAGCCTGGCCGCCAATTCATCGACAGCGCGGCGTGACAGGCAATAGACGATGCCCGAACCGCCCCGCCGCGCCAACGCGAGCAGTTCCGGATAGGTGGACTCGCTCCTGGGCCGCACGCTATAAAAGAGATTCGGCCGGTTGAAGCTCGCCACATGCACGGCCGGTTCGCGCAGTGCCAGTTGCGCGATGATGTCGCTGCGCACCCGCGCCGTGGCGGTGGCGGTGAACGCCTGCATCGGAACGTCGGGATGACGGCGCCGCAGTTCGGCGAGGCGGCGGTACTCCGGGCGGAAGTCATGGCCCCACTCGGAAACGCAGTGCGCTTCGTCGATGACGAAGGCATTGATGCCTGCGGTCGATGCCAGCCGCTTGAGGGGGTCGTCGAGAAAGTCCTGCAGCAGCAGCCGTTCCGGAGCGAGATAGACCAGCTTGTACAGGCCGCGCCCGAGGGCCGCCGTGCGCCGTTGCACCTCGGCCGGATCGAGGCTCGAGTTGATGAAGGTTGCAGCGATGCCGTTATCGCCGAGTTGGCGCACCTGATCCTGCATCAGGGCGATCAGCGGCGAGACGACCAGCGTCACGCCGGGCTGCAACAAGGCCGGCAGCTGAAAGCACAGGGACTTTCCGCCGCCGGTGGGCATGAGCGCGAGCACGTCACGGCGTGCAAGCGCGTCGCGCACAATGACTTCCTGGCCGGGTTTGAATCCGTCGAAGCCGAACAGGCGCTTGAGCTCCCCCTCGAGGTCCCCGGTCATCGGACAGTGGCTCCGCAGTCGTCATCCCCCATCGATCACCAGCGCCGGCATTGCGATTCTCAAACGTTCCGTCTATCAGAGCGGGAGTTTGACACAAATTCGATCGCGAGATCGGGGTAGCCGGATTCGCGCGGTGCGCTCGATTAATGCGAGGATGGCGCGCGTGAACAACAAGGTCGTCGCCGTTCTCGAAGCCCGGGCGGGTGCACACCTGGCCGAATTGGTCGCCCGCCGCGGCGCAATACCGCTGCGGGCGCCGGCCTTGGAGGAGGTGCCGGACGTGGACCTGCCCCACATTGCGGCGCTCATCGCGAGCTGGGCCGGCGATCCCATGCGCTTGGCGATCTTTCAAACCGGTGTGGGGACCCGGGCCCTGTTCCAGGCCACCGACACCCTGGGGTTGACCGGCCGGTTCCTGGAGTTGATGGCCGCCGGCAGCGTCGTGGTGCGCGGACCCAAACCCGTGGGCGAACTCAATGCCCGGGGCGTGGCCATTGCGCGTCGGGCGCGCTCACCATTCACGACCGCGACGGTGCTCGAGGCGCTGCAGGGCATGGAACTTCGGGACGCAAGGGTGATGGTCCAGCGCTACGGCGCCGCCAATCGCGAGCTGCGAGCGGGGCTCGAGGCGCGCGGCGCCCGCGTCGATGAAATCGCCACCTATCGCTGGGCGCTGCCCAGGGATGTTAAGCCGCTGCGCGATCTGATCGGTGCCTTGGCAGAGGGGCGCGTGCACGCCGTGATGTTCACCAGCGCGGTGCAGATCCAGAACCTGTGCGCGGTCGCGCGGGAGCTTGGCGCGAATCAGCGTCTGATAGAAGGTTTGAACCGCTGCGTGATCGCCTCCGTGGGTCCGATCTGCTCGCGCGCGCTCGCCGAGTTCGGGATCACGCCGACCTTCGAGGCCAGTCCGCCGAAACTGGGACCTCTGGTGGCTGGTCTGGAAGCGGCGCTGCAAGCCGGCGGCTGATCCCTCGCGGCGCCGCTCCCTCAGCCTTTGCGCAGCGTCAGTCGACGCGTCTCCATCCAATGCCATGACAACAACGCCGGCACGCCGCAAAGCACTTCGCGCAGGCGTTTGGACATCGATACGGCCAAGGCCAGGTCGCTGCCGACGCCCATAGCGTGGCCGAACATGACGAGACCCGCCTCCTGCACCCCCAGGCCTGCAGGCACGACGAAGGCGAGATGTCGCATGGCCTGAGTCATGCTTTCGAGCACCACGGCGGTGGCTCCGTCAACCGGGTGTCCAAACAGCCGCAGGGCGAACCATACCTCGAAGGAGCCCGAGAGCAAGGCGGCGAATTGCAGCGCGGCGGCTGCGGCAATTCGGCCGATACGGCTGAACGAGCTGCGAAGCTGCAGATCGAGCGCCACTGCGTGGCCGGCCATAGAGCCTGCGCTCAGCCAGGTGGCCTGGAACGGTCGTACGAGTTGCTGCAAGCGCGTCAAAGCCGAGCCGTTGCGCAGCAACAGCACGGTAAGCACCGGTACCGGCAGGCTCCACAAAAAGGCGGGCAGCAATTGCCGGTATCCCTCGCCGGTCGTGCCGATCTGCAGAAGCATGATCAGCCCAAGGGCCGTGAAAAGGTACACCGCAATCAGCGTGACAACGATCTCCACGATCACGCTGGCACCGACGGTTGCGACGGCGATTCCGCGCCAGCACACCAAACGAGTGCCGACCAGGCCGCCGCCGACGCTGGCCACCGGCAGCAGGCGGTCGACCGCTTCGCGCACATTGGTGACCCAGAACAGATAGCCGAGCCCGGCACGATGCGATGGATCGGATGGGCGAATGAGAATGAGCCAGCCAAGGGCATAGAGGAAAAAGAACACCATGCGATAGGGAATCAACCACAGCAGCCGCCAGCCGCCCGAATGCAGGGCGTGAAGCATCGATGAAAAGTCGGATTGGGCCACCAAGGTGACCAACAGGACCAGTCCCAGCAGACCGCCGATATATGCCGCGTATCGCATCGAGAGCGTCAGGTCAGCGGGCGCATGACTCCGTCGACGCCAACGTCAAATTCCTGGCCCCGCCACGTGATATGAGTGCCCGAAAAGGCGCGGAACCAGGCCCAGCAGAGCAGCAGATCGCGCACCGGCAGCAGCCAAAGATCCGACAGCAAGGCAAGACCCTTGCGCGGCCGGTGAACCAGATGAAGCATCAGGCGTGCGGCGGCCGTCGTGCCGAACAGCGCCCAAGCGACCACCGGACCGACCGCTTCGACCGTGGTGAGGTTGAGGCACACGGTGGCCAGGGGAAGGCTGAATGTGATGAACAGCCAGCGGAAACTGCGCGGTCGCAGCAGACGAGTGGTGCGCATCCAACGAATTTCGTGTCGGCCCAGTGATTCTATGTCCGGCTCATGATGCTCCGCTTCCACCATATAGTGCGACAACACGATGCGCAGCCCCAGTCCGCGAACCCGTTCGCCCAGACGGTAGTCTTCGGGCAGCTGGTCGGCAATCGCCGCCAGGCCACCAGCCGCATGCAGCGTATCGCGGCGGATGCACAGGGTCTGGCCGGAGACATAGCCCTGGTGTCCGAACAGCCAGGCAAGCAGCACCGACGGGACATACCACTCATTGACGTACATCGCCCCAATGCGCGACCACAGCCGCGCGGTCGGAGTGCTGCGGTAAATGCAGGTGACCAATCCCACGTTGCCTTCGAGCAGAGGCGGCACCACGCTGGCGAGATAGTCGGGTCCGACGCGGGTATCGCTGTCCGCCATCACGAGCACATCGTACCTCGCCCGCGCGACCATGTTGATCAGATTGTTGACCTTGAAGTTGCTGCCGTGCAGCTGCGGACTGACGACCAAATCGATCGACATGAGTGGGAATTCACCCGCCAGCCTTTGCACCACTGCGATCGCCGGATCGCATGGGTCCCGCACGCCGAACACCAATTGAAATTCCGGGTAGCCCTGCCGGCAGAATGACCGCAGGTTTTCGTCCAGACCGGGTTCGGCGCCACACAGGGGTTTGAGCACGGTCACCGGCGGCAGCCGCGGCGCGTCGATGAATGCCCTGCGCGTGCGCCAGGCGAGTATGGCGACAAATGCCATCACCGCGTAGCCGGCAGCCAGAATCAAACCGGCGAAGCCGACGACTGCCATCAACAGTCGCATCAAGTGCATGCGTGCAGTGCGTCGTCGCCGGTCAGGTGCCGTGAGCCCGCAGGAAGCGGAAGAATTCCGCCCCTTCGCGCAATCGCCGCCGCATCATGTCCCAGCTCGTCAGCATTTCCCTGACGATCTCCCAGATCTTGCTGGGCCGGAAGTAAAAGCGCTTGTAGAACACTTCGACGCCATGGAAAATTTCCTCCTTTGACAAATGCGGGTAGCTGATCGCCGCCAACTGCACGCCCTGGTCGTTGACCAGATTGGCGGCATCGTTCTCCTGCAGCCAACCGTTGTCGACCGCCTGCTTATACAGCGTCGTGCCGGGGTAGGGAGCGGCCAGCGATACCTGGATGGTGTGCGGATTGATTTCCTTGGCGAATTCGATGGTGCTCTCGATGGTCTGCCTGGTCTCGCCCGGCAACCCGAGAATGAAGGTACCGTGGATCAGAATGCCGAGTCTGCGGCAGTCCTGGCTGAAGCGCCGGGCAATGTCGGTGCGCAGCCCCTTCTTGATGTTGAGGAGGATCTGGTCGTCGCCCGATTCGTAACCGACCAGCAGCAGGCGCAGACCATTGTCCTTCATCACTTTCAGCGTCGCATAGGGCACATTTGCCTTGGCATTGCAGCTCCACGTCATGCCCAGGGCACCCATGCCCCGTGCAATGGTCTCCACGCGGGGGAGATTGGACGTATCGGTGAAAGTGTCGTCGTCGAACATGATCTCTTCGATTTCCGGCATGTTCTCCTTGATCCAACGGACCTCGGCGAGCACATTCTCCGCCGAACGCACCCGGTAGCGGTGGCCGCCGACGGTCTGGGGCCACAGACAAAAGGTGCATTTCGAGCGGCAGCCGCGTCCCGTGTAGAAGCTCACGTACGGATGCTTCAGGTAACCTATGAAATAGTTCTCGATTTTGAGGTCCCGCTGGTACACCGGAGCGACAAAGGGCAGTTCGTCCATGTATTCGAGGATCGGTCGCGGCGGGTTGTGCACGATCGTCCCGTCCGCGCCGCGATACGAGAGACCCTTGATGTCCTTCAACGGCACGCCGGCGGCAACTTCCTGGCAGGTGTAGTCGAATTCCTCGCGGCAAACGAAATCCACCGCCCGAGTCGCCTTCAGGGAACCTTCCGGGTCGACCATGGCCTTGGCGCCCACCAGGCCGACTCTGATGGCCGGATTATCCGCCTTCAGCATTCCGGCGAATTTTGCATCCGTGGGAAACGACGGCGTGCTGGTGTGCAGGATGACGAGGTCGTAGCCGCGCGCAATGTCGCGACATTGGTCGGCGGTAAGGCCATCGGCCGGGGCGTCCACCAGCCGCGATTCCGGCACCAACGCTGCGGATTGCGCCAGCCAGGTGGGGAACCAAAATGATTTGATCTCGCGCTTGGCCTGATAGCGCGAACCGGCGCCGCCGTCGAAGCCTTCGAACGAGGGGGCTTGCATGAACAATGTCTTGTGAGTCATCCGATATGCTCCTTCCCGTGACCGATCGCACCGCCCTTCCATTGACGGAACGATCATTGACGGGACGATACAGGCGAGATCTAAGGGGGGAGTGCCGCCCTGTCGATGCACAGTACTGAAGATGATCTTTGCCGCGCAAACTAACCAGGTTTACGAACAAACACAAGTGAGGAGTGAGGTCTGTTCAGGCTGCCGGCCGCTCAGGTTGCGGCCGGGCGGCGGTCATTGTTGGGCGATCGCGTAAATGCTGGCGCAGAACGATGGGTGGATCGCGCCCAACTGGTAGCATCCCTCGACATACCGTTCATCGATGATTCCCGCCTCGAGGGCCCGGTCGAATTGAAAGTTTGCGAGGGCCTTGAACAGCAGTCCGCCTCGCGCGCGGATCCGAAGTCCGGATTTGCGGATGTCGCTCTCGAGGGTGTCCAACGAATACGTGCGCCGGTGGCCGTGGTTCCATTCCTGGACCGTGACGGCGTTGTTGTATTCGACGATACCCATGTGCACCGCGATTTGGCGCGACGCCGCATCGGCATTCGGGACCAGGATGAACAGCTTCCCGGAGTCCGAGAGCCAGCCTTTCGCCCTTGCCAGTATCGCCACTGCGTCATCTACGTGCTCGAGCGTATTGATCATGAAAATCGAGTCGAAAGTGCGCTCCAGCCGGGCATCCTCGATCCGCGAGTTGACGAAAGCCGTGCCCGACGGGACTCTGAGCCGGGCTATGGCGATCGCTTCCTCGGAGGCCTCGATCACGGTGAGATCCGCAAAATGCTTCGACAACTCGACCGTGGAATCACCGTGATAACAGCCAAGCTCGAGGGCCGCGCCACGCCCGAAGTGAGGCTCGAATTCCCGCATCATGTATCGGCGCACGATGCCGTCGAAGCCGTAGTTGTACTTCCTGCCAGGCTGGGGGGCCGCTTCCTTGTCAAAGTCGCGCATGCTGTGCTCCTGGAAGACGGCTTAGCCTTGATTCGCCTTGTATAGGCGGGTCGACTCGGGCCGATACCACTCCTCGAGGGAGATCGGCGTCATGGAGTTGTACCCCAGAACCTGGCGCGTCAGCGCAGACGCCGCCAGCGGATGGTCCGGACCGAGCATGCGTGCGTAATCGAGCTGCGGCTTGACGAACGGTAGGCTGAATCCCACGGTCAGGGCCACCCGGTTGCGGTCGGTTGCGTTGAAACCCGCGCGGTGCCACAGATAGGAATTGAACAGCACGACCGAACCCCTGGCGGCAGTCAGGGACTTGAAGTTCGCGGCGAAATATTCGTCCGATGGCCGCTCAGCGAGCTTGTGCGAACCCTCCAGGACCTGGGTGGCGCCATTCTCGAGCGTGAAATCGTCCAACATGACCAGCATGTTCAATTTCAGGCCAATGCCGGGCAGATAGGATCTGGCGTCGCGGTGGATGCGATGAACGTAGCTCGCGGCGCGCGGCGCTCCGGCCACCGGATTGAAGGCGTGCAGGATGTACGGACGGCTTCGGAAATAGGCGTTGATAAACGCATGCAGCGGATGCAGCTCGATGAATTCGTCCAGCGAATCGCCCCTGCCGAGGGTGTGGTGTCCGGTATCGTCACCGATGGTGCTGATGCCGCCTTCCACCTGCATGCGGTTGCACAGCTTTATCCATTGCAGGCAATCGTAATTCATCCGTTCGGCCAGATCGGGTTGAATCGCCTGTTCGAACAGTCTCCAACCCTTCAAGTCGATGTCCAGCATGAAGGCTTCCGCATTCGTCGATTTCTGCATGGGATTTTCTCCGCGCAATTCCAGGCGCATGCGCAGGGTCTGCTCCCCGGGATCGTCCGCGCAGAAGCCAAGCCCTTCGTACAATTTGAGAGCCGCCCGATTCCCTGCGCGCAGTTCCAGCCTGACGAGCGGCAATCCGCCGCGCCGCGCATGCGCGAGGCAATCGCGCATCAGCCGCGTGCCGATGCCGCGCCGCTGCCAGCCGGGAAGCACGCTAACATTGGTTATGTACGCGCCTTCGCCCTCCTGACCGGCGTAGGCGGCCACCAGCCCGACCAACGTGCCGCCGGCCCAGGCCTCGAATCTCAGCGCGCGTTCGACGAGTTTTCCCGCGTATGCCGCAATGTCGGTGCGCGCACCGAGGGCGGATACAAATTCGGCGTCGCAGCCCAGCAAATGCCGGGCAATGCCCTCCGCAGTCGCCGAATTGGTCCGGTAGAGGAGGGCAATGGCCTGCCCGGAATCGGCAGCGTGGCCCATCAGATCAGCTCATAGCCGTCCGCAACCCTCGCGCGGACCGTTTCGATGGGGTTGAACATCAAGACGTCGAGGATCGACAGCCAGGGCACGAACGCGTGGCCGAATTGCCGGTATTCGAACGGCGTCGAACGCAGGAATTTGAGGTCGATTCCGGCTTCCCGGAACTCCGCCTTCGAATACAGCTCCACGCCGCCGATCGGATTCACGTAGGTGGCGGCGCCTGCGCCGCGGCTGATGGCAAGCACCCTTTCCTGCTTGGCCAGGCCATGATCGACGTCCATTTCCGAGGAAATCCGCAGCGGGGTGCCGATGCCTAGGTGCCTGCAAGTCGTGCAAATGGAGTGATACAGGTAGCGGAACAGATTGACCTCCCGGCAGCGCACGATTTCCTCGACGAGCGGGAACACGTCGGCAAAGTGAGGCGCCTGACGGTACGCACCGGTGAATCTGTCGAGCAGCTTTCCCGCAGTGAAATCCGCGGCAATTCTGCGCTCGCGAATCTGTAGCGCACCCGAGGCGCCCTGCAGCGGCAGCGAGAACACGACGGGTGCGCCGTTCAGCAGCATGCGGTTGCGGTTTATCCATCCCTTCTTCGCATATTGGATGTTGTCGTAGACGATGAATACGTCCACTGCGGATATCAGCTGAA
Source organism: Gammaproteobacteria bacterium (assembly GCA_003137095.1). Taxonomy (GTDB): domain Bacteria; phylum Pseudomonadota; class Gammaproteobacteria; order Steroidobacterales; family Steroidobacteraceae; genus Bog-1198. The sequence goes on from PLET01000063.1 coordinate 15,817, forward strand.
AATAGCCGATATAGGGCAGGAAATACGGCTGCATGATGGCCGCCTTCATTCGGTCAGGAGAATGTCGACGACCCGGTCCACTTCATCGTCGGTCAGGGCCGGATAGATCGGCAGACACAATACTTGCCGCGACAGCCGGCTGGCATTCGGCAGATTGCTCGACGCTGCGGACGGCAGTCCCCGATACATCGGGAATTCGCTGATCAGCGGATAGAAATAGCGCCGCACCAGGACGTTGCGGCCGCGGAATTTGTCGTACAGGTCGTCGCGGCTCAGCGGGTAGTCGGGCTGCACCAAAATGGGGAAGTACGCGTGGTTGGACACGGTCTCACCGGTCGGCAGCAGACAGCGCAGTCCCCGGACCTGCGCGAGCAGGGTCCGGTAGCGCGCGTCGATCGCCTGGCGCCGCGCGAGCGCCCGGTCGACGCCCTTCAATTGCAGGAGGCCGAGAGCGGCATTGAATTCGCTCATCTTGCCGTTGATGCCCGGGGCCACCACCGTCACCTCGTCCGCGAATCCGAAATTCTTGAGGTAGTTGATCCGCTGCCGGATCTTGTCGTTACCGCAGATGATTGCGCCGCCTTCGAAGGTGGTGAACACCTTGGTCGCGTGAAAGCTGAGAACGGACAGATCGCCATGCGTCAATACGCTGCCGCAGTGGCATTTCACGCCGAAGGCGTGCGCGGCATCGTAGATCACCTTCAAACCGTAGGTGTCGGCGATTGCCTGGATGCGGTCGACGTCGCAGGGATGGCCATAGCAATGCACCGGCATGATGGCGGTGGTCTGCGGGGTGATCGCCGCCTCGATCTTCGCAGGATCCAGGTTGAAGGTTACGGGATCGACGTCGACGAACACCGGTTTGATGCCGTTCCAGATCAGCGAATGTGCCGTGGCGACGAATGAATAGGGCGTCGTGATCACCTCGCCGGTGATGCGCAGCGCCTGCAGCGCCGTCACCAGACCGATGGTCGCGTTGGTAAACAGCGCGATGTACCTCACGCCCAGGTACTTCGACAGCTCCTCCTCGAATTTCTGGTGAAACGGCCCGCCGTTGGTCAGGATCTTGCTGCGCCAGATCTCCCGCAAGTAGGGGATGAACTCATCGAGGCTCGGCAGATCGGGACGGGTGACGTAGAGCGGCCCGGACGGGGGGACGTCAGACATGGGTCACCGCCTCCAAGCCGGGGCTGTGGAAGGATTGATTCGGAAGATGGGCGCACCAGCGCCGCCACATGTGGCGGATGGCACACTCGAAGGCGTCGGCTATGGCGCCGGCCTGGCTGCCGGGCGCCCGCTGCAGACGCGAACGCAGACCGCCGCGCACGTCGGCCAGCTCCCCCAGGTGGGTGGCCCAATAACGGCCTAATGCCACGAACTGCACCTCGGTCTCGGCGGTGAATCCCTGCAGATCCAATTGTCCGAGTATCGCCGCCCCGGCCCGCGACGGCGGCGTCGATCCGGCCAACGTGAGCGTGGGTACCCCCATCCACACCGCATGCATGGTCGTGGTCCCGCCGTTGTACGGATGGGTGTCGAGGCACAGGTCCACACGATGGTGAAGCGCCAGGTATTGCTCCATGCCACAGCGCGGATGAAACGTCAGCCGCTCGACGGTGATGCCGTGCGCAGCAAACATCGCGATGAGCGTGTCCTGCTCCTTGACCGGCAGACCGGCGAGCAGCATGCGGCTGTCGGGCAATGCAATCAACAATCGTGCCCACAGGCGCAATGTCGCCGCAGTGATCTTACCCAGGCGGTTGAAGCTGCCGAAGGTGATGTGGCCCGTGCCGAGTGCCGGCAGCGGATTCACGGGCGGCGCCGCGGCATAGGGCTGAAACGGCGCCAGCGCCGGCAGGTACACGAGCTTTTCGGTGAAGTAACGGTCGAATCGGCCCGGCGGCAGGAAGTGGCGGTCGGACAGGTAGTAATCCATGGCGCGCAGCCCGGTGGTTCCGGGATACCCCATCCAACTCGCCTGGATGGGCGCGGGCTTGCGCGCGAAGGTCCGCAATCGATTGAGCGACGTGTGGCCCGAAAGATCGATCAGCACGTCGATGCCGTCGCTCTCGATGCGGTCCGCCAGTTGGGCCGGCGAGAGACTGCGAACCGCGTGCCAGTGCCTGACGTATCCGCGCAGCCGAGCGCTGACCTCATCCTCCGCCGCGTTGACGTGGTAGACATGCAGTTCCAAGCCGGGACGATCCCGTAGCTGTGCCAGGATGGGCTCGATGAAATTGGCGATGGGGTGGCGGCACAAGTCACCCGAGACGAACCCAACCTGCAGGCGGCGCTCCGGGTCGGGGATGTTCGCGTGCCGCGGGCGCGAGGCGGGGGCCGCGGCAGCGATTCGTTCGCCGATCTTCAGGTGCTCGGCGAACAAGGCGTCCGCCCCGATGTCGGGGTTGTGGCTGAGCATGAACAGCAAACCGGTATAGCTGTCATCCGGAAGGTCCTGAGCCGGCAGCGAAATCGCCCGTCGATAGCAGGCTTCGGCCTCGGCAAATCGGCCCTGAAGCTGATAGGTGCTTGCAAGATGGGAGTGCGCCGCGGCGTATTGCGGGGCGATTTGCAAGGCACTGCGCAAACTGCGTTCCGCCTCGTCGAGGCGATCCAGCTTGTTGAACACGGTCCCCAGATTCTTGTGCGTTTCGGCATCCTGCGGCGCGGTGCGTATGGCCTCCTGCATCGCGGCGACCGCGTCTTGCGCGCAGCCCGACGCGAACAGCAGGGCACCGAGCGTCTTCCAGCCCAGGGCCCGCTCGGGAAAACGTTCGGTCAAGCCGCGGGCGAACGCCAGGCCGTCGGCGAATTGCCCCTTCTGCAACATGGCAGCCAGCGACTTCTCTTCATCGCGGGCGAGCCGCTCGCGCCGGCGAGAGGCCGCGCGCGACGGCCTCATCGCGCCCGAGGCCGCGGCGCCCCGCTCGGGTGCCGCCTGCGGTGACGCGTTCTGGTGTGACACGTTCTGCTGTGACGACGCGATCTGCGCCGACGCGTTCTGCTGTGACGCGTCCTGCGGTGGCGCGGCCTGCAGCCGGGTTGCGAACTCCGTGACGGCGGCGCCCGCCAGTCCATGCTGCTTGGCGAGTGCCAGCGTCGTACGGGCATCCTCCAGTCGACCGGCCAGAAGCAGCGCCTCGAGATAGCCCAACCAGTAATCGGGAAGTTGCGGACTCGCCTCCAGGGCCGCGAGCAGATACGGCATGGCCTCCAGGGGACGATGCAATTGCACGTTCAACATGCCGAAACAGTGATTGGCTGCGGCATGCCGCCCGTCGATGAGGAGCACGTCCCGATAGAGGCGCTCCGCTTCATCCAGTTGCCCCTCGAGCTGCCGCTGCACGGCGTTGGCGCACAGTTCATCGAGGGCCGACATGGCGATGGCGCCTCCGCAGTCGATGAATCATGGACGTGCGACACCTTCGGGGAATTAATTAATTATGTTAACCCCCGGCGTGCTGCGGCGCCCGTTAAGGGCGTCACACTTCGCGTGCGTTGGTTGCGCCTTACGTTCTGCCATTCGGAGAATGGCCGCTCATTATGTGAACCAATGAGTTGAATAAGGCGAACGCCGGGCGCACGATTCCACGGGCGCCTCGCAGGACTACGGATGGTTGAATCATGATGTGCGCGTCCGGCACGATCAGTGTCTTGATCGTCGATGATCACGCCATTCTGCGTGAAGGCCTCGCCTATATCCTGGAAAAGAATCCCGGAATCGCCGTGGCCGCCGCCGCCGCCTCCGGCACGCAAGCCGTTGCCGCGGCCCGAGCACACAAACCGGCTGTGATCGTGATGGATCTGGTCCTGCCGGAAATGAGCGGACTGGACGCGACGCGGCGAATCCTGGCGGAATTGCCGGATACGCGGGTGATCATGCTGTCGATGCTGGACAGTCCCGAGCAGGTGTTCCATGCGCTGCGCGCCGGCGCGCTGGGCTATGTGCTCAAGCAGTCGGCGGCCACCGAAATCGTACAAGCCGTGCTCACGGTGGTGAAGGGCCGGCAGTATCTCAGTGCAGAGCTGTCGAATGCGCTCGCCGGCATGAACCTGGAGCACGCACGGCAAAGTCCGCTCGAAAGTCTGAGCGACCGCGAACGTGAAGTGTTGTACCTGACGGTGGCGAGCATGACCAGCGGTCAAATCGCCCGGCGGCTGAGCTTGTCGCCCAAAACCGTGGCCACCTATCGCGGCCGGATCATGGAGAAGCTCGGCGTTGCCGATCGGACCTCGCTGATCCGCTACGCCCTGCAAAACATCGGCATCCCGCGCTGACACGCCGCCGGGGTTACGGATTATGTTCCCCATGTGTCGAACTTTCCCTACAGCGCACCCGGCATCCCGGCGCCTAAGCTCGGCATCGCGGGTGGCCGCACCCCCTGCAAGGATTGCAATGCGCGACAACCTCAATATCCTGTTCGTCGACGATCATCCACTGGACGTGATGATCGAGGAATTCGAGCTCAAGCGCGAGGGTTTGGTGTTCGTCTCGCGCACGGCGACGAACGAGCCGGAATTGATGCAAGCGCTGATGGAGTTCCGGCCAGACGTGGTGCTGTGCGATTACAACATGCCCGGGCTTTCGGGACTGCATGCCATGCAGTGTTCCCGCAGGCTGCGGCCCGCCACCCCGGTGTTGATGGTCTCCGGCGCCATCGCGGAGTACACCGCCATCGAGTGTCTGAACCGCGGCGCGACGGACTATCTCCTGAAATCGAACCTGCGCCGACTGGGACCCGCGGTGCGGCGCGCCGTTGCCGATGTGCTGCATCGACAGCAGCTCGAGGACCGCATCGAGCGGCTCACCTACTACGATACGGTGACCGGGTTGCCCAACCTGGCCAGTATCGATCAATTTTTCGGTCATTGCGTGGAACGCGCCCGGGTGCAGAACTGTCGATTGGCGCTGGCGGCCTTTGATCTGGATAAATTCAGGTACGTCGATGAAGGCATCGGCCGGCAACTCGCGGACCAGGCGTTGAAGGACATCAGCGCCAGTCTGCAATCGATCTCGCCGAACCCCGGCTGCGTGGCGCGCGTGGGCGCAGACCAATTCCTCATGGTGCTTTCCGACATCGGCACGGACCTGCAGATCCGTCCACTCATCGACCGGTTGCTCGAAGTGATCGCGGGGCCCCGCCGGCTGGCCGGCAGGGATTTGCGGGTCACGGCGAGTGCGGGTGTGGCGCTGTACCCGCGGGATGGCGCGAACTTCGAAACTCTGCTCTGCCATGCCACCGCGGCGCTGCACGAAGCCAAGGACACACGTCCCGGCAGCTTCCTTTTCTACCGGGACGACATTTCCAGCCGCAATAAAAAGCGGCGGCAATTGGAATCGGATCTGCGCCACGCCGTCGAGAGCAACGAGCTCTGCCTGTATTACCAGCCGCAATTCGACATTGCCGGCGGTCAGGTGTGCGGCGTCGAGGCGCTCGCCCGATGGTTCCGCGTCGAGGGCAAGAGTATCGCACCCTCGGTGTTCATCCCCTTGGCGGAGCGGATCCACCTGATCGGCGCGCTCGGCACCTGGGCGCTGCGCAACGCCTGTACCACCATGGCCTCCTGGTCCGGCGACGCAACGTCCGCGCCGCTTTGTGTCAATGTGTCCGTACATCAGATTTGCGCCGGATTCACGCCTGTGATCGCCGCTGCATTGGAAAGCAGCGGTCTTTCCCCCGGGCGGCTCGAACTGGAAATCACGGAGAGCGCACTGCTCGAAAACTCGGGTGCGGCACTGAAGTGCCTGCGGGATTGGAAACGACTGGGGGTGCGCCTCGCCGTGGATGATTTCGGCACCGGCTATTCGAACCTCAGCTACCTGTCGCGATTGCCGCTCGACCGGCTGAAGATCGACCGGTCGCTCATTCAAGGGCTGAGCCAGGATTCGCGGGTGGCTGCGGTGGTCAGAACCGTGGCCTCGCTGGGCCGAGAATTGGGCTTCACGGTGCTCGCCGAGGGGGTGGAGACCACGGACCAGCTCCGCCTGGTCAAGGATCTGGGCTGCGATCAGGCCCAGGGATTCCTGCTGATGCCGCCGGTGGCCGCCGCGGAAGCGCGTGCGGTACTGGAGGGGCGGTGGGCCGCCTTCGCGCAGGGCAGGCAACTTGCCGATGTCCGGGAGGCACGCCGAGATGGACTCCATTGACCCACGGCCGCAGCCGCGGCGCGGCGAAGCGGATACCGATGACCGATTCGACGTGCTGCGCGCGCGATATCGCCAGCGCCTCGGCGGCGATCGGACGGCCTTGCGCGGACTGCGCACGGAACTGCGGCGCGCCGAGGCGGATGCCGCTCCCGCACAGGAGAAGCTGCGCATGCTCGCCCATCGGATGGCCGGGGCGGCCGCGTTGTTCGCCGACCGCGGAATCTGTAGTGCCGCCAGCGCGCTGGAATCGGCGGCGATGGCCGCCCTGGAGGCGCACGCCGACAAGGACGATGCGAAGCTGTGGCGTGCCGCTCGGGCATTGACGGCGCTGCTGGACCGCACGGACGATGCCGTATCCGCCGTGGTCGATCCCGGAAAAGCCGATCACGGAAGGTTCGATCACGTAAAGGCGGATTTAGACGGGGATTGCCGCTCGCGCTGAGGTGCTGGTCCCGCCCTGGAGGCCTCGTCCCGCCCAGGGTCACCCGCTGCTACACTTCGAGTGCAAGCAGGAGGTACCCGTGGACGTAGTCTCACCGCATCATCGCCTGGTCATCGCCTTGGTGCTGGCACTGGCACTGGCCGGATTTCCCCGCTCCGGCGCGGCCGCCGAAAGCGCTGCGCCGCGGCGCATTCTCATCCGTGCCGGCCACGTGCTCGATGTGCACAACGGCAACGAGGCTGCGGATCAAACCATCATTGTCAGCGGTGATTCGATCACTGCCATCGGCGCCACGAGTGCCACGCCGAAACAGCCGGAGGACGAGGAAATCGATCTGCATGACATGACCGTGCTGCCCGGGCTGATCGACGTGCATACGCATCTGACCATGGACAGCAATTTCGACCCGTACCACGAGCTGTCGACCAGCGTGGCCAAGAGCGCGCTGATCGGTGCGCACAATGCCCGGATCACGTTGCAGGCGGGCTTCACGAGCGTGCGCAACGTCCACGCCGAAGGCTATGCCGATGTGGATCTGCGGGACGCCATCAATGCCGGCCTGATCCCGGGTCCGCATATGCAGGTAAGCGGTCCGGCGCTCGGGATCACCGGCGGCCATTGCGACGAGAACCTGCTGCCCATCCAGTACCACCTGCAGGGCGGCGGGGTCGCCGACGGCATCGAGGCGGTCCAGCACAAGGTGCGCGAAACCATCAAATACGGCGCGGATCTGATCAAGATCTGCGCCACGGGCGGCGTTCTGTCGAAAGGCGATGATCCCCAGGCTTCCCAGTACACGCTGGAGGAACTGAAGGCGATCGTGGCCGACGCGCACCGCCTCGGCCGCAAGGTCGCCGCACACGCCCATGGGGCGCAGGGCATTTTGTGGGCGACCCAGGCCGGCGTCGACTCCATCGAGCACGGCTCCTACATGAATGATGAGGACATCGCCGCCATGAAGGCCCACGGCACTTACTTCGTTCCGACGGCCTATCTGATCGATTGGATGCAGACCAACGGCCAGTTACCGGCGTTTTATCTGCAAAAGATGAAAGATGTGAGCGCGGTGGAGAAGGCGGGCGCCAAAAAGGCCATCGCCGCGCACGTCAAGGTCGCCCTCGGCACTGATGCGGCGGTCTACCCGCATGGGCTGAACGCACACGAACTCGAGGTTTACGTGGATCAATTCGGCATGTCGCCGCTCGCCGCCATCCAGACCGGCACCTTGAATGCGGCCGACCTGATGGGTTGGTCGGACAAGGCCGGTGCGCTCGATCCCGGCAAGTGGGCGGACATCATCGCCGTACGGGGCGATCCCCTGCATGATGTGAAAATCCTGCAGCACGTCGCATTCGTGATGAAATCCGGCGTGATCTACAAGGGCGGACCGTCGGCGCCTGCGGCCGGCGATCCCGGCACCTGAACGATCGATCAATACCGCCAACTCTGAAGATCCGCGCCGGCCGGAGCACTCGCCTCGATGCGCTTCAGTATGCGCTGAAGATACATCGTGTAGTAGTGCAGGCGCGAGTACGCGTTCGGCGCGCCATGATCGCCGTTCCAGCAATGCTCGGCACGATCGCCGTAGTCCACCTCTCCTTCGTAGGGCGGATCGTGCAAGTCGTCGAGCAGCTGCTCGGCGAGGTAGACGGCGTCATTGAGGTAATAGCTGTCGGCGCTGCCGACGTAGAGGTGAATCTTGCCGCGCAGTTTGGGGCCGAGTTCACCCCAGTTGCGGCGCAGGATCTCGACCAGGTCATAGTGCTCCTTCCAGTAATCCGCAACTCGGCGATCAATCCTGCCGGTTCGCTTGTCGAAGATCGCCGCCGGGTAGCCGTCGGGTCCCTCCGGGCCATAGACGGCCTGCCAGATGTCGTACTGCTCGCCTGAACGGCCGTGATCGCCGAGCGTCAGCTCGTACCGGTTGACGCCGCGCTGCGTGGCGAAGATCTCGCCGAGGTAGTCGCGATAGGCGGGCCGCTCGAGGTGCTCATGCGCGCCGCGAAGTAAGAAGGCGTTGTCATCCTTGTACAGGTCGATGACCGTGAAGGCGCTGAAGGTGACCGGATCCGGGCACGCGGCGAACGCACCGTTGTAATCGTCCGGATAGAATATCTGGGTCGCCAGCGCCTCCCAGCCGCCGGTCGATCCGCCATAGGTGAAGCGCGCCCATCCCTGACCGATGCCGCGGAACGTCTTCTCGATGGCCGGTATCAGCTCCCGGTTGATCGCATCGCCGTACGGCCCGAGATTCGCCGAATTCACGGCATAACTGTCGTCGTAAAACGGATTGGCGTGCTGAATGTTGGCGACCAGGAATCGCGGAAATCCCGGCGAGATCCACTGCTGGTAATTCTTGTACGCCTCCTGCTGGATGATGCGGTTGTATCCGGCCAGGTGAAAGCGCTTCGAGTAATCCGGCTTCAATTCGGGATCCGGGGCCGTTTCGCGAAAATCGATGAGTTCGCGTTCAAAATGGCCGTGGAACACCATCAGCGGAAAGCGGGCCTGCGGGTGTTGATCGAAACCGAACGGCACCAGGACCTGCGCCGCCAGATACATGGGCCGGCCCCAGAACGCGGACAGCAACTCGCTCTTGATGCGGATGTGGCGCACGTAGGGTGTGTCCGGAAGCATCTCGAGCGGCGGAATTTCCTCCTTCAGGGAAATCCTGATCGTCGCAGGTTTGGCGGGGTCGAGATGCATCTTGACGGGCTTCGAATACCAGTTCCCCGGGGCCTCGTTCCAATGCTGGCCCTCGCCGCGATCGGGAGCGAGCTTGATGACCGACCCGTCGGCCCGATGGAACGTCTCGTAGCGGTTGAGCAGCGCCTGCACGAAGTAATCGCCCGCCGGCAGCTTCGCCAGGGATGCGATCGGCCACGCGACGGCCTGCGCGCCAACCAGCACGGTGCGCCCGGGCTTCAAGCCATCCACCGTGACGCCCAGCACGATCTGGCTGTCGGGCTGAAAGCTGATCTGGTTGCGCGGTTCATCGCCGGGATCGGTCGACAGCAGGACGAGGATACGACCGTCTGCCGGTTGCGAACTGCGATCCGGCGGAAACGACACCGCGAATTGAAGCGCACCGGGGTCGTCCGCGTGCGAGGCTGCGGCGGACCCAAGCAGAACGACCAGCGCGAAAAACGGCAGAAAGGCTTGCATCGGACGTTGCACGACAGCTCCTTGAAGTTTCCGGACACATAATCAAACGCGGCGCCGCTCATGCCGAATTGTCATTTGACGCTGGCGGTTCGGCCGCGCTAGTTTAGCTGCAGCTGCGTTTGCGCGAATGACCCGATCACCGACGGCGAGGCGATGTCAAAGATAATCCTGATTGGCCTGTCGTTCGCCGTGTTGACGCTAGGCCTCGGGAACGCCTACGGCCAGCAGACCGCCAATCCGTTGTCCAAACCGGCCCACTATGATCCGCGCAACTTCGACGGCGTCTGGCACCTGTCCGAGGGAGGGAAATTCGGGCCGTTTGCCGAAAAGAACGGTGTGAAATACGTCGTCTATCCGTTCACACCGGAATATCAGGCCATTTACGACCAGCGTCTGGCCGACGCCGCCGCCGGAAATCCCTACCAGACCGCGGGAACCACCTGTCTGCCATCCGGCGCCATCCGTCTGCTGACCGGCGGCGGGCCACCGCTGGAAATCTTCCACACGCCGAAGAAGATCGCCATCCTGAAGGAAAACGGCGGCTGGTCGCGCATCTACCTCGATCGCGGCCATCTGCCTTCCGACGATCTGTACCCCATGTTCTACGGCGATTCGATCGGCCGCTGGGAAGGCAACACGCTGATCGTGGACACCATCAGCCTCGGCGGCGCGAACAATATCGATGGGACCGCGCCCCACAGCGACGCGGCGCATCTGGTGCAGCGGATCAGCCGCCCGACCTTCGATACGCTGCGCGTCGAGGCCACGCTCGAGGATCCGAAGGCGCTGCAACACCCGGTGACGGCGCTCGCGATCCTCAAGCCGCTGCCGGACGAGGACTTCACCGAGAACTTCTGCACCAACGAACGCAACATCCGCGACAAGAATGGCAGACAGACCGTGAAGTTCGGCAAATGACCCGCAGATCGGGTTCTGCGATACCGGGCGGCTCGTTCGCGATCGCGATCGCCCTGGCCGTGCTTACGCTGGTGGCCCGCACCGCCGCGGCACATCATTCCTTCGCCATGTTCGACGCCACCCAGACCCTGACGGTCGCCGGCACGGTGAAAGAATTCCAATGGGGCAATCCGCACACCTGGCTGGAAATCGTGATTCTGGAGCCGGGCGGAACCCCACAATCGCTGAGCCTCGAATTGAACGGTATCAGCGGCCTGCGGCGCAACGGCTGGAAGCCGGGATCGGTGAAGTCCGGGGACAAAGTGACGGTTGCCTATCATCCCATCCGCGACGGCACGCCCGCGGGACAGCTGGTGCAAATGGTGACGGAAGACGGACAAACGCTGAAGGCGCAGTAATCGAATCGCCCGGCAATGCGGGTGGTACTTTGCTATTTTCCGCCGCGGCGCCGGTAGCCCCTTCCGACCGCCGCCGCAACCGCGGTGAGCACGACGGTGACGCCTGCGGCGATCCACCCCCACCCGCCCAAACCGACGCCCAGCCTGCCGACCAGCGCTTGAATCCAGCCCGAAGCCATGTCCGACGCACGGTACAGCGCCGTATCGATGACATTTTTCGATTGATATTTGGCGGCCGTCGGCACGACCGTGTACAGCATGTCGCGCGCCGGTTTGGCGAGGCCGAATTCCGCACAGCGCAGCACCACGCTGACGCCCGTGAGCGTGGCCAGCGTCGGATCCCAACCGAGCGTCAGGAATGCGGCCAGCACCACGAGCGCGGCCGCGATGAGCGCCGATCCCACGCCGAGCCGGCGCGTCACCTGTCCGAGGAGAAATAGCTGGATCAGGAACGCGCCGCCGTTCACCCAGAGGTCGCGGTAGGCAAAAAAGGCGGTCCGTTGCACCGCATCGGGATAAGCCGTCCCCACCAGGCGCGCCATTTCAATGTAGACGATCATGCCGAGAAACGAACCCAGGCTGACGAGCGCGGCGATGCCGGCCAGAAACGGTGTGCGGCCGATCAGCCAGAGTCCGTCCAGGATTGCGCCGCCGCCGGGTTCGGCGGCGGGCGGCGCGGGCGCGGTATTCGCGGAAGCTGCGAGCGCGGGCAAGCTCAGGCCAATGAGCGCTCCCGTCAGCAACGCGGCGCTGATCCACACCAGTCCGCCGACGGCCACATTCGACGCGAGCGTCCGCGCGAGCAGTGGTCCGATCAGCCCGCCCAAGCTGCCTCCGGCGCTCACCACGCCGAAATAGCGGCGTCCCTGCGGTTCGGTCCACACCTCGGCCATCCGGCTCCAGAACACCGACACCGCGAACAGATTGAACACCGTGACCCATACATAGAATGCACGCGCCCACCAGCCGCCCACGCCGGATCCCTGGCGGCCCAAAGCGATGGCGAAGACGGCCAGATTGACGATGAAAAATGCGTACAGCGCCGGCACCAGCCGCGGCCGCGGTATGCGCACCAGCAGCGCACCGAACACCGGCACGATGAGCAGCATCGTGAAGAACACCGCGGTGCTCAGGTACTTGATGGAATCGGCGCCGAGGGTTGCCGCCAGTGCGTCGCGCACCGGGCGCAGGATGTAATAACAGGCGAGCAGCAACGTAAAGGAGACGCACGAGGCAGCCAGCGGCGCCATCTCCTCCGATGCCACGCCGAATGGACCGCGCCGGAGGCTCGTCGCTGCGCTGTTCGACATGATCCGAAGCTTGAGGCCGCTGCACGGCTTCGCGCAACCACCTCGCGGGGCCGCACCCGACACCGGTGATTGCCATCGGCATGTGCCGGCGCAGGAACCGTCTTGTATGATCAGCGCCATGAGGCGGAGCAACCGGCTGACCAGGGGCGAGGAGCCGACATGACGAAGATCAATGCAGTGCTCGCCCCGGCCGCCCTCGTGCTCTTCGGATTCATGCAACCGGCGATCGCCGAACCCGCCGCCTCGCATCCCATCGTGCTGCACGCCGCACGTCTCTTCGACATCGACACCGGTAAGGTGTCGATCCCGGGAGAAGTTCTGATCGACGGGGAACGCATCACCGCGGTCGGTTCAGAGGTGGGCCGTCCGCGCGGCACCCGGGTCATCGATCTCGGCAATACCACGTTGTTGCCGGGCCTGATCGATGTGCATGTCCATCTGTTTCTGCATCCCGGAGCGGAGGATCTGCAGACGGTTCAGGAATCCGTGGCGCAGCGGACCATCCAGGCGACGCTGGCCGCAAAGGCCGACCTGCTCGCCGGTTACACCGCGGAGCGGGACATGGGAACCGAAGGCGCGGGTTCGGCGGATACGGCCGTTCGCGACGCCATCGACCGGGGGCTCATCCCCGGGCCGCGGCTTCGCATCAGCGGCAACGCCATCGACATCCTGGGCGGACACGAGGACGCGAATCGGTTCAATCCCGAACAGCACATGTCGTCAAACGCAAGCTACGCGAACGACGCCGGCGAACTCATTGCGGTGATCCGCCAGCAGCACAAGGAGGGATCGGACTTCGTCAAGATCTATGAGACCGGACATGACCGGCTCGAGGACGGCAAACTGCAGACACCTTTTCAGTACACCGAGCTGCAATTGAAGGCGGCGGTCGACGAGGCAGCCCGCTTGGGAACGCGGGTCGCCGTCCATGCCCAGGGCGAGCCCGGTACCTTGTACGCGGCGCAGGCGGGTGTGGCATCCATCGATCATGCGACCCAGCTCGGCGATCAGACCATGGCCCTCATGAGGCAGAAGCACATTCCCGCGGTTCCCACCTTCGCCGTCTTCGAGTATTTCCTGCCTGCACCGGGAGCGCCTGATCCGCGCGGCGAACGGCCGCTCTACGACTACAAGGTCCGGGAGTTCAAGCGGCAGGTTGCCGCGGGCATTCCCTTTGCGGTGGGATCCGACGTCGGCCCGTTTCCCCATGGCACGCAGGCCCGGGAGCTGGAATTGATGGTCGAGCACGGCATGAAGCCGCTGGCGGTGCTGCAGGCCGATCTGTTGAACGGCGCCCGGTTGCTCGGATGGGAAGGGCAGATCGGCGCGCTCAAACCCGGCTACTACGCCGACGTCATTGCGGTTGCCGGCAATCCGCTCGACGACATGCGCGCCCTCGAGCAGGTGGAATTCGTCATGAAGGGCGGTATCATCGAGAAGCAGCGCTTCACCGGCACCCAATGATGACACCTGCATTGACGGCGGGATGGGATAATTTCTATGTGATCACCGGCTCTTCGGCCGCCGGTCTCACCGGGCTGACCTTCGTCGTCATTGCATTGGCCGCCGATGCGCAACGCGTCAACGCGACCGGGCTGCGCGCCTTCGTCACGCCGACCATAGTCCATTTCGGCTTCGTGCTCGCGCTGTCGGCGTACCTCAGCACGCCGCGGCAGAGTGTTCTCACCCTGAGCATCGGCATTGGAGCCGCGGGTCTCGCGGGGTTGATTTACGTGTCGGTGGTCGCCATGACCATCCGCGGCATCACGAGCAACTACGTCCCGGTAAGTGAGGACTGGATATGGAATGCCATACTGCCCGCGCTTGCCTACGGTGCCTTGTTCGGCGTTGCATTTTCCATATGGATCGCTCCGCAACAAAGCATGTACGGAGTCGCCGCGGTGTGTGTGGCCCTGGTGTTCGTCGGCATTCATAATGCGTGGGATATCGCGGTGTGGAATACCACCACCAGCAAACGGGCCGATTCCAAGTAGCGGTGGATTGTGTCGTATGCGTCCCTCAGCCATTCTCGCCGCCGTGCTCCTGATCTCCGGTTGCTCCTCGTCGCGCAGCGGCCAGGAAGCCTATCAATCCGCGCGTGCGCTTTATCTGCGGGACAAGGATCTCCCGGGTTTTGCCGGCTACGTGAACACGTCTCTCGGCTCACGGACCCTGCGCTCGCTGAACAGGGCGAAGTGCCGCGCGCTCGACGGTCCCCAACGCATCCTGCTCATCCTGATGGTCGACCGTTCCGGACGCATCACCGAAGTGGACAGCGACAGCAGTTCGGCGAAGGCGAATTGCCTGCGGGATTCCCTGCAGGGCGCCGGGCTGCCCATTCCGCCGTTCGCACCACTGCCGGTCACGCTGGGGGTCGAATAGCCCTCAACGTGCGGATGACCTGAAGCCGCTGAATGCCAGCACGAGCGTGATCCAGCCAACGAGGGTGACCACCATGGCGATGGCGCCGCCGGACCACACGTTGTGGACCAGCACCATGGCAAGTCCCGCGAACACGGGTCGAGTTGGACATGGAGATCTCCCTGATCCAGACCAGGATCGTGATCCATTGGCGCAGAACGGGTGCGGCGATTCCCTCGATGCGGTCGCGACGTATCTCAAGGCGCACGACTCGGCCGAGGCTGCAATTTCCGGATTTCACGATGCGTCCGGCAGCCAGGGGCAGAATCAAGAGCTCGCGAAGGGTCGCGCCCTGAGTTCACGGTACAGCCAAGTCACGGTCCAGTCGTAATGGGCGACGGGTGCCGACGGTCAGGCGCCCGATTGGATTCGGCTGTATTGGCAGGGTACGCGGTGGTGTTCGCCGGCCATGGCGGCCAGGGCGCCCCGGTTGAGGATGACCTGCACGGTCTGTGAGCTGTTCGACACGATCTGCCAGGCGCCGGGCGCCACATCGTGGTTGGCAACGCAGCGGCTTCGGTGCAGTGCGGCCAGCAGTTCCGTCGGCGCGGGCGAAAACACGATCACACCTTCGGTCGCCAACCCGGCGCGGTTCAATCCAAGCGCCGCGCAAACATATTCCTTGGCGGCGGTGTCGGCGGCATCACGGTCGCGCGAGCGCTGAATGTCGCGGCGGGTCGCATCGTCGATCACCACACCGTCCCGCTGCAGCAGCGGCAGATCATCGGTCCACGCTTCCGGCGGACAGGCCTTGTGCGCCGGACTCAATTGGACGAAGGGATTGATCTCGGCCGGATAGATCCGGCATACCAGCGGGCGATGCGCGTAGATGCCGCAGCGCATGTCCGCCAGCAAATTCGGGCAACGGCCCGCGAGATTGGCCGCCAACAGCACGGTAACCCGGGTCGCGAGCGTGCCGCACATCGTCGGGAAGGAGCGGCGTCGCCGGTGCTGGGCCCTCGCATCGCCGGCAGCCGGCTCCTGCGGCCAGGGCTCCGCTTCGCAAATGACTTGCACGTCGTTGCCGTTTTCGAGCCAGCCGATCGCCTCGCTCACCGTCAGCGGCAGCGTGAGGTCCCGGCAACAATTGCCGCATTTCGTGCACGCAAATCGGACCTCCGCAGTCACTTGGGATGCGTGAGGGTATAATTTGCGAACGTCGCCCAGGTGCCGTCTGCCCGCTCGGACTCCAGCAGCAGTGACCAGGAGTGCGGATCGGGATGCCATGTGAAGGTGTCGCGGAATGCGCCTTCCGAATAGGGGAAGACCAGCACCAATTCATCATCGCGGCGCTTGCCCGTTGCAACGACCCGGGCGCCGGCGGCGCCGAAGCGATCCAGCCAATGGGCGATGTAGTCCTCGGCCACGGCATCGTAACCGATGTACAGCTCCGCTTCATATTTGGGCGGCGAATCGGCATCGGTCATGTGCAGTCTCAGGAAGCCGCCCTGCAACACGCGCTGTCCCTCGGCACGGTAGCGCACGGGCTTGCCGCCGAGCGTTCCTTCCATGACCCACGCCCCCTGCAGCGCGTCCAAGAACGTGTTGTTGGAATCCGTTGCCGGTTCGGCTGCCGGGGCCGCCCGGCCGCCGGCGACAACGAGGAGGCCAATCCCGACCGCACCCAGGCGACACCGCCAGCCTTCAACCCGGGTCATGGTTTATACCCCGGACCGGCACCACCGGCACCGAGCGCAGATCCATTCGCTTTGCCATGCATACCCCGGTGAATCACGTCGCCTGCCTGCCCTTCAACGCCAAGTGGCGGGACACCCAGAACTGGATTATTGCCGCAAGCGGTGGATTGTGCACGCGACACGTCAGTCGGACTGAGCGGGCAGCGTGACTCACGGGGCGGGACCCGAGCACACGCTTGACCGCCCGCAGCAGCTGCATTTACGCTCGAATGTCAGTCGACATCCGCACGCATCCACTGTTCGAGCGCACCGAAGGTTTGCAGTGCGGCGGCGGCAGCGGGCTCCCAGGCGAGTTGCGCCTGGTCGATTTCCAGCCGCAGGACTTCCTTAAGCTTCTGCCATCGCAGGCCTGCCTGCTCGGCCGTGAGGCCACCGTAGAATGCCCCGCCCGCGAACGGGCTGACGCCGAGGCTGCGCGAAACGTGGCGTGCGATGATTCGTCCGCCCAGATTCGAGCCTTCCATGACGTACAGCGCCCCGAGGCCAGCGACAGCACAGGGGAGCGTCATGGGCGACGGCGAGCAGCGCAGAGGGGATGCTCCGAACCACGCCAAATCTGCCTGCAGCGCCCGCAGGTTTCTGCCGTCCAACAGCACCGCGGCGCGCGAAATGCCGAGCAGCCGCGAAGCGAGGCCGGGCTCGAAAGCCGCGTGAAAGGCATGCAGTTTGCGCAGCGTCATCAGGTAATCGGCCGCGTCCAGTTCCGGTTCCAGCAGCCGGTGCAGCGCGGGAACGGTTTCGATGGACGCATGCGCCGACCGGGTGGCAGAGCGCAACCGTTCAAACGAGCTTACATCGCGGGTCGCCTCCCCAATGACTGGTGCGTCCAGGCGTCCGGGAGGTCCGGGTTGTCTCTCGGCGTCTTGGGGCATCACTTGCCTTCGGCACCCCGGCGACAAACTTAAGTAAAGATATTCAGGCGGCCGTGGGGGCGCACCACGGCGCTTGTTACGCAGTGCACCATCCTGCATGCGATTTCTCGGTGATCTTCAGATGCGGCCGAGCTGGCGGCGCGTGGCCGTGAGTCCCATGGCGCCGAGTCCCGACAGCATCAGCCAGACCGAGGGCGGCAGAGGCACCGGCGTGCCGTCGATTTGCACGTCGGCGAAGCGCCAGTTGCCGGAACTGTTGTTGTACGCAGCCGGAGTCCCGGCAATCACCGATGAGGCCGATGCGTAATTGCCGAGCGTGGGATTGTAGGCGGAGACCAGTCGTACGCCGAAATTGGGGTCGTTGTTGACCGACGTGATTCCCGCGGCGCCAAAATCGACGGTGTCGGTCTGGTAGGAGCCGCCCGCGGAGCTGTTCCCCACCGTGGCGGTGAGCAGCGATCCGACGTTGGTCCAGGTCGTGCCGTTCGTCGTGTATTGAACCTGCATGTTGGCAATGCCCTGAGCGGTCGAGGCCCAGTTGAACGACAGCACGATGTCGTCATAGTCGGCCGTCGTGGTCGTGAATTGAGCACCCTGGCTGTATTGAGGCGCATTGATGCTCCAGCCATTGGCCCCGCTTTGCGTGGCTTGCGTGCTGCTGCCGCGGAGGCGCCAAACGTTCTTGTTGCCGAAGGTGCTGTTGGTGTCGTTGGTGATGTCGTCGAAAGTGTAGGGTGAACCGGCGGGGTAGCCGACCTCGGAATAGTTATTGGCCATGCCGACGGAGCCGGCCGTCGTGGCGCTGTTCGTGGCCGCGGTACCCCCGGTCGCCGCCGGCGTGTTGTCCGGAGCGACGCTCGCCAAGGTACCGAAATCCCAGTCCGTGATCACCGTGGCCGCCTGTCCTGCGGCGCCGGCGCCGAGGAACATGGCCGCCAGGCCGAGCCGGGAAACTATGTTCGATCGCGTCATGGTCGGATTCCCCTGAGTCTAGATGTGGTGGATTCTGCGGCGGTCGCGGCGATCCAGCCTGACGGCAGTTGGCCGGCGCTCACGCCACCCAGGCTGCCGATCTCGTCCAATGAGCTGCAGGTGCCCGCTCCCGCGGGCAGCGCAATCCTGCTCATCGCCCGGTGATGACCGCCCGGTAAGACCCAAGTGATGCCGAGGCGGACGGCGACGCGCTCGGCATCAGTTGCGTCTGCCGCGATATCCGTAGGCCAGGTAGGCGATGACCAACACCGCGATCAACAGGCCGATGGGGCCGATTCCCCAGCCCGCGCCCATGCCCCAGTACAAGCCACCGCCGCCGCCAAACAGCAACAGCAGGATGATCAACACGATGATGAGATCCATTATGACTCTCCGGGAATGCCTGTGGACGCCGATGAGCAGCCATCCTGCACGGCGGCGGAGGGTTCTGTCGGTACGCTTTCGCACATAGGTGGCGCGGCGGTGCGTCAGCGCAAGCTGCATTCATGCGTGTGCGCAGCAGCGCGCCGCCGTATGCGCGGGAGCGTACGGACGAATGCAGCAGACGCGACTAGGGTTGCATCATGCAATTCACTTTCAATTCACTGATGCTTCGTTCTGCCGGCGCGCTGGCCCTGTGTCTAACGCTGTGCGACATGCCCGGCCATGCGCTGGCACAGATATCGGTGTCCATCACGCTGGCACCGCCGGCCTTACCAGTGTACGAACAGCCGGCACTGGTCGAGGACGGCGGGATCTGGGCACCCGGGTATTGGGCCTACGGCCCAGACGGTTACTTTTGGGTGCCCGGCGGCTGGGTGCAGCCGCCGCAAGTCGGCCTGCTGTGGACGCCCGGATATTGGGGATGGGGCGATGGCGGATACTCGTGGAATGAAGGCTACTGGGGACCGACCGTGGGCTTCTACGGCGGCATCGCCTACGGCTTCGGCTATTCCGGCCAGGGCTATACCGGCGGACACTGGCAGGGCGGGGACTTCTACTACAACACCGCGGTGAGTCACGTCGATGCCGCCGACGTGCACAATGTGTACAGTCGCACCGTCGTCAACGACACCACGATCAACCGCGTCAGCTACAACGGCGGGACGGGCGGCGTGGCGGCGCGGCCCACTGCGGCCGAGCAAGCCGCGGCACGCGTGCCCCATCAGCCGGCGACGGTCGTGCAGATGCAGCATCGCCAAGTGGCATCGCTCGACAAGCGCGCGCTCGCGCCACCCAACAGCCGCGCTGCACCGGCAACCATCGCGGCCGCCAGGCCGGCGGCGAGGTCCATTCCCGTGCACGCGGCGGATCTGCCGCCGGTGGCCTATCAGGCAACGGCGCGCACCGGCAATGCGGCACGGGACCACGCGAATCAGCAGGAGCAGGATGCCTTGCGCGACGGTCAGGAAAAACAGCGCCAGGATCTGCAGCAACGGCAGGCCGACGATCACGCGCAGGCCGCGAGGCAGCGGTCTGCGGGCGCCAATCCCCAGGAGCTCGAGCGCCAGCACCAGATGCAGACCCAACAACTGGTGCAACGGCATTCGACGGAGCAGCAGACGCTGCGGGCCACCCAGGAGAAAAAACCCGAGGCGAAGCGCGAAGCGCCGCACCGCGAGTAGATCCGCCCGGGGGCACTGCGGCGACTACTGAACGAACGCGGACAGCAGCTTGACGTAGGCGGACTGGAAGTAGATGGCCGGCTCGGTGATGGCGAACGAGGCGTCCGGCCAGATGACGTTCCAATCCTTGTAGGATTTCTGCGGCGGCTGGCCCGTCGGCGGAATCAAGGTGGCGGGCACGCCATCCTGCGCAGCGTTCTTGTTGGGCCCGCCGGGCACGTATCCCGGCGGCGGTCCGCATTCCGAGGTGACGGCGTCGCTCCACTTCGTCTTCGGCTGGAACCAGGTGTGATAGATCTCGTTGGCGGAGCGGGTGGCGCCGAGCGAATACATGTTGGTCAGATAAGTCATGCCGAGTGGATTGACTCCGTGAAAGTAATGCAGCATGCCGAGCGCCCGCTGCCGGTACGGCTGCGGATCCTTGACCTGAATAGCGTGCTGGATGACATCCAGGTTGGAGCTGCCGTAATTGGCGCGCGGATTGTTGCTGCCCCAGTGATATTGGGCATCGTTCAAATAGGCGCGGTACAGATCGTCATTGGCGGAGAATCCGTAGATGCCGGTGGCGGCGTTCACGTCCGCCAGCTTGTCCGCCAGGATGGCGCGGCTGGTGTCGCCGTCGGCATTTTTCAACGAGGCGTAAAACAGCAGCGAGTCGCCCTGATCCGGACGGTACCGGGACCAGCCGGAGTCGTGGTAGGGCTTCGCCTCCTTGTAATGAGCCTTGACATAATCCTGATAGGCTGGCTCCCCGGTCAGCGCGAACAGATAGGCGGCCGCCTCGACGGCATATCCCGCCTGATCCTCCGCGCTCCAGTCCGCGTTGCTGGCATGCACGATGCCCTGGTCGCAATCGGTCTGCTTGACGGGTAGCGATTGATAATTGCTCCAGGCCTTGGAGGCGCGCGAGCGCAGCTGCTCGGCATAGCCGGATAGTGCCGGAAAGCCGGCGAACACATAGGCGGCGTGCGCGAACATTCCGGCGGCCGCAATGGTCGCCGAACTGCACGCCGGAATGTAGAACCGCGGGGTCCGATCCGAACTCGGCGGGCTGGGATTGGCGTTGATGATCGCCCCGAGCTTGAGGGCGACGCTGCCGTCCGGATATTGCATCCGTTGCAGCCAATCCAATTCCCATTTCACCTCATCGAGCACATCCGGAATGCCGTTGCCGGATTCCGGAATGTTCAAATCGTCGGTGAATGCCGCGGGATGATCCTGATAGGCCGTCAGCAGCTGGTGCACCGGCTGGGCCGCGAAGGTCACGTATTTGTTGGTATCGCCGGCATCGAACCAGCCCCCCCGCAAGTCGCGCACCTTGGCGGGGTTGTCGCGGTCGTTGACGTCGTGTGCCTGGGAGTCCTGATCCGGGCCCAGATACGCCGCGGCATCGGTCCAGCAGGGTTCGGCGTGCGGCGCGGTCTTCGCCATGCCGTTGCGCTGATAATAAAAGACCCGCAGCGCGGCGGCCAGAACCTTCTTGTAGACATCGTCGCCGATCGAGAAGGTGGGCGAGCGCAGCTTGCGCTGCGTGTCATAGATGAAATACCGGTCCGGCACCTTGACGGACGAAAAATCGAACCACCAGCCGTCATCCCCCGAGGACTCCTCGACCGCGCCGGCGTTCCACGCCTGCAAGGTGCCCGTGAACACGGTGGTGCCGTCGGCGGCGCGGCGCACTTCGTACGCGGCACCCGGCGAAAACTTCTGATCCGCGTCGAAGCCCACCTGCGGATTGCGGATGACGGCCACCTTGTCGTCGCCCGGACGATATCCGAATTGATCCACCAGGATTTGTGGAGCCACCGGTAGGGTGGCACCGACGGCGCCGTCGAGCGGATTCTTGCGGGGGGCGGAGTTGCCGCCGCCGGAGCGCGCACAAGAGCCGAGCAGCACCGACAGCGCCAGCAGCGCGACGGCGGCCTGACCTGCGAAGCTGCGGCCTGCGGCGCTCATGATGGCGCGAAGACTATCACGGGACCGAAGACCTCGCGTCGGAATGGATCCGAGCACGCGTGCTGATTACGCGAGGGTGCAACTGCACCCGCCGCTCGACGTGATCTTGCGCACATCACATGCATGCATTGATGCGAAGTGCGATGGCGATCCGACAATATGTAAAGACGATCGTCGTTTGCTGGCGACTCGTCGCTGATCCGAGACAATTGTTCGCGCGAAGAATTGACGTTATAAGTTTTGCCACTCGTAGGATTTTGCTTACAGGAAGACGCGTATGGTTGCAGTGAATCTTCGCCGTTTCGCCGGTGCCTGGTTGATGCTGGCGGTGCTGTCGGCATGCGCCGGCTCGGACAAGTCGTCTTCCTCGACAGCCACGAGCAATTTGAGCACCGTCGACGCCTCGGCCAACGGTGCCCTGTCACTGGCGCAGGCGACCTACAGCGCGACCCAGTCCTCCGGCACGGTGACCGTCACGGTGAATCGCGCGGACGGATCCGCCGGAGTGGTCACCGTCGACTACGCCACCACGGACGGCACGGCGACGGCGGGCACGGAGTACACGTCGGCCAACGGCACGCTGATCTGGCAGGACGGCGATGCCGATCCGAAGAGCTTCACGATTGTGCTCTCCAACGCGACGCCGTTCGCCGGCACGCGCAGCTTCGGGGTCTCCTTGACCAACGTCCAGGGCGGTGCCTTCCTGGGCACGCCCAATACGGCCACCGTGACGATCAACGGCGACGGTGCCGTCAGCAGCTCGGGTGCGCTCGCATGGTCGGCGACCTCTTATAGCGTGGCGCAGTCGGCCGGCACGGTGACCATCATGGCCAACCGCACGGGCGGCTCCGTCGGCGCGGTCAGTGTGACCTATGCGACGGCGGACGGAACCGCCAAGTCGGGAACGGACTACACGGCGAGCAGCGGTACGCTGAAGTGGGCCGATGGCGACTCCTCCGCCAAGACCTTCACGGTCGCGGTGAGCCATGCCACGCCGTTCACGGGAACGCGCGGCTTCACCATCGCCCTGTCGGGCGCATCCGGCGGCGCGTCTCTCGGGGCGCCGAGCACCGCCGCCGTGACCATCACGGGCAGCGGCGCAGTGATCGGACCCGGTGTCATCGCCCTGTCGGAATCGACCTACAGCGTGGGTCAGACGGCGGGTGCCTTGACCGTCACCGTGACGCGCACCAGCGGAACCGTCGGCGCCGTGAGCGTCGCCTATGCGACGGCGGATGGGACGGCGAAGGCCGGCACCGACTACTCGGCCACCTCCGGCACCCTGAACTGGGCGAACGGCGATGCTTCCTCCAAGAGCTTCCTGGTCGCGGTGAGCAATGCCACGGCGTATTCCGGGACCCGCAGCTTCACCATCGCCTTGTCGAGCGCAGCCGGCGGCGCCACCCTCGGATCGCCGAACACGGCCACCGCGGCCATCACCGGCAGCCTGACCCCGGCATGTTCAAAGACCTCGAGCTCCTTCACCACCGGCAATGCGTACGGCGGTGCGGTGTACGGAAACTACATCGTCAACAACAATGACTGGGGTGGGGCGCCGAATCAATCCATGTGGGCCAATTCGCAAAACTGCTGGGGTTTCACCACGTCGGCCAATAGCGAGCGCTACACCATCTCCAGCGCGCCGCAGGTGGAGCGCGGCTGGAGCCAGAACGGCGGCCTGATGAACGCCGCCGCGTCGGCCGCCGGCGTCACCAACTGGACCACTGCGTCGGGCATGGGCATCCCGCTGCCGCAGCTCACCAAGGCCAAGGTGCATTGGGCGTTCACGCCGCCGGCGGCCGTCTACCCGGCGACCCGCTGGGACGCGCTGCTCGAGACGGATTTCCACAAGACCAACAATCCGCCGGCCTCCGCGTACTACGCCAGCGACCAGCTGGTGGTGATGCAGTACATCGTCGATCAGGTCATGAGCAACGGTTCGTTCTATGCCGGCTGGGTCAACAAGTATCACGGCACGCAGATCACGATCGCCGGGACCACCTATACGGCGTACGTCGACAATCCGAGCCAGGTCTTCAATCAGCCGGGCGGCCATACCATCATGATGTTCCTGGGGCCGACGAATCTGTCGACCGGAAACAACGCCCTCGGGGTCTGGGGACAGGTGGACGCCGTGACGGACGTCGCTGCACTGGTGCAGTTCTGGATGCAGTCCAATCCCAAGGATGACGCCGGCAACCCGATCCTGTACGGCAATGGCACGCCGATCACGACGCCGGTGCTCACTCCGGATCTGTA
This sequence comes from Gammaproteobacteria bacterium, assembly GCA_003137095.1. Classification (GTDB taxonomy): domain Bacteria; phylum Pseudomonadota; class Gammaproteobacteria; order Steroidobacterales; family Steroidobacteraceae; genus Bog-1198. Next base: position 40,000 of record PLET01000063.1, read on the forward strand.
CCTGAACACCATTCAGGGCGACTTCGAGGTCGATTTCATGCCCGGTGCGACCAATACCGCGTTTTGCGTTGCCATGCAGAACGAGCCCGACTGTACCTAGAGGCGGGCAGCGCCCGGGCGATCCGCCCGGGCGCTGCCCGTGCCGGCGGCGCGTCGTGGCGGATGAGATTTCCACCACATTCAGCGATTTTCAACCGAACTGTGATGTATTGTGCAGTTCGACCGGCAGCTGCCGGCGAATGCGTTACGCACCCCAAATGTGGCGGGCGGGTTATTGTAGAATCCGTGCGATCGCTCCCCCAAACGTCGTACCACCTGCAGCTTGTTGAACGGCCGGCCTTTATCACGCTATGGAACGGATTCACCTGAAGAGCCCCCACGTGGCCGCAGTGGCGCCGGCGAAGCCGCGGGTGGGACAAAGATTCGTCCGGCCGGGCGCGCAGTCGAAGCGCAGATCGCCGCTGTCCTGGGTCGCGTTCGCCATGTTCGTGGCGCAGATCTCCCTGTTCATCCCGCCCGATCTGCTGCATCCGACCGGCGTTTCGGCTGCGGATTACGGCGCACCGAGCGCCACCAGCAGAGCCATCAAGTTCGCATTGATCGGCATCAGCCTCGCCATCATGTTTTCCCGCGCGCGCCTGTCGCGGGCGCTGCTGCAGGCGGTCAACAGACCCTTCATCATCATGCTCGTGCTGATCCCGCTCAGCATTGCGTGGTCGATCGATTCGGGCGCCACCATTGCCCGCTTCGTCTCCCTGTTCACGGTGGTGATCTCCTGTTTCGCCATCTGCCTGGTCGACTGGCACCGGCGGCGCTTTCAGGAAGTGGTGCTGCCCGTGATCACGGTTTTCCTGGTGGCATCACTGGTGATCGGCTTGATCTCGCCCGAACTCGTTCTCGAAGAGGACATATTGCTCAAGGGTTCGTGGCACGGACTGTGTTCGCAGAAAAACGAATTCGGACAGATCGCCAGCTTCGGTGTGATTCTGTGGATGCACGCGTGGCTGTCCCGCGAAGTCAAATGGGTGTATGCGTTGATGGGACTGGCTGTCGCGGCGACGTGTCTGGGTCTGTCGAAGAGTTCCACCGCGCTGCTGGCGACCTTCTTCGCCGTGCCCATGCTGCTCCTGCTGCAGCGGCAACCGCCGGCATTGCGGCCGTATCTGCCTTACATGGTGGGCATATTTGCCGGTTTGTGCGTGCTGTACGCCGTCGCCATCCTGAACCTGGTGCCCGGTCTCGGCCTGTTGTTGAAACCGTTCCTACTGCTCACCGGAAAGGATTTCACGTTTTCCAACCGGGTGATCATCTGGGAGATCGTGCGCGAGCATATCGCGCTGGCCCCCATACTGGGCACGGGCTATGGCGCCTATTGGGTGGGACCCGTTCCGACGTCGCCTTCGTTCGTGTTCCTGGCTCGTATGTGGATGTACCCGACCCAATCGCACAACGGATTTCTCGAGATCACGAACGATCTGGGTTTCGTGGGGCTGACGGTGCTGATGTGCTACGTGGTCGTGTACATCCGGCAGAGCCTGTCGGTGTTCAAATTTGACCGCACCGAGGGCGCACTTTTCATTGCCATCATGTTCCAGCAGATCATCGTCAACCTGCAGGAGGCGGTTTGGATCACCCCCAAAGTCTCCAGTTCCGTCATGACCATGTTTGCCACCGTCGCGGTCGGGCGCATGCTGCTGGAGCGGCAGCGGCAGCTACAGGGCCGCCCAAAACAGCCGCGCAAGGCGGTGGGAGGGACGTAAATTGGCGGCGACGCTTCCCGGCGGGCATCTGCATCCCTTCGCCGGACAGTCTGTTGAACTTGCACGTACACAAGCCACCGCGGCGCTGTCGGTATCCTCGATGAGCGGCATTGTGGCCCTGCAACGTATGGCCAGCGAAATCGACCGGCTCAACCTGGCTTCGGCACGCCCCAATCCGTTCATGTCCTCGGCATTCCTGTCGTGCTACGCGCTGCGCAGCGAGTATCACAGTCCCGGCTTGGAGGAGCGCCTGTTCCTGATTCGAGAGGGTGAACGCCTCATCGGTTGCGCGCCCATGCGATTGTCGGTGGACGATTTCGGGTCCGCGGTCGCAGCGTTTCCCCGGCTGCGTGGCCGCCTGCGGTTTCTTGCGCCTTTCGACACGGAGCAGCGCGGCATCCTCGCCGCACCCGAGGATGAGGGGCGCGTGGCCGCGGCTTTGATCGCCCACCTATGCGAGCAGGTGCGTGGCTGGGGGATGCTCGAGTTCGCAGGCCAGCGTCCCGGATCCGCATTGCATCGGGCCGCGCATGCGCGCACCGGCCGCCGATACCGGACGCGCGACTATCCCGTGGAACCCTACAACGAGATTGCCGTGGTCTGGGATGACCTCGCGGGCTATTTCCAGTCGCTGACCAAAAAAATGCGCTCGAACATCAGCCGCCAAGCCCGGCGATTGTTCGCCAGCGGCGAACCCGAGCTGATCCTCGCGGATGGCGCGCCGGCGGTGAGCGCCTGGTTCGACGCCTACTGCGAATTGGACGGCCGCAGTTGGAAGCATGGAGGCCCGGCGTCGATTCGACGCCATCCGCGGCGGGTGCGCTTCTACCGGGAGTTCGTGGGCGGCAGGGCGGGCTTCGATCCCTCGTTCATCGGCGTGGTTCTCGACGGCGTGCTGATCGCCGCCCTGCTAACCGGTGCGAACGCAACCGCCGCGCCGGAATCCCACGGTGCGTGGTGTCTGGAAATGGCTTACGATCAGTGCCGGGCGGATCTGGGTCCGGGCCAGTTGCTCCTGCTGCTTGCCGTGGGGGAGGCTATTGACAAGGGCCATGCGCATCTGAGTTTCATGCAACAGTTCGCGTATTACAAGCACCGCTGGGGGGCCCAGCCCATCGATGTGGTGAACGTCCAGGTCATCCGCAGGGCCAGCCTGCACAACATTCGCGCCTGGTTGGGCGAACTGAGAAGCCGATCAGCGGCCGCCCGTCCTCAGGCCGCAACCACCGCGCCGGTGCTCGAGGGGTGCGAGGCGGATGGTCACGCGGTTGCCGGGCCGGGCACCCAGGAGCGGATGCGCGAACCGACACCCACCGCCCTGACATCCGCCGCCCTGACATCCGCCGCCCTGACATCCGCCGCCCTGGCGTACGCCGGGCCGGGCGTGCGCCGGCTGGGCCGTGATGCCGCGCGTGCGCATCTGCCCTTTGGACTCGAGTGACGAGCATGCAGGCAGCAGTGGATTTTTCGCAGGCGCCGGCCACCGCAGGCCGGCTGCTCGGGCTCGATGAGGACATGTTCCCCGCGTACTTCGATCGCTATCCCTTCAAGATCGAACACGCTCTCGTCGGCCATCGCCTGCTGCAGCTTCCTGCGCTGGTGGATCTCGCGGGATCCCTCAACCGGCCGATTTTGTACTTCAAGGGAGACCATGCGATCAATCAGGTCGACGGCGGCTCCGCGACCGGGCCGAAGCGGACCTTCGTGGAGCGCAATCTCGCCCGCCCGGAATTGTCGGCGCAGGAAACCATCGAGCGCATCGAGAACGCGCGGGCCTGGATGCAGCTTCGCGACGTCGGCTCCGATCCGCAGTACGCAGCGCTGCTGATGGAGATCATCGAAGAATTTCGCGGTCCGGTGGAACGCGTCGCGCCCGGCATTTCCGCGCCGCGCATGGACATCTTCGTCAGCTCGCCGGGTGCCACCACCCCCTTTCACCTGGACGAGGAGCACAATTTTCTCCTGCAGATTCGCGGCTCGAAGACCTTGTCGATTGCCGATGGATTCGACACGGCGGTGCTCGATCGCGAAAGCCTGCGCGCCTACTTCGCGGGCAGCGGCGAACTCGCCCTGTATTCGCCGCGTCTGGAGCAGCTCTCGGCTCACGTGGAGCTGCGGTCGGGAGAGGGCGTTCACATCCCGCCGTGTCATCCGCATTGGGTGCAGAACGGCGACGAGGTGTCGATTTCAGTGGGCGTTCTGTGGTTCAGCGACGTCACCGCCCGGAGACGGCACCTGTATCGGGTGAACCGCTGGCTCGAGCGGATCGGAATGAATCCGGCCATTCCGGGCGATCGTCCGATGCGCGATGCGATCAAGGCGCTGCCGCTGATGGTCAAACGACGTGTGCGGCGATGGTCGAAGTTTTGATCACGTGAAGCGGCCGTATATGATGATCTTCGCACCGTAATGCGCGCCAATTCGCCGGCATAATGCTCCACCTTCGCCGTTGAAAGATCCCGATCGTCGTGCAATAAGGGCCGTCGTCCGACAGCTTCGCGCACCATATTATGGCATATTGAAAGGACCGCATGCCAGGCGGTGATGGATGCTGCGCGGCCTACGGGGACGGGGGAATGGGGAATCACCGATCGAGGGAGGGGTGTGGTTAAGCCGCTGATTGAACACATCGTCACGGAGGACGCCCTGCTTGCCCTCGAACCAGAGTGGAGAAATCTCGAGTCCCGGATGGTGAAGCTGCCCTTCGTGAGGTTCGATTGGGTGATCCCCTGGTGGCGCCATTTGAGCACCCAGGCCAAAACCGTGCGCGACGAATTGTTCGTGATCACGTTCAGGACCGCGGAAGACGGGTTGCTCGGAATCGCTCCCATGATGCTGACGCACCGGCCCAATCTGGGTCCGCTGCAATTCCGGCAATTGCAGTTCTTCGGCGCCGACCCGAACCTGACGGAAGTGCGGGGAGTGGCCGCCACGGCCGAGAACATGAGCCTCATCTACACGTGGCTCCTGGATCATCTCGGCCAGATGCCGCTGAAATGGAACTCGGCCGCCCTGACGGGTCTGCCGGCCGAAGACCTCGAACTGCAGAAAAACATCAACCTCCGCTATGCGACCAACTATTGGGGTCCGGACATCGTCAATCCCATCCTCCTGCTCAAGCCCACGTGGGAGGAATTCCGGACCGGTCTGCCGCGTAACGTCAAGGAGTCACTCAGGAAATGCTACAACTCGCCGAAGCGTGACGGCCTGTCGTTCGATTTTGAGATCGTGTCGGATCCGGCCGACGTGGAATCCGCCCTGGCCCTGTTTTTCCTGCTGCATCGCGCGCGATCCAGGATGCCGAACACCGTCACGCATCTGGACAATTTCGTGTCGCTGCGATCACAGCGCTTCCTGGCCGACGTGTGCGCCCGATTCGCGCAGCGCGGCCTGCTGCGGATATTTCAGCTGAAGTACAAGGGTGCGGTCATCGCGACGCGGCTGGGCTTTGCGCTCGGCGACACCCTGTACCTGTATTTTTCCGGTTACGATCCGAACTACCGAAAATACAGCGTGGCGACCACCTTGGTGGCGGAATCCATCAAATACGGGATCGCCAACGGCTTTCGCCTGCTCAACATGTCCACCGGCCGGGATGTGTCCAAATCGCGCTGGGCGCCGTTCGAAGTGCTTTACCGCGGGGTGGAATTCTCACCGCAGTCGCGCAAGGACATTCTCAAGCATCGCAGCTACCGCGCGCTCCTCAAATACCTGCGGCGGCGCCCCGCCGACTCGTGGATTGCGAGGACATTCTCCAGGCCGGCACGCTGACTATGCGCGTCATCCGCGGCGCTCGCGCAGGGCGCTCCCCCGGGCGTTGCTCACGGACAGTCCGGCTCATCCTGCAGCGATATGCAGAAGGCGGTGGTGTTGAAGCCGGATCCATAATCGATTTCAAAACCGGCAATCGTCTGGTTGACGTAAAGATCCGACGTGATGAGCGGCGAGACGATGGCCTCGCCGGCGGCATTCTGGATCGGTGCGCCCGTGTCGTCCACGGGGTTGGACTGCATCCAGAACTGGATGAGCGCCCCCAGGTCGGTCACCGCGTCCATCGAGCCCCACATGGCCAGCTTCGAGTTGCCGGTGGACAGTGTAGTGGGCGGGACCGCCATCCAGATGGTGTGCCCACCCGTCTGATTGAATTTCTGTTTCGGGTTGTCGACGTAGACGGTGTACGTGGTTCCGGCAATCGTCACCTGGGTGCCGTGATTCGCCGCGACCACGGTGCCGTAGTAAGAGCCGTTGCCCGCCAGCACCTGGTCGCTGATCGCCTGCGTGACCATCAACTGGGTATAGGGATAGTACGCGGTGTACGGCGGATCGTTGGTCTGATGGAAATCGGTTTCGATCAGCGCGTCCCAGCGGCTCGCCGGATACACGGCGGGCCCCGTGAAGGCCCAATGCACCATGTCCTTGGTAAGCGCCGTGACGCGTATGCCCATACCGGACTTCGTGGTCCAGTCGTTCGTGCCCGGGTCGGAGAGCGCGGAGAGCGTCGCGCCGTTCTGCGACCAGCCGCGCTGCACGGATGGCGAGCTGCCGATGCCGAACCGTTCGGTCGTCGCGGCGGTGGTCACGCCCCAGCAATCGGCGCTGATGGCCCACAGCGACTGACCAGCGGTTCCCGCGTAGTTGTTGTTCTGAACGGTGTAATTGCCGTACTGCACCCAGCCGTAGCCCGCGGTGGTGTTGAAAGTGCTGTTGCTCTGCTCGCAGACGACCGGCGCCGAACCGGATGTCGACGCCGAAGCCGGCTGGGTCGAGGAGCTGCAGCCACACAGCATGGCGGCGGCCGCTGACAGCCATGCGAGACCAAAATCGGAGCATGTCATCGCTTGGTTCCCATGGATTGGCGATCTCACAATGCGCTTGGAATCCCTTCGTTCTAATATGTAAAATTGCCGGCGCCATGCCACGCCGACGCCAGACAGTGCAAGAGTCCGGGCATTGCAATATTCCGAGCGTTGCAGGAATCCGCGCATGGCAAGAATCCAGTATCACCGATCCTGCCACGGCGGATTGCCGACCACAATGGCGAGGAGCGGGCGGATACGAACCCGGGAGACCGCCGAGCGGATGAATTGCGCAAGGAAACCGTGAAGTGGTTTCGCGACGGTGGCGGTGCTTGACGCTAACTTGCCCCGCACCCGGCAACCCGTCCTTGCCCAGCCACGGACACATGGAAACTCGAATATGCGCACGGCCATAGTCGGCTGCGGTTTTGTGGCGGACTTCTACATGCAATCGCTGCCTCTGTATCCGGTGCTCGAATTGGCGGCGGTCACGGATCGTGACCCGGTGCGTCTTGCGCAGTTTGCCGGCTTCCATGGCCTGACCTGCGCGCGCGACTCCCTGGACGGCGTGCTGTCGGATCCGTCCATCGAGCTGGTACTGAATTTGACCAACCCGGACAGTCATTACGAGGTCTCCAAGGCCTGTCTGCTCGCCGGCAAGCACGTGTATTCCGAGAAGCCGCTCGCGATGCGCATGGAGGAGGCGACCGAACTGCTGGCGCTCGCGCAGTCGCGCGGATTGCAGATCGCATCGGCTCCCTGCAATGTGCTCGGGGAAACGGCACAGACCGTCTGGAAGGCGCTGCGCGAGCGGCGCATCGGCGACATCAAACTCGTCTACGCGGAATTGGACGACGGCATGGTGTTTCACATGCCGTACCGGAAGTGGTTCAGCGCATCGGGCCGCCAATGGCCCTACAAGGATGAGTTCGAGGTCGGCTGTACGCTCGAGCATGCCGGTTATTACGTGACCTGGATGACGGCATTCTTCGGGCCCGCCGCGTCGGTGACGGCCTTCGCTTCCTGCCTGTACCCGGACAAGCTCACCGACGTGCCGCTGGATCGCGACGCACCGGATCTGTCGGTGGCCTGCATTCAGTTCGAATCCGGGGTGGTGTGCCGCCTGACTTGCACCATCATCGCCCAGGAGGATCACCGCCTGCGGATGTTCGGCGACAGGGGCATCCTGTCGGTCGAGGATTGCTGGAATTATCACTCGCCGGTGGTCATCAAGCGGATGTTCAACATCCGGCGCAGGACGATCATCGAGCCCATCGGCAGGCGCTACCCGCTGGTCAGGATCCAGGGCACCCGGCAGTCGGCGCGCGGATCCAACAAGATGCAATTCTGCCGCGGGCCCGCCGAGATGGCGTCTGCGGTGCAGGAGCGGCGCCAATCGCGGCTGCCCGCCGATTTCTGCCTGCACAACAATGAAATCGTGCTGGCCATTCAAAACGCCACGGAGAACGGATCGACCCATCGGTTGCGCACGTCCTTCAAGGCCGCGCCGCAGCCCATGCTGATTCTTTGACCTGAATTATCGCCTTCCACTTAACATAATTAGTTCCCCGTCGTTCGAAACATGAAGCACTGCCGAGCGCGCCGCGAGCCGGCGTGGAAATAAGGCCACCGCATTATGTTCATGTCGCTCCACTAACGCCGAATGCTCTTTATCATCAACGGCTGGAAATTCATTCACCGCAACGGGTTCCATTCATGACAACGCCATTTCGCAAACTCACGCCGGCCATGCTGGTCTTTGCCTGGTTTATCGCCCCCGCCACCGGCCACGCAGCCGCGGCGGCGTGCGCGACGAGCGCCGCCAGCCTGAAAGGATGGTACGGGGTGCTGGTCTCCGGCAACACCCTCGCCGCCAACGGCACGAATGCGGATACGAAATACCTGGCCGGCTCCCTCTACTTCGACGGCGTGAGCGCGGTGAGCGGCGCCAACATGTACGGCGCCTACGGCGTCGATTCCACCGTCACCGGCACCTACGGCGTCAACGCCGACTGCACGCTCACCATCGACTTGACGCTGACCCCGATAGTCACCGTCGCCGCCGCGACGGCCGCGGCCACCACCGGCACGACGTCCACGTATACCGTCGCCGTCAAGGCCAGCGGCGAGGCGGTGGGCATCGAAACCGACGCGAGCGCGGTGGCGAAGATCGACCTGAAGCCGCAGACCGGCTCGAACGGCACGAATTTCACCCAGGCCAGCATGAACGGCTCGTTCGTGGCGGCCTGCTACGGCCCCTTCTACGCCTACAGCGACCTGAACGTGGCGACCTTCGCCAACGGCACGGGCAGCGGCGTCGATCCCTACGAGAACACCGGATCGTTCCTGGTCGACGGCAACCCCTATACCGTCACCTATACCGTCAATCCGGACGGCACCTTCGTGGGCGTCGCCGACATCACCGACGCCACCTTGTTTTTCAACTTTTACGGCGTGATCTCCAACTCGGGCAGCCAGGTGCAGTATTTCTATCTCAACAACCTGGGCAATGCGCCTGCCTCGAACACGGATGCGATCGAATCCTGTTCGGGCATCTCGACGGCCGCGCCCGTGGTGGTCACTCCGCCGGGGACCCAGACCATCACCTTCAACGCGATCGCGAGCCAAACCGTGGGAACGGTATTGCCGCTGAGCGCCACGGCGAGTTCGGGATTGGCGGTGGCGTTCGCCGCGTCGCCTCAGACGGTGTGCATGGTGGCGGGCACCTCGGCATCGATGGTCGGCGCGGGCACCTGCACCATCGTCGCCACTCAGCCGGGCAACGGCACCACGGTGGCGGCCGCCACGCCGGTGTCGCAATCCTTCATGGTCAACGCCGTGGAATCGAGCCAGAGCATCACCTTCGGCGCGATCGCCAGCCAGAAGGCGGGTACGAGCCTGGCACTGAAGGCCACGGCGAGTTCGGGACTGACTGTGGCTTTCGCCTCGAACACGCCGTCGGTGTGCACGGTGTCGGGCACCTCGGCAGCGCTGAACGCGCCGGGCACCTGCACCATCGTCGCTTCGCAAGCGGGCAACGGCACCACGATCAGCGCGGCCACCCCGGTGTCGCAGTCCTTCATGGTCACCGCGGCGCCGTCGTTCGCGCTCTCGAGCAGCGCCGCGAGCGTCTCGGTGACGCCGCCGATTTGCATCCTCGCCTTCTGCTTCGGGGGCATCAACGCGACCGACACCTTGACGGTGACGCCGGCCAACGGCTTCACGGGCTCGGTGTCCTTTGCGGTGAGCGGCCTGCCCAGCGGCGTGACTGCATCCTTCAGCCCGGCCACGGTGTCCGGCTCCGGATCGACGCGACTGACCCTGACGCCGTCGAGCACGACCGCGAAGACCGGCAGCACGTCGCTGACGATCTCGGCCACCTCGTCCTCGGCCGCGTCCGAGTCGGTGAAGGTGACGCTGAGCTACTAGTCATCCGGCCCAGGGTTATCCGGCCCAGGCGGCGCGATCGGCACCGGCCGTTCGCGCCGCGCGGTCCCGGGGGGCTTGGCGCCGGGCGACCCGGGCTCCGCAGGGAGTATCCGGGCGCCGCCGGCTAGCCCACGCCGGGGGCATTCCGATCAGGACGGCACAAAATTTGCTGGACAGGCGCAAGTTGTTGGGTGCGGCCGCCGCAACCGTGCTGGCCGGCATGAGCCCGCTTGGTGCGGCCGCCACCCTGGCGGACCCGGCACGTCCCCCGCGCCGTCCGCCCGCGACACAGCGTCGCGTCACCAGCCCGGCCGTGGAGGCCGAAATCCGCCGGGTCACGCGCCTGGTGGGCAATCCGGAACTCGCCTGGCTGTTCGAGAACTGCTACCCGAATGTGCTCGACACGACGGTGACCTTGCAGGAGCGCGACGGCCGGCCCGACACCTTCGTGATCACCGGCGACATCCCGGCGCTGTGGCTGCGGGACTCGTCCGCGCAGGTCTGGCCGTACCTGCCGCTGGCCGCTTCCGATCCGGTGCTGCGCCGGGTATTTCGCGGGCTGATCCACCGGCATGCCCTGTGCATCCTGATCGATCCGTACGCGAACGCATTCCTGGAGGACCCGAACTCCACGCGGCCGTTGTCCTGGGCGCTGCACGACGACACCGTCATGAAGCCGGGCGTCGCGGAACGCAAATGGGAGGTCGATTCGCTGTGCCATCCGATCCGCCTCGCGCATGGCTACTGGCGGGCCACGGGCGATACCGCGCCCTATGATTCGCAGTGGCGCGCGGCGATGGCGAAGGTGCCATCCACCCTGCGTGAGCAGCAGCGGCTCGCGGGTCCCGGGCCGTATCGATTCCAGCGCACCAGCGGCACACCGCTCGACACCCTGGCTCTGGACGGATACGGCGCGCCCACCCGCAAGGTCGGCCTCATCCATTCCATGTTCCGTCCTTCCGACGACGCCTGCACGTATCCGTTCCTGATTCCTGCCAACTGGTTCGCCGCGGTCAGCCTGCGGCAACTGGCCGACATGGCGCGCGACATCCACGCCGACGCCGGCTTTGCGCGCGAGTGCCTGCTGCTGGCGCGCGAAATCGAGCTGGCCATCGAGGCGCATGGGCTGATCCCACAGTCTCAGGGAACCGCCGTTTACGCCTACGAATGCGACGGTTTCGGCAATCAGCTCTTCATTGATGACGCCAACGTCCCAGGGTTGCTTGGCCTGCCGTATCTGGGCTGCTGTCGGCGGGACGATCCGCGCTACCTCAGCACGCGCGCCAAGGTGTTGAGCGATGACAATCCCTATTTTTTCAGGGGCCGTGCGGCCGAAGGCATCGGCGGCCCGCATGTCGGACTCGGCATGATCTGGCCGATTGGCATCATGATCCGCGCGCTGACGAGCGATCAAGCGGTGGAGACCGGCCGCTGCCTCGCCTGGCTGCGCAACACGCATGCGGGCACCGGCTTCATGCACGAAGCCTTCGATCAGGACCAACCCGCACACTTCACGCGCGCGTGGTTTGCCTGGGCGAATGCACTGTTCGGCGAGCTCATTCTGGACTCGAGCCGGCGATTCCCGAGCCTTCTGGCGGGCAATTCTTGAGATCCGGCGCTACCATCCAACCGCCGAATCGCGGAAAAATCGATGCCCCGGGGCCAACCCGGGCCCGGAGGGAGGCAATATGGCTGGTCATCCACAGGTTCATCGCATCTGCCCGCTGCTGATGGCGGCGCTCGGTTTGGGCTCGCCGCTGCGGGCCCTGACCGCAGAGTCCTATCACGCCAGCGATCAGACGATGGCCGGCACCACCGTCGTGCTGACGGGCCACGATCTGTCGATCGAACAGCTCGTCGCCATCGCGCGCCATGGCGCCAAGGTGCAGCTCTCCGCGGAGGCGCGGCAGGCGGCGGCCGATTCGTTCGGCTTGATTCTCGAGGCGCAGGCCGAAGGCGTGCCGGTGTACCTGTTCAACCGGTCGCCGGGATCCGGGCGGGAGAACGTGTCGCTCAAGGGCGATCCGGGTTCGCCGGAATTCCAGGCCGAGCTGGAGCGTCGATGGGCTGCGCCGGGCTTCAGCGAGGGCGGATTCGGCGGGGAGGTTCCCGACGAGGAGGTGGGTCGGGCGATGCTCGCCGTCGACCTGAACAACATGCGCTATCTCGCGGCCAGCGCCGGCTACGTGCAGGGAATCATCGACCTTCTCAATGCCGGTGTGACGCCTGCCGTGTACTGGCGCGGTGCCATCGGCGAGGCCGATTTCGTGCCGACCGGTACGGTGCTTAGGGGCCGCGGCGCCGCCTATTACAAGGGTGTCCGACTGCCGGCGGCCGAGGCGCTGCGCAAGGCCGGACTCAAGCCCGTCCATTTCGAGGGGGCCGATGCCAACCTCCTCACCACCAGCGCTTTGACGGCCGGCTATGCGGCGTTGCTCGTCCATGATGTCCGCCGGCTGATCGAATGGCATGACCTGATCTGGGCGCTGGATCTACTCGCCATGAACGGCAGCATTGCGCCGTTGTCGATGCCGGTGCAGGCCACCCGTCCGTTCGTTTGGGCCAATTACGCCGCCGCCCGGACGCTCGACATGCTGAAGGGCAGCTATGTGTTCAATGGCGAGTACCGCATCATCCAGGATCCGGAGAGCCTGCGGGCGACGGTGTGGCGCGATGCCGGGCTCTGGCAGGCCTGGGCGCGTCTGCGCGACAGCACGCTCATCCAGATGAATTCGACGGATCACAATCCGACCGTGCGGCCGGATGTGTCGCCCGGGGATTCCTGGGAACTCGCGACGCCGCAGCTGATGAAATACTTCGTGCGGGGCGGCCGGTACAGCAACGGCAAGCACGGTTTCATCTTTTCGAACTCGGATTGGGATCCTTATCCGCTGCTCGACGATGTCGAGGCGCTGCCCATCGCCCTGCAGAATCTGATGGTGGTGGTCGTGCAGCGCCTGCACCGATTCGAGGATACGTTCTTCACGGTCACCGATCCCCGAGCGGTGCTCAAGGCGCATGGCGGCACCGATGGGATCAGCGGCGCCGGCGGCGGGGGCGGCGGAGCGATCGCGGACGCGCTCTGGCAGGAACTCAAGCCGCTCGCCAATCCGGTGCCACCGGACGGCGTGACGGCCGACAAGGGCGTCGGCGACATCGATGCCGTTCCCATGCTCAAGCTCGTGCGGCTGCACCAGGCGATCGAGGTGTCCCGCGACATCCTGGGCCAGGATTTGCTCAACGCCGCCGCCTGGTTGGACATCCGCAAGCTGGAGGACCCGACGCGCGATTTTGGCGCCGCGCCGACGGCGGCGTGGAGGGCGCTCAGGACCATCATCCCATTCCGGCGCGATCCATCCGCCGCGCCGCCGGCAGAGTCCAGCGGCACCCGGATCAGCGCCTTCATCGCCGCGACGCCCGCCTCGAGCTTTTATGCGCCGACCGCCGCCATGCCCGGCGGCGACGAGGTCAGGCCGCCCCTGGCCGAGACGCCGCAGGCCAAAGTGAGCCGCTGAGTGCGCGCATCCATGCCGTCATGATCAGCACCGAGTCCTTGGGGGCGTTCCGCCGCATGCCGGCGCTGATCTTGGGCGCGCTGCTGGCAACGTGGTTGATCTGGGGATCGACCTACCTGGTGATCCGCTTCGCGCTGGCGGGATTCCCGCCCTTCTTCATGATGACCACGCGGTTCTTCTGTGCCGGAGGACTGTTGTTCGCCTGGCAATTGGCGCGTGGCGCGAAGTGGCCGACCCGGGTGCAATGGCGAAATGCCCTGCTCGTCGGCACGCTGATGCTCGGCGGCGGGATGGGCGGCACGGCCTTTGCCGAACAGACCATCGCCTCGGGCCTGGTCGTCCTGTTCATCGCCGTGATCCCGCTGCTGCTGATCGTGATCAACCTGGCGTTCGCAATCCATCCGCCGCGCAGAGAATTGACGGCGGTCTGCGTCGGCGTCGCCGGAATCCTCATGCTCACCCAGGGGGCGAGCTTGCGCGCCTCACCGAAGGGACTCATCGCCATGTCGCTCGCCTGCAGCGGTTGGTCATTGGGCAGCGTATTGAGCCGGCGTGGCTTCGAACTGGCGCCCGGCGCCATCGGGTTTGCCACGGAAATGCTGTGCGGCGGCCTGGCGCTGATGCTCATGTCGGCATTGGCGCACGAATCCTGGCAGTTGCCGGCACAACCGGGCGTCTGGCTGGCCTGGTCATACCTGGTCGTGTTCGGATCGCTGATCGCCTTCAGCGCCTACATGCTGCTGCTGGCGCGCACCTCGATGAGCGTTGCGGCGAGCTACACCCTGGTCAATCCCGTGGTGGCGCTGTTTCTCGGCGTGACGCTGGGCCACGAAACGGTGACGGCGTGGGAATGGTGCGCATCCGCCGTGGTGATGATGGGCGTGGTGATCCTGTTCACGGGCAGGCCGGCGCAGGGCTCTACTTGATGGCGTTGATGGCGGCCACACCCGCCTTGCAGGCTATTTCGTCCTGGGATCCGGCGCCCCCGGAGCAGCCGATGGCGCCGATCAGCTTGCCGGCCTCGATGAGCGGTATGCCGCCGCGCGCGGCGATCACCCCGTCGATCGAGAGCACGTAATGGTTCTGTTTGAGCTGGACAGCGTCCTCGTAGACCTTGGTTTCGCGGCGGAAAGCGGCCGCGGCGCGCGCCTTGTGTTCGGCAATCTGGACCGAGGCCAGCTGCGCGCCGTCCATGCGCTGAAAGGCCACCAGGTTGGCGCCGGAGTCCACCACCGCCACGTTGAGCTTCCAACCGTGCTGCCGCGCTTCGGCGACCGCCGCGCCAATGGCGCGTAGCGCGCGTTCGAGCGATATTGGCGCCCCATAGGGGATGTCGAAGGGCAACGCCTCCGGAACGACGTCGAGCGGATTGGCGGGCGGCGTCTGCGCGTGTCCGCAGATGCCGACGCACAGTGCGCCGACGGCCAGTGTCGTGCAAATCAGCAATGAACGCATGGCGAATCCCCCTTGGCGTTGTATGCCAAGCCTAACTCTTATCGAGCCATCTTCCCAGCCACCCCCGGAGGCCGCGGCCGGGTGCCGGTCCGGCGGCGGCCGTCAGGCGCAGTACATAGACCGCATAGTGCACGCCGTGACGGTCCATGATGTCCCGGAAATGACTGAATCCCAGGCGCAGGTACAGAGCCAGCGCCGCCTGCATCACCGGACTCGTGTGCAGCGCGACCGCCGCCGCACCGTCGCGCCGCGCGCGGCCGATGCATTCCTCGGCGAGCAGCCGGCCGATCCCGCGGCCGCGGGACGGCGGATCGACGGACAGCATGCGGATGGTGGCCCAATCCCGCCGGAAGATTCTTTCGCGGGGCCGCCCCGGAGCGACGTAGCCCACGAAGCCGCGGATGCCGGCCGCATCCTCGGCTATCAGCAGGTCGAGCTCCCCGGCGAAATCGGCCGTACGGGCGAAGTTGGGCGCGCTGCGCGGCCAATCGCGGAACACGCTCCGGTATTGATCCCAAGCCGCGACCGCGATCCGGTTCACCGCGCCGGCATCCTCGGGCCGGAAATCGCGAATTCGCAGGCTCATCGGCCGATCATCCACCCGGGCCGGCATGGCGTCGAGCCGAACCTGCGCCACCGCGCGAGCGGTCGTCGCGCTAGACTCGACGGCAACGGCATCAACTGCGGCAACTGCGGCTGCGTTCAAATCACACGAGGTCCCAATGCATCGATCCCGCCTGGCGGCCATTGCGCTATGTCTCGCCGCCGCCGCTCCGGTTGCGGCGAAGGATTGGGTGATTCACGCTGGAACCCTGCTCGACGGCAGCGGCGAGGCACCGCGCGAGCAGGTGTCGATCATCGTCCGCGACCAGAGAATCCTGGCGGTGGAATCCGGGTTCACGGCTCCTGCCGGCGCCGAGATCATTGATTTGTCCGGCGCCACGGTGATGCCGGGATTCATCGACTGCCACGTGCACGTCTCGGCCTTGCTGCCGAGCCGCACGAACGCCACGGAATATTGGCTCACCCACAACGACATCGACCGCGCACTCGATGCCGCCGTCTTCGTGCGCCGCCTGCTGCAGCAGGGATTCACCAGTGCCAGAGACGTGGGCGGGGGCGATGAGACCGTGGCCCTGCGCAATGCCATCGCCGACGGCAAACTGCCGGGACCGCGCCTGTGGGTTTCGCTTGAACCCCTGGGTCCCACGGCCGGACACGGCGACCCGAAGACCGGCCTGGATGCCGGGCTGTCGCACCCCGGGTGGGATCATGGCCTCGTCGATTCGCCGGAACAGGCGCGATACCGGGTGCGCGAACACAAGGAACGGGGCGCGAATCTGATCAAGCTCATGCCTTCCGGCGGCATGGCCTCGACCGGCGATGATCCCCGCCAGCAACTGATGACCGACGAGGAAATGCGCGTCGCGGTCGAGACCGCCCATGCGCTCGGCATGAAGGTCGCGGCGCACATCTATCCCGCGGCGGCGATCGAGAATGCCGTGCGTGCCGGCGTCGATTCGGTCGAACATGGATCGTTTGCCACGGCTCAGACCTTCGCCCTGATGAAGGCGCACGGCACCTATCTGGTGCCCACCCTGACGGTGTACGACGTCTTCTATGCAGCGGCGCGCGATCACCCCGAGAGGCTGACGCCGGGCACCGCCGACAAGGAACTCGCCAATGATCTGCTGCCGAAACGCAACCTGCCGCTGGCCGTCAAATCGGGCGTCAAAATCGCCTATGGGACCGATCTCGGCGAGGGCGATCACACCCGTGAATTCGGCCTGCTGATCGACAACGGCCTCGCTCCCATCGAGGCGCTGTTTGCGGCAACCAGAAACGCGGCGGATCTGATCGGTGCGGCGGATCGCATCGGCTCGGTGCAGCCCGGAAAATTCGCCGACTTGGTGGCGACGCCGGGCAATCCGCTCGCGGACGCGACCCAGTTCAGCAGGGTCAGCTTCGTCATGAAGGGCGGGATCGTCTATCGCCGCGAGGGTGTGCCCACCGCCGCCGGCTCCGACTGAACCAAAGGCAGCTATCCCAGGCCCAGCTTCTGCGCGAGGCCGATGCGCTGCAGCTTGCCGGTGGCGCCCTTCGGGATCTCGTCCATGAACAGCAGCTTGCGGGGCACCTTGTAGTCGGCCACCCGGGCGGCGACGAAGTCGCGCAATTCGCGCTCGGTGCACTGCATGCCCTCGCGCAGCACCACCACGGCGCCCACCTCCTCGCCGAGTTTCTCGTGCGGAATGCCGAATGTGACCACCTGTTGCACCGCCGGGTGGTCCATGAGCAATTCGTCGATTTCCCTCGGCGAGATCTTCTCGCCGCCGCGGCTGATGATCTCCTTGAGGCGGCCGGTGATCGAGACGTAGCCGTCGGCATCCTGCAATCCCTGATCACCGGTTCTGAACCAGCCATTGGTGAAAGCCTCGGCGTTCGCCTTCGGATTGCTCTCGTATCCGGCGGTCACGTTCGGACCGCGGATGACGATCTCGCCGATCTGGCCGGCTGCCAGCAGACGTCCCTCATCATCCATGATCGCGATCTCGGGTCCGGCGGCCGGACCCACGGTGCCCGGCTTGCGGGTCCGCGGCGGCAGGGGGTTGCTCGCCATCTGATGGGCCGCCTCCGTCATGCCGTAGGCTTCGATCACGGGGGAATGGAAGGTCTTTTCCAGCTCTGCGATCACCTGCGGCGGCAGCGAGGACGAGGAGGAGCGGATGAAGCGCAGCGGATGTGCGGCGATAATGGCCGCGTTCTGCCGCGCGCGCGCGAGGATGGCCTGGTGCATGGTCGGCACCGCGGTGTACCAGGTCGGCCGCGCCTGTTCCATCCAGCCGAAGAATTTCAAGGCGTTGAATCCCGGCGTGCAGAAGATGCTGCTGCCCGCCGACAGGGGCGCGAGCACGGCTGCGATGAGCCCATGGATGTGAAACAGCGGCATGACGTTCAGGCCGCGGTCCGCGGCCGTCAGCTGCATGCTGGCGCGGATGTTCATCGCCGACGCACAGACATTGCGTTGCGACAGGGGCACGATCTTCGGCCGCGACGTCGTGCCCGAGGTGTGCAGCACCAGGGCGATGTCCTCAGGCTCCGGTGTTCGGCCGGCCGCCGGCGCGCCGGGCGCGCCCGAGGTGTCGAGCGAGAACGAGCCGGCGCCCGATGATGGGCGGGGTACCAGCGCGAGGATGGCAACGCCGAGCCGCTTCGCGACGTCCACCGCCGGCGATGCGCTGCCGGCTTCGACGATGAGCGCCTTGGCACGCAGGTCCGTGAGGTAGAACTCGAATTCCTCGGCACGGTATCCGGGGTTCAGCGGCGCCGCGGCTGCCGCACAGGCGACGGCGAGGAATGCCGTCGCCATGTCCGGTCCGTTCGGCAGCACGATTGCGACCCGATCGTCGGCGCCGATTCCAATGCCGCGAAGCGCAGCGGCGACGTCGTCGGTCAGGGGCCGCAGCGCATCATAGGTCAGATCCACGCCACCGGGCGCCGCGATCGCCACAGCGTCGCCGCGGCCTTCCTCGAGTAATTCGCGCAATGTCGATGGTTGGGTCATGCATGAACTCCTGATCAGTCAAGCGCCGCGACCACGATGGCGGCGTCCAGGCGGCGGTTTTGAATACGGGCACGCAGCGGTTTGAGGATCACGAGGGCCATCACCGCTGCGGAAAAATTGAGGATCGCGGCGGCGCGGAACACCGCCCCCCAGCCGGCGGTGCCGGCGATCACCGACGCCAGGGGCACGAGGATGGCGGCCATCCCCTTGGCGGTGTATAGAAGTCCCGCATTGGTGGCGGCGTGGCGCGATCCGAAGGTGTCCCCGCAGGTCGCCGGAAACAGGCTGTAGATTTCGCCCCAGGCGAAGAACACCAGGCCCGTGAGCATCACGAAGGCGACCGGATCATGCCCGAATTGACCCAGCAGGATGATCCCGAAACCCTCGAGCCCGAAGGCGAGGAACATGGTGTTCTCCCGGCCGATCTGATCGGAGACCCATCCGAAGAACGGCCGCGTGATGCCGTTCAGCACCCGGTCGAGCGACAGGGCGAACGGCAGCGCCGGCAAGGTCAGGCCGATGAAGCTGACCGGCACGTCGGCGATGCGGAAGTCCGTGGCGATCGGTCCGAGCTGCGCGGTTGCGATCAGACCTCCGGCCGCCATCATCACGAACATGCAGTACATGACCCAGAACACCGGCGTCATGAGCATCTGTCGCGGCGTGAACTGCGGTGCCGGCGGCCCGGCGTGCGGACTGGGGATGGGCGGTCCCAGTCCGGAAGGTTCATCCGACGCATAGGGCGGCTTGCGCAGGAACCATCCTAGGACCAGCAGCAGGATTCCCTGTGCCGTACCGATGTAGAGGAAGCTCGATTGATAACCGGCGGATTTGATCAGCCAGGCGATCGGCAGGATGCTGAGACTCGAGCCGGCGCCGAAGCCCATCGCCGTGAGACCGGCGGCGAGGCCGCGGCGCTCGGGGAACCACTTCAGGGCGTTGCCGACGCAGGTGCCGTAGACCGCGCCGGCGCCGATGCCACCGAGCGCGGCGGCCACGTACAGCACGCCCAGTGAATCGGCCACCGAGTTCATCATCCACGACAAGCCGACCAGCAGTCCGCCGCCCAGCATCACCGGCCGCGGGCCGAAGCGATCGACCAGATAGCCCTCGATCGGCACGAGCCAGGTCTCGGTGAGCACGAAGATCGTGAAGGCAATCTGAATCGATGCCCGGCTCCAGTGAAACTTGTGCTCAATGGGGTTGACGAACAGGGTCCAGCCGTACTGCAGATTGGCGATCATCGCCATGCAGAGGATGCCGATCAGCAATTGGCCCCAGCGGCCGACCGAGAGCCGGCTCATGATCCGATCCGCAGGTGTCCGCGGCTCTCGGACAGCGTCTTTGCAAGCAGACTGGTGACCGCATAGATGGCATCCACGTGCGGCGTCGGCACCTGCGTGAGGCGCGCCATTTCGACCACGGAGCCGACCAGTTCGGTGAGCTCCAGCGGCCGGCCGGCCTCCACGTCCTGCAGCATCGAGGTCTTGTGTTCGCCCACGGCGGCGGCGCCTGCGATGCGCTTTTCGATGCTGACCCGGAACCTGACGCCCAGCTTCTCGGCGACGCTGCGCGTCTCCTCCATCATGGCCGCCGCGAGCACGCGCGTCGGCTCGTAGCCGCACATCCCCGCGAGGGTCGCGTGGCTGAGGGCGCTGACGGGGTTGAACACGACGTTGCCCCACAGCTTGATCCAGATTTCCGAGCGCAAATCGGCCGATATCGGCGCCTTGAACCCGGCGCGCGTCAGGCTGTGTGCGACCGCCTGAATGCGCTGCGACTGGCTGCCGTCGGGTTCACCCAGGGTGAAGCGATTGCCTTCGATCACCTTGACGACTCCGGGTGCGATCAGCTCGGCGGCCGGATAGACCACCGAGCCGATGATCCTGTGGTTGTCGATGTGCGCCGCGATGCTGCCGTCCGGATCGGCCGAGCGCACGGGTTGCCCGTCGTGGGGTCCGCCCAGCTTGTAGAAGTACCACCAGGGGATGCCGTTCTGCAGGGTCACGACCGTGGTGTCCGGACCGAACAGGCGGCGCACATCCTTGGCGACCTGCGAGACCTGGTTGGCCTTGACGGCGAGCAGCACCGTGTCGTGCGGACCACACTCGGAGATCGGCGCGGCCCGCACCGCGGCGGCGATGTGCTCGCTGCCGTCCTCCTCGATGAGCTTGAAGCCGTTGTGGCGAATAGCGTCGAGATTCGCGCCGCGGGCGACGAAGGTGACGTCCTCACCCGCCAGGGCGAGTCGCGCACCGAGGTATCCGCCGATCGATCCGGCTCCGACCACCGCAATCTTCATCGGATGCCCCTAACGATATTCATTGCGCAGTACGCCGATTCCGTCGATGGCGACTTCGATCACGGTGCCGGGGCGCATCGGCATTGCGCCGAGCGAGGTGCCGCAGGCGATCAAGTCGCCGGCATGCAGAGTCATGTCCTGCGATATGAGGCTGACCAATTCCGCCGGCCGGAAGATCATGTCGTCGGCCGGATAATTCTGGCGCTCCCGGCCGTTGACGACCGTGCGTATGACGAGGCGCAGCGGATCGATGCCGGTCGCAATGCACGGACCGAACACACCGAAGCCGTCGAAGCCCTTGGCGCGCGTCCACTGCGGGAAAACCGGGTCACGCGCCGTCAATTCGACCGCGGTGACGTCGTTGACGCAGGTGTAGCCGAATATGCAGCCGCTCGCATCGGCGGCGGACACGGCGGCAGCCGTTTTTCCGATGACGATCCCGAGCTCGCCCTCATACACGACGCGGCCGTCGTAGCTGCGTGGAACCGGGATGATGCGGGCGTGCGCATTGTACGAGTTGTCGGTCTTGACGAAATACAGCGGTTCCTTCGGCACCCCCCAACCGTTGCGCTCGGCCGCGGCGCGAAAATTGTTCCACAGGGCGAGCATCTTGCCGGGCGCGCAGGGCGTGAGCCAGGCGGCCCCGGCGAGCGCAACCGTCTCGCCGGTCGGCACCGGATCGCGGAACATGTCGCCGCTGTGGATGCGCAAGGCATCGCCGTCGATCGCCCCGAACAGCGAGCGTCCGGAGTGTTCGATTCGTGCCCATTGCATGCGCCTAGTGTCCCGCAACATCGGCGTGGCTGTCGAGCGGGTGCATGACGCAACGAAAACGAATCGGCAGTCGCGCAGGCAGTATGTAAAATCCCCCATGCCGTCAATCCGCGGCGCGACCAGTAACGGTGGAACGGTCATTTGATCTTGCGCGGTTTCATCCTCCTGTCATCGATGATGTTGACCGCTCTCGCGGCTTGCGGCGGCGGCGGCGCGAGTCCCGCAACCCCGGCTGCGGATTTCAGCATCGGCGTTTCAACCGCCGCCATCAGCGTGATCCGGGGCGCTACGAGCTCCGCGGTCACGGTGTCCGTCGCCGCCGTGAACGGTTTCGACGGCACGGTGTCCGTGGCCCTGGCCGGGCTGCCGGCGGGCGCCACCACCACGCCGGCCTTCCCCGCCAGCGTCACGGCGGCGGCGCCGCTGCAGTTCACAATCACCCTGTCGGCCGGCACACCCGTGGGGAATTCCACGCTGACACTGAGCGGGACCAGCGGCTCGCTGAACCACGCTGCGCCGCCGATCACCCTCTCCAGCACCGCGGCGATCCAGACCTCGATGGTGGGCAGCGTGCTGTACCTGCAGAGTTACTCGAACGGCCACGCAGCGCGCATCGGCCTTGACACCGCGTGGGGCGGCGCGATCGTCGAGGTGAGCCTGGACGGCGTCAACTTCGTCAATGCGCACGACACCGGCCGCGAAGTGCAGCCCGCACTGTACGACGGAGCGGATGTCTACACCGCCGACAATTGCAGTCCCTGCATCGGTACCTGGGGCTGGAATCCGGTGCTGGGCGGGGACCGGTACGGCCACGGCAGCCCCGTCATCGCATCGCAGCTGGGCGCCGGCTCGATCTACGTCAAGGCCCAGCCGCTCGAATGGAACCCGGATGACAAGGGAGGAGGGCCGGATACCCCCATCGGCTCGGACGTCTACGTGGAACAAACCGTCAGCACCATTCCCGCCGCACCGCTGGGCTTCCTGGTCCACACCGTCATCACGCATTTCGGCACGGATCAGCATTACGACAATCTGCAGGAATTTCCGGCCGTCTACGTCAATTCCCCGTACACCGCGCTCGCCTATTACGGCGGCACGGCGGCGTGGACCGGCGCCGCGCTGTCCGAGGATTCGACGGTGACGGCGCTGCCGGGCACCACGGGAAACCTGTATTCCTCCGAGTTGTGGGACGCTTATGTCGATGGCACCGACACCGGACTGGCGGTATACGTTCCTAGCGCCTATGCCTATGTCGCGGCCTTTGCCAGTCTGAACGGCGGGGGCGCCGGGTCGAGCGGCAATGCCACCAATTATTTCCATCAAATGACCGCGTTCGGCTTTGCGCCGGGCGGCACGTTCACGGGCGACTACTACCTTCTGCCGGGCAATCTCGCCGCCGCCCGCAGCGGCATCTACGGGCTGCACCAGGCAGCGCCCGTGGCCGACGTCATGGCGCCCTACGGCGTTCTCGAGGCGCCCGCCGCCAATTCGACCATCAGCGGTGCCAGCGTGGCGGTTGCAGGCTGGGCCATCGACAATGTCGCGGTGTCCGGGATCCAGGTCCTGGTCGACGGCAACGTGATCGCCACGCCCGCATTGACCGTCAACCGTCCGGATGTCGCGGCGGTCTATCCCAATGCGGCCCTGACCTGCGGTTGGCAGGCCACGCTCGATTCGACGACTCTCGCGAACGGCACGCACACCCTGGCCGTGCGGTACACCGACTCATCGAACAATGTCGCGTCGCTGCCCCCGGAGACGGTCACCGTCGCCAACTGAGGGAATGTGGGCGAACTCCGGGCGATTACCGGGCGGGTGCCGGCCGGGTGCCGCATCAGGCGAACCGCAGGGTCCGGCCGAGCCCGAGGTCGGCCGCCTTCTTCAAAATGACGTCGGCCAGCCCGATGTCGCTGAGACTGAGCCCGCGGTGCCAGAACAGAATGGTCTCCTCCGGGCTTTCGCGGCCGGGCCTCAGGCCGGCGACGATCTGGCCGAGTTCGGCATGCAGATTCTGCTCGGTCAGCCGGCCGAGATCGACGTGCCGGCGCAGCGCGCCCAGGGGCAGCCCGGGGCGGCATTGACCCCAGTCATCGACGACCACCTTGTCCATGATGTCGGTCAGCGACAATTCCACGGCGCTCATGGTGCCGTAGGGCACGACGAGCGCCCCGGGCTTGATCCATGCGGTCTTGAGCAGCGGTTCAGGTTCGGCGAGGCGCGTCGCCTCCACCACGATGTCGGCCCCCCGCACGCACGACTCCCAGTCGTCCACGGCCACCACCGGTTTGCCGAGATCACGGCTGAGCGTGTGGGCGAACGCGATCCGGCTCTCCGGACGCCGCGAGTGGACGCGGATTTCATCGAAGTCGAACAGGTGGTTGAGCAGCCGGACGTTCCAATACGCGGTGCCGCGCGCACCGATGTGGCCGAGCACACGGCTGCCGCCGCGCGCGAGATATTTCCCGCCGAGCGCTGTCATGGCGCCGGTGCGCATCGCGGTGAGCGAGGTGGCGTCGAGGATCGCGCGGGGGATTCCGGTGTCCGGATCGAACAGGCAGAGCAGTGCGGGTTCGGATGACAGCCCGAGCCGGTGGTTGTTCACGAAATCCCCGACCACCTTGACACCAGCGAGCCGCAGCGGATTCACCACGCCGCGCAGTACGTTGAAATGCCCAAGGGACGAATCGCGGGGCACTAGGTGCACTCGCGGCTCGATGACCACCTCTCCCCTGCCTTGCGCTTCCAGGGCCTGGCGCACGGCCTCGAGGATTTCCGTGTCGGTGAGAGCGAGCCGTTCGATGTCGGGCCCGTTCAGATAGGTGATGTGGACGGGCTGCATGGTCATGGCGCGGCGGCGATGCCGACGCCGCGAAAGCGCGCCAGATCGGCCTGCGGATCGATGAGCACGGCCGCGGCGAAACCCATCATCGCCACCAGGGTGCCGGCCGCCATGAAGCCGGTGCGAAAACCCGCGATCGGATCGGCGTCGATGTCGACCAGCATTCCCATCGCCACCGGCGCGCACAGGCCGGCGAGGGTATGTACCGAATTGGCCATCCCCAACATCGCGCCGCGTTGTGCGAGCGGGGAGATCTCCCCGATCAGCGTGGTGCCGAGCGTGAAGATGACGCTGCCGATCGAGAAACACACGCCGATCAACAGCACCTCAAGGGTTCCTACCCCGGCATTGGCCATCCCGACGTTGGGCACGAGGATCATGGAAATCCCGCTGATCATGACGCACAGCGCACCGAACAGGCCGCGCGAGATGCGGCTCGGCACGCCGCGCGCCGACAGCCCTTGCGACAGCCATGCGCAGCACGGCGCCAGCACCATCTGCAGCGCCGACGGCAGGGCGATGACCCAGGCGGCGCTTTGCGGCGCCATGCGCAGCGCATGGATGAGGTAATTGGCGAGCCAGACCAGATTGAGCGCGATGACCCAGTAGGCGGCGAAGCCCGCCAAGTAAACGCCGATGGCGGTGCGGCTGAAGATCAGCGACGCGTAGGGAATGACCATCGCGGCGGCCGCGGGCGGATCGCCTATCGGCCCTTCTTCGCCAAACCAAAGCCACGCACAAACCCATGCCAGACCCACGGCGCCGAGCGCGCCGAATGCGGCATGCCAGCCGCGCGCGACGATTATGAGGGTGATCAGGGGGGCCACGATGCCGGTGCCGAATGCGGCGCCGCAGGCGACCACGCTGGTCGGCAACGCGCGTCCCCGGTCGCCGAACCACTTGTACACCGCATGCACGGCGACGGGAAAGGAAGGCCCTTCAGCCGCACCGAGCAGGATGCGGCTGGTGAGCAGCGCCGCAAATCCCGACACCACGCTCATGGGCAACAGCGCGGCGGACCAGGCGACGCCCATCCATCCCATGATGGACTTGGTGCGCACGCGATTCGCCAGAAAGCCGACGGCGACGCCGGAAGCCGAAAACAGCAGGAAGAAGGCGCTCCCCAGCATTCCGAACTGGACGTGGCTCAGGCCGAGTTCCCGCATGATGGGTACGCTCGACAGGCCGACGACCGCCTTGTCGGCATAGTTTATCAGCATGAACAGAAAGACCAGGGCCACCGTGCTCCATGCCCTGCGGTCGAGAGTGGAAAACATCCGCGCTCAGCCGCGTCCGAGCAGCGCCAGAACCTGCCGCCGGGCGGGCGCCGAGGGCTGCGCGCCCAGCCGGGTCACGGACAGCGCCGCCGCGGCGCCGGTGACCTTGATCCCGGTCAACAGTTCGGCCTCGCTTTGATTCGGCGTGAGCACCGCAATTTGGCGCAGCAACCATAGTCCCAATAGAACAGCTGAAAGCACGCACATCGCCACGGCCAGGGGATAGGAATGAACCGTCACCATCGTCGCTCGCCGCCCGCGCAGTGAAAGTCCGCGCCCATCGGCACAGGGTGCCATCGCAGGAACGCCCCCGCAACCACGGCGCCTAAGCTGAAGTTACCCCCGCCTAAGGGTCAACCACGACTTGCTGCGGATCCTGTGCCGGCATACTGTCGAGGGCGATCCGTGCACACGCCGCCGCCCAAGCTCACCCGACCGCCGGGAGACATCTCCAATCATGCATCGCTCCGGTCCGGCGCCAAACGCGCCTCGCGGCAGCCTCGCGGCACTGACCGTCGCCGCGGCCGGGATCGTTTACGGCGACATCGGCACCTCGCCGCTGTACGCACTCGACCAGATTTTCCTCGGCCGCGGCGGCATGCCCCTGACACCCGACAGCGTGCTCGGGGGCATTTCCCTGGTGGTGTGGACGCTCACCGTCATCGTCGCCATCAAGTACGCGATATTCGTTCTGCGTGCCCAGAATGACGGCGAAGGCGGCGTGTTCGCGCTCTACGGGCTGCTGCACACCCAGCGGCGCCGCGGCATCACGTTCATATTGTGGTCGCTGATGCTCGGTGCGGGGCTGCTGTTCGGCGACGGCATGATCACACCGGCCATCAGCGTGCTCGCGGCCATCGAGGGGCTCGGCGTCGCGGCCCCGGCGCTCTCCGTCGCGGTGATGCCCGTGACCATGGTTCTGCTCGGCGTGCTGTTCGCGGTCCAGGTCAAGGGCACCACGGGAATCGGCAGGGTATTCGGTCCGGTGATGATCCTTTGGTTCATTGCGATCGCGGCACTCGGCGGCCGTCAATTGCTGCAGCATCCGCAGATCCTGCAGGCCTTCAATCCCATGCTCGGCGCGAGATTTCTGGTCCAGGTGGGCATGTACAAGTCGCTGTTGCTGCTCGGCGCCCTGATGTTGGTGGTCACCGGCGGGGAGGCGATGTACGCCGATCTGGGGCATTTCGGAGCGCTGCCGATCAGGCTGAGCTGGTTTGCGCTGGTTTATCCGGCGCTGCTCTTCAATTATCTGGGTCAGGGGGCATATCTGCTGGGCGGCACGCCCATCATCGGCGGCAAGATATTCTACAGCCTGGTCCCGGCGGCGATGCTGTACCCGATGATCGTGCTGGCCACCGCCGCGACCATCATCGCGTCGCAATCGCTGATCGTCGGCGCCTTTTCACTCGCCCACCAGGCCACCGGACTCGGGCTGTTTCCGCGGTTGCAGGTGCTGCACACCCACCACGCGCATGCCGGACAGATCTACGTGCCCGTCGTCAACTGGACCCTGTTCGTCGGATGCATCGTGCTGGTCGCCGCCTTCCGTTCGAGCGATTCGCTGGGAGCCGCCTACGGCCTCGCGGTATCGGGGGTGATGCTGATCACGTCTCTCGCGATGTTTCCGATATCCCGGCTGTGCTGGGGTTGGGGCCGGATCGCGACCGGCCTGTTGTGGGGGACGCTGGGGGCGGTCAACGGCGCGTTCTTCCTGGCCAGCTGCCTGAAGTTCCTGGAAGGCGGCTTCGTGCCGCTATCCATCGGCGTCGCGAGCTTCCTCATCATGGCGATCTGGCGCTGGGGCCGCAGGGCGACCTTCGCAGCCTATTCCAACAAGCAGACCATGACCATCGCGGAGCTCATCCGGCTGCACGCGCAAAGCACCCACTTCATGGAGCGGGCCGCGGTGCTGATGAGCCCTAAGCCACTGCGCCACGTCGCGGACCGGACGCCGGCGCTGCTGCAGTTGCTGTGGGACCGCTATGGCGTGCTGCCGAGGAATCTGCTGTTCGTCGCGGTTGTCCAGCGCAAGGTGCCCTACATCCGCGACGGTCGGTATGCGATCAAGGTGTTCGACCAGGACGCCGACCGCGGCAGCATCATCGGCGTGGAACTGAGTTTTGGATTCATGGAGGAACCCAATGTGGAGCGGGCGCTGGAGGGCCTGGCGCGGCTGAAGGAGATCGCACTGCCCGCGGACCGGCGGCAATGGATCGTGCACGTCTGCCACGAGAATCTGCTGCCCGCCCGGAACATGGGATTCCTGCGGCGGCTGCGGCTGCGGTTGTTCCTTCTATTGCGGCGCATCTCGAGGCCCGCCTATTCTTACTATGGCCTCGGCAATGAAGTGCAATTGTCGGCCGAAACGCTGCCTGTGAGGGTGCGCTGAGCGTCAGCGCGGTAGCTGCCGCAGGCGCCAGTCGCTGCGGATGTTCTTCGAGGTCTGGCCGCCACCGTCGGGCCGCCAGCCGGGCGGTCCGAATACCACGCCGAGCGCTTCACGCAACGAATTCGCGCGCCACAGGTCGCGCAGGATCGCCAGCCATTCATGGAAGGCGATGGCCAGGGGGTTGAACGTCCCGATGTTCTTCACGATGCCGTAGTGCGGCGGCTCCTCGTCGCTTTCCGCGACGAACGTGCCGAACAGCCGATCCCAGACCATGAGCACCCCGGCGTAGTTGCGGTCCAGGTAGCGGGGGTTGGAGGCGTGATGCACCCGATGATGCGAGGGCGTGTTGAACAGATATTCGAACCAGTCCGGCATCCGGTGCACCGCCTCCGTGTGAATCCAGAACTGATAGAACAGATTGAAGCTC
Source organism: Gammaproteobacteria bacterium (assembly GCA_003137095.1). GTDB lineage: Bacteria > Pseudomonadota > Gammaproteobacteria > Steroidobacterales > Steroidobacteraceae > Bog-1198. Next base: position 68,531 of record PLET01000063.1, read on the forward strand.
TGCTGTGCCAGGATCATGGCCGGCGGGAATCCGAGGAACGCCAGCGGGATCCACGGCGTCCAGGTGCCGACGATCACGCTGGTCCAGGATTGACGCACCGCGGTCGATAGATTGTACTGCTGCGAGGAATGATGATTGACGTGGGCGGCCCACCAAAAACGGCACTCGTGGCTGATGCGGTGAAACCAGTAATACGTGAAGTCATCCAGGAAGAAAATCGCCACCCAGGCCCAGGGCGATGACGGTGATATGTCAAACAGCCGCTCGTGGTAGACGGCCGTGAGACCCGCGAACACCACCCCGGCCATCATCAAGTTCATCGCAATGTTGCCGAGCTGCATGCCGAACGATGCCAGCGTATCGCGAGGCTGATACCGGGCCTGGATCAACGCCAGGCTGCCGAGCGCGGCCTCGAGGCCGATCATGGTCAGCGACAGGGCGAGAAACAGATCGGGCAGATTCAACTGGTGGTGCATCGAACCTCCCCGCCAGGGTGGGTCGGTACTTGAAGATATTGCGGCGGATCGTAATCCGCAAGGGCTCAGGTCACCAGATTGCGCGGCGATCCCGCCGCCCAGCCGTCGATGTTGTCGACCAGCTGATCGGCGAGGAACTGCATCGCACCGTCCGAGGCCCACGCCACGTGCGGGGTGAGGATGAAATTCGGCCGCCGCACCTCGAGCAGCGGATTGCCGTTTCGCGGCGGTTCGACGGTGAGCACGTCGAAGCCGGCCCCCGCGATGAGTCCCTGGTCGAGCGCCTCGATGAGGGCCGCCTCGTCGACCAGTCCGCCGCGGGCGGTGTTGATGAGCAGAGTGTTGCGCTTCATCCTGCGAAAAGCCGCGCGGCCGATGAGATTGCGCGTGCTCGGCAGCAGCGGGCAATGCAGCGAGATCACGTCGGACTCGGCCAGAACCTGATCGTGCGGCGTGAAGTCCACGCCCTCCATCCTGGGCGGCGCGTGGTCGGCGAACAGCACGCGCATCCCGAAAGCGCGGCCGATGGCGGCGGTGGCCTGCCCGATCGCGCCCTCGCCGATGATGCCGAGAGTCGAGCCGTGCAGATCGCCGATGTCGTGGGTGAAAAAGCAGAACTGCTCCGAGCGGTTCCAAACGCCGTCCTCGACGTCTCGCCGGTAGGCGAGCAGATTGCGGCGCAGCGCCAGGATCAGGGCGAAGGTATGCTCCGGCACCGTATGTACGGCGTAATTGCGGATGTTGGCGACGGCGATGCCGTGCGCCTGGCAGTACGGCACGTCCACCACATCGTAGCCGGTCGCGGCCACGGCGATCATCTTGAGCTGCGGCAGCCGGCGCAGGCTCTCATCGCGCATCGGCACCTTGTTGATGATGGCGATGCTCGCGCCGGCAAGCCGCGGCACGATCTCCCCGGCGTCGGTTTTCGCATGTTCGATGTACTCGGCCGCGCAGGATGGCTTGCGCACCGTCGCCTTGAGCGAGGCACGATCCAGAAAGACGACACGATGCATCACGCCGTTGCCACCTTGCGCGCCGCGGTGGCGGGGTTGGCGGCGGCCTGGTTCGCGGCGGGCGAATGCGTGCGCCAGTAGGCCTGCGCGGCCGCCACGCCGCTGGCGGGCTGGATTTTGACGCCCACGTCGAGCATCGCCAGTTCCGCCCCTGCGATGGCGCCGAGCAGCATGAGTTCGTTGAGGTCTCCGAGATGGCCGATGCGAAACAGCTTGCCGGCCACCTTCGACAGACCGGCGCCGAGGGAGAGGTTGTAGCGCGAAAACGCGCGCACGATCACGTCCGCGCCGCTGATGCCTTCGGGCATCAGGATGGCGGAAACGGTATTGGAATACCATTGCGGCGCGACCGCGCAGAGTTTCAGCTGCCAGCCGTCGAGCACCGCAGCGCGCACCCCGCCGGCCAGATAGCGATGCCGCGCGAAGACGTTCTCCAGGCCCTCCTCGGCCAGCATGGCGAGCGACTCGCGCAAGCCGTGGAGCAGCGGCAGCGAGGGCGTATAGGGAAAATAGCCCGCAGCGTTGGAATTGACCATGTCGCCGTAGTCGAAATAGCAGCGCCTCGAGGTGGCGCTCTTCGCCGCCTGCAGCGCCTTCTGGCTCACGCAGGTCACGCCCAGTCCGGCGGGCAGCATCAGCCCCTTTTGCGAGCCGCTGACGCACACGTCCACACCCCATTCGTCCATGCGAAAGTCGATGCAACCGAGCGCGCTCACCGCATCCACGAACAGCAGCGCGGGATGCTTCGTGCCATCCATGACCTGGCGCAGCGCATGCACGTCGCTCGCGACTCCCGTGGCGGTTTCGTTCTGGCAGATCAGCACCGCCTTGATGCGGTGCTCCTGGTCGGCGGTCAGGGAGGCCCGATAGCGCTCGAGCGGTGCGCCTTCCCCCCACGGCGTCTCGAGAATCTCGACCTCATAACCCAGGCGTGCGCACATGTCGGCCCACAGATGGCTGAACTGGCCGTAACGGGCGATCAGCACCTTGTCGCCCGGGTTCAAACAGTTGGTGAGTGCCGCCTCCCAGCATCCCGTGCCCGAGGATGGAAACACGATCGGGCTGCCCGTGGTGGTCTTGAACAGGGATTTTAAGCCGTCGATGCAGGCGCGAGTCAGCTCGGGAAAGCCCGCCGAGCGGTGATCCTCCATGGCCACCATCATGGCCCGCAGGATGCGGTCCGGCACGTTGGTGGGTCCGGGAACGAACAAGAAATTGCGGCCAGCCATGATGGATTTCCTTCGACGAGGGGTTGCCTGGTAAATCCTGAAGAATAGACGACCGGCCCGGGCAACGCACCCTGGGGCCGCGGGCGCGGGCGCGCGCGCGGGGGCGGGCGCGCGCGCGGGGGTGATGGCCCTCGCCGCGCGACCATGCTGCGGTCGTCGCGTGGCTCAGTAGCTCAGACGGTACTTGCGCAGTTTCTCCACCAAGGTGGTGCGGCGCATATGCAGCAAGCGGGCGGCGCCGGCCACCGTGCCGTCCGCCTGCACCAGCGCCTTCTGGATCAGCTGCAATTCGACGCCGGACATATGACCCTTGAGATCCATCCCTCCCTCCGGCCATTGTGCCGGATCAGGCTCCGGCGCCGCCTCGCGGACCGGCTGCGGACAGCGGTAGCGATCCGGCAGGTCGCGCGCCTCCACCTCCTGCTTCGGAAACAGGATGCCCAGGCGTTCGATGAGATTCGACAGTTCGCGCACGTTGCCCGGCCAATGGCACTGCATGAGGCATTCGACCGCCTCGCGGCTGAAGCGCAGCGGGCTGAGGCCGGGTTTGCGGGCGCCTGCGAGCAGATCCTCGATCAGCAGCGGCAGATCGCCCAGCCGCTCCCGCAACGGTGGAATCTGGATGGGAAACACATTCAACCGGTAGTAGAGATCCTCGCGAAAGGCGCCGGCCTTGATCGCCGCCTCGAGGTCGCGATGCGTCGCCGCCAGGATGCGTGTGTTCACATGGACGGTGCGATTGCTGCCGACGCGTTCGAAGCTGCGCTCCTGCAGCACGCGCAGCAACTTGACCTGCATCTGCAGCGACATGTCGCCGATCTCGTCCAGGAACAGCGTGCCGCTCTGCGCGAATTCGAAGCGGCCGACGCGGGCGGTCAGTGCCCCGGTGAACGCGCCTTTTTCGTGGCCGAACAGTTCGCTCTCGAGCAATTCCGTCGGGATCGCACCGCAATTCACCGGCACGAAGGGCCGGGCGGCGCGCGGTGACAATTCGTGAATGTATCGGGCTACCATTTCCTTGCCGGTGCCCGATTCGCCGAGGATCAACACGTTGCTGTCGACCGGCGCAACCTGCTCGATCAGGCGCAGCACCTTGCGCATGCCCGGCGTTTCACCGTCCGGCCGGGACGAGCCGCGAAGCTCCGGCCCGACATTGCCGGAATTCATCAACGTGATTGCATCTTGCACTGCTTCAGCTCCATCCATGGCGCGGCATCGCGAGTGACTCGACGAGCCGAGGCTAGTCCCCACGCGTGGCAGGCGATAGTGCACGCGTCTCACTATCGCGGTCGGCCGGCCTTGCGTAGGTCGCTGCGCAGCAGCATTCCGGGTCAGCGGGCACGCAGGAGCCGGCCGATCGCGCTAGACTCGGGGCGCAATGCATGAAATGCCCCCCCGGTTCGCTGCCGCGTCACTGCTGTCGGTGTTGCTCCTGTGCCTGGCACCGGGCAGCAGCCCGGAGGCGGCGGATGCGTCGCGCCCGCCGCCGGGCGCCACCCTGCCGGCGGGGCCGAGTTCTTTAGGCGGCACGCTGCTGACGGGGGAGAGTCCATTCAAGAGGGACGTGGAACAATTCTCCGGAAAGTCGGGCCTCGTGCGCTCGGGGCGGGAGATCCTGGGCCCGTTCGCCGACGTCGCGGGTAAAATGGCCGACTCCCTGTATGGTGCCGTGTTGCCGCCCGCCAAGAGCTCGCTGCACTGGCCGTTCCTGATCCTCACAGGGCTTTTGGCCCTCGCCTTGTTCATCATCCGGGGGGGCCGGGGCGCCAAGGGTGCGGACGGGCGGGAAGGCCGGCGCGGCCTCCTGGAGTATCTGCTGCCCCGTGCCATCTACGCCCATCCCTCCGCCCGTGTGGATGTGTGGCTGTATTTGATCGACGCTGCGGTCATGCCCTTGTGGGTCATCGCGTTCCTCGGCGCCATCGCACCGTGGGTGGAACGCACCGCGATCGGCGCCTTGCACCGGATGTTCGGCGCCAGCCCGCATATCCCCGTGACCCTGGGCTGGAGGCTGCTGTATGGGCTGGTGATGCTGCTGGTCGCCGACATGTGCTTCTTCTTCTACCATCTCATGGTGCACCGGACGCGGATCGGCTGGGCGATCCACAAGGTGCACCACTCGGCCGAAGTGCTGACGCCGCTGACGCGATTTCGCGAGCACTTTCTCGAGGCGCCGATCGATGCGGGCTTCGCCTCCGTCGGACTCGGTGCCGCCGGCGGCGTGTTCGCCTACCTGTTCGACGGCGGAATCACCCAGATCACGGTGATGAACGTCGGCATTTTCTATTTTCTGTATACCCTCAACGGCAATTTCCGTCACTACCATGTGTCGCTGCGCTATCCGCGCTGGCTGGAGCTGTGGCTGCAGAGCCCGGGGATGCACCATACCCACCACAGCACCCTGCGCAAGCATTGGGATTCGAATCTCGGATTGGTCACGAGCATCTGGGATCGCCTGTGGGGCACTCTCTATATCGCCGCGCCGCACGAGGAAACCCCCTGGGGACTGCCGCCGCAAGAGCAGGCCGCATACCGCACGCTGTCGCAGAATTTCCTGAATCCGTTCCGCGAGATCCATTCGATCATCCGCGGCAAGGCGGCCGGCACCACCCAGCCCGGTTCCACCGCGGGCGCCTAAAGACTCGCGCGCGGACGCGGACTCTGGGGCTACCCCGGGGCTACCGTGCGGCCGCCGACGCGCAGCGCGTCGCGAATCGCGGGTCCCGGTTGGTGGGCACTTCTCAGTTTTCGCCACGCTCGATTGTTGCCGGCCGGCGGCCCTGCGATAGTCGACCCCGATCGGCGACCGCCGACATCGCGGGAACACAGGAACCTCAGGATTGCAGAAGGCAAAGACGCGCGTGCCGGCGGACGATCCGATGTTCGAATCGTTCGTGCGGCTAGCCGAGGGGCTCATCGGCGAGCTGTCCGGCGTCTGCCTGCTCGACGGCGGCCGTCGGCTGCGCGGATGCCAGGGTGAGATCGGCGCGGCGGACATCACCGTGCGAATCGAGGCCTTGCATTGGCAGCAACCGGGTGCGCGAGTCGCGACGCTGATCTGCACCAAGCCCGGCCAATGGCTGACGGCGGTGCCGCTCGAGCAGACGGACGGCACTCTGCTCGGGATCTTCTGCATCCAGCAGGCACTGAGCCACGGACCCGCCCACCTGAAGCGCCATCCCGGCGAGATCGAGCGGCGCCTCAAGCCGCTGCTCGACTGCATCCGCCGCGAACTCGTCAGCTCCCTGCCGAGTCGGGAACGCATCCAGACGCTGTCGGAGCGAACCGCGGAGCTCGAGTGGCTGTTCAAGGTCACGAGCAACCTGCAGGGATCCACAGGGGAGCGGCATGCCATCGAGGAACTCCTGGCTGCGGCGACGCAGCGGCTCGACAGCGCGATGGGCGTCCTGGAGATACCGGACAAGCAGCTGTGCGTCGAATATGCCCGGGAGTCGACTGCGCAGGACCGCGCCTGGAACCAGCGCCAGACCCTGCACGGCATCTGGCGACAGACGCGCCGCAGCCTGCTGGGCTGGGCGCAGCGGCGCAACCGGCCGCTGGTGATCAACAGCGCCGGCAACAGCAGCGACAAGATCCCCCGCTGCAAGATCCTGTCGGTGCCGGTGGCGCTGGACTCCGGGCGGGTGATCGGCTTTCTCGCATTCTACAATCCGCCGTTTGCCGGCGACTTCTCCAGCCGCCACGAATACCTCGCGCGGCATCTGGGGCGCCAGGCGGCGAACGTCGTCCACAGCCAGTTCGACCTGATGACCGGCCTGTACACCCGGGGCGGACTTGCGCAGGCATACGGCCGGCTGCAGGCCGACGACGCTGCGGCCGGCAGCCTGCTGCTGATCGACATCGACCGCATGCACGTGGTCAACGAGCTGCACGGCTTCGAACTCGGCAATGAATTGATCGTGCGAATCGCCGACCTGCTGTCCCCACCGCTGCTGCCCGGCAACGCGCTGCGCGCACGCCTGTCCGGCGACCGGTTTGCCATCATCGTGCCCGGAGTCGATGCGCGCGCGGGCATGCACCTGGCCGAACAGATACAGGCGGCGGCGCGCGACGTGAACATCGGGCCGGCCGCCGACGGCATCGAGGCATCGATCAGCTGCGGAGTGGCGGATCTGGTCGCGATGCCGCAGGGCTTCGACCGCTGCGTCGCGGCCGCCGAAATCGCCTGCAAGACCGCCAAGAGCCGCGGCCGCGACCGCATCGCCGTGTACGCGTCGGACGATCAGTCGATGATGCAGCGGCACGGCGATGCGATCGCGCTCGGGCGCCTGCGCGCCGCGTTGAAATCCGACCGCCTGCTGCTGTATGCCGAGCGCATCAAGCCGCTGAAGGATCCTGGGCTCGCCGGCGGCTACCAGCTCTCGCTGCGGCTGCGCGAGGAGACCGGCGGCATCGCCTCGCCGCAGCCGCTGCTCGCGGCCGCGCAGCGCTATCAACTGCTGCCCTCGGTGGATCGCTTCGTGGTGCAGAATGCGCTGCGGATGCTCGCGCCGTTTCGCGGTGCGCTGCGCACCGGCGGTTTCACCATCACCCTGAACCTCGCCGGCCAATCGCTCGCGGATGCCGCCTTCGTCGACTATTTCCGGCGGCAGCTGCGGGTGGCGCGATTGCCCGCGGGCTGCCTCCTGGTGACGCTCGGCGAAACGGTGGCGGCGCGGCAACTGGCCGCGGTCAGCACGGCGATCAGCAACCTGCATACGCAGGGTGTGAGATTCGGCCTGGACGGCTTCGGCGTCGGCACCCATGCGCTCGACTACATCCGGCAGCTGCGCATCGGACGCGTCGCGATCGGCGGCGAATTCGTGCGCGAAACGGCGCGCGACGGCGGTTCGCAGGCCGCGGTGCGCGCCATCGTCGAACTCGCCGGCAGCGTGGCCATCGAGACGGTGGCGGAGGGCGTCGATCAGGAACGCGGCCTGCTGCTGCTGCGTGAGCTGGGCGTGGATTTCGCCCGCGGTGCGGCGTGCGGCGCCCCCGCACCACTCGAGGAGATGCTGCCCACCCTGGGCGCCGATGAATCCCGGCGCCTGCAGCGGCTGTTCCTGGAACTCTAGGAGCGGCCGGCGCCGGGCACGGACATCGATCATAATCATGCTAAGCTTTTCGGCCGTGAGGCGAAAAGGTGAGCCGTGACCGACCGATTGACCCCGCTGCTGGCCCAAAGGCCCTGGCTGCTCGCCGACGGCGCGACCGGCAGCAATCTGTTCGACCGGGGCCTGCAGTCCGGCGACGCGCCCGAGCTGTGGAATGCCGAGCATACGGAGCGCATCGCGGCGCTGCATCGGGCCTTCGTGAGCGCCGGCGCCGACATCATCCTCACCAACAGCTTCGGCGGCACGCGCCATCGGCTGAAGCTGCACAAGGCCGAGGATCGCGTCGGCGAACTGAACGAGAAGGCGGCGCGGATCGCGCGAATCGAAGCCGACGCCGCCGGGCGCGTCGTGCTGGTCGGCGGCAGCATGGGCCCGACCGGCGAGATCCTCGAGCCGCTCGGTCCGCTGTCCTGGGAGGCTGCGCGCGCGGCGTTTTCCGAGCAGGCGATCGCGCTGGCGCGCGGCGGCGCCGACATCCTGTGGATCGAAACCATGTCCTCGGCGGAGGAAACCGAAGCTGCCATCGCCGGCGCGCAGGCGGTGGATCTGCCCATCGTCGCCACCTTGAGCTTCGATACCAACGGACGCACGATGATGGGCCTGACGCCGGCGGATCTGGCCGCCCTGCGGCATCGGCATCATCTGGCGGCCTGCGGCAGCAACTGCGGCACGGGGCCCGCCGAACTCGTGGCGTGCATCGTGAATCTCGCGACCGCCGCGGATCCCACGGCCGTGCTGGTCGCCAAGGCGAATTGCGGCATACCGCAGTTCGTGGACGGTGAGATCCGCTTCAACGGCACGCCCGCGCTGATGGCGCATTATGCGTGCCTGGCCCTGGATGCGGGTGCCCGGATCATCGGCGGCTGCTGTGGCACCACGCCGGAGCATCTGCGCGTCATGCGCCAGGCGCTCGAGGCCCATGTGCGCGGCGCGAAGCCGGATCTGGCAACCATCGAGGCCGAACTGGGGCCGATTTCGACCGGGGCGACCGCGCAGCTGCGCGGCGAGTTGGGCCGCGAAGCCGGCGCCGCTCCCGGCGCCGTCGGGCGGCGCAGCAAGAGCCGCCGCGGCGCGCGGGCGGCGAACTCCTAAAGACACCGTGGCCATCCAGCCCCATCCGCCGCGGGTTCTGCAATCCATGAGGCGATGGTGGCTGACGATGGCCGTGGCCGGCCCGCTGGCCGGCTGGGCCGCGTCGCCGCTGACGCCGCTGCCGCCGCCCGAGGACCGGCAGCTCGCGCGCGACATGCTCCGGGAACTGGTGGAGATCAACACCACACATGCTTACGGGTCGACCCAGGCGGCCAAAGTCATCGAAGGCTGGCTGCTGCGGGCGGGTTTTGTGCCGGGCGACGTTGACTTACTCGCGCCGGCCGACCACCCGACCAAGGGCAATGTGGTGGTGCGCTACCGCGGCCGGCACCGCGGGGATCCGGTGCTGTTCCTCGGACATCTGGATGTGGTCGAAGCGAAGCCGGAGGACTGGTCGGTCGATCCGTTCAAGCTGACCGAAATGGACGGTTGGTTCTACGGCCGCGGAACCATCGACATGAAGGATGGCGATGCCGCCCTGGTCGAGTCGCTGATCCGCCTCAAGCGGGAGAAATACGTCCCTGATCGCGACATCGTCGTCGCCTTCACGGCCGACGAAGAGGCCGGCGGCGACGCCAACGGCCCGGCCTACCTATTGCAGGAGCATCGCGCCCTGATCGACGCGGCGTTCGCCGTCAATCTGGACGGCGGCGGCGGCAACACCCGGAACGGAGCGCGCCAGTTCTTCGAGGTGGGAACCAGCGAGAAGACCTACGTCACCTTCACGCTGCAGACCACCAGCCCCGGCGGCCATGGATCATTGCCCGGTCCCGACAACGCCATCTACCGGCTGGCGGCCGGCCTCGGCCGGCTCGAGACCTTCAAATTTCCGGTGATGCTCACTTCCACGACGCGGGCCGCATTCGCGGCGCTCGGCGCGCTTGAGACCGGTACGGCCGCCGCGGATATGCAGGCCGTGGCGCAATCGCCGCCGGACGCGGCCGCGGCCGCGCGTCTGAGCACGAACGTGCGGCTCAATGCGCAGCTGCGCACCACCTGTGTGGCGACGCTGATCTCCGGCGGGCACGCGGAAAACGCCCTGCCGCAACGCGCCAGGGCGACCATCCAGTGCCGCCTGCTGCCGGGCGATTCGGCGGCCAACGTTCAAGCGCAGCTGGTCGCGGTCCTCGCCGACCCGGCCATCGGCGTCACGCTGGATGCGCCGCCCATCGTAAGCCCGGAATCGCCGCCCACGCCGCAATTCATGAAAAAAGTGGCGCTGCTGGCGCACTCGATGTGGCCGGGAGTGCCCATAATTCCCACCATGGCCACCGGCTTCAGCGACGACCGGCATACCCGCAACGCCGGCATCCCCAGCTACGACATCAGCGGCGTGTGGCAGGACGTGGATGAGAATCGCGCCCACGGCCGCGACGAACGCGTCGGCGTGCAGGCCTTCGATGAGAGCGTGGAATTCACCTACCGGCTGATGAAGGCCATGAGCGGCGCGAAATAGCGGCGCGAGTTGGCGGCGCGATCAGTCCAGGGGGTTGCCGTCGGCGTCGATTCGGTGAACCTCCCCCGGATGTAATGCGCGGATGCCGCGCTCGATCTTGTCCACGTCCCCCACCACGATCCACAGCAGCCGGTCCGGCTGGATCAGGCGCCGCGCGAGCTCATTGGCCTGATCGGCGGTGACGGCGAGCGCCCTTGCGGTCAGGGTGCCGTAGTAGTCGTCGGCGAGCTTGAACTGCAGGATGGTGGCATAGCGATCGGCGAGCTGTTGCGCGGTTTCGAAGGCGCCGGGCATACCGAGCGTCTGCAACGATTGCACGTTCTGCAGCTCCTCACGCGTGATGGGCCTGGCGCCGGCGATGCCGCGGAATTCGCCGATCATCTCCTGCAGCGAGTCGCGCGTCTTGTCGGTCTGCACGGATGCGATCATCAGCAGCGGCCGCTTCCCGACGGCATCCACCATCTGGCTGTGCACACCGTAGGACCAGTGCTTGTCCTCGCGCAAATTCATGTTGGCCCTCGAACTGAAGGTGGCGCCGAGCACGCCGTTCACGAGCTCGAGCACGAGCGCGTCCGGGTCGTTGCGCGGCGGCACGAGCTGTGCGCCGAGGATGACGCTTTGCTGCGCGCCCGGACGGTCGACGAGATAGATCCCGGGGTGCGGCCCGCTCACCGCCGCGATGTCCTTGTGCGGGATCCTCCGGGGACGCCAGCCGGCGAACAGCTGCTCCAGCCGCGGGATGATTTGCGCCAGGGTGGTGTCGCCCACGATGAGCAGGGTGGCGTTATTGGGCGTGAACCAGGTCCGATGGAAGGCGATCAAATCATCGCGGGTCATGCGCTGCAGCGCCGCCTCCGTGCCGAGTCCGGACGGCGCCGATGCATAGGCATGACCCCTGCCGTAGAGCAGGGCCGGCGCGACCCGTAGGGCGATCGCCTGCGGGGTGGCCTTTTCCCGGCGGATCGCCGCGAGCCGCTCCTTTTTCAGGCGCTCGAAGTCCGGCTGCGAAAAGGCCGGGTGCAGCAGCAGATCCGCGTAGATATCCAGGCCCTCATCGAGCGTGGCGCGCAGCACGCTGAGCTTGGCAAAGGCGCCATCGAGGTTGCCGGCGGTGCTGAACCGGGCGTCGATGGCCTCGAGCTCCTCGCCGACCCGGAGTGAACTGCGCGTCGCGGTGCCCTCCTCGAGCATGCGCAGCGCAAAACCTTCCGCGCCCGGCAATTGCGGCGGATCCGCGGCTAAGCCCGCGTCCAGCAGCAGTGAAAAATCCACCACCGGAACGCCGTGCCGTTCGGCCAGCACGATTTTCAGACCGTTCGACAGCTCGGCTCGCTGCATCGGCGGCAGCTCGAGCCGCTGCGCCGGGCCGGCGCCGGGTTCATGACTGCGGTCCAGCGGCGCGGTGGTCGAGTAATCGGCGGGATAGGGGTGCACTTCCAGGATGTAGTCGCCGTCCGACAACCAGGCGGCGGCAGTGGCCTTGACGCCCGCCGCAGTGGCCGCCTTGACGCCTTGCAGATAGCGCCGGTAGCACTGCGGGTCGCCGGTGAAGGTCGCGCAGCGCGCGAGCACGTCGCTCTTGCCGCCGAAGCCGCCGATGCGTTCGGCGGCGCGCACGAAATCCCCGATGAGGTTGGTCTTGGCGATCCGCAGCTCAGCCTCGGTCGGGCCGTCCTTGAGAAAGCGCCGCAGCTCCTGGTCGGCGGCCAGCTCCACCTTGCGCAGATCACCACCGGGCACCGCCGTGAGCGTCAGATCGAAGCGGCCGCCGATTTCCCCGCCGACGGCGGCCGCGGTCACGGAGGTGGCGATCTGATCGCGGTACACCAGGCGCTTGTACAGCCGGGACGTCTTGCCGCCGGCGATGATGTAGGCGGCGATGTCGAGTTGCGGCTCCTCGGGGCTGAATGCCTGGGGGATGTTCCACACGCGGTACAGGCGCGCCTGCGGCACGCGGTCCTGGACCGTGCCGCGGCGGCTGCCGGTGCGCCGGGCGATCCACACCGACTGCCGGGCGAGAGGCGGACCCGCGGGAATCTCGCCGTAGTATTTCTCGACCTTCTCGAGGGCCGCCGCCGGAGTGATGTCGCCGGCGAGCACCAGCACCACATTGTTGGGCCCGTAGTTGGTCTTGAACCAATCCTGCACGTCCTGCATGGACGCCGCGTTCAGATCCTCCATGGAGCCGATGGTGGTCCAGGAGTACGGATGGCCGGGGGGGTAGGAATTCTCCGTGAGCAGCTGGCGGGTCACGCCGTAGGGCTGGTTCTCGCCCTGGCGCTTTTCGTTCTGAACCACGCCGCGCTGCAGATCGAGCTTCTTCTGGTCGAGCACGCCGAGCAGGTGCGCCATGCGATCGCTCTCCGCGAACAGCGCGGTGTCCAGCATGGAGGCCGGCACATTCTCGAAATAATTGGTGCGATCGGAATTGGTGGTGCCGTTCAAGTCGGTCGCGCCGATGCGCTCCATCGCATTGATGTAGTTTTGATCGAAATTCGCACTGCCGCTGAACATCAGGTGCTCGAACAGATGCGCAAAGCCGGTCTTGCCGGGCTTCTCGTTCTTCGAGCCCACGTGGTACCAGGTGTTGACCGCGACGAGGGGTGCCTTGTGGTCCTCGTGCACCAGCAGCACCAGGCCGTTCTTCAGGACGAAACGAGTGCAGGCGATGTCCGGGATGTCGACGTGCACGCCGTCCGCGGCCGCCGGACGGGGTGCCGCAGCCGCGGGCGCCGGTGCGGCGGCCAGCGCGGCAACGCCCAGCGCGGCATCGCAGAGAAGCGCAGGCAACAGCCAGTGCAGGATTTTCATGTGAGCATCCGGGGCGATGATTGACTCGCGGGATTATTTCACAACGGCGCCGTCGCCCGGCTCGGGTGTGCAACCCGCCAGCGATTCCCGAACGGCGGCGAGCAGCATGTCCGGCGCAAACGGCTTGCGCAGCACCCGGAACTCGCCCGTATCGAGGTCCGCGAATCCGGTCTGCAGCAGGATGGCCAGGGACGGATGGCGCTGCCGCGTCCACCGGGCGAGGTCCAGGCCGCTCAACTGGCCGGGCATCCGAATGTCGCTGAGCAGCAGATCGGGCCGCAGTCCACCCTCGAAGATCGTCATCGCCTGATCGGCGGTCTCGGCGACGGTGACGCGCAGCCCGGCATCGGTGAGCACCTGTTCCAGCATGCGCCTGAGCAGGGCATGGTCCTCGACCAGCAGCACGTGCATCAGCTCACCATGGCGGGCAGCCACAGCGAGACGGTGGTCCCGCGATGCAGTACGCTGCTGACGGACAGTGCGCCGCCGGACTGGGTCGCGAAGCCGTCGACCATGCTGAGGCCGAGGCCGGAGCCGCGGCCCACCGGCTTCGTGGTGAAGAACGGCTCGATGGCACGCGCCAGGATGTCCGAGGCCATGCCGCAGCCGTCGTCCACCACATCGAGGCGCACCCGGCGCCCGGAATCGTTGCAGACGCGGATCAGGATCTTGCCGCCGCTGATCATGGCGTCGCGGGCGTTGGTCACCAGGTTCAGCAGCGCGGCGGAGAGCTGGCGGGGGTCAGCCCAGGCCACCGGCTCGGGCTCCTCGACCTCGATGTAGAGGCCGGCGGCGCTGCCGACCGTGCGCTCCAACAGCGGCCGCAAATCGGCCAGACAGGCGCCGAGGCGCACGGCCTCGGGAACCAGATTCTGCTGCCGGGCAAAGCTCAGCAGCTGCGAGGTGATGTCGGCACAGATCTCGCTCGAGCGGCGCGCCTGGCTCACGAGGTCGCAGGCGACGCTGTCCTCGGCCACCGATGCGCGCCGGCCCAGCAGCCACAGCGCCTGCAGCATCACGGACAGCAGATTATTGAAATCGTGCGCAATGCCGCCGGTGAGGCGGCCGACGGCGGCCAGCTGCTGTTCGGCCGCCTTGCGTGCATCGACCGCGAGCTTGCGCCGGCTCCACATCCGGGTGGCGAACAGCACCGTGACCACGGCCAGAACGGCCGCGCCGATCACGGCGTTTCTGATGAATGCCTGGCGGGAAATGGTGAGCTCGGCGGCCTGCATTTCGGCGCGGCTGCGCGCCAGCTCCTCGTCCTTGAAGCTGGTCTCGAATTTCACGTGCAGCAGCGCCAGCTGTTCGGCGCTGCGCGCGGAACGGTCCGCCTCCAGCGCATCCAGACAGTAATTCTCGTCGCGCGCCGCGGCGGCCACGTCGCCGATCCGGGTGAGCGCCTGCGCCCGGAGCCTGTGAAACCGCCAGCGCATGCGCGGCGGAAAGTCGACGCCGTCGTCGCCCAGCGCCCGATCCCACAAGCCCACCGCCTCGGCGGGGTGTCCGCCACGGAAGGCGATCTCCCCCAGCGCGCCGAGCATCATCTTCACGCCTTCCGGATCGTCGGTGGCCCGGGTGCGCTCATAGGCCTCCCGGCAAACGGCGGAGGCGTCCATGCGGCGCGTATCGCGCGAGGCCGTGACGCACAGCTCCTGCCAGGCGAACACCACCTCCAGGGGCAGTGCGGCGGACTCCAGGAGCGCGCGCGCCCTCAGGAAATCGTCCGCGGCGTGTACATAGTCGTCCTGACTGAGGTTGATGTCGCCGCGCAGAAAAAACGCATCGGCGAGCCGCAAGGGGCCGCGCGACGCCGAGTAAAAGCCGATCGCCTCGTCCGCCAGCTCGTGGGCGTCGGTGTACAGATCATATTTGGCATACAGCCGGGCGAGCATCTGGCCGGCGAGCAGCCGCACCTCGGCTCGGCCGAGGTTGCGCGCAAGCTGATAGGCGCGCATGAAATCCTCCGCCGCGCCCACGTTCTGTCCGGCGCGAAAGCGCAACGAACCGCGGTAGTACAGCACGCAGGCGAGGTCCGGCACGTCACCGAGGCTCTCCGCGGAGTCCGGGCCGAATTCGATCATTGCCCGGTCGAGATGCCCCTGCTCCTTGAGCAGCAGGCTGGCGGTGAGCCGCAGGCGGCGTCGCAGCAGGGCATCGTCGGCCGGCGTCAGCGCCTGCACGCCGGCCTCGACGGCGCTGCGGGCCGCGTCGACATTTCCGATGCTCTCCAGCGCATCGGCGCGCATGGCATATAGGTGGGCCCTGCTCGGCCGGCCGGTGCCGCGCGCGGGTGCCGAGAGCTGCGCGTCGATCAGCGCGATGGCCGCCTGCGGATCGTGCTCGATCCGCTCCGCGAAAGGCGCGTCCTTTCCCAGCAAGTCGGCATAGCAGCCCGCGCGCGCCGGCGGCGCGAGACCCGGCAGCAGCCAGACGCACAGCAGCATCACGGCACACGGGGTCCGTGCTGGGCGCGGCAGGCACCGTATTGGCCTTCCAAAGGTCCACATAGCGTGGCGAGCTTTTGTTCGTATTGTTGGCATTAGAATAAGCCGGAAGCCGGTCCGGCGCACCCGGGTCGGGGGCATGCCCCACAACAGGGCGCGGGCAGCGGGTCAACCAGCGGGCTCTCCGGCCGTTAGTCGGGTACGTTAGCAACCAGAAGGAAAAACCGTCCATGAAATCCATTGCACTCGTGCGGCCCGCACTCCTGGCGCTCGCCGCCACGGCAACCCTGCTCGGCGGCTGCGTGGTGAGCGGCTCCGTCGGGATTCCCGCACCGAGGTTGTATGTGGGCGTCGTCAGCGAGGCGCCGCCGCCGCCGCAGGTGGAGGTCATCGGCGTGCCGCCGCAGCCGGGCTATGTGTGGCTCGGGGGCTATTGGAACTGGGTGGGCGGCCGCCATGTGTGGGTCGGGGGCCATTGGGAAGCGCCCCGTGCCGGCTATCGCTGGGTGCCGCATGAGTGGGTGCATGCCGGTGGCGGCTGGCGCCTGCGGGAAGGTCACTGGGCACGACGCTGAACCGGCTGAGAAGCCGGTCACAGTTGGCGCCGCACGGCCTCAAGCGCGGCGGATCCGTGCCGATTCGAGGTTGATGCAGCGACGACATGGCGGCGGATTCACGCTGATCGAACTGGTGGTCGTCGTCACCATCCTGACCGTGCTCGCAGCATTCGCGCTACCGCGTTTCTCGCTGCTCGACAGCCAGGCGCGCAGTTCCGCGGTCACGTCACTCGCCGGCAGCCTGTACGGCGCCTCGGCGCTGGCCTTTGCCCAGTACGACAGCCTTGGGACGGCGCCGACCCAGGTGACCCTGGACGGCGTCACGGTGACCCTGGTCAACGGCTACCCGGACGTGAACGGCATCGTGAGCGCCGTGCAAGATGCGTCCGGGTTCTCGACCACGGCAAGCGCCACCACCGTCACCTTCAGCACGAATTCCGCCCCGACGCCGGCCAATTGCTCGGTCGCGTACACGGTATCGCCGGCGATCGGCACCGCGCCGACCATCGCCGCACCCATCACCAGCGGCTGCTGAGGTCCGGCACGCAGCCGCGTTGAGGGAGCGCTTCCAAGGAGGCGGCGGCCACGACATAGCGGTCGCGGCGCGCCGGCGGGTGATGCAGCGGCACCGGGTGGTGGATTTGATGACCCACGTCGATCCCTTCCATCGCCCCGATCTCGATCATGAGCGTTCCGCCGCAGCGTGACCGCGGCGCAGCCGCAGCGACAGCAGCAGCGCGGCCAGCATGACGATCGCGACCGCGCGGTAGGCCGCGGCGAAGCCCGCCACGCCGCCGCCGAAGTCGGCGATCGCACTGACCGCCGCCGCCGCCAGCAGCGTGCCGATCGCATTGCAAATGTTGACGAGTCCCTGGGCGGCCGCGCGCAGTCCGAGCGGCGCCTCGTCGAGCGCGATCGAGCGCAGCGCGCCGCCCACGGCGATGCCGAGGCCGAGGCCGACGGGTACGGAACCGGCGAGGAACGCGGGCAGTCCGTAGCCGGTGACCGACAGGGCGGCATAGCCGAGGGCCAGCAGCGCGAAGCCCGCGAGCAGCAATCCGCGCGCACCCATGCGGTTCAGCAGCCGGCCGGCGCCGGCCGAACCCAGCATCGATGAGACCACCAGCGGCAGCAGCACGAAACCCACGCGGCTGGGCGGCACGGCATAGGCGGCCGTCGCGATCGAGGCGACGAAGATGACGCTGCCCATGCCGAAACCGACGCCGAGCGACAGCCAATAGGCGGTGGCCAGCTGCCGATTCGCGAACAGTCGCAAGGGGATCAGGGCCTGCCGGGCGCGACCTTCGACCCCGATCAGCAGCCCGAGCAGCGCGCCGACGCCGCCGAGCAGCCAGGGCCACAGCCGGATCCCCGTCAGTTCATCCGCGATGCGCGTGATGCCGAGCACCAGGCAGCCGAGCAGCAGGAATGCCACCGCGATGCCCGGCCAATCGAGCGGCGGCTGCATGGCGCGCCGGTGCGGGCGCGGCAGGACGCGCGCCCCGAGCACGAGGACCAGGCCGGCAATGGGCAGGTTGAGCAGAAAAATCCAGCGCCAATTGAGCGTCACCAACAGCACGGCGGCGAGCGGCGGGCCGAGCACGAAGGCCATGCCGTAGGTGGCGCCGATCAAACCCAGCGCCTTGCCGCGTTCCTGCGGCGGGAACGCGTCGCCCACCACGGCGCTCGCGGTCGGCGTGATGCCGCCGGCGCCGACGCCCTGGATCGCGCGGCTGGCGATGACCATCCAAAAGCGCGGCGACAGGGCGATCAGCAGGGATCCGACCGCGAAGCAGGCCACGCTCGCCAGGTAGATCGGCCGCCGGCCGAGACGGTCGCTCAGATCGGCCATCACGGCCGTGCTGCACAGGGAGAACAGGATGAACGCGCTCATCACCAGGCCGACTTCGCGATTGTCGACCCCGAAGGCCGCGCGCAGCGCCGGTATGGCCGGGCCGATCACCGCCGTGTCGAGCGCCGCCATGAATACGCCGATGAACAACACCGGCATGAGGCGGCGCGACGCGGAGCGGTCGACCGCGATGGAATCTGCAGACATGGGATCTCCGCGACGCCGGCCGCCGGCGCCGGACGCTGCAAAGCCCAAAATTATAGCGGGTTGCCGCCGCCCAGGTGGTAGCTGACGGTGACGCCGATTTGCCGCGGATCGCCGAGCTGCAGAAAGGCCTGATTCGGAAAGTTGGGGGGGATCAGGCCGAAATAAAAGCCCTGCTGCGCATAGCGCGCATCGAAGACGTTGCGCACCCACAGGCTCGAGGTCCATGCCCCGTGCCGGTAGCCGATGCGCAGGTTTTCCAGATGATAGGCGCTCGAGCTCTGTGCATCGCTGGTGTAATAGTAGTAGCTGCCGAGACCGGAGGCATCGAGGCGGGCGAACCAGCCGGCCGGGTCGCGGTATTCGAGCGCCGCGGAGAGCTTGTAGCCCGGGGCGAACGGCTGCGCGCGTCCATCGATGTCGAGGCTGGTGAACAATCCGGTCACGTCCAGGTAGCGGGTGCGCAGCAGCGAGACGCTGCCCGACACATCCCAGCGCTCGTCCAGGCGGTAGCTGCCGGCCGCCTCCAGACCGGTGTTTTCGCCGTTGCTGGCATTTTGCGTATAGAACACGTAGTCCAGGGGATTGTTCTGCTGCAGCTGCTCCGACAGGTACACCTGCATGTTCCGCCGCCGCATATAAAACACGTCCGCCTGCAGCTGCAACGGCTCGCCGGCCGACGCGTACTTGAATCCGCTCTCCGCGCTCCACAGCGTCTCGGGACCGAACTCACGCTGCTCCGAGAGGATGCCCGAACCGATGTTGAAGCCGCCGCCCTTGTAGCCGCGCGCCAGTGTGGCATACACATGGCCGCCGTCGCCGGCAGCCGTCATCCAGGCGACGCTGCCGCCCACCATGTCGTTCACTTCCGAGGGAAACGGCGTCTGCACGTCGGCGCTGTCGGAATAATCGGCCACGCGACGCTCCACCCGCAGCGCCCCCGTCACGCCCGACCGCTTTCCCACGTCCGCATCCAGCGAGCCGTAAAGCGCCACGTTGGTCGCGGCATAGCGGCTGTCGAGCGCGCTCGAACCCGCGCCATCGTATTGATCATCGTAAACATAGAGCAGCTGGTCCGACTCGGTCAGGCGCAGTGCATAGGCGCCAACCAGCCAGCGCAGCCGTCCGAACAACGCCCGCGACGGATCGCCGGTCAGCCGCAGGTCCTCGGCGAGCGTACGCCGATTGCGATTGTCGCTTTGAAAATAATCGTAGGGGGCATATTGGCCCCACAAGGTGTCGTTCCCCCAATCGCCGTCGAACGAATAAATGATGGATGAATTCGCCGCGCTGGTGATGCTGCGCAATTCGCCGAAACCCGCGAGCTCATCGGTCAGGCGCAGCGCGAAGCCGTTGGAGAGCTGCGCATCGCGCCCGGGCTGATTCGAGTAGGTGGTGTCGGTGTCGTAAATCGACCAGGCGTCATAGCCGTTGTCGATGTTGACGTGCATCAGCGTCAGGTCCGCCCGCAGCGCATCGGTCAGCTGCCAGCGCAGCTTGCCGCGCAGCGTGCCTTCGTCATAGCCGTTGGTGGCGCTCTCGTCCAAATAGGCATTGTGGCGGAAGCCGTCGCTGAGAAACCGTTGTGCCGCGAGGCGCCAGCCCGCCGCGCCGTCGGCGAAGCCATCGCCGATGGACAGGGCCGCGGCGCGCGTGTCGTAGTTGCCACCGGTGAGCTCGCCGTTGAGCTCGAAGTCGGTGCCGGGATCGGCGGTGCGCACGCTGATGAGGCCCGCGAGGGCATTGGCGCCATAGGCGGTGCCCTGCGGCCCGCGCAGCACCTCGATCTGGCGGGTGTCGAACAGCGTCGCCGGCATGCCCACACCGGAGAAATCGATGTCATCGATCAGAAACCCGACCGACGGATTCGGCGCGCCCTGGTACTGCTCGACCTCGCCGATGCCGCGCAGCTGGAAGAATCGCGGCCGCGAGGTTCCCGCGGCCCAGTTCAAGTCCGGGACCAGACCCAGCACATCCTCGAAATGCTGGACCCCGGCGGCTGCAAGGGTCTGCGCATCGAGCACGGTGACGCTTTGCGGCAGCTCGGCCACGCTGGTCGAGCGCAGCGTCGCCGTGACCACGATCTCCTCGAGGGTATCATCGCCCGCCTGCGCCGCCTGCGCCGCCTGCGCCGCCTGCGCCGGAATGGCCCGTGACGCAATGCAAAGCACCGTGAGCGGTACCGACCAACGCCATGGAAATGTCATTTACCTGCTCCCTACGCCGGTACTAACCGGATCAGGTTCAACGGGTTCGCCGCCGACGGCGTCTCAGGTCTTCTAAAGACCACCCCAAGGTTCGCGACACGCTAGCAACCTCGTTCGGGCTTGGCAACAAGAATTCTTGGGCATTCCTGACGGTTCTTCACCAAAAAGGCCGGCCGTGGGCTGTTCCTGACAGGGGGGCGCGTGGAATGATGCAACCGATGGAATCCGATGCCGTGGGGGCGGGCGCCGTACCCCTGAATTCGCGCCGCCCAATCCTGCGCTGGGTACTCTGGGGGCTCGTCGCACTGCTCATCCTCGGCCTCATCGTCTACCAGTCGGTCACCTTCCTGTCCCAGCCGCCGCAGCGGCGCGGGCGATTTCTCGACGGCGGCAATCAGCCCGTCGGGGCGGCGCGCATCCGCCGCGGCGACATCCGACTGACCCTGCGCGCCCTGGGGGCGGTCACGCCGTTGACCACCGTCACCGTCAACACCCAGATCAACGGGCTGCTGATGCAGGTGGGTTTCAAGGAGGGCCAGCGGGTGCACAAGGGCGATTTTCTCGCGCAAATCGACCCGCGGCCCTATCAGGTCGCGCTCGAGCAGGCTCAGGCGCAGCTGGCCCATGACGAGGCGGTGCTCGCCCAGGCGCAGATGGATTTGACTCGCTACCAGACGCTGTCGCAGCAGATGTCGATCCCGCGCCAGACCTATGAGGATCAGGTCTGGGCGGTCAAGCAGGACCAGGGAACCGTGGATTCCGACAAGGCGCAGGTCAAGGCGCAGCAGCTGAATCTGACCTATTGCCGTATCGTGGCCCCCTCGGACGGGCGCGTCGGCCTGCGGCTCATCGACCCGGGCAATTACGTGCAGACCAACTCCGCCAGCGGCATCGTCGTGCTCACGATGCTCAAACCGACCAGCGTCGAGTTCGCGGTGGCGGAAGACAGCCTGCCGCAGATCATGGCGCGGGTGCGCGCCGGCGCGAAGATACCCGTCATCGCATTCGACCGCGCCAACGTGACTCAGCTCGCCACCGGCGAATTCGCGGCGGTCGACGCCCAGGTCAATGCCACCACCGGCACGGTGATGTTGCGCGCGCAATTCGACAACGCCGACGAAAACCTGTTTCCCAGCCAGTTCGTCAACGTGGTGATGCAGCTCGACACGCTGAAGGATGTGGTGACGGTGCCGGCGGCGGCCGTACAGCGCGGTGCACCCGGCACCTACGTGTACCTGGTCAATGACGACAACACGGTGTCGGTGCATCCGATCACGCTGGGCGCGCAGGACGGCGATCTGTTCGCGGTCGACTCGGGACTCGAGCCCGGCGAGCGCGTCGTGACCGATGGCGCCGACCGGCTGCGCGACGGTGCGAAGGTGAGCATTCCGGACATACAGAGCGCGACCAACGGCGCCGGCACCGGCACGAGCCGGGGCAATGGCTCGGGCCGGGGCAAAGGCGCGGGCAAGGGCTGGACGGGGAAGGGCGGCGATTGGACCACGCGGCAGCGGCGCCACCGGCAGGATCAGGAGGGTTCGCAGCAACCGGCGGGCCAGCAGCAAGCCCAGCCACCCCCATGAATCCGTCGCGGCTGTTCATCAGTCTGCCGGTCGCCACCTCCTTGCTGATGGCCGCGATCCTGCTGAGCGGCCTCATCGCCTTCCGCTACCTGCCGCTGTCGTCGCTGCCGGAGGTCGACTATCCCACCATCCAGGTGCAGACCTTCTATCCCGGCGCAAGTCCGGAGGTGATGACCTCGTCGGTGACGGCGCCGCTGGAAAGGCAGTTCGGGCAGATGCCGGGACTCAACCAGATGACCTCCGCCAGCTCCGCCGGTGCCTCGGTGATCACGCTGCAGTTCAGCCTGGATCTCGGACTGGACGTGGCGGAACAGGAGGTGCAGGCGGCGATCAATGCGGCCGGCAACGTGCTGCCCAACGATCTGCCGACCCCGCCCACCTACGCCAAATTCAATCCCGCCGATGCGCCCATCATGACGCTGGCGGTCACCTCCCAGACGCTGAAGCTCACCGATGTCGAGGATCTGAGCTTCACCCGGCTCGCGCAGAAGATCTCGCAGCTGCCGGGAGTCGGCGTGGTGAGCATCTCCGGCGGCCAGCGGCCGGCCGTGCGCATCCAGTTCAACCCGCGGGCGCTCGCGAAGTACGGCCTCAACATCGACGATCTGCGCACCACCATATCCAGCGCCAACAGCAACTCGCCCAAGGGCAGCTTCGACGGCACCTCGCAGTCCTCCTCGATCAATGCCAACGATCAGATCACCGACATCGACGGCTACCGCAACATCATCGTGGCGTACCTCAATTCCTCCCCGGTGCACCTGTCCGACGTGGCCAATGTGGTCAAGGCGCCGGAGAACACCAAGCTCGCCGCCTGGGCGAACGTGACGCCGTCGCTGATTCTCAACATCCAGCGCCAGCCCGGCGCCAACGTCATCCAGGTGGCCGATGCGGTCAAGAAGCTGCTGCCGCAGGTGATCGCCGACATGCCCCCGGCGCTCGAGATCAGCATCCTGAGCGACCGCACCCAGACCATCCGCGCGTCGGTGTCGGATGTTGAATTCGAACTCATTCTGGCCGTGATCCTGGTGGTGCTGGTGATCTTCGTGTTCCTGCGCAATCTGCCGGCAACCGTGATACCGAGCCTGTCGGTGCCGCTGTCGCTGGTCGGCACCTTCGGCGCCATGTATCTGCTCAATTACAGCCTGGACAATCTGTCGCTCATGGCGCTGACCATCTCCACGGGATTCGTGGTCGACGACGCCATCGTNNTGATCGAGAACATCGCCCGCTACATCGAGCTTGGCGAGAAACCCATGGCGGCGGCGCTCAAGGGCTCGCAGCAGATCGGCTTCACCATCATCTCCTTGACCGTGTCGCTGATCGCCGCGCTGATTCCGCTGCTGTTCATGGGCGAAATCGTCGGGCGGCTGTTCCACGAATTCGCGATCACGCTGGCGGTGACCATCGTGATATCCGCCGTCGTGTCGCTCACGCTGGTGCCGATGCTGTGCGCGCGCCTGCTGCACCGGCGGCCCGATGCCGCACGCAGCGCCTGGGACCTGAAGGCCGAACGGGGTTTCGCCTGGATCATCGGCCGCTACGATGCCGCACTCATCTGGGTGCTCGACCGACAGGGCCTGACCCTGATCTTCGCCGGTGTCACCCTGGCGGTGACGCTGGTGTTGTACGTGGTCATCCCCAAGGGGTTCTTTCCGCTGCAGGACACGGGCGAAATCCAGGGCATCTCCGAGGCGGCGCAGACCATCTCGTATGGCGCCATGGCGCAGCGCCAGCAGGCGCTCGCCGCCGCGATCCTCAAGGATCCGGACGTGGTCTCCTTGAGTTCCTTCATCGGCGTGGACGGCGCCAATTCCACGCTCAACAGCGGGCGCTTCCTCATCAATCTGAAACCGCATGCGCAGCGCAGTGCGACGGCGAGCGAGATCATCCGGCGCCTGCAGCACGAGACCGCCGGCGTGGTCGGCATCACCCTTTACATGCAGCCGCTGCAGGACATCACGATCGATTCGGCGGTCAGCCGCACGCAGTACCAGTTCGTGGTGGAGAGCACCGACATCAACGATTTTGCGGCGTGGATACCGCGCCTGATGCAGAAGCTGTCGGAACTGCCGCAGCTCGCCGACGTCGCGAGCGACATGGAGCAGCAGGGCACCGCCACCGAACTGGTGATCGACCGCGCCACCGCGGCGCGTTTCGGCATCACGCCAGCGACGGTCGACAACGTCCTGTACGACTCGTTCGGCCAGCGCATCGTGTCGACCATCTATTCGCAGTCGAACCAGTACCGGGTCATCCTGGAGGCGGACCCCTCGATCCAGCGCTCCCTCTCGGGCTTGTCCGAGCTGTACCTGCCGTCCTCCACCTCCGCCACCAACGGCCAGGTGCCGCTGTCGGCCATCGTACGGGTCTCGCAGCGCGCCGGACCGCTGCAGATCACCCATCTGGGGCAATTTCCGGCCACCACCATCTCCTTCAACCTGGCGCCGGGACACTCCCTCGGCGAGGCAGTGGAGGCCATCAGGCAGGCGGAGAAGGAAATCCAGCTGCCCGGCAAGTTCGTCACCGCATTCCAGGGGACGGCGGCGGCCTTCCAGCACGTGCTCACCAATCAGGCGCTGCTGCTGGCGGCCTCGGTGATCACCATGTACATCGTGCTCGGCGTGCTGTACGAGAGCTTCATCCANNCACCCGATCACCATCCTGTCCACGCTGCCCTCGGCCGGCATCGGCGCCATGCTCGCCCTGATGATCGCGGGCGACGATCTGGACGTTCTCGGCATCATCGGCATCATCCTGCTGATCGGGATNNAATGCCATCATGATGATCGACTTCGCGCTGGACGCGCAGCGCCGCGGCGGTTTGCCGCCGCGTGAGGCCATCCACCAGGCCTGCCTGCTGCGCTTCAGGCCGATCCTGATGACCACCCTGGCGGCGCTGCTCGGCGCACTGCCGCTGATGCTCTCCACCGGCGCGGGCTCGGAGCTGCGCCGCCCGCTCGGCGTCGCCATCGTCGGCGGCCTGATCGTGAGCCAGCTGCTGACGCTGTTCACGACCCCGGTGATCTATGTGGCATTCGACCGCCTGGGGATGCCCCTGCGCGGCGGCCGGCCGGACGCGGATGCGCTCGCCACATGAACCTGTCGCAGCCCTTCGTCGAACGCCCGGTCGCCAGCACCCTGCTGACCGTCGGAGTGGTGCTGGCCGGCGCGCTCGCCTATTCCAGGCTGTCGGTCTCGCCGCTGCCGCAGGTCGATTATCCGACGATCTCGGTCTCCGCCTCGCTGCCGGGCGCGGATCCGGAAACGGTGTCGACCAGCGTGGCGGAGCCGCTGGAGCGCTATCTCGGGCAGATCGCCGACGTCACCGAGATCACCTCGAGCAGCAGCACCGGCCAGACGCGCATCACGCTGCAGTTCGATCTGGACCGCGACATCAACGGCGCGGCCCGCGACGTGCAGGCCGCCATCAATGCCGCCGCGGCGGACGTGTCGACCAGCCTGTCGAGCAATCCGAGCTATCGGAAGGTCAATCCGGCGGATGCGCCGCTCATGATATTGGCGCTCACGTCGCAGACCCTGACGCGCGGCCAGCTGTACGATGCCGCCAGCAACGTGCTGCAGCAGCGGCTGTCGCAGCTCGACGGCATCGGCCAGGTTTCGATCGGCGGCGCCACGCTGCCGGCGGTGCGCGTCGAGTTGAACCCCACCGCGATGTTCCGCTACGGGATCGGCCTGGAGGACGTGCGCGCGGCACTGGCGTCGGCCAACGCCAACAGCCCGAAGGGCGCGATCGAGGAGGGCGATCACCGCTTCCAGCTGTATACCAACGATCAGGCGCGCCAGGCCGCGGACTTCCGGCCGCTGATCGTCGCGTACCGCAAGGGCTCCGCGGTGCTGCTGTCCGACGTCGCCGAGGTGCAGGACTCGGTGCAGGATCTGCGCAACGAGGGCCGCGCCAACGGCGAGCCGTCGGTGCTGGTGATCCTGTCGCGCCAGCCGGGCGCCAACATCATCGACACGGTCGATCAGGTGAAGCAGGAGCTGCCGCAGCTGCAGGCGGCGCTGCCCAGCGACGTGAACGTGACCATCGTGTCCGACCGCAGCGCGACCATCCGTGCCTCGCTGCAGGATACGAAATGGACCCTCGCGCTGGCGGTGGCGCTGGTGACCTTCGTGGTGTTTCTCGCCCTCGGCGACGTGCGCGCCGCGCTGGTGCCGGCCGTGGTCGTTCCGGTTTCCATCGTCGGCACGTTCAGCGGCATGTACCTGCTCGGGTTCAGCCTTGACAACCTGTCGCTGATGGCGCTCACCATCGCCACGGGCTTCGTGGTCGACGATGCCATCGTGGTCCTCGAGAACATCTCCCGGCACGTCGAGGCGGGGATGCCGCGGCGCGAAGCCTCGCTGCTCGGCGCACGCGAGGTGGGTTTCACCGTGGTGTCCATCAGCGTGTCGCTGATCGCCGTTTTCATTCCCATCCTGCTCATGGGGGGCATCGTCGGGCGCCTGTTCCGGGAATTCACGGCGACGCTGTCGCTCGCGATCGTGATCTCGATGGCGATATCGCTGACCACCACGCCGATGATGTGCGCTCTCGTCCTGCGGCCGCCGCACGGCCGGCCGGGGCCGCGCATGCGCCGCAGCCTGCTGGATCGCGCCCTCGACGGATACCAGCGCACGCTCACCTGGTCGCTGCGGCACGGGCCCCTGGTGATGCTGGCGCTGCTGATCACCATCGGGCTGAACGTGCTGCTGTTCACGGTGATTCCCAAGGGCTTCTTCCCGCAGGAGGACACCGGCCTGATCACCGGCGGCATCGTCGCCGACCAGAGCATTTCGTTCCAGCTGATGAAGGAGAAGCTCGCGCGGCTGATGGCGATCGTGCAGGCGGACCCGGCGGTGCAGAGCGTGGCCGGCTACACGGGCGCGGGCAGCGGCGGCGGGAACTCGCAGACCAACACCGGTACGGTGTACGTTCTGCTCAAACCGCTGTCGGTGCGCAAGCTGACCTCCGACGAGGTCATCGCCCGTCTGCGCGGCAAACTCTCGCAGGTGCCGGGCGGCCGGCTGTTCCTGCAGACCGTGCAGGACATCCGCATCGGCGCACGGCAGTCGAATGCCGAATACCAGTTCACGCTGCAGGCCGACAAGGTGTCGGATCTGTACGAGTGGGGACCGAAGCTGCTGGCCGCTTTGCAGCACAGTCCGGTAATCGCGGACGTGAACTCCGACCAGCAGCAAAAGGGGCTCGAGACCGATCTGGCCTACGATCGGACCATGGCGGCGCGGCTGCATCTGACGGTCGGCCAGCTCGACAGCACGCTGTACGATGCATTTGGACAGCGCCAGGTTTCGACGATCTACAACGCCCTGAACCAGTATCACGTGATCATGGAGGTCGCG
Organism: Gammaproteobacteria bacterium; assembly: GCA_003137095.1. Taxonomy (GTDB): domain Bacteria; phylum Pseudomonadota; class Gammaproteobacteria; order Steroidobacterales; family Steroidobacteraceae; genus Bog-1198. Next base: position 95,939 of record PLET01000063.1, read on the forward strand.
CCGCGCTATTGGCAGAGTCCGGCGACCCTGCGGAACATCTATGTCAGCACCTCGGGCGGTGCCGCGAGCGGCACCCAGAACACCAATTCACCGGCCGCCGCCGCCGCCGGCAGTTCGGTGCAAAACGCGCTGACCAACGCCATTGCCAACACCGGCCGCGGTGCCGCGTCGAGCGGCGCGGCGGTGAGCGCCAGCCTGGAGACGATGGTGCCGCTCGCGGCCGTCAGCAGCTATTCCGCCGGCACCACGCGCCTGTCCGTGAATCATCACGGGCTGTTCGCCTCGACCACGATCTCCTTCAATCTGCAGCCGGACATGTCGCTGAGCGACGCCACCCGGGCCGTCACCCAGGCCATGGAGGAGATCCACCTGCCCACGTCCATCCACGGGACATTCGCCGGCACCGCCGGCACCTTTCAGAAATCCCTGGATGGCGAACCGCTGCTGATCGCGGCGGCGCTGCTCGCCGTCTACATCGTCCTCGGCGTGCTCTACGAGAGCTACATACACCCCATCACCATCATCTCGACGCTGCCCTCGGCCGGGGTCGGCGCGGTGCTCGCACTGATGGTGTGGCACACGGAATTCAGCATCATCGCGCTGATCGGTGTGATTCTGCTGATCGGAATCGTGAAGAAGAACGCCATCATNNTCCGCCCCATCATGATGACGACGCTCGCGGCACTGCTCGGCGCGGTGCCTCTCGCGCTCTCCTACGGCAACGGCGGTGAACTGCGGCGGCCGCTCGGCATTTCCATCGTGGGCGGCTTGATCGTCAGCCAGGTGCTGACCCTGTACACGACACCGGTGTTGTATGTGTATCTGGACGGCCTGCAGACCTGGGTGAAGCGGCACTGGCCGATGCACTGGTCCGATGCCGCCGGAGTGGAGGCGAATCCATGAGAAGCCGGTCATGGCGCATCGCCGGCCCGTTTGCCGCGGCCGCCGTTTGTGTTGGCTTGAACGCCTGCAAGGTCGGACCCGATTACCGCCGCCCGGAGGCGCCGGTCCCGGCCGCCTACAAGGAACAGGCGGCCGACGCGGCGCAATGGAAACCGAGCGCGCCGCGTGACGACGGCGACCGAGGCGCCTGGTGGGCGGTATTCGATGACCCCGAACTCGACCGGCTGGAGCGCCAGATCGGCATTTCCAACCAGAACGTGAAGCAATTTGAAGCGCAATACCGCAACGCCGTCGCCCTGCTGAGGGAGTCCCGGTCACAATTGCTGCCGACTCTCACCGTGAGCGGCGGCGGGCAGCGCGGCGGCGGCGGTGGCGGCACTGCCAGCGTGTCGAGCACCGTCGGCAGCGGCACGGGCGGCGTCACGCACACCGAATTCACGCTCGAAGCCGCCGTCTCCTGGCAGCCCGACCTGTGGGGGACGATCCGCCGCCAGATCGAGAGCCGCAAGGCGAACGTGCAGGTGAACAAGGCGGATCTGGCCAACGCACTGCTCTCCGCGCAGGTGACGCTGGCCACGGATTATTTCGATCTGCGGGCCGCCGATTCCCTGAGGCGGCTGCTGGCCCAGTCATTGGCCCTCGACCGGCGGCTGCTCGAGATCACCGAGAATCAATTGAAGGCCGGCACCGCGAGCAACGGCGATCTGGCCTCGGCGCAGGCCCAACTGCAGGCGGCCCAGGCCCAGCTCATCGCCGTCGATCAGCAGCGCGGCACCTACGAGCATGCGATCGCCGTGCTGACCGGACATCTGCCCTCGGAACTGTCGATTGCCGACGCGCCACTCGCCGTCGCGGTACCCGAGGTGCCGGTGGCGCTGCCTTCCACCCTGCTCGAGCGCAATCCGGCGGTCGCCGCCGCCGAGCGGCAGATGCGGCTCGAGAACGCCCTGGTGGGCGTGGCGATCGGCGCGTATTTTCCGACCATCAGCTTAAGTGCGCTCGGCGGCTACGCCGGCGATCCGCTGTACAAGCTGCTGCGGCTGGGCAACCGCATCTGGTCCCTCGGCGCCTCGGCGAACGATACGCTGCTGCAGGGCGGCTACCAGGTTGCCGCCGTGGCCGCGGCGCGCGCCAACTACGATCAATACGTCGCGGCTTACCGGCAGACGGTGCTGTCGGCCTTCCAGCAGGTGGAGGATGAGCTGCTGGCGCTGCGGGTGCTGCAGCAGGAAGCGCAGTTCCAAGACGCGGCGGTGAAGTCCGCGCAATTGGCGGCGGATGTCTCCCTGAACGAGTTCAACGCCGGCAGCGTGGCCTACACGACCGTGATCACGGCGCTGCAGACCCTGCTCGCGGACCAGCAGTCCGCCCTCAGCATCCAACAGAACCGGCTGGTGGCGAGCGTCACGCTGATCGGGGCACTCGGCGGCGGCTGGGACGCATCGCAATTGTAGGAGCCTGTCTGAGCATTGCACGTGGCAGTGAGCGCCCATGAACTTCGCCTCCGACCCGGGCATCGACGCGGCGCTCGAGCGTGCCCGCGCGCTGGCGGCGCAGGCACAGGACGAGGCGGCCAAGGCGGCGTACCTCGAGATCCTGCGGAACGATCCCACGCATTTTTTCGCCTTGAACGAATTGGCCGGCCTGGCGCTGGCGGGCGGATTCCGTTCCGCGGCACGCACCGCCTATCTGCAGGCCGTGCGGCATCATCCCGACAACCCGGTTGCACGCGTCAATCTCGCCAATCTGCTGCGCCAGGACAACGACGTCGAGGGCGCCCGGCTGCATTATGAACACGCCCTCGGAATCGACCCGCAATTGCACGAAGCGCATCAGGGCATGGCGTGGGTGCTGAACGAACTCGGCCTGGAAGGAGCCGAGCGCCACTGGCACAAGGGTTATTCCGGGCACGCGGTCGTCACCGTTCCATACCGCGGCACCGGCCGCGGCGTGCCGCTGCTGCTGCTGGTGTCGGCCCGCGGCGGCAACATCCCCACCCGGCCGTGGATCAGCGACCGGCAGTTTGCGGTGAGCGCGATCCACGCCGAGTTCTGGGATTCCGGCATGCCATTGCCGCCGCATGCCCTGATCGTGAACGCCATCGGCGATGCCGACCTATGTGCGGCCGCCCTGGCGGGCGCTGAGGAAATCGCGGCCCGCAGCGGCGCGCCGGTCATCAATCCGCCGGCGCGCGTGCGCCTCACCGGACGGCTGGAAAATGCGCGCCGCCTGGCCGCCATCGAAGGGCTCATCGCGCCGCGCATCGAGCGGCTGCCGGCGGCGCAGATTCTCGAGGCGCGCGCGCCGCGATTCCCGCTGCTGCTGCGGCGGCCGGGGTTTCACACGGGACAGCATTTCGTCCAGGTCGGCAGCCGCGAGGCGCTGGGCGCGGCGATCGCCGCCCTGGGCGGCGGCGAATTGTTCGTGATCGAGTACCTGAACGCGCGCGGCGCGGACGGCATGGCCCGCAAGTATCGGGTCATGTTCGTCGACGGCGTCCTTCATCCGTTGCACCTGGCCGTCTCCGCCGATTGGAAGGTGCACTATTTCAGCGCCGCCATGGCCGAGGTTGCGGCGCACCGAGCCGAGGAGCGCCGCTTTCTGGAGGACATGTCCGGCGTGCTGGGCGCGCGTGCGATGGCGGCCTTGCAGCAGGTGGGCGGTGCACTCGGACTCGACTATGGCGGCGTGGATTTCGCGCTCGCGCCGGACGGATCGCTGCTGCTGTTCGAGGCGAATGCGACCATGGTGGTGTTCGAGCCCGGCGCCGATCCGATGTGGGATTATCGCCGCCGCGCCGTGCGCGAGGTGCTGGCGGCGGCGACCCGGATGCTGCTGCACCGTGTCAGCATCTGATCCTTGCGATTATGTCAAGGGTGCGCCCACGCTGCGGTTGTCGTCGCATACCGGTGCAGCGCGTTATAATGAGTGTGCTGGCTTGTGAGTGCGATAACAAGAGGATTCATGGAGCCCACCGATACGTCGAAACCCGATTATTTCCATCGGGTTGTGGATTGCCAGTGGGCCTGCCCGGCGCACACCGACGTGCCCGAGTACATCCGGCTGATCGCGCAGGGCGACTTCACGGCCGCCTACATGGTGAATCGCGAATCGAATGTCTTTCCCGGCATCCTGGGCCGGGTGTGCGATCGCCCCTGTGAACCGGCATGCCGCCGCGGCCGCATCGAGGAGAAGCCGGTCGCGATCTGCCGGCTGAAGCGCATCGCGGCGGACCACCGGGACGATGTGGCCGCGCTCCTGCCCAAGGCGCCCGCGCAAAAGAATGGCAAGCGCATCGCCTGCATCGGGGCCGGCCCCGCGTCGCTGACCGTTGCGAACGACCTGCTGCCGCTCGGCTACGCGGTGACGATCTTCGAACAGTACGCGGTGGCGGGCGGCCTGATGCGCACCAACATCCCGGCGTTTCGCCTGCCGGCACGGGTTCTCGACGAGGAGATCGGCTACATCACCGGCATGGGCGCGGATCTGCGGCTCAACACGCCGGTCAGGAGCCTGCGCCGATTGCTCGACTCCCAGGCCTACGACGCGGTGTTCGTCGGGTCCGGCGCGCCGAAGGGCAAGGAGCTCGAACTGCCCGGCCGCAACGACACCGACCGCATCCATATCGGCATCGACTGGCTCGAGTCGGTGGCTTTCGGGCATGTCGACCGGGTCGGCGAGCGGGTGCTGATCATCGGCGTCGGCAACACGGCGATGGATTGCTGCCGCAGTTCGCTGCGCCTCGGCGCCCGGCAGGTGAAGGTCATGGCGCGCAAGCCGCGACAGTTCTTCAAGGCCTCCGAGTGGGAACTCGAGGACGCGGAGCAGGAGAACGTCGAAATCATCGTGAATCACGCGCCCAAGTCATTCGTCACGGAGGGCGGCAGGCTGCTCGGCATGATGTTCGAGCAGCTCGAATACGACGTCGACGGCGGCGAGATCCGGGCCACGCGCACGCTCGGCGAGGTGTTCATCCCCTGCGACGACGTGATACTCGCGATCGGCCAGGAGAACGCCTTTCCCTGGATCGAAAAGGACATCGGCATCGACTTCGACCAATGGAGCGTCCCGAAGGTCAATAAGACCACCTTTCAATCGACTCTCCCCGGGGTGTTCTTCGGCGGCGATGCGGCATTCGGTCCGAAGAACATCATCTGGTCGGTCGAGCACGGGCATCAGGCCGCCATTTCGATCCACAAATACTGCCACGACGAGCCGGTCGAGGAGCGCATGCCGCGCGGCCTCAAACTCTCCAGCCGCAAGATGGGCATGCACGAGTGGGCCTACAAGAACGAATACAACGGCGTGGAGCGGCGCCTGGTACCGCACGTCGGGCTGGTGGAGCGCTTCAAGAAGATCGACATCGAGGTGGAACTCGGCTTCACCGCCGAGGAGGCCGCGCTCGAGGTGCAGCGCTGCCTGAACTGCGACATGCAGACGGTGTTCGCGGCCAAGCTGTGCATCGAATGCGATGCCTGCATCGACATCTGTCCGGTCGACTGCCTGACCATAACGGCCAACGGCCCCGAGGCGCGGCTGCGCGCGCGGCTCACGGCGCCGGCCACCAACCGCACCCAGGCGCTGTACGTCTCGGCGGCGCTGCCGCAGACCGGGCGCGTCATGGTGAAGGACGAGGACGTGTGCGTGCATTGCGGCCTGTGCGCCGAGCGCTGCCCGACCGCCGCCTGGGACATGCAGAAATCCACCATCAACATCCCGAACGCCATCGATGAGCAGGTCGGCACATGCCCAGTCTGATTGCCAACTCCGACAAGGTGAACGATTTCGTGGTGAAGTTCGCCAACGTCAACGGCACCGGGTCCGCCAGCGCCAATTCGCTCATCATGAAGGCGATTTTCCGGATGGGCGTGCCGGTCACCGGCAAGAACTACTTCCCCTCGAACATCCAGGGCCTGCCCACCTGGTATGAGATCCGCGTGACGCACAACGGCTATGCCGCCCGTGCGACCCAGGTGGACATCATGGTGGCCATGAATGCGGAGACGTATTCCAGGGACGTGCGCGAGCTCGGCTCGGGCGGCCATCTCATCTATGATTCCACCTGGCCGCGCAGTTCGCTCCTGCAGCGCAGCGACATCAACGTGATCGGCGTGCCGCTGGCCAGGTTGATGAACGAGAATTTCGACGGGGTGCGCAACCGCATCCTGCTGAAGAACATCGCCTACGCCGGCGTGCTCGCCGCGCTGATCGACGTCGACCTCGACGTGGTCAACTCGCTGCTCGGGGAGAGCTACGGCAGGAAGCCCAAGCTGCTCGATTCGAACACCAGGGCCCTGCGGCTGGGATATGACTACGTCAAGCAGCATCTGAGCTGCCCGCTGCCGCTGCGGGTCGAACGCTCCGACAAGACCCGCGGACACATCATGATCGACGGCAACACCGCCGCCGGCCTCGGCTGCGTCTATGCCGGCGCCACGGTCGGCGCCTGGTACCCGATCACTCCGTCCACCTCGCTGATGGATGCGTTCAAGGGTTTTTGCGAGCGTTATCGCGTCGATCCGCAGAGCGGCAGGCACAGCTACGCGGTGCTGCAGGCCGAGGATGAACTGGCGGCCGTCGGCATGGTGATCGGCGCCTCGTGGAACGGCGCGCGCGCCTTCACGCCCACCAGCGGTCCGGGCATCTCACTGATGAACGAATTCGTCGGTTTGGCCTATTACGCCGAAGTGCCCTGCGTGATCTTCGACGTGCAGCGCGTGGGACCGTCAACCGGCATGCCGACGCGCACCCAGCAGGCCGATATCATGCTGTGCGCCTATGCCTCGCACGGCGACACCCGGCATGTGCTGCTGTTTCCCGCCAATCCGGAGGAATGTTTCTACATGGCGGTGCAGGCCTTCGATGCCGCCGAACGCCTGCAGACCCCGGTGTTCGTGCTTTCCGACCTGGACATCGGCATGAACGATTGGATGTGCCCGGATCTCAAATGGGACGACGCATACCGACCTGATCGCGGCAAGGTGCTGTCGCAGCTGGAACTCGCCGGTCTGGAGAAGTTCTACCGTTATGTGGATCGCGACGATGACGCGATTCCGTACCGCACGCTGCCGGGGATGAGCCCCAAGGGCGCCTACTTCACGCGCGGTTCGGGCCACAATCAATACGGCACCTACACCGAGGATTCCGCCGAATATCAGGTGGTGCTCGACCGGCTGAAGCGCAAATTCATCAATGCGCCGAAGTACCTGCCGCGACCCGTCATGATCGGCAAGGGCACCAACGAGGTCGGGATCGTGAGCCTGGGCAGCTGCGATGGCGCGATCCGCGAGGCTCTCGACATTCTCGGCCGCCAGAAGATCACCATGGATTACCTGCGCGTCAAGGCGTTTCCCTTCAACACCGACGTGGAGAATTTCCTCAGATCGCATGCCACGATATTCGTCGTGGAACAGAACCGCGATGCGCAGCTCAAATCGCTGTTGACGCTGGAGACCGCGGTCGAGAAGTCCAAATTGAATTCAATCCTGAGCTACAGCGGACTGCCGATCTCGGCACAGCCGATCGTCGATGCCATCCGCGCGAAGCTCGCCGAAGCGCCGCGGCTGTCGGCGGTTCCGCACTGACGCAGCGGGTCCCTCATGTCGTACATCAACAAGCCCAAAGTCGCCCACCCGTCGCTGCCCACCAACAAGCTGGGGCTGACGCGCCGTCAATACGAAGGCAGCATGTCGACCCTGTGTGCGGGCTGCGGCCACGACTCGGTGACGGCCTCCATCATCGAGGCTTGCTGGGGGCTCGACCTCAAGCCGGAGCAGCTGGTCAAGCTGTCCGGAATCGGCTGCTCCTCGAAGACCACCGCCTACTTCGTGGCCGGCGCGCACGGCTTCAATTCGGTGCATGGGCGCATGGCCTCGATCGCGAGCGGCGCCAACGCGGCCAATCGCGGGCTGACCTACATCGGCGTGTCGGGCGACGGCGATTCGCTGTCCATCGGCGTCGGCCAGCTGGTGCACGCCATCCGCCGCAACGTCAACATGCTGTATCTGATCGAAAACAACGGCGTCTACGGCCTGACGAAGGGTCAATTTTCGGCCTCCGCCGACATCGGCACCAAGGCCAAGCGCGGCGACGTCAACGTCTCGCCACCCATCGATCCGGTGCTCCTCGCGCTCACCCTGGGCGCGACCTTCGTGGCGCGCTCATTTTCCGGCGACAAGGCGCAGCTCGTGCCGCTCATCCAGGCGGGAATGCGCCACAACGGCTTGGCACTGATCGACGTGCTCTCGCCGTGCGTGACCTTCAACGATCACGAAGGTTCGACCAAGAGCTACGCCTTCACCCGCGAGCATTATCATGCGGCCATCGAGGCGGATTTCGTGCCGCCGGCCGAAGAGATCGCGGTGGATTACGCGGCGGGCGAGACCACGCGGGTGGGCATGCACGACGGCAGCAGCGTGCTGCTGCGAAAGCTCGACCCGGACTATGATCCGACCGACCGCTCCGCGGCATACCGATACATCGAATCCAAGCTCCGGCAGAACGAATACGTGACCGGCCTCATTCATATCGATGAAAACGACACCACGGAATTCCACAAGTTGAACCGCACCCCCGATGAGCCGCTGAACGGCATACCCTTCGAGAAGCTCTCGCCCGGACGCGCGGCGCTGGACGCGCTGATGGGCAAATTCCGATAGGAGCCGAAAGGCTCCTGGCTCACCGCCGCCGCGCGACCCGGGGAACGCATGATCACCGTGTTCTCGCAACAACACCTGCTGCGCGATGCGCGCACCGAACTGTCCGGCGGTCAGCTGATCAGCCCGCACGAGTGTCCGCAGCGCGCACAAATGGTGCTGGAGCGCGTCCGCGCCGTCGGCCTGGGCGAGGTGAAGGCGCCGCAGCGCTTCGGTCTCGAGCCGGTGCTGCGGGTTCACGACGCCGGTTTCGTCGATTTTCTGAGCACGGCCTGGGCCGACTGGGTGGCGGCCGGCAACCGCGGGGAGGCGATTCCCGATTGCTGGCCGGCGCGGCGCATGTCGCAACACCGCCCCACCGGCATCGCCGGCAGGCTCGGCTTTTACGCGATGGCAGCGGAGACCTCGATCACCGCGGGTTCGTGGGAGGCCGCGGCCGCCGCGGCCGACGTGGCCCTGTCCGGCGCCAGCCTGATCGGCGGCGGTGCGCGGGCGGCCTTCGCGCTGTGCCGGCCGCCGGGCCATCACGCCGCGCGCGATCTGTTCGGCGGTTATTGCTTCCTCAACAATGCGGCGATCGCCGCCCAGCATCTTCGCGACCACGGCGCCGCGCGGGTCGCGATCCTCGACGTCGATTTCCATCACGGCAACGGCACGCAGGACATCTTCTACGACCGGTCGGATGTGCTCTATGTTTCCCTGCACGGCGATCCAAGCGAGGAATTTCCGTATTTTTCGGGCTATGCCGACGAGACCGGCAGCGGCGCAGGGCAGGGATACACGCTCAACCTGCCGCTGCCGCCCGGCACGGCGTTCGGCACCTGGCGCAGCGCGCTCGACGCCGCGCTCGGCCGGATCCGCGCCTTCTCAGCCGACGCACTGGTCGTCTCCCTCGGCGTCGACACCTTTGCCGGCGATCCGATCAGCTCCTTCAAGCTGCAGTCGGCGGATTTCACGACTTACGGGGCCATGATCGGCGGATGCGCGCTGCCGACGCTGTTCGTCTTCGAGGGCGGCTACGCGGTGGCGGAGATCGGCGTCAACGCGGTCAACGTACTCAACGGATTCGAGGATGCGTGAACCGGCGTCTACGGGGACTCGTGCTCACGGCGTGTAATGCGGGTGTACCCCCCCGGCATCGGCGATCAAATCGATGTCCGGGTATGTGCAACGGTCTTGCGGGCTCGTTGTCCCGATCTCGAGTACCCGGGCCGCCCGCGCTGACTTATTCACGAGGTGATGGCCATCGGGATCACCGCTCCTGAACGCCGCACAGTCGCCCGGCAGCAATGTTTCCTCGCCCGTGTCGGTGACCAGAATCAGCTCACCTTCCAGCACCCAGACGAATTCGTCTTCGTGGCTGTGACAATGGCGCTGGCTGGACCAGCCGCCGGCCTCAATCGTGGTCACGTTCACTCCGAATTGAGTCAGCCCCGCAGAACGCGCCAGCCGTTGAAGGGTTTGAGCGCTGCAGGGCTCGTCGAACGGACGCGGATAGGAACTCGGTTTTTCCACCGGTAGCATGGAGAGGTTGATTTTCTTCATGGCGTTGAGTATCGCATCTAGCGATGCTCTTGGCCGACGCCGTGTTTGGCGGCTCTCGACCCATTCCGTTTCAAACTCCCGTCCCGGAGAAGTGCATCGGCACCGTTCTGCAATATGCGAACGGCATCGGCTTTGGATAGTCGCCCGTCGCTGGTGAATGCACCATCGATCAGGAGCGCGAGCTGAACCGCAACTTCGCCGGGCCGCGAGACCTTGATCTGAGCGACGATGCTTTTCAGCCGCTCGACCATCGCCGCCTTGTGCCGCCTGCGAATCCTTCGGGCCGGATGCTCCGGATCGGCAAACTCGGCGGCCACATTGATTTGCGGGCACCCGCGATATCCTTCACGCGACACGCGTTTGCCAATCCAGTCCAAGATACGCATCAGCCTGACCTTGGGATCAGCGGGCGCGGCGGCAACAACTCCGTCCCACTGTTGCCAGAATTCGCGATCCTCACGTTCAAGAAACGCGGCCACCAATGCATCTTTGGTGTCAAAATGGCGATACAGGCTGGTTTTAGCCACACCGGACTCCGCCACGATCCGGTCCATCCCCACTGCCCGAATGCCGTTGACGTAAAAGAGCCTCGAAGCGGCGGCGAGCACTTTGTCGGCGGTGCCGGTATCGGCCGGTGTAGCGGCCTTCCGGCTCATCAGTGTTTACCCTGCCAATGCATCGGCTGAGTCTGTCTGAGGATATGAATAATGGCAACGTCGGCGGTCGCTTGACAGCGCTACCGATCGGTATCATGCTGGACGCTACCGATCGGTATCGTTGAGCAATCCCCATGACCAATCACGGTGTCTCTGTCTACGGCGCCACCGGCCACACCGGCCGCTTCGTGGCTTCGGAACTCGAACGCCGGGGTGTGTCCGTGCGACGCATCGGCCGTCGTTCCCCCGCCAATGCTTTGGCAAGGGATGGTGAACCCAACGTCTGGCGGAGCGCATCAATTGATCACCCGGAGACTCTCGACGGCGCCTTTGAAGGCACCGAAGCGGTCATCAATTGCGCCGGCCCGTTTCTCGACACGGCACCCGCGGTGATCGAATCAGCCCTGCGCGTCGGCGCTCACTACCTGGACATTGCCGCGGAGCAGCGGTCCGTCCGGCAGTCCTTGGCGACCTATCACTCGGAGGCAAGGGATAAGGGCCTCGTGGTGCTTCCCGCCATGGCGTTCTACGGAGGGCTCGCCGATTTGCTTGCCTCATGGATTTGCGCCGAGCTTTCGGTGGTCGACGAGATCCTCATCGGAATTGCCTTGGACTACTGGCACCCCACCGGCGGTACGCGACGCACTGGCGAGCGCAATACGGCCCGCAGGCTCGTTGTATCGCGTGGGCGCCTGGCCCCGGCGTCAGCTGCCGCCGCCGGAAGAAGCTGGCATTTTCCCGCTCCGTTCGGAGATGTCGCGGTAACGAGTGTTCCGCTGTCGGAAATCATAACCATTTCCAGGCATATCGCAGCGACTCGCATCGAAAGCTTCATGAACGAGGCGCCCCTGAAGGATCTGCGAAATACCGATACACCTCCGCCAACGTCCACAGAGTCGAGCGGGCGATCGACTCAAACCTTTGCCATGGACGTGCGCGCCTCCGGTGCCGGCAAATCGAGGCGTATTATTGCATCCGGGCACGACATTTACGCCGTGACCGCACCGATCGTCGCCGAGGCCTGCATGCGGATTGTGACCGGAAGGTCAGCAAAGGGGGGTGCATTCGCGCCGGGCGAATTGTTTGATTCGCGGGATTTCCTGTCGGCCCTCCGCTCCGACATTCACGTGGAATTCCCCGTTGAGCCGTGACCGATGGACTCCGTCCGATGAGATACGAACCCTATTTCATTGACGGCAAAATTCAATCCCATTGCTATATCCGTAACGGATATATTGATGTCGCATCGTAAACCCATCGAATCGGAGCCACCGCTGTCTCCCGTGGTGTTTCATATACTGTTGGCGCTGGCTACCGGCGAGCGACACGGCTACGACAATCATGCGCCAAGTCGCGCTCGATACCCTTCGGACCATGAGGCTCGGTCCCGGTACATTGTATGGCTGCCTGAAGCGCATGCTCGAGTCCGGTCTCATCGAAGAGTGGAATTTTTCGAGCGGGCCGGCTCGGATTGCCGGTGTTCCTCCATGTCGGCTTGATTGTCGTGCGTAGTGACATAGGTCACGGGCCATCGGTCGAGGCTTGAGTGATGCGACGAGTTTTCCGGCTTTGGCAATCGAGCGGTTCGGATCTGCGGACCCTGCGGGCGGCATTGCGCAGTTCCCGCCGTCCGCGATGGCTCCTGCCGGCATTGTTAGCCTTGGCATTCTTCGCGCTCGATCCGCTAAATCTCGCGTTGCTTCCCGTGGGCCTGATCGACGATCTCGTGCTCCTGCCACTGCTGCTTCGAGTCCTTGCGCGCCTCGCCGCCGCCGCCCGGTCCATGTGCCGTGAGTCGAGCCTTGGAAGTTTTCATGCCTGGTGCGCGCAGGAGCAGCCCCATCACACGGGCGGTCGAGCTGCCATGGTAGCGTCCTTCAATGTGGTCACGATCCAACCGACGAAGGTTGCGACCAGGAGGGGATAGGCAAAAAATGGCAGCGGCTGCGACAAGGGCGTGATCGGCGCGCCGGCGAAAATACGGCAGGCCGTGACCGCGAATAGGAGCGCCGCCGCCAGTCCGAGCAACCGCACCAACGTCGGGAAGGCACGCGGCACGCTGATCGATGCAAGCCCCGCTGCCCACAGGCCGGCACCGCCGCCGAAAGACGGGGCACTTTGCGCCAGATCCATCGCCGCGCCGGAAACGATGAGACCTTCGCCGATGGCGAAGACCAGAAAGCCCGCCGCCACCATCTCCTGCCCCAGTCTGAAGAAGCGGAGCGTGAGCAACGAACAAGCCATCACCAGTGCGATGCCGTCGATACCCCAGGCCAGTCCCCGCAGCGACGCCGATGGGGCGAACGTCCCCGCCAAACCCAGTGCTCCACCGACGCCGAGTCCGAGCGAAGCCAGCATTCTGAGCGCTTTGTCATTCACGGCGGCCTCTCCTTACGGCAAAGATACTCATCACCGCGGCCGCTGACCAGGGCGTGGTACACGTCGGCTCCGCCGGCAGCGGCCATTTTTTTCCGCCCGGCGGCTGAAACTTGCCGCCTCCGGGCGCCCCGCGCCGGCGGCACCCCCCCCGGCGGTATGGCACGAATGATGCTTGTCCGACCAATGTCCCAACGAGGCAAATTCGGAGGTCTTATGAGCATCAGTTCGATCGGCAGCACCGCCGCGGCGGCTAGTGCGTCCACCAACCCGTTCCAGCAGGAACGCCAGGATTTCCTGGCGCTCGAGCAGGCAATCAGCAGCGGCAATCTGGCCGGCGCGCAAAGCGTGTTCGCGAATCTGCAGCAGACCCTGCAGTCGACCAACGGCATTGCCTCGGGACCAGCCCCCACCGTCGCGCCCACGGCTGCCACCACCACCGCCGTCCCGGCGAGCGGATCGGTCATTCAAAATGACGTGACGGCGTTGAGCACGGCCCTCTCGACCAACAATCTGACCGCCGCGCAAGCCGCCCTGCAGCAGCTGCAAACCGATTTGAAGTCCCAGACAGGAGGGCGTGGTCACCACCACCACCACCACGGCGGCGGTGCCCTCGCGAGCCTGCTCAGCGGCATCAGCTCGACCTCGACCGCCACGCCGACCTCGACCACCGGTAGCCAGCTCAACACCACGGCCTGATGGCGGCCGCGGCGCGCCGCGATCGGCTCCTGGAGCGCGCCACTGAGCGGCATCGCGCGGGCGATTTGGATGCGGCGCGCGCGCTGTATCAGGCGCTGCTGGCGGAGGCGCCGGGCGATGCGGTGGCGCTGTTTCGCAGCGGGTTGCTGGAACTGCAGCAGGGTCATCCGGAAGCGGCGCTCACGCTCATCGAAGGCGCCGTGGCGGCGGCTCCAGAGGATCCCCGCCATCATTTCGGTTTGGGCCAGGCGCTGCAGGCGATGCGGCGCTGGGAAGCCGCCGCGGTGGCCTACCGCCGCTCGCTACAGGCGGCGCCGGACTCCCCGGACGCGCTATTCGCACTCGGCCTGACGCTGCAGTCGCTGGGTGATGGCGCCGCCGCGATCGAGGCATACCGGGAAGCCGTGCGGCTGCGGCCGGCGTTTGCCGACGCGCACAACAATCTCGGCGTTGCGCTAATGAACCTCGAGCGGCTCGAGGAGGCGATCGAGGCGCTGCGCCGCGCGACCGAGCAGGACCCCGGCAGCGCTTCCCATGCGGTCAACCTCGGCATCGCTCTGTGCCGCCGGCGGGATTTCCCGGCCGCCGAAGCGATGCTGCGCCGTGCCACGGTCCGCCACCCCGGTCATGCCGAGTCGGCATTCAATCTCGGAAACGCACTGCACGGACTTGGACGGATGACCGAGGCGGTCGATCAATACCGGCGGGCATTGGCGCTACGCCCGGATTATGCCGATGCCTGCAACAACCTCGGCAACGCGTACAAGGAGCTCGGCGAGTTCGGGCAGGCCTTGGCGGCCTACGAAGACGCCCTGCGCGTGCAGCCGGATTTCGCGGCGGCCTCCAACAACGCGGCCTGCCTGCTGCGCACGCTCGGTCGTATCGGCGAGGCGGAGGCGATGCTGCGGCGGGGCCTGCTGCGCCATCCCGACAACGCGGTTCTGCACAACAGCCTCGGCAGCGTGCTCAAGGATGCCGGCGAACTCGATACCGCGATCGAATGCTTCCGCGCTTCCCTGGCCCTTGATCCGGGCGCCGCAGCCACGCACAGCAATCTCGCCTACTCGCTCTCGTTTCAGTCGCCGGAACCTTGGCCCATATTGCAGGAGTGCCTGCGCTGGGACGCGCGCTTCGCGGCGGGACTGGCCGGTGCCGCGCGTCCGACCGAACGCGCGGCCCGCCTGAGGGTGGGCTACGTCTCGCCCGATTTTCGCGACCATTGCCAGAGCCTGTTCACGATTCCGCTGCTGGAGCACCACGATCACGCGGACTTCGAGATCTTCTGCTACTCGAGCGTCGAGCGTCCCGACAGCCTCACGCGGCGCATCGCCGGCCATGCCGACGTCTGGCGTGACGTGCGGCGGCTGGACGATGTCGCGCTCGCCGCGATGATCCGCGCCGATGGCATCCACATCCTCGTGGATCTGACCATGCACATGGCCAATGGCAGGCCGCTGGTGTTCGCGCGCAAGCCGGCGCCGCTGCAGGTGGCATGGCTGGCTTACCCCGGCACCACCGGCATGGCCGCGATGGACTACCGACTGAGCGATCTGCGCCTGGACCCGGAGGGCTGGGACTCACACTACCGCGAACGCAGCCTGCGGTTGCCGGACTCGTTCTGGTGCTACGACCCGCTGGGCGGTCCTCCGGTCAATGAGCTGCCCGCGGATGCGCGCGGCCGCCTGACCTTCGGCTGCCTGAACAATCCTTGCAAGCTGACCGACCGGACGCTTGTGCTGTGGGGCGCGGTGCTGCGGGCCCTGCCCGAATCGAGGCTGGTGTTGATGATTCCCGGCGAGTACGGCGGGCGTATGCTGCAGCGCCTGGCGGCCCAGGGCATCGATGCCGAACGCGTGAGCCTCGAGCCATTCCGGCCGCGCGCCGATTACCTGCGGACCTATCACGACATCGACATCGGTCTGGACACCTTTCCGTACAACGGCCACACCACCAGCCTCGATGCGCTGTGGATGGGCGTGCCGGTGGTCACGCGCGCAGGCGCCACCTGCGTGGGACGCGCCGGACTGAGCCAGCTGTTTCACGTCGATCTGCCGGATCTCGCGGCGCACAGCGACGAGGACTTCGTGAGCGCCGCGCTGAAACTGGCGCGCGATCTGGGTCGCCTGCGGCAGCTGCGGCGCGAACTGCGGCCGCGGCTCGAGCGCTCCGCGCTGATGGACGGCGCCCGCTTTGCACGCAACATGGAGGCCGCCTATCAACAGATCTGGCGGCGCTATTGCGCCGCGGGCAACTCCGTGGCCGCCGGCGCCGGACCCTGAGCGCGGCTCAGACCAGCTCTTTCAGGACGTCGCGCTGAAACGGCTTGAGCGCGTCGATGGCGCCGCGGCGCACCAGCAGCGGCCAATCCGGATTCACGATGAGTGAACGCCCGACGGCCACCAGATCGAATTCCCCGCGCTCCAGGCGCTCGATCAGCTCGTCGATGCCGGTGATGGCGGCGCCCTCGTCGGTGCGGAACGTGGTCGTGAATTCTTCGTTCAACGTCACCGAGCCGACGGTGATGGTTGGCTTGCCGGTGAGCTTCTTGGTCCAGCCCGCCAGATTCAGGCGGCTTCCCGGGAATTCCGGTTCCCAGAAGCGCCGCGTCGAACAGTGGAAGATATCCACCCCGGCGGCCGCCAGCGGCTGCAGCAGGGTGTCGAGTTCCTGCGCAGTGCGCGCCAGCTTGGCGGCGTAATCCTGCATCTTCCACTGCGAGAAGCGCAGCGCGAGCGGAAATTCCGGTCCCACCTGGCGGCGAACCTCGCGGATCACCTCCACCGCAAAGCGGGTGCGAGCCGCCAGATCCCCGCCGTACTCGTCGGTGCGCTGATTGGTGCCGTCCCACAGGAACTGGTCGATCAGATAGCCGTGTGCGCCGTGCAGCTCCACCCCATCGAAGCCGAGTTCCTTGGCCGAGCGGGCGGCCACGCCATAGGCCGCCACCACCGCGGCGATCTCCTCCCGGCTCATGGGCTCGCCGCGCTTCTCGCCGGGCAGCCACAGGCCCGATGGTGAGGCGGTGACGAAGCCCGCGGGGGCATTCCTCGAGGCGGCGATGCCGGTGTGCCACAGCTGCGGGAAGATCCGGCCGTGCGCGGCGTGCACCGCGCGGGCGACCTCACGCCAACCCGCCAGCGCATCCTCGCCGTGGAAGCGCGGCACGTCGGGCATCGAACCGGCGGTGGGATGCGGGATCCAGGTGCCCTCGGTGATCAGCAATCCGGTGCCGCCTTCGGCGCGGCGGCGGTAGTAGGCCGCGACGTTCGCTCCAGGCACGCCGCCGGGGGACTTCGCGCGCGTCATGGGCGCCATCACCAATCGATTGGGCAGCAGCAGATTCCGCAGGCGGAAGGGTTCAAACAAGGCGTGGGTGGAGACCGGCATGGGCGCCATTATAGAGGTGGGCTTCCGCGGCACATGAACGAATCGGATGAAAAGTGCGCATGGGGGGAGGTTCTCAGCCTGATTCGTTCGCGAACCACGGTGCCCGGCTTGCACCGTAGCGCGTGCGCGGCACATCGCAAAACATCACTTCGTTCTAACCTTATGTCCGCGCACCCGCCCGATATAACCGCGGATGCTGTGCTTCTGATCAGGCGTCATTGGACGGCTGTTGCCGCAGCGGCGATAGTCACCGTACAGGAGCGCCGTCGAAGACGGTGCCGAGGAGTTTCCATGGAGATGATTGATCGAACACGAGCCGCCGCGATCGGCGGCCTGTTTCTCGCCGCGGCTGTGCTCGGCCGCGCGATCCCGCCGGCCGCCGCCGCTGCTGCCGCGGACTCCCTGCCGCCCTACCAGGTGGAATGGGTGTACCGGGTGAAATGGGGTCACGACGAAGAGTTCTGGCAGATCTTCCAGAAGACGCAGATCCCCGTGCTCGACAAGGAGAAGGAACTCGGCTACGTCACCGGCTACCAGGTGTTCAGGCCGGGCCTGCACACGGGCGAGGAGTCGCGCTGGAATTATCGCGTCGTGATCACCTACAAGGATCTGCTGTCGAGCACCAAAGGCAGGAGCTTGGAGAAGCAGCTCTTTCCCGACCGCGAGGCCTATCGGAAAATCGAGAACCGCCGCTGGGAACTCGTGGACGCGCATTACGATCTGCCGATCCGCGAGATCGACCCGCACGCCGCCGCCGACTAAATTAGCTTTCCGCCCGCCCGCCTTCTTCTCGCCCGGCGGGATCTCCTTAGGAGGTCCCCGATGATGGCTGCACCTTTCCCTGATTGCGCCCATCTGTAGCCTGGAACCAACACGGGCGCCGGCCCGCACCTTCGGATCAAGGAGATGCGGGCCAATTTTTTAACACACCCTGGACTATGCGGTTCGACGCCCCTCCGTACACTTATTTACATCGTTTTGACGCTTTATTAGCCGATTTTTACAGAAAAAATACGACACGTTTTCGTTCAAGACGCAGAGGGAAGGGATCGATGAACATGCATAAGCTTAGCAAACCGCTGGCCGCGGCCTGGGTGGCCGTTGCACTGGCGCTACCGGCGGCGCACGCCGACGTCTCCTCCGGAACCATCGTCGGCATCGTCACGAACGCCGCCAAGGCGCCCGTGGCGCACGCCACGGTCACGGCCAAGCGGCTCGATGGTACCGGCATCCGCTCCACGATTGCCGGCAGCGACGGCGTTTATTCCTTCGCCGATCTGCCCGCCGGTGACTGGACCGTGGTCTCACAGGCCGATGGCACGCCCGACGCCACGATTGCGACGGTGGCCGTGGCCGCGAGCAAGGCCACGCGCGTCGACATCGTGATGATCGTGCCGGCTGCGCAAGTGGCGGCGGCGCCGGAGGGGGCCAAACCCGCTGCCACGCACAACCCGGTTCCCGAGGCGCTCGAAGCACCCGATCCCGGACCGGATGTCGACACCCAGACGCCGTTTGCGGTCGGCGACATTGGCTGGATGAACGGCAACACGCGTGAGAAGGCGCCGATCTTCGACACCAAGTTCTTCACGCCGGAAATCCGCTTCGACATGAATTACCTGCAAAGCCAGAATCACCCGGTCGATCACACCATCGTCGGCTCGACCGAGGAGTTCCGCTCCGGCGAGTTCCAGATCGAACAGGTGAGCTTCGGCGGGGATTTTCACTGGGAAAACGTCAAGGCGCGCTTTCTGTCGATGATGGGCCTGTTTGCCGTCACCACGCCGCGCAACGACGCCAGCGGCGCGCTCGGCCAGTGGGATCTGCAGGGCGCCTACAAGTACTTCTCCGAGGCCAACGCCGGCTATCATTTCGACGTCAGCCACGGATTGAACGTCGACGTCGGCGTGTTCGTCTCCTACATCGGCCTGTTCAGCTATTACAACTTCGACAACTGGACCTACCAGCCCTCGTTCGTGTCATCGAACACGCCGTGGTTCTTCAATGGATTGCGCGTGCAGTGGTATCCGACCCAGAACCTGAAGATCGAACCCTGGCTGATCAACGGCTGGCAATCCTACGCCAAGTTCAACAGCAAGCCGGGCTTCGGCGGACAGATCCTGTGGATACCGAACGATCGCCTGAAACTGGTGTTCAACAGCTATTCCATCGGCCAGGACAACCTGGCGAGCGGCAGCGGCTGCCCGTTGAGCGGCGGCGACCCCAACTCGGTGGCGGGGAGCACGCAGATCAACTCCATCACCGGCTCCTGCAACGTGCCGAACGTCAACTACGCCAATGTGACGCGCGTTCATGAGGACGACAGCCTCCTCTACAAGTACTACGACGCCAAGGGCGCGGGCGGCACCGGTGTGTCGAAGATGGCGTTCAGCCTGACGGCGGATCTCGGCTGCGAATACGGCGGCGGGGTGTATTGTTCACACGGGCCGAACAAGGAGAACTTCTTCGGCATGATGCTGTACGACCGGACCTGGTTCAATCACGATATATATGCCGTCACCCTGGGCGGCGGCTTCATGAACAATCCGGGCCGCTATCTTGCCCTGACCCCGCCGATCAACGGCGCGACGGCGGCGACCGGCAGCCCGTATTTCAGCCAGCAACCGGGCCAGAAACTGTATCAGTGGGACACCCAGTTGAACTTCCAGTACATGCCGAAGGACTGGATCACGTGGTGGACCGAGGTCACCTACCGCCATTCCGACGTGCCTTACTGGACGGGATCGGGGGGCGTCACGCCGCCGACCGGCAACGCCCTGTCGGGCATCACCGGACCGGCCACGAGCGTGATCTGCAACAACGGCAGCGCGATCGCCAGCGACAACTGCGCCGGCGAAGGCGGCATCTGGTATCCGGACCTGCGCAAGTCCGAGGCCATCTGGGGTGCCGGCGTCATGGTCAAATTCTGATATGACCCCCTCGTGTCTGGTGGCACGAGGGGGATTTCCGCCATCACAGGTCGGGGCGTCACAGGTCGAGGGTGTAGATGGTCTGATGCGGATCGTCCGGATCGCGGCTGGCGCGCATGCCGAGATCCCGGGCGAGTTCGCGCATGGCGGTGTTTTCGGCAAAGTCGATGGAATAGAGCTGTTTGATGCCGTTGATGCGGGCCGTCTGGATCAACTGGCGCATGAGCGCGGCGCCCAACCCCTTGTCCTGCCAATCGTCGGCGACCGTGACGGCGATCTCCCGCACGTCGGATCGGGAATTCGGTGCGTAGCGGCTCACGCCGATCTCCAGATCACGCCCATCGCGGCGCACCGTGGCGACGAACGCCATGGAATGTATGCGAATCGGCCTGATGGTGACCATTTCTCCGGCGATCGTGGGCTGCTGGGTGTTCATGACGCGTTCTCCGAGCGGCGCAAATTGACATGATGCGAGCCGGGTGCGGATCGCGCAAAAAAGCGGCGCGATCCCGAGAGATCGCGCCGCCGTAGTTCACGGTCAGCCCGTGTCTATTGCACGGTAAGTTTGATGCTGCTCGAGGCCGAAATGGCCTGCGACGCATTGGTGGGCGCCGCCGTGCCGGTGAGTGTGAGCGAATAGGTTCCGGGCGCGGTGCTGGCCGCCACGGCGATGGTCAGGGTGGAACCCGTGGCCGACGAGGCGGGGGAGAAGGCGCCGGTCGCGCCGGCCGGCAAGCCCGAGATGCCGAAGCTCACCGCGCCGGAGAAGCCGTTGGCCGCCACCACGGAAACGGCATCGGTGCCGCTATGGCCGCGCGCCACGGTGACCGCGGAGGAAGTCGGGGTCAGGCTGAACGAAGCGCCGCCCGTGATCGTCAGCGAGATCGTGGTGCTCACGGTCGAGCTTCCCGACGTGCCGGTGACGGTCAGGGGATAGGTGCCGGTGGGCGTGGTCGACGGCGGATAAATGACCAAGAGGTCACCGCTGAAGGCCGAGCCGACGCCGCTCGGCACACCGGACACCGACAGACTGACGCTGCCCGTGAAGCCCGCGGCCGGCGTGATGGTGATGTTGTTGGTGCCGCCCATGTTCTGCTGCAGGGTCCAATTGCTGTAGGCCGGCGTCAGGGTGAACGGAGCGGCGGCTGGCGCGGCGGCGGAGGTGGTGGCGCCGGAGCAGGATTCGATGGCATCCGTATTCGGGTCAACCGCATTGCCCAGGTTGTTGGTGTAGAAATATTGCAGCTGGCTGCCCGAATTGGAGATGACGCCGTAGAAGTTGAAATACAACGTGGCGTCGGTGATCTCGGCGACGCCCGCGAAGGTGCCGTCCGGATTGACGGTGTAGGTGACGGTATACGGATTGCCGTCGACCTGGAAAGAGCCGTTGTTCTCGTACGGATCGACGCCGTTGCCGGTGCCGTTGCTGAAGGTCACCACGTTCAGGTCGCTGTAGGCATAGAAGGGGCCGTAGCAGGCCGCCACGTAGGAGCCGTTCATGCTGGCCGCGGTGAAATTGGCGCCGGTCGAACCGGTCTGCGGCTTCAGGACGATCTTCGCCACCGCGGCCGCGTCGGTTTCGATGCCCACCGCTTCACCGGTGGTCTTGACGGCAACGGTATAGGTAGAGGTCATCGCGGCAGTTGCCGTGGACGGATCGGCGGAATTCACCGTGGCCTCCACCGGCGTGAGCGTCATGTCGAGGGTGAGGGTGCAATCGGCGTTGACGCCATACGATCCGGAGACGGTGTGATCGACGCCATAGGCGCCGTACATGTTGGATCCGCTCAGAGCGCTCACCCCGTCGAAGTAGACGGCGCCGGCCAGATATTTCGTATCCGCGGTCGTGCCGCTGGCCGCGACGGTATTGCCGGAGACCAGCACGCCGTACCATCCCTTGAGGCTGGCGGCGCCGGCCGAACACGCGGCCGCATGGCCGGCGGCGGGGACAATCAACCAGGCGAGGGCCACCATGGCGGGCGGGAGTCTGCGAAATAGGTTTGTCATGAATGAATCCATCCAGTGAATGAGAAATTCACCGGCGATGATAGAGACGCGGCGGCGCGGCGGGAGCGGGCTCGACATAACGCGACGGCCGCGTATCGGCATTTCAAAGTGCCGCCCAACACGGGATGGATTATGTGAGACGGAGCCGCTTCCAAGGCGCGCAATGTGCGCGGGGCGCGGCCGCTTCAGGACGGATTCGTATCCCGGACCGGCGCTGCAATACCGGTTTGCACCTGAGGGACGGCGGGCATCAGCCGCCGCCGCAGCCAGCGTCGCACGGGAACTTCGAAGTGCGTGAAGGAGACGTAGGAGAGGTACACCACCGCCAGCATGGTCGCGAGCATCAGCCAGCGCGCCTCGACCAGGCTCAGAGTCTCGACCGGATGTCCGCCGGCCGCGAACACGGACATGACCGCGTAATGCACGGGCACATGCCACAAATACAGCGAATACGACCAAGCGCCCAGCGCCACCGCCGGCGCGGAATTGAGCACCGGGGCGAGCGTCGACTTGGAAAGGACGCTCTGGTGTATCAGGTACGCCAGCACGCCAACCACCGGCAGATCCCAGCCGGTGAAGACCGCGAGGGCGGCGCATGCGGACGCGATCACGCCCGGCCAGATGCGCGGGGGCGCCGCACCCGCCGCGTGCGCGCGCCACAACAGCACGCCCAGCGAGAATTCGGCCAGGGTGCGCAGTAGCGAGGATATTCCCCAATACAAGTGCAGGTGTCCCTGGTGCTTGCTGCAAAGCACCGCAAGAATGGCGATGCAGGCCGCCGCCATGAAGCGCGGATATCTGCCCCGCAGCAGTAATCCCGCGGCAAAGGCGAAAAAGACGTATGCCGCCGCCTCGGTGCTGATGGACCACGAAGGATAATTCCAGCTCAAGCCGTCGCCGGCCGCCTGCAGCAGCAGCGGCTGCAACGCCAGCGACCGGCCGGAGAACGAGACCAGATCAATGGGCAGGCCGCTCCACGCGCGCGTGGCGACCATGACGACGGTGGTCGCCGCGAACAGCGGATAAATGCGCGCGAAGCGCATACTCGTGAAATCCCACCAATGCGCCCGCAGGTTCGAGGACAGCTGCCGTCCGTAGACGTGCGCCATCACGAAACCGCTCATCAGAAAGAACAGGTCGACCGCAAGGTACGCGTGGTCGAGGAACGGGCGCATCAGGGGCAGCATCCCGCGCAACGCTGCCTGCGGCAGATACACGTTGTTGTAATGGAAAATCATGATGACAACCGCGGCGATGCCGCGCAGGCCATCCAATGACGGGATCCGACTGGCGGTGTTCAATGCCATCTCCGGGCGGCGCAATATCCCATGCTACAACAATGTAGACATGAGGATCGGCGTGCGACCGTGACGCGCGTCGTGTTTCAGCGCGATCGCTGTTCGATGCGCTTGGCGAGTTCCGCGAGGTCCGGCAGATCCGCATCCTCCTCGATGGAGATCTCGATCTCACTCTCGGCAGGCGGCGCGCGCGGCGGCTTTCTGGCGGGCGGCGCGGCCGCGGCCTTCACCGGCAGCTGCTCGGCCTGCGCCGCCGTCAACGGCGGAGGCGACACCCACTCGCGGTTCTGCTCGATCCAGCGCTGATAGCGATCGAAGGTCCACATGCCGTCCTCGCCGCCGGACTGTATGACGTTGGCGAGCTGGCTGAATTGGCCCGCTCTGATGGTTCCCTTGGCGCCGGCACTCGGCAGCAGGACCTCGCAGCGCGGCACCCGGATGTGGTGCTGTGGCAGGAATTCCAGCCGCTGGCACACCACCCCGACCAGGCAGTCGGCGATCTGCGCCCGGATGTTGCCCTGGATGTCCGCCGGAAACGACATGCAGATGCGGCTGAGCGCCTCGGCGCAGGTGGCCGAATGCAGGGTCGCCAGGACGAGATGGCCGGTCTCCGCGGCATTCAAGGTGAGCCTGATGACCTCGGGGGTCCGCATCTCGCTGATGACGAGCACATCCGGGTTTTCGCGCAGCGCGTCGATGATGGCCTGTTCGAAGCTCGGCGAGTGGGTGGGGATCTCCCGCTGCCGGATGAACGACCGGCGGTTCGCGAACAGGTATTCGAGCGGACTCTCGAGGGTGATGACGTGGCGCGGACGCGAGGTGTTGATCTCCTCGATCAATGCCGCGAGCGTGGTCGACTTCCCGCAGCCGGTCGGCCCGGACAGCACCACCAGGCCGCTTGCCGGGTCCACGAGCCGGCGCAGATCGGGGTGCAAATTGCAGCTGCGCAGATCCTTGACCGAAGGGATGAGGATTCTGACCGCGATCGCCACGCCGCGCAGGGTGCGGTACAGGTTGATGCGGCAGCGCATGCCGGCAACCACGTTCGACACGTCAGCGGAGCCGCGTTCCTTGAATTGCGCCCAGGGCTCCGCGCCGAGCAGCTCCTTGGCGACCTGCGCCAGATAACCCGACGGGATCGGCTCGCCCACCGTGACGAGCTCTCCGCGCACCCGCGCCACCAGCGGCGTGCCGGTTTCCACATGCAGGTCGCTGGCGTTCAGCTTCCTGCCCGTTTGCACCCAGTCAGTCAGACTCATCGCATCTCCCGAAGCCCGGCGCGAGCGCGATCATCGCATCCATCATCGCATCTTAGGTGGCGCTCAGGAAGCTCACGATTCCGTAATCCGAGGTCGACATGGAACCGTTCACAAGCTGGCGTCGGTGGTAGAAATCGTGCCGTTAGCACACAGCTCCGGCAATCGTCGTGAGCGCAGAGCCGATGGTGGACCGGGTCGAATGAGTCAGCGACCGGGAGCCCGAGATCGCGTACCGCCGCTGGTGGTGAAGCCGTCATCGTGCTGCCCGGCGTGACCGAGCCATCAAGGTGCCGACACCGCAATTCGAACCGTCGGCGAAGCACGACCTGAGACCCCTGTTCGAGGGCGCAAGTTCAATGCGCAAGAGTCAAGATTTGTCAGGCACGCGTCGGGGTAATCCCGGGATGCCGCGGCCGATTGCGGCAGAGCGATTTTTCTGTCGTCGGCCACCGACAATTGAAGCCTGCGCGAGTCTCGGCAACAATTCACTTCAGGCCGGCCGGAGGCTGGGACCTCACAGGGCGCCAATTCACGCGGAGGAGTTGAACATGAGCGACACACGAATCCCACAGGCCTTGCGGTGCCGCTGCAGAGCGAATGCGCGGGCGGCGGCTTTTCTGATCACGACCGCGGCGCTGACGGCGTGCGGCGGGGGCGGCAGCTCCGACATGAGCTCCTCGAACACCCCGACCATGGGCACCTCGTCCGCAACCTCGGTCGGCGGCGCGGTGGTGACGCTCACCGATGCGCCCGGTGATTTTCAAAATTACATCGTCAACGTGACCGCCCTGCAGCTCACCCGCTCCGATGGCACCGTGGTGCAGGCGCTACCGGTGACCACGCAGGTGGATTTTGCGCAGCTCGTGAATCTCTCGGAAATCGTCAGCACGTCCCAGATCCCGGCGGGCAAGTACGTGTCCGCCTCGCTGACGCTCGATTACAGCGCCGCGACCATCGTCGTCGAAGGCGGCAGCGGCAGCGTCACCATCGCCGCCGGCAACATCATCGACGGCGCGACCTCGCTGCCGCTCGTGGCGCCGAATCCGACGACCATGACCGTCACCCTGACGCTGCCGTCGAACGCGCCGCTGGTCATCACCCAGGGCAGCGTGGCGAACCTGGCACTGGACTTCAATCTGGCGGCGTCCGACGCGATCACCCCGTCTACAGCCGCTCCGACCACGGTCACCGTCAATCCGGTGCTCACCGCAAGTCTCGCGACCGACACCACCAAGCAGGTCCACGTGCGCGGCGGGCTGGTGAGCACCAATGCCACCGCCGGCAGTTTCGTGATCAGCGTCATGCCGTTTTGCAACCAGAGCGGTCAGAACGGACAATTCACGGTGTTGACCAGCGCCGCCACCACCTTCACCATCAATGGTACCGGCTACACCGAGGCTGCCGGCCTCGCGCAGTTGGCGACCACCACCGCCGGCACGGTGACCGCCGCCTACGGCTCACTCGACCGCACCACGATGACCTTCACCGCGACCAGCGTGCTGGTCGGCTCGAGCGTCGCCGGCACCCGGCTCGACAGCGTATCCGGCACGGTGACCTCGCGCACCGGCGACACGCTCACGATCGGGAACGGATTGGCTTATTCGGCCAACGCCGGCGGCATGTCGTACGCGCATCTGGTGACCGCGACCATCGGCGCCGCAACCTCGGTCAGCGAACCCGGCCAGAGCGGCACATTCACCGTCCAAGACATCTCGGTGGGCCAGCACCTGCAGCTGTCCGGAACGCTGGGGACCGGCGCAACCGGCCGCACCCTCGATGCGACCGCGGGCGGTGCGCTGCTGAGCACGACCACGCTGTCCGGCACCGTCACTGCGAACGCCGCAAATCTGGTGACCGTGAACCTGCAATCGCTCGATGGACAGTCGCCGTCGAATCTCAATTTCGCCGGAACGGGAACGGCCACCGCGCAGGATGCCCTCGCCACGGCCTACACGGTGTCGCTGCCCGCGGCCCTGTCGACGGCCGGCGCCGGCGTCGGCGTGCCGGTGCGCTTCACCGGGTTCGTCGCGCCCTTCGGCACCGCGCCGCCGGATTTCAACGCGCTCAGTCTGATCAGCTACGCGAACACCAAGGCAGATCTCGCCGTGCGCTGGACGTTGCCTGGAGTCGCCGCGCCCTTCGCGACGCTGACCGCCGGCGAACTGCTGATCAGCCAGGCGACGCTGACGGCGAGTGCCGAACATGTCCTGCGGATCAGCTTCGATCAGATCGATCCGTCGACGCTGGCCGCCGGATTGCAACTCGTGCCGGACGCGGCGGCCGCCAACCCGCAGTACGCCATCCAGCACTTCTCGTCCTGGAAGGCCGATGCCTACACGACCTTCGCGGCCTTCGTGACGGCACTCACCGGCGACCTGAACGGCACCACGGATGCCGTGGCGGTGGAGGCCGCTGGGCCGTATGACGCCACCACGGGCGTGTTGTCGGTGGACCGGATGGTGGTGTTCCTGAGCGATTGAAATGGTTCAGCGCGCTCCGTCCAGGATGAAGCCGGGTAGTTCGTCCAGGCTGCGTCCCGCGCCGCTGGGCGCGACGCCGAGGGCTTCGACGGGGTCACCGGAGCGGTTCACCCAAAAGGTGCGATATCCGAACCAGGTGGCGCAGCAGGCGTCCCATCCGTTGGCGGAAACGAACATCAGTTCGGACGCCGGATACCGGAACGCATCCACCCCGAGCTGATACAGCTGCGGAGCGGTCTTGTATTTGCGCACCTGGTCGGCGCTGAGCACGTGGCTGAAGAGTCCCGACATGCCGGCGGCGGCGAGCATGCTTGCGAGCATCCCCGGGCTGCCGTTCGACAGCACGGCCAGAGGCAATTCAAGCGCACGCAGCCGCTCCAGCGCCGCGCCTACGTCGGCGAACGGCGTCAAGCGCCCGTATTGCTCCAGCAGCCGGCGGTGGCCGTCCCCGGTCAGCGGCAATCGCAGCCGTTCACAGGCGAATTGCAGCGCCTCTGCCGTGACGCTGAAAAAGTCGGCATAGCGGTCGCTCAACGTGCGCAGCCGGGTATATTCGAGCTGCTTGTCGCGCCAGAGGGCGGAGAGTTCCGCGCCTCGTCCGGGATACAGCTGCTCGGCGAACGCACCGATGGAATGAACGTCGAACAGTGTTCCATAGGCATCGAAGAGCACGCCGCGCACCGTCTGCATGCGGTCAGGCAGACCCGTGGTGCCAAGCGATCATTGAGCTTGCTTGCCCGACGCGGTCTTGAGCTTAAGTTGGCGCCAGGCGGCAGTCCCCAGTTGCCCCGTCGCAATCAAGGTATCGGGAGACTGGAACACGTAGGTGCCGCTGTCAGTGTAGCCGGAGGTCGCTTTGAGTGACCAATGGCCGTTGCTCGCGGAAAAAGTGCCGGCGTGGGAGACCGCTACATCGGCGCCTTCGGTGTGAAACTTGTAGGTGCCCTTGTGGTCGATTTCCCACACCCATCTCGCATTGTTAACCATGAGCTCCCAGGTGCCAACGGTCTTGGGGTCGACGCCGACTGGTTTCGGCGGCTGGCTCTGCGCGCCGCCGCAGGGGCGCATGGCATTCTGGGCCAGAAAACAGGGGTCCACGGTCGGCGCGGTGCGGCCCGCACCGTGTGCGCACAAGCCGGTGTTGTTGCAGTTCTCCGCCTCCGCAATTTCGGCGTCCTGTATGGGATCAGCCCGTGCAGCCGCGCCGATGAGGAATACCGACACGATGGGCGCGAGGTGACTCAGTGTCCGCATGTTTGCTCCCGCTAGTCTCCGGGGCGCCCATTTTACAAGAGCGCGTCGATGGCGGCACGTTCGGCGTCGTCAAGTTCGAATTCGAAGATGGAGAGGTCTTCGCGCATGTGCGTTGCGGATTGGGTGCCGGTCAGGGGAACGATGCCCGCTTGGGTGAGGTAACGGAACAAGATCTGCGGCCGGGTTCGGTGATGCTGCGATGCCAAAGCGGCAATCGTCGGGTGGGCGAGGATGCCGGGGTTGGCGGTGAGTGTCCAGAAGCTCTGGTAGATGATTTGCTGCGCCGTGCAGAAGGCGCGGATCTCGCGATCGTAGCCGGTGTCGGCGAAAAAGCGATTTTGGAGCACGGCCGGTTTGACGCGAACCTGTTGATGGAGGCGCTGCAGGTCGGCGAGATCGTGGCAGTTGCTGATGCCGAGCTGGCGGACCCCGCCGGCGTCGACGAGGGATTCGAACGTGCGCCACACGCTCATCGTCAGTTCGCGTGTCGGCAGCGGGGAGTGCAGCACAAGGCAGTCGAGGTGATCGGTTTGCAGGTTACGCAGGGACGCGGCGAAGGATTGCCTCACCTGGGTGGGCAGCGGAGCGCTGGCGTCGT
Organism: Gammaproteobacteria bacterium; assembly: GCA_003137095.1. GTDB lineage: Bacteria > Pseudomonadota > Gammaproteobacteria > Steroidobacterales > Steroidobacteraceae > Bog-1198. The sequence continues at coordinate 124,983 of PLET01000063.1, forward strand.
AGGGGATGCGCTGCGGATCCTGGCCGCCAACGGAGGTGAATTTCGTTTGTAGATACAGATCGCTGCGGGCCAGGCCGGAGTTCAGACAGGCGGCAATGCCGGTGCCGACGCCGGCTTCGTCGTAATGCCTCGGCTGGCAGGCGGTGTCCATGCCGCGAAAACCGGTGTTGATGGCGAGTTCGACCAGGCGAGCGGTATCGGATTTCTTCCAGGCGGTGCCGTAGAGCAGTTTGGGGATGCGCATGAATCATTGTAGCGGGGCGCCGGACGTCGCACAGCGCCGCCCTGCCCGTATCCGACCTACGCATTTCCCCGGGGTCGACGCGGAAACCGCGGATGGGCGGCGGCGGGTCTGCAGGGCATTCTGCAAGGCGGCGTGACGCATGCCCTGATCGAGCATGCCGACGTGCCGGTGTTCATGATGCACTGAGCTCAAGAACGGCGCTGTCGGGATGCCGCCGGCAGGTCGAACACCAGCACCTCCGCGCCAGCGCCGTCGCGCAAATCCAGGTGCGTGCCGGCTTCGAGCGCGTCGCCCGCCTCGAGGGCGATCCGATTGGCCGTGAGCCGCCCGCGGGCCAGGTGCACATACAGGCGCCGGCCCGGCGCGAGCGCGAGGTTGGCCTGCTCCGCTCCATCAAAGAGACCCGCATGGAGGCGCGCGTCCTGATGCATCAGCAGCGAGCCGTCGGCGCGATCCGGTGAGACGATGAGCCGCAGGCGCCCGCGCTTCTCCTGCGCATCGAAGCGCTTCTCCTCGTACTGCGGTTCGATGCCGAGCACATCGGGCTGGATCCAGATCTGCAGAAAATGGGTCGCGGCGGTTTTCGACGGATTGAATTCGCTGTGCTGCACGCCGCTGCCGGCGCTCATGCGCTGCACATCGCCGGGCTTGATGATGGAGCCGTTGCCCATCGAATCCCGATGGGCCAATTCGCCCGACAGCACATAGCTGATGATTTCCATGTCGCGATGCGCATGGGTGCCGAAGCCGGCGCCGGCCTGGATGCGGTCTTCGTTGATGACCCGCAGCGGACCGTATTGCACGTGCTCTGGATCGAAATACTCGGCGAACGAAAAAGTGTGATAGGACTTGAGCCAGCCATGATCGGCAAAGCCCCGTTCGGCGCTGCGCCTGACGACATCGTTCATTAAAACCTCCGCTGCCCGCACGATAGCGCGGAATTGACCGATAAAACAGCCGCCAAATTCGGTAGGATTCACCATGCGTTCGCTCTGGACATCGGCTTTGTTCGCCGCCGGCAGCCTGTGGGTGACCGCCGGTCAGGCGGCGGACGTCAAAGCCGCCGCGGCACCGGCCGCCGAGTCCTGGGCGGTGCTCACGGCCGATCAGGTCATCCGGATCCTGGATGACACCGTCGACTGGTATCGGACCCTGGGCGCACAGCAGCAAAGCGCCAGCCAGCCGAGCGATCTGCTGATTTTGTACGCCAACCGGCAAACCGCCGACAAGGTGATGGCGCTGGCGTTCGACATCGCCCGCGCGAATGCGGAGCTGCTGAGCAGCGAGGCCGGCGCCGCGCAGCGCGCCGCCGGTGGATCATCGCCGCAGGCGCTCGGCCAGCAGCAGGACCAATTGGACGCCGAGCGCCGCACCATCGCCGGGGAGGTGGCGGACTACGAGCGGCGCCCGGCCGGCTCCACGAAGGCGCTTAAGGACCGGCTGGCGGAGCTGCGCGGCGAACTCGCCATGGTCGATGCGCGGCGCAATCTGCTGCAGACCATGTCGGAGTTCGTCAATCAGAGCGATCCGAAGAGTGCGGGCGCCAACGCGCTCAAGGCGCAGATCGACGCCATCGCGGCCACCATCCCCACGGCCGGCGCCAATCCGGCGGCCACGGTGGCCGCCGCCGTCCCCGCCGCCGCCAGAGCCGCGGGCTCGGGACTGTGGGAACTCGGCTCGAACGTGCTCAAGCTGCGCGGCAAAGTCGCGGACATCGACTCGATCGACCGGCGTACGGCGGCTCTTGCGCAGACGTTCAAGGAGATCGGCGCGGCGCCCGTCAACCAGCTGAAGTCCTATGGATCCCGCAGCGACGCTCTGGCCTCCGAGGCGCAGCACGCGAGCGGCGAGGTGCTCACGGGATTGCGTGAACAGTTCGACACGCTGGCATGGCTGTACAAGCAGACCGCCTCGATCGTGATTCCGCTGGCCAAGGAACAGATCCTATTGCGACAATACCGCCACACCCTCGGCAGCTGGCGGGATGCCACCGAAAGGCAGTACGAGGACGCTCGCGGCCAGCTTGGCGTGCGGGTGGCGATCCTGCTCGGCATCCTCGTGGTGGTGTTCCTGATCGGCGAGGTGTGGCAGCGCACAGTGATCCGCTATGTGCATGACGTGCACCGCCGCCGCCAGCTGATACTGATCAGAAGCATCGTGGTATGGACCCTGGCGGCCGTCATCGTCGGCTTGAGCTTCGTCACCGAACTCAGCACCTTTGCCACCTTCGCCGGGCTGCTGACGGCGGGTCTCGCGGTCGCGATGCAGAGCGTGCTGGTGTCGGTGGTCGGTTACTTTTTCCTGATCGGCAAGTATGGAATCCGGGTCGGGGACCGGATTCAGATCGGCACGGTGTTGGGTGAGGTCATCGACATCGGCCTGGTTCGCATGCATCTCATGGAACTCAACAGCAGCGGGCCGCTCGGGCCCACCGGCAGGGTGGTGGCGTTCGCCAATCTGATCGTGTTCCAGGCCTCGGGCGGCCTGTTCAAGCAGATTCCCGGCGTGAACCTGACCTGGCACGAGATCACGCTCACGCTACCGGCCGTCGCCGATTACCCGGCATTGAAGGCCAGGCTGCTGTCGGCGGTCAACCAGGCCATCGGCGAATTCCACGATGAAATCGTGCGCCAGACCCGGCAGATCGAGAAGTCCACCGCATCGGCCGCCGCCGATGCGGCCGAGCCGCGGGTTCAAATGCGCCTCATCGACAGCCGAATGGAGGCCTCGATCGGTTACCCGGTCAGCGTGCAGCACGCCGCGCCGATCGATGAACGCGTGTCGGAGGCGCTATTGATGGTCATCACGCAGAACACGCAGGTCACTTGACGCTGTAGCCGCGGCCCTCCAGGCAGGCCGATTGCGCCCGCAGGTAATCCTGGCGCTTGGCTGGAGAGACTGCAGCTGACGGCGGTGCAGCGGACGGCGGCGGTGCAGCGGCTGCGGGCGCCGCAGCGCCATTCGGTGTCGGCGCCAGGGCCACACCGGAGGCCGACGGGTCGAAGCCGGTCTGGCCCGCCGCCCAGCTGTGGCATTCGAAGCGGTCCTTGGCCTGCATCTCGGCCGTCTGACCATTCTTGGGATAGGCAAACAATTCGGCGCTCGCCGGCTGGGAAGCCGCGACCTGGTTCGCCAATTCCGGCGGCGGATTGACGGCAACGTAGCCGCCGGCCGCGCCGTTCCACTGATAGTAATTGTCATAGGCGTAGTAGTAGGGGACGCCGCCCCACCACCACGTGGAGTAGTACAGCGGCAGGGAAGCCAGAAACAACCCATAGCCGAATCCGCCCCAGCCCCAGCCCCAGCCGCCGTGATAACCATAACCATAGCCGCCGTGATAACCATAGCCGCCGTGAAAACCGTAAGCGCCGCGAGCGCCACCAAAGCCGCCAAAGCCGCCAACATGGCCGTGCGCGCCCTGGGCCAGCGCCGACGTGCTTATGGCGAGGCCGACCAGCGCCACCGCGGCGATCCGAATTCTGTGCATGGCTGACGTGTTCATGGAAGCTCCCGTTCAATCTGTCGTGATACACCTATAGACCGCGCGACGAACTGCCCAGTTCCAGCATTTCGTCGCACATTGCCGGGCTTCAGAGCGATTGGCGCGCCAATTCGGCCCGGAAGGCGGCTTCCCGCTCGGCCACCCGGTCTTCATATCCCTGCGGGTCGATCCAGACATTGTGCGCAGGGTCGTCCTGCTGCCGCTTGAGCTTCGCCAGCATGCCGAAATAGGCGCCATGCGCGCCGAGAAAGATGTCACAGGGCAGTTGATGAAGCAGCTGGAAGGTGTGGGTGAAATCCGCGGCGATGCCGGGATAGGAGGCGGGCTGTCCCGGTTTGTCGACCAGGCGAAATCCCGGATTCACATTCCAGCTGCCGACGATGACCACCTGGTAGCTGCGGCCGGCGTCCCTCGCCTTCAAGGTCCAGGTGGTGCATCCGCGGGTATGCCCCGGGGTCTTGTGGGCGGTGAGCACCGCGCCGCCGAGGCGCACCTCATCGCCGTCGTGCAGCACCCGATCGACCTTGGCGGCGGGGTAGCGGCTGTCGGGATAGAAAAAATCCTGCGCCCCGCCGCTTTGTACCACCGGCACGTCGCCGTCCATGACCATGTATTTAGCACCGGTCTGCCTGATCAGCTCGGCGCTGCCGGCGACATGATCCCCATGGGCATGGCTGATCAGCAGGATCCTGACGTCCTTGAATCGAAACCCGAGCGCTTCAATGCTGGCGCGGATCAGGGGCACCGAGGTTTCCAGGCTGGAGTTGATCAGGATATGGCCCCGCGGCGTCACGATCAGATAAGAGGCCAGATCGCGGCTGCCGACGTAGTACAGATCGTCCGCGATCCGAAACGGCGCGATCGGGGTGGTCCAATCCGGCTGCGGTGCGGCCGGCAGCCCGGTGGCCGCCAGCAGCAGCGCCAAGCCGACCCACGACGACCAGCGGCCGCGCGCGTTGCTCAGGATCGCGTTCATGGTCAGATCATAGCGCGCATCGCGCGCGGCGCGGTAGACACAGCTCCTCGCCGAACGCGACGAATTTCTTCGGGTCGCGGACCCGGTATTTGCGCCAGAACTTCCACTGCGAACAAAAGCGGCAGGTGAACAGACAGCCGGGGGCGGCCCGTCTGGCGATCTGCAGGGGGTTTGTGCCTGATAGATCATGGACGTGATGGCGATGGCCAGCACCACGTCCGGGGCATGACGACGGATGATCTCCCCGAGGTGCACATCGTCGATGTGATTGGTCATCGCATCCGCGAAGCGCAGGTTGTTCCGGTGCGAAAATACGCACTTGTCACCGGCCGTGCCGGTCAGCGGTCGACCAGGCGCGCCGGCATCAGGCTCACGATGAGCACGGCGGCGACGGTCAGGGTGCCGGCGACCAGGTACAGGCCGGCGGCCAGCGAGTGGCTGCGTGTGATCAACAGGCCGAGCAGCGCCGGACCCACGAATCCGGCAAGATTGCCGATGGAGTTGATCCAGGCGATGCCGGCGGCGGCGCCGCGGCCGCCGAGGAACGCGGTGGGCAGCGCCCAGAACATGGGCAATGCGGAGATGACGCCCGCGGCCGCGAGGCAGAGTCCCAGCATGGACGGGATCAGCCGGTCGATGCTCAGCGCACAGATCCCAAAACCGGCCGCGCCGAGCAGCGCCGGGGCGCTCACGTGCCAGCGCCGCTCGTGTGTGCGATCCGCGCTGCGGCTGACGAGCAGCATGGCGATGAGGGCGGTTACATAGGGAAGCATCGTCAGAAGCCCGACGGCGAGCGGATCGGAGACACCCGAATTGCGGATGATCGTCGGCTGCCAGAACCCGATGGTGTAGGAACCCATGACGATGCCGAACAGGATCAGGCACAATAGCCACACGCGGGCGGAGGCGAACGACGCGCGCACCGACCCGATGCGGTGCAGGGCGGCGTCGGCGGCGAGTTCACGCTGCATCGCAGCCTTTCCGGCCTCATCGAGCCAGGTGGCGCCGTCGATCCGGTCATCCAGATGACGGTGCACCACCACGCCGAGTACCAGCGCCGGCAGCGCCTCGAGGATGAACAGCCATTGCCAGCCACCCAATCCGCCCACCCCGCTGTAGAAATGCATGATGGCGCCGGACACGGGACCGCCGATGATGCCCGACAGTGGATTGCCCGACATCAACAGGGCCGTCATGCGCCCGCGTCGCTGCGCCGGAAACCATTGGGTAAGGTACAGGATCATGCCGGGGAAGAAGCCCGCTTCGGCAATGCCGAGCACGAACCGGACGACATAGAACCCGGTGGGTGAACTCACCCAGGCCGCGGCCATGGACACAACCGCCCAGCTGATCATGATGCGCGCGATCCAGCGCCGCGCACCGACTCGATGCAGCAGCAGATTGCTCGGCACCTCGAACAGGAAGTAGCCGATGAAGAACAGACCCGCGCCCAGTCCATACACGGCGTCGCTGAAGTGCAGGGCGTTCGACATCTGCAGCTTGGCGAAGCCGACATTGACACGGTCCAGATAGGCCGCCACATAGCACGCCAACATCAACGGCATCACCCGCCAGGCGGCGCGCCGGAACGCGGCATCCGCCACCGAGCGGTCGTCGGGTGCCCTCGGCGTTGGCGCAGTCATCCCCATGCTGGATCATCCCCCATCTGACAGAGGCCGCGTCAAGGTTTATGATACCCGGGACCATGGCTGCGACCGCAATCAAACGCCACACCTTGCCGACCCGCCTGCTGCACTGGGTCAACGCCCTGTGCGTGTTCCTCGTGCTCATGAGCGGCCTGAACATCTTCAACGCCGATCCCAGGTTGTACTGGGGTCAGTTCGGGGCCATCACCGATAAGGCGCTGCTCACGATCGGTTCGCCCGGCATTCCGGGCTGGGCCACCCTGCCCACCTGGCGGGATCTGGCCACCGCGCGTCACTGGCATTTTTTCCTCGCCTGGGTGCTCATTTTCAGCAGCGCGCTGTATCTGCTGATCAGCCTGTTCGGCGGCCACGTGCGCCGCGACCTTTTGCCCGCGCGCTCGGAGATCGCCCCCTCGCACATCGCGCATGATCTGTGGAATCACCTGCGGCTGCGCTTCCCCACGGGCGAGGCCGCGAGACGCTACAACGTGCTGCAAAAGCTGAGCTACCTCGGCGTGATCTTCCTGCTCGCGCCGCTGATATTGGCGACCGGCCTGACCATGTCGCCGGGTTTCGACGCCGCCTGTCCCTGGCTGTTGACGCTGTTCGGCGGCCGCCAAAGCGCCCGCACCCTTCATTTCGGCGCGGCCATGCTGGTGGCGCTGTTCATCGTGGTGCATCTGACCATGGTGGTGCTGGCCGGTCCGCTCAACGAGATCCGCTCGATGATCACGGGCCGCTATGTGCTGCCGGCGGCCAAATCCGAGTGACCCGGCTCATCTGGAGCCGTCGTCAGATGCTGCTGCGCAGCGGCACCGCCTTCGGCGGGCTGCTGCTCGGCGGCTGCGACCGCCTCAGCCGGTCGCCGACGTTCGAGGGGATTCTCGCGAGCGCCGATTCGCTCACCTATCGCGTGCAGCGTCTGCTGGTGGGCAATGCGCTGGCGCGTGAATTCACGCCGGCCGAGCTCTCGCCGGTGTTCCGCTCCAACGGCACCGACGATCCGGACACCGACGAGTACAACGCCCTGCGGGAAAACGGCTTCGTCGATTGGCGCCTGATGATCGGCGGACTGGTCGCCCGGCCGCTCGCCTTGTCGCTCGCGCAATTGCGCGCGCTGCCGCAGCGCACGCAGATCACGCGGCACGATTGTGTGGAAGGGTGGAGCGCCATCGGCAAGTGGAGCGGGGTGCCGCTCGGCACCGTGCTCGATCTGGCGCAGCCCTCGCCGGCCGCGAGATTCATCGTGCTGTACTGCGCGGACGAGCTGGAGGAGGGGGACGGCGGCTATTACGAGAGCATCGATCTGATCGACGCCTACCACCCGCAGACCCTGCTTGCCTATGCCTTGAACGACAAGCCGCTGGCGGTGGGCAACGGCGCGCCGCTGCGCCTGCGGGTGGAGCGCCAGCTCGGCTACAAACATGCCAAATATCTGATGCGCGTGGAGGCCGTCGCGGATCTCAAGGTCATCGGACGCGGCAAGGGCGGTTACTGGGAAGACCGCGGCTACGCGTGGTACGCCGGCATCTGAAGCGTCTGTGCTTCAGGTCGCGGGGACGAGCTCAGGTCGCGGGGACGAGCAGAAAGCCGGCGTCGTCCTGGTCGCGGGAATCGCCGTAGCCGATGATCATGCCGGCGTCGTTGATGGCGACGGCGGCCTGCAGTTTCCAGCCGCTGTCCGCGGCGATGCGGTCATTCAGATCGATGAAGCCGGAGACGTGCTCCCAGGCGAAGGCGCGGTCGGCGTCGGCAAAGGGTCCGAATGAACCGACGATGACGCCGCAGGTGTTGACGGCGCGCGGATGGCTCGGATATTTCGGCGACAGCTTAAGCTGCGTGAGGCTGCCACCGGCGTAGACGTAGCTGCGGGTAAGCACCTGGATGACGGCGGTGCCGGCATCGTTGATCGCCACCGCGGAGCTGAACTGATCGGGCGGCCCGATCGTCCGCAATCCGTCGGATGAGGTCCACAAAAAGGCGTGGTACCGGCCCTTTGCATCGTAGGCATCGCCGATCACCTCGCCGCGGGCATTCACGTCGCGGGCGGACCCGCCGCAGCAGCCGCCCAGGGATCGCGGCCGGCCGTCGATCCAGGCCACGGGTTGCGGCTGCGGCTGGCCGGGCAACACCGCCTCACCCACGATTTCACCGGTTCGACTGATTTTGCGGCCGAGTGATTGTTCCGCCTCGAGCAGGCTGATACGGCCCTTGGAGACGGTGAATGCGCGATGCCGGGTGTTGGCGCGATCGTAGGCAACGGCGAGCACCTCTCCCTGGTCGTTGATCGCGACCGCGTCGGAGATCTCGAAACCGCCGGGCAGCGGCAGCTCCGCGAGGCCACCGCGGGTCCACAGCACCGCACGGTGTCGGCTGTCGGTGCCGGCCACCTGACCGGCCCGGTTGACCGCCGCCGGCCGAAACGGCAGCGCCGTCACCTGGAACAGATCCGCCAGGCACGGGTGCCCGTCGGCCGGCGGCGCGGCACGGGGTGCCGCGGCGGCGCAGGCGGCGAGGAGCCAGGCCGAGGCGGCGATTCTCAGGGTTTGCCGGGAGCGCAGATCATCTCTCCTTTGTCGAACACGATACGCCAGGTATTCGGCGCCTCCAGCCTCCAGATGGAGTTGTAGCGTCCCACCACCTTGCCGTGAATGGTCACGTCTCCGGAGCTCAGGGCGAGGTCGCCGGACTTGAGCACCTCGACGACGTCGGGGGCCCATTCAAACGGTGGCTCGGTCGCGTCGAACAACGGCTTCCACGCGGCGGCCACTTCCGCGGGACCGCGCTCGATGGACCGTCCGCCGAAGAAAATGGCGTTGTTCGACACATGGCCCATGAAGGCCGCGAAATCCTGATGGGCCATCGCCTGCGCAAACGACAGTTCGGTGATGCGCACCTGCTCGGCCGGTGTCAGCACGGGCGGTGGTGCGCGGCCGCTGCGCGGGTGGCCGCCGCCGGCGCAAGCTCCGAGCAGCCCGGCGGTCGCGATGAGAAACAACAGGCGTTGTCGTGGATGCATCATCGATCTCCGTGTCGAGTATCCTAGTAAGTCCGCGCCGGACGGGAAGCCCATGCCGGGCGGGAAATCCGTGCCGGGCGCCTGAGGAGACGCCGATGCAGCTATTCTATTCCGCCTCATCGCCTTTCGTGAGAAAGTGCCTCGTGAGCGCCCATGAGCTCGGCTTGCAGCGGCAGCTGCAACTCGAACCGTCCAACCCGCATCCGGTCAACCGCGACCGGCCGCTGGTGGCGCGCAATCCACTCGGCAAAGTACCCACGCTCGTGACCGACGAGGGCACCGTGCTGTATGACAGCCGGGTGATTTGCGATTATTTGAACGATATCGGCGGCGGCGGCCTGGTTCCGGCGACCGGACCGGTACGCTGGATGGCGCTGGTGGAGCAGTCGCTCGCCGACGGCATCATGGATGCGGCCGTATTGACGCGCTACGAAACCGCCGTGCGACCCGAGGGACTGCGCTGGCCGGATTGGATTACCGGACAGCTCGACAAGGTGACCTGCGGACTCGACGAAATCGAACGGCGTGCCGGCACTTTGGCCGGCCGGGTCGATGCCGGCACCATCGCCCTCGGCTGTGCGCTCGGCTATCTCGACTTTCGATTCGCAGCGCTGCAGTGGCGGGCGCAGCGTCCGCGCACGGCGGCCTGGTTCGAGGTGTTTGGACAACGGGATTCGATGCGGGCGACGCGGCCGCCGCCAAACATTTAACCTAATCCGAACACTCGTCGAGTTCGTCTCGATGGGTCTGTCGGACGACGCCCAAGCACGTGTAGGATAAAGCCGCGACTTGCCCCGAAGGCCGGCCCCCAAGCTTGCCTTGGGCGCGTTGCGGACTATGATCTGCCGGTTTGGTGTCGCGGCTTTCGGAATTCCAATCCTATGACTGCTTCCGTCAACAACGCCGCAGCCAGTGTCGCCAGCCGTCTCGAGGCGGCGCTGCTGGGCGGCGGTGATACCGAAACGGCGCTGCGCGACGTCGCGGCGATCTGCGGCAGTGATGCGGATGCGCACTGGGAAGTGCTGGCGCTGGTGGATCAATATTACCGGCGGGGTCGCATCAGCGATGCCACTTTCCGTGCCATCAACACCCAGGTGCAGCGGATGGCGATCGGCGGCCCGATGTTGCGCATGCCCAAGCCCGACGCGACGCCTGGTCGCGCTCCCGCCGCCACGGCCGTCAATGCCACCGGCGCGCATTCCAGCGCTGCAGCCGTGAAGAGGCCGGCGCCGGCCGGCGCGCGCATGGGCGCATCCGCCAGCGCGACCGGTGCGCACCCGGTCCGGTTCCAAGCCACGGGCGCACAGCCGATCGGGACGCGTCCACCCGGCAACCTGGCAACCGAAGCTCATGCCATCTCGACCCTGGCCACCGGGGCTCACGCGGCAAGCGCGCGACCGGCCACCCGCCCGACGCCGGTGTCAGCCGCGGAACCCGCGGCGCACGCGGCGCCTGAGATGGCGGTGGCCAGTCCGAGCTATCTCGGACCCGGCAGCGTGCTGGTGGATCGGTATGTCATCGAGGCACCCATCGACTATGGCACCGCGGATGCGGTGTATCGCGCGGTCGACCGCTTTCGCGCCGACATGCCGCACGAGGATCAGCGCGTCGCGGTCAAGATCCCCGTCAATGCCGCCGAGGCGCACCGCCAGTTCTTCCGTGCCCAGGAGATGACCCAGCACAACGTGGCCCGGGTGCTGGAGTGCGGTCCCGCGGGGCCCCTGAGCTTCTACACCCTGGAATTCCATCGCGGCAAACTGCTGCGCGACGTGCTGCGGGAGCTCAAGGAGCCGCTGCCGAAGCCGTTTGCGCTCAGCATCGTGCGCGAGGTGGGAGCCGCCATCGTCTACGCCCACGGCATCGGGATCGTGCACGGCAGGCTCGACACGAGCAGCGTGTTGATCACGATCGATGGCGGCGTGCGCGTGCTGAATTTCGATGCCCTGCCGGCGGAGCCGCCGCCGGAACCGCGTCATGATCTGCATTCGCTGGCGTGCACCGCCTACGAACTGTTGGCGGGCAAGCCGCCATTTCCCGAACGCGATGCCACTGCGGCGCGCCAGAAGGGCGCGCGCGCCAAACGGCCGCCCGGGCTGCGCTATCGCCCATGGCGCACGCTGCGGCAGGGACTAGCCTGGTCTTCCCGGCAGAGGTCTCCGAGCGTGAAGGAGTGGCTGTCGCAGATTGAACTGGAGCGGGCGGCGCCGACATTGCCGCCGCTCGCCCGATTGCTGGCCGCGCCCCCGCAGCGCCGCTGGCGCGGCGTTGCAATCACGGCGGCTGTGGCCGCCACCGTGGTCGCATCGGTGCTTGTCCTCACGCTTTTCGACGGTTCGGGGCCGCCGGCGCGCATCGTGCCGGCCGCGGATACCGCCGCGATCGTGCCGACCGCCTCGGCCGCCTCGGCCGCCGCGACACCTGATGCGCCACCGGCGGCGATACCGGCGGCGGCGAACCCGGTGGGCGACGCCAAGTCGGTTGCGATCACCGCACCCGCGGTGGCGGGGCCGGGGCGCATCGGCTTCATGGGTGCGAGCCTCACCGTTCCCCAGGATGCCGCGGCAGCGCGCGTGGTGGTGCACCGGATCGGCGGCACGCGCGGCGACATCGGCTTCGACTGGTGGACCGAGGATGGCAGCGCCCGGGCCGGCGAGGATTTCGTCACCTTCGGTACCCGCCACATGACGATTGCCGACGGCAAGGACTCGGTGACCTTGTTCGTGCCGTTGGTGGCTCCGGCGAGCCACCCGGGCCGGACCGATTTCTACGTGGTGCTGGGCGGCCCCACCGGCGGCGCCGGTCTCGGCACCAACACGCGCACGGTGGTCAATTTGACCCCGCGCAGCTGAAAGACCGCCCCTGTTCAGCAGGTCTCGGCTAGAATCGCGGCCCCCGCCATGGGGCCATTTGTTCTGATCATCGGTAAACCATGCTTGCAACCTCCAATGTCGCCATCCAATTCGGCGCCAAACCCCTATTCGAACAGGTAACGGTCAAATTCTTCGACGGCAACCGCTACGGCCTCATCGGCGCCAACGGCAGCGGCAAATCCACGCTGATGAAGGTGCTGGGCGGCGATCTGGAACCGACCGCCGGCGATGTGATGCTGCAGTCCGGAATGCGCCTCGGCAAGCTGAACCAGAACCAATTCGGCTATGAAGATGAGCGGGTGCTCGATGTGGTGATGCGCGGCCATACCGAATTGTGGTCGGCGATGAAGGAGCGCGATCGCATCTACGCCGACCCTGAGGCCACCGATGAGGATTACATGCGGGCGGCCGAACTCGAGGGCACCTTCGCCCAATACGGCGGCTACGATGCCGAGGCTCGTGCCGGCAGCATTCTCTCGGACGCCGGCATCGACGAATCGCGCCACAACGGCCCGATGCGCGAAGTGCCACCGGGATTGAAGCTGCGCGTGCTGCTCGCCCAGGCGCTGTTCTCGCGCCCGGACGTGCTGCTGCTCGACGAGCCGACCAACAATCTCGACATCCATTCGATCCGCTGGCTCGAAGGCGCGCTCAACGACTATGACGCCACCATGGTCATCATCAGCCATGACCGGCATTTCCTCAATCAGGTGTGCACCCACATCGCCGATCTGGATTTTCAACAGCTGAAGATCTATCCCGGCAATTACGACGATTTCATGCTGGCCTCGGTGCAGGCGCGCCAGCGCGTCGAGGCCGCCAATGCCAAGGCCAAGGACAAGATCTCGGATCTGCAGGAATTCGTGCGGCGCTTCTCCGCGAACGCCTCGAAGGCGCGCCAGGCAACATCGCGCAAGCGCCAGCTGGAGAAGATCAAGATCGAGGAAATCCGGCCGTCGTCGCGCCAGAATCCCTACATACGCTTCGAACAGGCTAAAAAGCTGTATCGCTCGGCGGTGACGGTCGAGAAGATTTCCTTCCGCTATCCCGGCACCGACGCCGACGTGCTGCACGATGTGAGCTTCAGCGTCGAGGCGGGCGAGCGCGTCGCGATCATCGGCCCGAACGGCGCCGGCAAGACCACGCTGATGCGCTGTCTCGCCGGCGAGCTCAAGCCGACCGCCGGCCGCATCGAATGGGTGGAAAATGCGCAGACCGGCTACATGCCGCAGGATCCGCAGGCGGAATTCGAATCCAAGGCGGATCTGTTCGAATGGATGTCCACCTACACGGGAAAGGCCGACGACGATCAGCTGGTGCGCGCGACCCTGGGAAGGCTGCTGTTCTCCGGCGAGGAGACCAAAAAATCCGTCAAGGTGCTGTCCGGCGGCGAGAAAGGCCGGATGATCTACGGCAAATTGATGCTCACCAAGCCCAATGTGCTGCTCATGGACGAACCCACCAATCACATGGACATGGAGACGATCGAATCACTGCAGATCGGACTGGAACATTATCCCGGGACCCTGCTGTTCGTTTCGCACGACCGGGAGTTCGTCGGCGGTCTCGCCACACGCATCATCGAAATCACCGCCGCCGGCCGCATCAGCGATTTCAGGGGCAATTACGACGAGTATCTGAAGCGGCAGGGAATCGAGACCGGCTAGAATCAAGCGACCGGTCACTTGACCCCGGCACGCCGCCGCTGCGGCGCAGCGCATAGCGGATCCCATGTCCGAAAATGGCGAGTATTGCGCCCTCGGATTGGCTAATCTGCCGCCATGCCGCTAGACCCCGAAGCCTGTTTTCGCGCAGTACGCGCCCGCGATCGGCGCTTCGACGGCCGGTTTTTCGTCGGGGTGTCCTCGACCGGCATCTATTGCCGCCCCATCTGCCCGGCGCGCCAGCCGAAGCGCGAGAATATGAATTTCTTCCCGAGCGCCGCCGCCGCCGAGGGGCGCGGATTTCGTCCCTGTTTGCGCTGCCGCCCGGAGCGGGCGCCGGGCCTCGCCCCGGTTGATGCGGTCAACCGGCTGGTCGGCGCGGCGGTCGCCGGCATCGAAGAGCATGCCCTCTCGAGCGCCAAGGTCGGCGATCTCGCGGCGCAGCTCGGCGTCAGCGACCGCCACCTGCGGCGGGTCACGGAGGCCGAACTTGGCGTGTCGCCCATCGAACTGGCGCAGACCTACCGCCTCCTGCTCGCCAAGCGGCTGCTGCGCGAAACCACCCTCACCCTCACCGACATCGCCTTCGCCAGCGGCTTCGGCAGCGTGCGGCGCTTCAACGCGCTGTTCAGGGATCGCTATGGCGCGAGCCCGCGCGCGCTGCGCGGCCGCGCCGCGCCGGCCGATGGCCCGAGTGTGCAGCTCGAATTCAGGCCGCCGCTGGCCTGGGGCAGCCTGCTGGCCTATCTGCGACTGCGCGCCATTCCCGGAGTCGAGATGGCCGATGACAGCCATTACCGGCGCACCGTCGCCATCGACACCCACCGCGGCTGGCTGCAGGTCTCGCTCAGTCCCGCGGGCAATGCGCTCGAGCTGGAAATCTCGCCGTCGCTCGCCCCGGTGATCGGGGCGGTGATCACGCGGGTGAAGCGGTTGTTCGATCTGGGTGCGATGCCCGAGGCGGTGGGCCGGCACCTCGGACGCGACGAACTGCTGGCGGGGTGGGTGAAGCGCTTTCCCGGATTGCGCGTCCCCGGCGCCTTCGACGGCTTCGAACTCGCCGCCCGCACCATTCTGGGTCAACAGGTATCCGTGAAGGCGGCGAGCACCCTGACGGGCCGCTGGGCGCGGGCTTTCGGCGAAGCCATCGTCACGCCCTATCCGGAGCTTTGCATCGTGCCGCCCGACGCGCCGCGCGCCGCCGCCGCCGGCCGCGCCGCCATCGCCGCGCTCGGCATCGTCGGCGCGCGTGCGCATGCGCTGATCGAACTCGCGCGCGCCGCCGCTGATGGACGCATCAAATTGGGCTATGCCGCCGATGTCGAGGAACAGATCGATGCCTTGATGCGGCTGCCGGGCGTCGGTCCCTGGACCGCGCAATACATCGCCATGCGCGCGCTGCAATGGCCGGACGCGTTTCCCGGCGGCGATCTGGTGCTGCTCAAGGCGGCGAATTCATCGAAACGGTCACTCATGAAGCGCGCCGAGCACTGGCGGCCATGGCGGGCCTATGCGGCACAGTATCTCTGGCATTCCACAGGAGTTCATCCATGACCGTCTATGCGCACGTCGATAGTCCGATCGGCCGGCTTTTATTGCTGGCGGATGAACGGTCGTTGTGCGGCTTGCACATGGACGTGGCGGGCCGCGAGCCGAAGGGCCGCGCCGGGTGGTTGGAGAGGCCGGATGCGGCGCCGCTGCGGGACGCCGCCCGGCAGCTCGAGGAGTATTTCGGCGGCGCGCGCCGCCGCTTCGATCTGCCCCTCAGGCTCGAAGGCACGCCTTTTCAGCGCCGGGTGTGGCAGGCACTGCTGGACATCCCATTCGGCGACACCGAAAGCTACGGCCAGCTCGCCCGGCGGATCGGCAACCCGGGCGCCTCGCGCGCGGTCGGTCTCGCCAACAATCGCAATCCGGTCGCCATCATCGTGCCCTGTCACCGGGTGATCGGGGCGGATGGTTCGCTCACGGGCTACGGCGGAGGGCTCGATCGAAAAAGCTGGCTATTGGTGCACGAGGGCGCGGCATCGGCCCAAACCGCCCTTTGGCCGCCCTTTGGAAAAGTGGCAAAAAAAATGGCATAATAATTTCCATGAAAAATGCCATAAAAATGGACGCCAGCGGCCGTCTGGTTATTCCGAAGGCACTCCGCCAGCGCCTAAATCTGATGCAAAAGACGAGCTTGCGCGCCGATGTCGTGGCCGGGCGCATCGAACTCACGCCCATTGAAAGCGGCGGCGTCAATCCGTTGACCCGCAAATCCGGAATCATGGTCCTGAAACGAACCGGCGCAAAAGTTGATGCCGCCGCGGCCGTTGCCGGTGAGCGCGACGTTCTCGCGGATCGGGGCTCCCGAAGATGAGCGCATATCTGGATTCCTCGGTATTGGTGGCTGCGCTTAGCGAAGACGAGCCAAACCACGAAATTTGCCTGAGTTTGTTGACCGGAAAGAAAAAGGCGGCGGCTTGGACGCACGCCATCGCCGAAGTGTTCGCCACATTGAGCGGCGGCCGGCTCGGCATCCGGGTGGCTCCCTCGGTCGCTGCAGAGCTGATCGAGCAATCAATCGCACCGCGAGTAAGGCTGTTCGACTTGGCCGCGAAAGATGTCGTTCAGGCAATCAGGGAGTCCGAGTCCGCAGGAGTACGAGGCGGCGCGATGTTCGACTTCCTGCACCTGGCCGCCGCGCGAAAGCTCAAAGCCACGGTGCTCTACACCCTCAACGTCCGCCACTTTTCCCCACTGGTGCGCAAGGGCGACCCGGCCATCGAGGGCCCGGTCAGATCACCGTAATTCCGCTGCGTGCGTCAGCGTACCGACACCGGTGTCGCGCGCATGATTCAATGCCGAACCCCACACGGAGATTGACATGTACATCGGCGGCGGACTTCTTGGAACGGTTCTTGTGATTGTTTTGATCGTCTGGCTGGTGCGTCGATAACTCCCGGCGGCGCTGCCGGCTTCTCGCGCCCTACAACAACGTTTCTATGGCAGCGCCAATCCCCTGGGGATCGAGACCCTGATAACCCATTTGTTGCCACTGGCCGGCGCAGCCTTCCTTGTGGGTCCCGATGTGGTGATATTTCCCCTTGAAGCCCGCTTGCAGCAGATAGCTGCCGAAGCGGCTCCCGAGACCGGTTTTGACATTCCAACCCTCCGCGACCAGCACAAACGGAGCACTCGACAGCTTTTTCATCATGTCGGCATCGACTACATTGAGGGAGGGCTTGTTGACCAGGCCGACCTTGACGCCCCGTTCCTGCAGGGAGATCACGGCGTCCAGCGCCCGGTAAACGGTCTCACCGGTCGCAACCACATACCCACCGCCCTCGGCTGCTTCACGCACGAGGTAATCCTTGCCTGGCTCGAACGGCATTCCCTGGTAGAGCGGTTTGCCCCCGATGTCGAGAATGTCCGGCACCGGGGCTCGCGTGCTGAACACGAAGCGCAGTCCCGGATCCCCATAGATGCGCTTCACGCAGGCGGCGAACTGATGTTGATCGACCGGGAAATACAGGCGCGTCGTGTCTTGCGCATGACCGGGCGTGACACCGCCGTCGGCGTACATGCCGTTGATCCCGAAGTGGCAGGTGTTGTCGCCCATGTCATCCACGCCGCTGTGGCTGAAATGCGCGAGCACGTTCGAGAAGTTGAGGCGCGCCATGGTGATCTCGCTGATGCACATTTCAAGGAACGCGCAGAACGTGCCGAATATGCCCTGTTTACCGGCTGACGAACCAAAGCCGGCCGCCGCCGAGAAATTGCCGCGCTCCATGATGCCGCCCCGGATGTAAATCTCCGGATGCTTCTCACGGATGTGGTGAAGGCCACACGACCCCTCCAGATCGTTGTCGAACACCCGAACGCTCGCGAGCCGCTGTTCCATGCTCGACGCATCGAGCAATTCATTGATGATCTTCCCGAAATCATCGCGATTCTTGCCGACGCCGCTCGATCCCTTGTACGTGAGCGGGCTCTTCTGCGGCTTGGCCGCCTTGAGCATGCCGATGGCCTCGGCGTAGCCACCGCGTTTCTCGAGATACCGGATGGCCACATCGGCTTTGACCGCGTCATGCGCCTCGGGTTTGCCTTCGACGCCTTCAATGCCCGGCGCCATCCGGCGCTTGATGATCAGTGCATGGGGGTCCTGATCGCAGAACATACGGCAGAGGTCAACGTGCAGCGCGTCAAGATCCTCGCCCATGGTCGTTTCGGTGATCAGGCCATACCCCGACAGGGTCCGGCTCAAGTCATAGCCCGTCAGGTACTCCTGCGGGTGGCCGGCAATGGTCACATTATTGTCATCGATCATGACTTTTACATTGAGGTGCTTCGCCAACATCAAGCGGGCTGCCTCCGCGTCGTCGCCTTCCATCTGGCTGCCATCAGAGCCGAGTAGTATGACGGCCTTGCCCGGGCTTGCGAGGGCGACGCCGTTGCAAAAGGCCCAGAGGTGCCCCAGGCGTCCGGAGCTGAATTCGATCCCGGGCGTGAGGAGCTTCTCCGGATGCCCCGGCAGTGTGCTGTCGAACTCGCGATAATGCAGGAGCTTCTCCGCCGGCATGGCGCCGCTCAGCACACTCAGCAGATATTGGGTGGCGACCCGGTGTCCCGCCTCATCGTAGAAAATGGGAACGATGGGCGCGCCACCGGCGATGAATGCCCGAAGAATCATGACTTCGGGCACCGTGTCATAGGCTCCGCCGGTGTGACCTGACAAGCCCTTGGCGCCGGCGAGCGCCGTAAAAAAGACGATCGCATCGCGACACAGCTGAATGTTGTGCCGCAACGTCGATTTCTCCGCCACGGTGAGTTCTCCGACGGCCGGATCGAGACTGAGCGGCTCGAGCGCATGCAAATCGATGGGAAACGTTTCACGGCTCATAAACCACCCTGGTGCAAAACGCCGGTCGCCCGGCGCATTGTGCTCTGATGTGCAGATCGAGTCCAAAGGCTGTCGCTTGCGGGTCTGTACGGTGGCGCACACGACCGGGGGCTCGCATCTAGATCACCGGCAGCGTCACGCTGAACCGCGCGCCTTGCGTGTCGCGATTGGTGGCGGCGGCCCGGCCGCCGTGAAATTCCGCGATCAGGCGCACGATGTACAGTCCCAATCCCAGGTGCGGTTTCTCGTCCCGGTCGGTGCGCTGTTCGAACAAGGATTCGAACAGCCGGCCGAGCATGGCCTGCGGAATCGGCGGCCCGTCGTTGGCGACCTCGAGGGTGTATTCGCCCGGCGCGCGCTGCAGACCCAGGCCGATGATCCCGCCCGGCGGACAGAAGTCCACGGCATTCTCGACGAGCTTGTCGAGCAGCTGCACGATCAGGTCGGGCGCGCCGCGCAGGAAGCATGCATCGGGTGGCACGCTCAACTCGAAGCGCACGCCGGAAAAGCCGTCGCGATAGCCGGCCACGGCGGAGATCAGCAATTCGCGCAGATCGAAGGCGACCCGCTCGGCCTGCTTGAAGCTCTCCTCGACCCGAGCCGCGGCCCCGAGGGCGGTGAGGATGGACTGCAGCCGCAAGCTGCCCTCGCGCGCCCGGTTCAGGTACACGCGCTGCGCGCCGCCCACGCCTTCGGACTCCAGATTATCGAGCGAGGAGCGCACCACGGTGAGCGGCGTGCGCAGCTCATGGGAGAGCTTGCCGCCGAGTGTGCGCAAATAGCGGGTGTGTTCGTCGAGACGCGCAAGCAGCCGCTCGAAGCTGCGCGACAGGGCACCGATCTCGTCGGCGCGCGCGGACTCGGGCATTTGCAGGCGGATCCGGCCGTCGCTGGTCACGGCCGATTCGGCCGCGGCGCCCAGGCGGCGAATGCGCACGCCTATCCAGGTGGCGAAGCCGAAGGCGAAGGCGACCACCACTCCCGTGGCCAGCAGGGTGAGATCGAACAGGCGCGCGAGCGCCTGATCCCGCAGGCCGACCAACTGATCGCCGGCCTGCTCGAGCACCACCGCGCCGCGCGGCTGCTGCGCAATCAGCATCGGCGCGGCGGCGGACAGCACGGCACCCGGCCCGTCGCCGATCCGCAGCCACTCGGCATCGGGGTGTCCGGCGAGCGCATGGCCGACGCTGGCAGATTCGAGCCGATCGGCGGCGGTAGACTGCTGCGGCAGGTGTGTGCTGTCCACGGCGAGGAAGCGCCGATACCAGTCCCGACCCGCCTCGCGGGATCGAGCCGCGTCGCCCGATTCGAGATCGCCGGCGACGGCGAGTTTCAAGCCGGCGGCGTCGACCACGGTGGCGCGCGTGCCGGTGCGGATGAAGGTCGCGAGCAGCTGGCCGAGTCCGGCGGGCGCGAAGAACAGCCGGCCGCCGGCCGCGTCGTCGGAAGGCGCGGCCTCGATGCCGCTGACCGGGGCGCCGGCCGGTCTACCGGTCGGCCCGATCGCCTCGATCCGCAGCCGCGCCCCCACCAGGCTGCGCGGTATGCGCGCCTCTAGATGGTAGCCATGGGCGGTCTGCAGCCAATACGCTTGCAGCCTCGGCTCCGGCTGGACTCGATCGCCGGCCGCATCGCCCTTCTGGACGCTCTGCGCTTCGATGAGCCCGGGTGCGTGGGTGGCGAAGAAAAACGATTCGACGGCACCGCCCGGCTCCTGTAGGGTCAGCTCGACGCGGTCGAACCGATCGCGCCCAAGATGCACATCCGCGGGTTCGGGCCGAAAATGCGGCTCGTCGACCTCCAGGTAGAGATACAAATAGCGGTCGGTGACGCCCGCCAGCATGCGCACAGGCAACAAACCCGGCGAGGCCGCCGGCAGCGGCTGCGGCGCCGTGCGCACGCCCCAATCATCGCGGTAGCCGTCGAGCAGCGGCTGAGCGAGCAGCGGATGGGCATAGACGTCGCCGCGCGCGGCATCGAAGGCGCCGACATCGTCGGGATCCCGGAACAGCCGCTGCGGCTCGGCCGACAGCGCGTTGGCGATGGTACCAGCGCTCGCAAGCAGCGCCTGCTCTTGCGAGGTGCGCAGTGCGGTTTCCAATTCCCGCGCGTACTGGCAGCCCGCCCACGGCAGGATCAAGGTCGTGAGCGAGACCAGCAGCAGCTGAACCCGGATGCTCACTCGACCCAGCGGTAGCCCATGCCGTAGACGGTCTGAATCGAATCGAATGCCGGATCGACCGACTGGAATTTGCGGCGCATGCGCTTGACGTGGGAGGTGATGGTGTTGTCGTCGAGCACGACGTTGGCGGCGTCCATCAGCTGCTGGCGGTTCTTGACGTGGCCCGGATTGCGCGCGAGCGCGTGCACGATCCAGAACTCGGTGAGGGACAGCGTCACCGGCGTGCCGTTCCAGGTGGTCTGCATCTTCTCGCCGTCGATCGACAGCGCGCCGCGGCGCACGATGTCCGCGGCATCGCCGGGGCGGCGCAGCGCGTCGATGCGCCGGAACAGCGCGGCGACCCGCGCCGCCAGGTGCGGCAGGCTCACGTCCTTGGTCAGAAAATCGTCCGCTCCGAGGCGCAGGCCCGAGACGGCGTCCAGTTCGCTGTCGCGCGCGGTGAGAAAGATGATGGGCAGTTCGGCCGACATGGCGCGCAGGTCCCGGCACAGATCGAAGCCGCCCTCGGCCTCGTCCTCGAGCGCGATGTCGATGATGGCCAGGTCCGGCAGGCGTATCCCGAATGCCTGCATCGCCGCTTGGCGATTGCCGTAGGTCTTGACGCCGTAGCCGTTGCGGGCGAGCGATGCCGCGTAATTCTCGCGCAGGGCCGGCTCATCCTCGACGATCGCGATGTTCTTGCGCATGCGCCGATCATAGCCGAAAGACCGGCCGGCGCCGCCGCGCGGCCCGTGCCCGCCACATTTGGTCATTATTGCGCCCGATTTGCGCAGCAATCCGCCCCGTCATCGGCGCCATTTGGGGCGGACAGTGTCACGCAGATGCCCCGGGGTATTCCCGCGTCCGGCACGAGAGGAGGTTCACATGCAAGGCAATTCGGCGCCGCACCCGGCGCAGCGCATCTGGTGTCCCGGTGAGGCGCCGCATAACTGGCTGACCTTCGGGCGCGTGCTCGCGGCGTGGAATGCGGGCGCCGCACGTCCCGGCGCGCTGCGCGGCTATGACTGCGTGTCGGCGCGCGCGGCGCGGCGCGCGTACGCGTGCGGCCGGTCCATCTGCCGATGAATCCATTCCCGATAATGTTAAACAAAGCGTCAACGTACTGTAACGCGGGGAATCTCTAATGGCGCGGCCGATATGCTCGCCAACGATACCCATAAGCAGATTTTGATTGTCGATCGGGATGTCGCCGCCGTGGAACCGCTTCGCCAAAAGTTGACGGATGCGGGCTTCGCCGTGCGTGCGATCTCCGACGGCTCGGCGGCCCTGACGGCGGTGGCCGATCGGCCGCCGCATCTGGCCATCATCGATTGGAACATGCCGGGGGCCGCGGCCCTCGAGGTCATCCGCGGTGCGCGCCGGCCGCGCCAGCTGCACGCCGTCAGACTGATCATTCTGTCGGAGTTGTCGGCCGAGCAGGACATCGTGGCGGGCTTGGATCTCGGGGCCGACGATTACATCGCCAAGCCCTACTCGCTGCGCGAGGTGGTGGCGCGCGTGTCGGCCATACTGCGCTCCCATCCGTACGAGGATCAGAAGGCGGCATTGTGCTGCGACGATCTGGTGCTGGATGCGACGACCAATCGGGTGACCGCCAACGGCCGCTCATTGAATCTGCGCGGCGTCGAGTATCGACTGCTGGAATTCCTGATGGCGCACTCCGGCAGGACATTCAATCGCAACCAACTGCTCGCGCAGGTGTGGGGCGATGACAGCGAAGTCGACGAGCGGACCGTCGACGTCAATGTGCAGCGCTTGCGCAAGATCCTCGCCGATCCGGGTTACGGGAACTATATCCAGACCGTGCGCGGCTTCGGCTACCGGTTCGGGGCTCCGGTCAAACTGTCGCGGCCGGCCGAGTGAGGCCGAAGGATCCCCGGTAAGTGGGGCCTGCGTCACGTTTCTCCCGTTCCATGCGATGTTCCACGCGTAAGATATTCGTCTGTAAAGAAATCTTCTTGCGCAGGTCACGCGGCGGTCACACGAAGTCGCCACCGTGGCCAGCATAGGATGTAAAGGAGAACGGCATGGTGGAGCGAATCGCCCCCGCACCGATGCGCCTGCGGTCGGTGTTCATATCGGACATCCATCTGGGCTTCAAAGGCTGCAGCGCCGATCTGCTGCTCGATTTCCTGCACAACGTGAATGTGGACACGCTGTTCCTGGTCGGCGACATCATCGACGTATGGAGCATGAAGAAGAACATGTTCTGGCCGCAGTCGCACAACAACGTCCTGCGCACCATTCTCGGCAAGGCGAAACGCGGCACGAAGGTCATTTTCGTGCCGGGCAATCACGACGAGGTGTTCCGCGATTTCGACGGCGCCGTGTTCGGCAACCTCGAAATCCACAAGGAATACGTCCATGTGACGGCCGATGGTCGGCGGGTGCTGGTGCTGCACGGCGACGAGTTCGACAGCGTGGTCAAATGCAGTCCCTGGCTCGCCAAGCTCGGCAGCAGCATCTACGACGTGCTGCTCGCCGCCAATCCCTACATCAACTGGTTCCGGCGCCAGTTCGACCTGCCGCACTGGTCGCTGTCGGCTTACCTCAAGCACAAGGCAAAGGCGGCCGTGCAATACATCGGCAGCTTCGAGGAATCGGTGGCGCTGGCGGCACGCAAGCGCGGCGTCGACACCGTGGTCTGCGGACACATCCACCGCGCCGAGATGCGCGAGATCAACGGCATCCTGTACTGCAACGACGGCGACTGGGTGGAGAGCTGCACGTCGCTGGTCGAGGACATGAACGGCCGGCTGCGCCTGATCGACTGGCCGAAGCTGCGCGAACAGATGCGCAGCCTCGAGATCGACGTGCCGGTGGAACAGGCGGCTTGAACCGCGGCCGCACCGCCGACCGGCGCCGGGGACGCGGTGCGCGGCACCAGGGATACCGGGCCCGCAGTCCACGACGGCCCGGCTCCCCGGCTTTAAAGAAATTGCCGCATGACTGTCCGCGAACGGTCATCTTGGGCGTGCAGGATCATGGCCTGAGGAGCGGAGATCAGGGTATGAGTGGTTCCGACACCGACATGGATTCGCAACTGTCCGCACTGGAAGCGGAATGGGGTCTGGCCTATGAGGACGGCATGCGCGCACGCGCCGACTATCAATCGCTGGCGGGCGGGCGCCGGGCGACTGCCGAGGTGCTGGACGCGGCGCGTGAGCGCCTGGACCGCGCCGAGGCGCTGAAGGCGCACATCATGACGAAGATCGAGCGGTTGGAGTACAGCATCCTCAGTCTCGATTGACCCGGGGGGAAATGATGCTCGAAGGCTCATCCAGCGACGCCAGCACGGAAATTCTGGAGCGCCAGTGTTCGCGGCGTACAAGGCCGCTTCGGCCATGCGCGCGCAGTGCGAGGCGCTGCTCGATGTGATGGCATCGGCCGAGAAGGACTGGAACCGGGCACGCCTGCGATTGTCCGACTTGGAGACGCTGCGCGATGCGCTCGGCGAGGAATTGGCGGCGCGCGACGCGCGCGGCGATCTGGATGCGCTGGATAAATCGCTGCGCGAGGGCCGGGAGCTGTCGGCGGCGTAGTCGGCGACGGCGGCGTTACGCGGTATGGACTGCGCCTATTGGCGCGTCAGACCCTTGATCCACGACAGCACGGCTTCATACCACTCGAGGACGTTGGCAGGCTTCACGATCCAGTGTCCCTCGTCGGGGAAGATCAGCAGTTCACCGGGACGCTGGATTCTTTGCAGTGCGGTGAACGCGGCCAGTCCCTGGGAATAGGGAACCCGAAAATCGAGCTGCCCGTGGGTGATCAGCAGGGGGGGGTTCCAGTCCTTCACTTGATCGATCGGATTTTGCCTCGCATAGCCGGCCGGGTTGTCGAACTTGGCGCCGCCCAGCGCTGCACAGGCGCACGTCGTCCAGCCAGGGATATTGGCGCAGCGCGAAGTCGATGCCCGCCTTCAGGTCATCCAGGGGCTTGCCGCCCAAGTCGCCGTTCACCGAATCGGCGAAGGCCTGGCCATAGCCGGTGGAGCCGTGAAAGTCGATCATGAGCACGCCGAAACCGGCGGCCGCGAACACCTGCGCATTCCAGCGCCAGTCCCAGCCGTTGGCGAGACTGGCATGCGGCCCGTCGTGCAACAGCAGCGCCACAGGACATTTCTTCTGTGGCGCGACATCGGCGGGCTTGACGAGGTAGCCGTGGACGGTTTCACCATTCCAGCCGGGGAAGGCGAAGGCTTCGTAGGGTCCCAGGGTGCGCTGCGCGAGCAGGGGCTCGTTGAGCCGAGTGAGGCGCAGCGGCTTCCCGCCGTCGATTCCGATGGAATACAGATCCGGCGGACTGCCCAAGGTGCTCGCGGCGTAGTAGATACGATTGCCCGCGACGCTGAAGGCCTCGACGCGTCCGTCGCCGGTGATTCGGGTGGCGCCGCCGCTGCGGGTGTCGATCCTCCACAGCGGACGCTGTCCCAGATGATCCGTGGTCGCAATCAGGCTCTTGCCGTCGGGCGTCCAGGCGAAACATTGGATGGATCGATCCCAGTTCAGGGTGAGCGGCCGCTTCTCGCCGCTCGCGAGCGTGAGCAGAACGAGGTGCAGGCGATCGGCCGGGTCGTCCGTGCGATCGGCGGCCAGGTAGGCGAGCTGGGTGCCGTCGGGCGAGAACGCGGGCTGCCGGTCATCGGCTATGTTCTCCAGGGTGACATTGACCGGATCGGCATCCTTCAGCGGCCGGCCGTTCGGCGCGCGGTCGCCGCCGCTCGCGAACGCCGTGTAAATATCCGCATTTGGCATCCAGGCCTCCTTGGCGCCGCTGTCGCGTTCCGCAAATGCGACCCGGGTGCCGTCCGGACTGATCGAGTAGTCCTCGCGTCCGCCGAAGGGTTTGCCCGGAACGTCGCCTTCGATGTCGATCGTCAATTTCACGGGCTCGGCGGCGGCGATCCCGCGCTTGTCGAGGGCGATCGAGAACAATTGCGAACGGCGGCCATCCTGCAATTCGTTCCAATGCCCGACGAACAGCTGCCTGCGGATGCGGCCGCCGGCCGGCGACTGATTCGCCTCGGCCACGGCGGTGGAGATCATGCCGACCGTGCTGGATCCGGGCAACTATGTGCTCGAGATCCGCGGCATCGCCGATCCCGCCGGGGGCACCTACTCCGGCAGCCTGGATCTGACCACGGCGGAGAGCCAGACCACCGCGCCGGTTCCCGTGCCCGCGTCACTGCCGCTGCTGGTCTCGGGTCTCGGCGGTCTCGGACTCCTGCGGCGCAGAACGCGCAACAGGCAGGATCGGGCTAGAGCTAGAACGCGGACAGGCCGGTCAATTCGCGCCCCACGCTGAGCTGGTGCACGGACTCCGTGCCCTCGTAGGTGATCACGCTTTCCAGATTCAGCATGTGGCGGATCGGGGCATATTCGGCGCTGATGCCGGCGCCGCCCAGCATGTCGCGGCAGTCGCGCGCCACGTCGATCGCCATGCGCGTGTTGTTCCACTTGGCGAGCGAGACTTGCGCCGGCGTCAGGGTGCCCCGTTCCTTCAGCCGGCCGAGCTGAAGCGCCAAGAGCTGCGCCGTGGTGATGTGGCGCGACATCTCGGCGAGCCGCGCCTGAATGAGCTGGGTGGCGGCGAGCGGGCGTCCGAACAGGTGGCGCGTGCGGGTGTAGTCGAGCAGCTGCGCCAGGCAGGCCTGGGCCGCGCCGATCACGCCCCAGGCGATGCCGAAGCGCGCCTGGGTGAGGCAGGAGAGCGGCCCCTTCAGGCCGAGCGCGCCGGGCAGGCGGTTCTCTTCGGGCACGACCACGTTGTCGAAGAACAGCCCGGAGGTGACCGAGGCGCGCAGGCTGAATTTATTGTGGATGGCGGTGGCGGTGAAGCCGCGGGTCTTTTTGTCCACCAGGAAGCCGCGGATGCCCTCCGGGGTCATGGCCCACGCCAGGCAGACATCGGCGATGGAGCCGTTCGTGATCCACATCTTGGCGCCGTTGATGACCCAATCGCCGCCCTGGCGCCGGGCATGGGTCTTCATGTTGCCGGGATCGGAGCCGCCGTGCGGCTCGGTCAGTCCGAAGCAGCCGATCAGTTCGCCGCGCGCCATGGCCGGCAGATAGCGCTGCTTCTGCGCTTCGGTGCCGAAGGCATGAATGGGATACATGCACAGGCTCGACTGCACGGAGACGAAGCTGCGCAGCGCCGAGTCGCCGCGCTCGAGTTCCTGGCAGATCAGGCCCGAGGCCACCGCGTTCATGCCGGCGCAGCCGTAGCCCTCGAGCGAGCTGCCGAGCAGACCAAGCGCGGCCATGTCGGGCACCAGCTCCTTCGGAAAGCGGTGTTCCTCGAAGGCCTTGGCGATCAGCGGCATGACCTTGTCGCCAACCATGCGCGCCACCGAATCCTGCACCAGGCGCTCCTCGTCGGAGAGCAGGCCGCGCACGTCGAACAGGTCGAGGGGATTCAAGGTCTGCGGGGGCATCCTAAGTCTCCGATGAGTATGCGCATGCTAACCTGTGCGCATGCGCTGTAGTTACCATCCGGGGTACCAGGTCGCACTGTCGCCGGGCCACCCCTTTCCCATGTCCAAGTATCCGCTGCTCAAGGAGCGCCTGCTCGGCGAAGGCGTCCTTGCGGCCGGCGACATCCTCGAGCCCGAGCCGATCCGGTTGGACACCCTGCGGCTGGTGCATACCGGCGACTACCTGGACAAACTGTCAAGCCGGGGGCTGTCCCCGGCCGAACAGCGGCTGCTCGGCATGCCCTGGTCGGAAAACCTCTGGACGCGCTCGCGCCTCGCCTGCGCCGGTACGCTGCTGGCGGCGCGCACCGCGCTCGCCGACGGCATCGCGGGCAACCTTGCCGGCGGCACGCATCACGCCTTCGCCGACCACGGCGAAGGATTCTGCGTGCTCAACGACGTGGCCGTCGCCATTCGCGCGCTGCGGGCCGAGGGGGCGATCCGCCGCGCGCTGGTGATCGATCTCGACGTGCACCAGGGCAACGGCACCGCGTCGATCTTCGAGGCCGACGCATCGGTGTACACCTTCTCCATGCACGGCGAGCGCAATTATCCGCTGCGCAAAATGCGCTCCAACCTGGACGTGGGCCTCAAGGACGGCGTTGCGGACGCCGAGTACCTCGATGTGCTCAGCCGCCACCTGCCGGCGGTGCTGCAGGCGGCCGATGCGGACATCGCCTTTTATCTGGCCGGCGTGGATGTGGCCGGCGGCGACCGCTATGGCAGGCTGGCGCTCTCCGAGGAGGGCATCCGTGCGCGCGAAGCGCTGGTGGTCGATGCGGTGCGCCGCCGCGGCACGGCGCTGTCGATCATGCTCGCCGGCGGCTACGCCGCCACCCGGGCGCGGACCGCGGAGCTGCATTGCCATGTGTTTCGCGAAGCCGTCGGCTACGCACGCGCGCACCCGCAGGCGGCCCGCGCCCAGGCAGCCGGCGCCGGTCAATAGCGGATGCCGAGCCGGCGATAGGCCGCGGCCAGCAGCCACAGAGGGCCGATCATCAGGAACTGCAGATCCTTGAAGAACGACGGCCGCCGACCCTCGATCGCGTGGCCGATGAACTGACCGATCCATGCCAGCACGAAGGCCACCGCGCAGATGCTCCAAAGAGGCGGCGGGGCGCGGCGGGCGAGCACGGCCACCGACCACAGCATGAGCAGGAACACCGGCAGGGCGCCGAGGGCGAGTGGCAGGGACAGGACGGCGTAATAAAGCACCGCCGCCAGAGTGATGAGCACCGCCCAATTCGCGTACGGAATCGTGCGCCAGGCCTGCGGGACCGGCAGACTCCACAACAGGCCGACCACGCACCACACGATCACCGGCACACAGATCCAGTGCAGCAGCTTATTCGCGGCAGATCGATGGCTGTCGCCGTATTCGCTCAGCCACTGCTCCGTGCCGCGCATCGGCGCCGATTCAGGCGGCCATCAGCGCCTTGAGCTTGGCGATGGCACTGGTCTCCACCTGCCGCACGCGTTCGGCGGAAATGCCGTATTCGTCGGCGAGCTCATGCAGCGTCGCCTTGTCGTCGGTCATCCAACGGCGCTTGAGGATGTCGCGGCTGCGCGCATCGAGCCTCTGCAGGGCGGCGCCCAGGCGGTCGGAGGAGTCCTCCTCCCATTCCTCGCGCTCGGCCTCGACCGCCGGATCGGCATTCGAGGCGGGCAGGTACATGGCCGGCGAATACGTATCCTCATCGTCGGCATCCGGCGTCGGGTCGAAGGACATGTCGCGTGCCGACAGGCGCTGTTCCATTTCGCGCACGTCGCTTACCTCGACGCCCAGATCATGGGCGACGGCACGGGTTTCGGCCTCGGACAGCCACGCGAGATTTTTCTTCATCTTGCGCAGATTGAAGAACAGCTTGCGCTGCGACTTGGTGGTGGCGACCTTGACCAGGCGCCAATTGCGCAGCACGTATTCATGGATCTCGGCGCGGATCCAATGCACGGCGAAGGAAACCAGACGCACGCCGACGTCCGGATCGAAGCGCTTGACGGCCTTCATCAGGCCGACGTTGCCTTCCTGGACCAGATCGCCCATCGGCAGGCCATAACCGAGATAGCCGCGCGCGATGTGCACGACGAACCGCAGATGCGACAGCACCAATTGCCGCGCGGCGTCCAGATCGGTCTCCGTGCGGAATCGCAGGGCGAGCGCCACCTCTTCCTCCTTGGAGAGAACCGGGATCTGCGAAACACGGTCTATATAGGAATCCAGGCTCCCGACGGGGCCGGCCAATACCAGACCACTTTGTTTGGCGACCAAGGCAGCAGTCATGTCAACCTCCGGGTGAATCCAGGTGCCTATAATAGCACTCCAGGGGTTTGAGTGCTAACCGCGCCCCGAGTTCAGAAGCCTAGAAAGTTTTTGTAATACAAATACTTATGACGGCTCGATGGAGCGGATGTGGCGGGTGGCCGCCAGCCAGGACCCCAGCCAGCCGAGCCCGACGGACCCGGCGAGCGCGCCGAGCCCGGTGCTCCAATCGAGGCCGGTGAGGTGAAAGGAACTGCCGTACAGCAGGGCCAGGCGCTCGGCCGGTCCGGCCAAAAGCACCGTGGCGAGGCCGACCAGGATCAGCGCCAGGATGCCGCCGCCGAGGCCGTACCACACGCCGCTGTACAGGAACGGCCGGCGCGCAAAGCCGTCCGAGCCGCCGACCAGCTTCATCACCTCGATCTCGGCACGCCGGTTTAGCACATCCAGGCGGATGGTATTGCCCACCACCAGCATCACGCCGGCCCCGAGCAGGACGGCGGCGAGCAGCACCACCCGGCGCAGGATGTCGAGCAGCGCGTTCAGACGCTTCACCCAATCGGTGTCGAGCTGCACCGTCTCGACGTTGGCGAGCGCCGCGATGGCGCCCTTGAGGGCCTCGCTGCCTTCGGGGGTGCTCGCCGCGAGCGCCGGCGTGACCACCAGGGTGTTCGGCAGGGGATTCTCGCTGAGCGCATCGAGCGCCGCGCCGAAGCCCGAGTAATCGCGGAACTGCCGCAGCGCCTCCGCCGCCGTGATGACGCGCACCGTGGCGACGTCCTCGCGCCGGCGCAACTCGACGGCGATGGCCTGCGCCCGCGCCGGGGTCGCGCCCTTGTCCAGATACACCGACAGGTCGAGCGCGTTGCTCCAGCCGCCGCTGGCCTCGCCCGCATTCTGCAGGAGCACGTGCAGACACAGCGGCAAGGCGACCGCGACCGCGATCACCGCCATGGTCATGAACGCCGCCACCGGCTGATGCACGATGCGTCCGAGCGAGCCGACCAGGGTTTGCGCATGGCGCGCGAAGTAGGCGCGCCAGTTCATGGTGCCGCCCCGGGCGGGGATTCGGCGGTCACGCGGCCTTCGCCGAGGATGATGCGCCGCGCACCGATGCGATCGATCAGATGCACATCGTGGGTCGCGATCACCACCGTCACGCCGACCTCGTTGAAGCGCTTGAACAGCTGCATGATCTCCAGTGCCAGATCCGGATCGAGATTGCCGGTGGGCTCGTCGGCGATCAGCAGCGGCGGCTTGGCGACCACCGCCCGGGCGATCCCCACGCGCTGCTGCTCGCCGGTCGAGAGTTCGAGCGGACGATGCTTCTCCCGCCCGAGCAGACCCACCTGATCGAGGGCGGCGCGCACGCGCTTGTCGATCTCGCGCCGCGGCACGCCGGCGATGATCAGCGGCAGCGCGACATTGTCGGCGATGGGCCGGTCCGCCAGCAGCTTGTGATCCTGGAACACGACGCCGACCTGCCGGCGGAACTGCGGAATGGCGCGGCGTCCGACGCCGGCGGTGTTTCGATCGTTGACGAACACCTGGCCGCGCGTGGGACGCTCGATGAGCGCGATCAGCTTCAGGATGCTGCTCTTGCCCGCCCCGGAGTGCCCGGTGAGAAAAGCGAGTTCGCCGGCGCCGATCTCGAAGGACACCCCGGCTAGCGCGTCACGGCCGGTCGCATAGCGCTTGTAGACCTGCTCGAAGCGGATCATGCGGCGCCGGACCTGAGCAGCGCCGCCACGAACTCCCCGGCATCGAAGGGTCCGAAGTCCTCGATCTGTTCGCCGACGCCCACGTAGCGTATCGGGATGCGCAGTTTCTCGGCGATCGCAAGCACCACGCCGCCCTTGGCGGTGCCGTCGAGCTTGGTGATCACGAGGCCGGTGACCCCGAGGGCTTTGTTGAACTGCTCGGCCTGCGCGACCGCGTTCTGGCCGATGGTACCGTCGAGAATCAACAGCACCTCGTGCGGCGCGCCGGGGTCGAGCCGGCCGAGCACGCGTCTGATCTTCTTGAGCTCCTCCATGAGATGCGCCTGGGTGTGCAGTCGCCCGGCGGTGTCCGCGATCAGCACGTCGACACCGCGCGCGCGCGCGCCCTGCAGGCCGTCGAAGATCACCGCCGCCGGCTCCGCACCGTGCTGCTGGGCGATGATCGGCACGCCGTTGCGCTCGGCCCAGGTCTGCAATTGTTCGCGCGCCGCCGCACGGAAGGTGTCGCCGCTCGCGAGCATCACGCTGTGGCCCTGCGCCATCAGGCGATGGGCCAGCTTGCCGATGGTGGTGGTCTTGCCGGCGCCGTTGATGCCGACGACCAGGATCACGAAGGGGCGGATCTTCGGATCGATCGTAAGCGGGCGCTGCACGGGCGCGAGGATCGCGAGCATGGATTCGCGCAGGGCGCCGAGCAGGGCATCGACGTCGCCGAGTTCCTTGCGCGCGACGCGCCGCTGCAGCTCAGCCAGGATGCGCGAGGCGGCCTCGACGCCGACATCGGCGCTGATCAGACGGGATTCCAGATCATCCAGGATGGCCGCGTCGATCTTGCGCCCCGGCAGCAGCTGCCTCAGATCGAGCTTGCCGCGCAGGCGCTGCAGGAAACCGGGGGAGCCTGAATCGGCGGCGTGCGTCATGGGATGGGGAGCTTAGCGGTATGATGCCGCCAGTGACTACCCCCACACCCAAGCCGGGGCACGCCGGGCGCAACTCCGTGCGGATCATCGGCGGCGCGTGGCGCGGGCGGCGCATCGAATTTCCCGCGACCGCGGGGCTGCGCCCGACGCCGGATCGGGTGCGCGAGACGCTGTTCAATTGGCTGCAGCACGACGTCGCCGGCGCCCGCTGCCTCGACCTGTTCGCCGGCTCCGGCGCGCTCGGACTCGAGGCCTTGTCGCGCGGCGCGCAGGACGTGGTGTTCGTGGAAACCTCGGTGGCCGCCGCGCGCGCGCTCAACCTGCAGCTCGGCCGACTGGGCGGCGCGTCCCGCGGCCTGGTGATCGAGGCGGGCGCGACCCGCTTCCTGCGCACACCGGGCGAGCCGTTCGACATCGTGTTTCTGGATCCGCCGTTCGGACGGGAGGCGCTCGCCGGGTACCTGCCGCTGCTCGCAGCCGGGCGCTGGCTGAAGCCGGGCGGCTTCGCGTACCTGGAGAACGAGCGCTCGGCGGGCTTACCGGTGCTGCCATCCGGCTGGGAGCTGCTCAAATCGAAGTCGGCGGGCGAGGTGGGGTATCATCTGGCGCGGGTCACACCCCCCAGGTCCGGTGCATGAACAAAAGAACAGCCGTCTACCCCGGCACCTTTGATCCGATCACCAATGGCCACCAGGATCTGGTGCGCCGTGCCGCCAGCATTTTCGATCGGCTGGTGGTAGCCATCGCGGCCAACCCCAACAAGGCCCCCATGTTCTCGCTCGAGCAGCGCGTCGAGATGGCCCGGGGGGTGCTCGCCGACGTCAAGAACGTCGAGGTGATCGGCTATGGCGGCCTGACCAGCGATTTTGCGCGTCAAAACGGCCTTGCCGTGATCGTGCGCGGGCTGCGCGCGGTATCGGACTTCGAATTCGAGTTCCAATTGGCTAACATGATCCGCCATCTGGCACCGGAGATCGAGTCCGTATTCATGACCCCGCAAGAACAGTACACCTTCATCTCCTCGAGCCTGGTGCGCGAAATCGCCGTGCTGGGCGGCAACGTATCGGAATTCGTGCACCCGATCGTGGAGATCGAACTGAAGCGGAAGCGCCAGGTTTGAAGGGCGCACCGCGCCGGCGGCGCATACCCGGCGCCCTGATCACTGGCGTGCTGGTGCTCGCCTGGGGTGCCGCGCAGGCCGATGTCGCCGCGGTGCGCGCGCCGGCGCAGCCCGCACCGGCGACGGCGCGCAGCGCCGCACGGCCGATCCACAAATCCGCCATCGCCAGTGCGCATCCGCTCGCGAGCGCGGCGGGGCGCGAGATTCTCGCCCAGGGCGGCAATGCCTTCGATGCGGCGGTGGCGGTGTCGGCGGCCCTGGCGGTGGTCGAACCGAGCAGCTCGGGCCTGGGCGGCGGCGGGTTTTACCTGCTGCGGCGCGCCGATGGCTCGGCCACCCTGGTGGATGCGCGCGAGAAGGCACCGCAGGCGGCGACGCGCGACATGTATCTGGATGCGGCCGGCCAGCCCATCGCCGACGCCTCGACCGACGGGCCGCGGGCGGCGGGGATTCCCGGCGAACCGGCGGCGTTCGAATATCTCGCGCGCAAATACGGCCGGCTGCCGCTGAAGACCAGCCTCGCCCCCGCCATCCGCCTGGCGCGCGAGGGCTTTCCGATGTACGCGCGTCTGCAATCGGGCATCCGCTACAAGCGCGGCAACCTGCTGCATTCACCGGCCGCGGCCAAGGTGTTCCTGACGCAGGGCGGCGAGCCTCCGCAGATCGGGGCGATGATCAAGCAGCCGGATCTGGCCGACACCCTGCAGGCCCTGGCGGAACGCGGTGCCGCCGGCTTTTACGCCGGCCGCGTGGCGCGGGATCTGGTCGCCGGCGTGCGCGCCGGCGGCGGCATCTGGACGCTTGCGGATCTGGCCGCCTACCGGGTGGTGGAACGCAAGCCCGTGACGGGTGAGTACCACGGCGCGCGCATCGTCTCGGCGCCGCCGCCCTCCTCGGGCGGGGTCGCGCTGCTCGATGCGCTCAACATCCTGTCGGGCTTTGATCTCGGGAACTTCGATCCGGCCACACGCAAGCACGTGATCATCGAATCGATGCGGCGCGCCTTTCGCGACCGCGCAGTGTATCTCGGCGACCCGGACTTCGTGAGCGTGCCGGTGGCGCTCATCACCAGCCGGGCGTATGCGGCCGGCCAGGGGGCGAGCATCCGCGTCGACAAGGCCATGCCGAGCGATCTGCTGCCGGGCGTGGATGCGCCGCCCGGGGGCATGCAGACCACGCACTTCTCGATTCTCGACTCGGCGGGCAATGCCGTCGCCGCCACGATTTCCATCAATCTGTGGCTGGGCAGCGGCTACATGGTCGACAAGACCGGGGTGCTGCTGAATGACACCATGGATGATTTCTCGGCCAAGCCGGATCAGCCGAATGCCTTCGGTCTGGTGGGCGGATCGGCCAACGCCATCGCGCCGCAGAAGCGCCCGCTGTCGAGCATGACGCCGACATTCGTCACGACCAAGGACGGCATGATGATCGTCGGATCGCCCGGCGGCAGCTTCATCATCAGCATGGTGCTGCTGGCAACGCTCAACTATGTGGACGGCATGAGCGCCGCGGACATCGTCAAATATCCGCATTACCACCAACAATATCTGCCCGACGTCGTCGATTACGAGAGCGGTGCGCTGACGCCCGAGGAGATCACGGTGCTGCAGGCCAAGGGACAGAAACTCAAGGAGGGCCGCCGGGCGTGGGGCAACATGCAGGTGGTCACCTGGGATTTCGCTTCCGGGGCGGTGCAGGCGGCATCCGATCCGCGCGGCGAAGGCGCGGGCCTGGTCTACTAAGAACGGCGCAGGCCGATCAGCGCTGGCAGTGAGGACACCAATAGGTGGAGCGCTGGCCCTGGGTGAATTGCTTGATGGGCGTGCGGCAGCGGCGGCAGGGTTCGCCGGCGCGTTCGTAGACGGCGAGCTTTTGCCGGAAATAGCCCGGGATCCCGTCGCTGTTGACGTAGTCCCGCAGGGTGGTGCCGCCGATGGCGATCGCCTCGGACAGCACCTCCTTGACGGCGACCGCCAGCGCCTGCGCCTGCGCGCGGCTCAAGCGGCGCGCCGCGCGACGCGGCGAGACGCCCGCGCGAAACAGCGCCTCGCTGGCGTAGATGTTGCCGACGCCGACCACCCCCTGTGAATTCATCAGCAGCTGCTTGATCGCCACCGCGCGTCCGCGGGTCACACGGTGCAGGTATCCGCCGTCGAAGGCCGCGCTCAAGGGCTCCGGGGCCAGTCTGGCGAGCAGGGGATGCAGGGTGGGGTCGTCCGCGGTCCAATGCAGACTGCCGAAGCGGCGCGGATCGTGGAATCGCAGGACGTTCCCGGAGTCCATGTGCATGTCCCAGTGATCGTGGGCGAGCGGCGCGACGTCGGAGCGCAGAATGCGCAGGCTGCCCGACATACCCAGGTGCAGAATGAGGGTGCCGCGGTCGAAATGGATGAGAATGTACTTGGCGCGCCGGTCCACCGAGCGGACGGTCTGGCCGCGGATGACGGATTCAAAGTGCGCGGGGATCGGCCAGCGCAGCCGCCGCTCGCGCACCACCAATTCCACGACGCGCCGGTCCACCAGCGCCGGCGCGATGCCGCGCCGCGTGGTCTCCACTTCGGGCAGTTCCGGCAGCTACTTGATCTTCGATTCTTTGTAGGNNGGATGCAGACGCTTGTTCTTGGTGGTGGTGTAGTAGTGGCCGGTGCCGGCCGAGGAAACGAGCTTGATCTTATCGCGCATGGCAATTCTCCGAAAATCAAAACCGGCCGGTCAGACCTTGACACCCTGGGCGCGCAGATCGGCCACCACCACGTCGACGCCGCGCTTCTCGATGGTGCGCAGCCCGCGGGTGGTCACGCGCAGGCTCACCCAGCGCTTTTCCGACTCCAGCCAAAACCGATGCGAGTGCAGGTTGGGCAGGAAGCGGCGGCGCTTGCGATTGTTCGCATGCGACACGGTGTTTCCGGTTTTCGGGCGCTTACCGGTGACCTGGCAGACTCGCGACATGACAAACCCTTGGAAATGAAGAAATTCGGGAAGCCGGGCTTTATACCAGGGTGGCCGGAGACGGGCAACACGGGCTGCGCATGACCTCTGGGTCCCGGGTGAGCATTGTCTTTGGATTCAATCGATTGCGCGCCTGGAGACCGAGCAAAGCATCAGGCGGAGGATTCCGACACTCACGGCGAATCCGACACCTTGCGGCGAGTAATGGAGACCTAGGGCGGCCATCGAACCGACCTGGCGCCTGCTAGCTTGTGTATGCAGTTGTGTATGTGTAGAATTTACGGCATGATTTGCGGGGTTGATGGGCGTGGAGGCGGAGGAGTTCGGTATGTCTGCAAAAGCCGCGGATCTCATGCGCCAGCAATACCTGGTGCCGCGAAAGAGCGTGAAGAAGCTTCGCGAAATGAGCCAGCGCGAGGGCGTCTCTGCGGGTGAACTGGCGCGTCGGGCCATCGAGGCATACACGTCAGGTAACATTCTGACGGAACCCGAAGAAGAGGTGGCATCGCGCGCCGTACTCAAGGACATCCATAGCCAGGTGCGCG
The DNA here is from genome assembly GCA_003137095.1 of Gammaproteobacteria bacterium. GTDB lineage: Bacteria > Pseudomonadota > Gammaproteobacteria > Steroidobacterales > Steroidobacteraceae > Bog-1198. Next base: position 161,964 of record PLET01000063.1, read on the forward strand.
CGACCCTCATGCGGATCGATGCGAGCCTTGCCGAGATTCGCGCGCGCGAACGGGCGCTTGCAGATGGCAGCTTCCGTGCCCAGGTGGTTGCCGAGACGAGGGCGTGGTTCGATGCACACCCCGGTGAGATTGAAGGGATCGTGGATCTCTTTGCGCCGCGGACGATCGCATGAGTCTCATCGCCGAAATAATCAAGTACGGCAAGGACATCGTACTCCTGGGCGAGCGGGTGGACGCCCTCATGGCGGGCCGGCGGGAAACGACCGCCCGGCTCGAGGACCACGAGAGACGGTTGATCCGCATCGAGACCTTGATTGAACTCTCGCAGTCGCGCCGGCGCGAGTTGCCAAACTCTCGGCGGGATTGACGGGATTGACGACGAGGCGCGTGACCGCTGCGGCTTTGGGAAGATGCCGGCGATATCGGTCCTGCGCTCGACCTCGGCATTGAGCCGCTCCAGCGGCCCAATCAGCAGTCATTGGTTACAAGACTTTTGTTCTTCGCGGGGTGAGGGCCGCCCAGCGGGAGATCGCCATCAATGTTGGCCTTGGCGGTAGCCCAAGGCCGCGATTGTTGAGGTGGCGAAGCGCCCCGGGCTCGGGAACGCCGAAGTCGGTCAATTGGAAATGACCAACAACCCCACGGCGCCCGCACCGCCCGCCCCCCCCTGCCCTGGGGCGCCGGCGAAGCCTCCTCCCCCGCCCCCCGGCGTACCGCCGGGGCCGCCGCCGTTACCCGTGGCGCCTGCTCCGCCCAACGCGGCGGTGCCGCCCGCCGAGGCGCCCCCCCCGCACGCAAGACCGGTACTGCCGTTGCCGCCACCGATGCTTAACGGTGCGCCGGTCCCGCCCACTGTGACGCCGCCGGAGCCGCCGCCACCGCATGTCGGACCGTTCGTCGGGCAAACCGGCCCGTTGCCGCCGCCCCCGCCACCCGAGGCTGTCAGGGTTTGGTTGCCGATGGCGATGCTGGTGGCTCCGCCGTCGCCGCCGGATCCGGATCCTACATTCGCAGCCCCGGCGAGCCCGCCTTGTCCAATGACAAGGGTATAGGTCGCGCCGGGCGTGACGGCCACCACCGCGCGCGTATAGCCGCCGCCGCCGCCGCCGCCCCCCGAGGTCGAACAGTTGCTGACGTTGTTGGCTATGCCGTATCCGCTGCCGCCACCGCCGCCGCCGCCCCATAATTCGAGCTTCACGCTGGTAATGCCCGCGGGCACCGTCCAGGTTGATGTACCGGCGGTCGCGAACACCCCCTGGTTCTTCGTCGCCGCGTTCGTCGTCGCGCTCTGCAGCGCGTTGATGGCCGTAACGACCGCCTGAAAATTGGCGTTGACGTCCGCCGCCTTGGCTGGAGTACCGGACACGAAGGTGTTCGGCACCGTGACCTGAGCGGAGGCGGCGCCGCACACAAACAACGCCGTCAGACACACGCTCGATCTCAAATTCCGCATACTTGTTCTCCTGGTATGATTTTCAGCTGATCATTGCCAATTCGTGCTATCCCAATTTCCGGTGTCCCACGCCAGGCTGGGGAATGCTGCCGGCGATACCGTCAGCGCCAGGGCAAACGTCGTGTTACCCGCCGAGTTGGTGGCCGTGATGGTGTCGGTGGATCGGGCGCTCGCGGCGGTCGGGGTGCCGGAGATCACGCCGCT